>CAJUNN010000024.1 GCA_910587955.1 uncultured Lachnospiraceae bacterium | reverse complement strand
TTGCAAAATAAGGAAATTTTTTATTTAGTTTTTATTTACAAGTGGCAAACTCGGGGGAAATTTTTTATTTAGTTTTGTAGGACAAGTGGCAAACTCGGGGGGCAAACTCGGGGGGGGAGCGAATATTGAAAAATGACGATTGCTGTGATATAATAAAACAAATATGTACGGACAGATGGACGGAATTGCGGAGAGTGGAGATTATGATATTAGGGATTGATTTGGGTACAACTTTTTCAGCAGGAGCTTATATGGATCATAAAGGGGAACCGCAAATAGCCAGTAACAACGATGGGAGCAAGCTGACGCCTTCTGTCGTTTTTTTTGACCCCGACAGTAATCATGAGATCATTGTGGGAAAGGCGGCCAAGGATAATGCGATTCTGTATCCCGAAAATGTGGTTATGGATGTCAAAAACTACATGGGTAAGAACAAAATTATGAAGGAATATGACGGCAAGAAATATACTCCCGAGATGATATCCAGTTTTGTGATTCGTAAGGTGGTGCAGGATTCGGAAGAGTATCTTGGGCAAAAGATTGACGGCGTTGTGATCACGGTGCCCGCATACTTTACCGATGCAAGGAGAAAAGCAACGGAGGACGCAGCTGCGATTGCGGGCTATCCGCTGCTTGGCATGATCAATGAGCCGACTGCGGCAGCCTTGTGCTATCAGAGGAAGCAGAAGATAACAAATGAAAACATTATGATTTATGACCTGGGCGGCGGAACTTTTGACGTAACAATCTTACATATCGATGATAATGAGCATATGGAAGTGCTGAGTACGGACGGTTTATCGAATGCAGGCGGACGTTTTTTTGATCAGTGCATCATTGATTACGTCAGAGATTATATAGAACGCGAACATGATGTGGACATTGAAGACGAAGAATATATTGATATTCTGCAGGATTTGTATAAGGATGCGGAAGCGGCCAAGATTGAACTCAGCAGCCGCAAGACTACAAATATCATCGTCAAAGCAGGGAAAATACGAGAAAAGATTGAAATTTCCCGCGAACAGTTTGAAAAGATGATTTCGAAGGTGTACCGGCGTACAGAACTGAAAATGGAAGAAGCCCTGAAATCGGCAGGACTTGAGAAGAAAGAGATTGATAAAGTTTTATTGGTTGGAGGTTCCAGCAGAATTCCGTATATTGCAGAAAAAGTAGAACATTTCATTGGCAGGGAGCCATCGAAAGACATCAATCCCAATGAGGCGGTGGCATTGGGAGCGGCTATTTACTCGGAGCTGTGTGGGAATAAGGATGCCCGGTTTGTAGATGTATGCTCTCATAGCATAGGAGTGGTGGTGATAAAGGGGAATACGGAAGAAAATAACATTATCATTCCCAAAAACTCCAAGGTGCCGGTAGAAATTGAGCAGCGTTTTCTGACGATGGCGGATAACCAGAAAAAGATTGAACTGACGGTGACGGAAGGAGAGTATCTGGAAGTGACGGATGTGACTACCATAGGAAAATTTGAGATTTATTTGCCTGACAACACTCCCGCTAAGTCATTGGTACTGATTAAAATCGGACTGGATAAACATCAGCTGATCCACATTCATATTGCTCTGCCGGACATGGAGTTTGAGGAAGAGTACCATATGAAACGGGCCGCCAATATGGATGAAGACGCCATAAAAGATGTCACGGGGATTCTCAGAGATTATACGGTCAGTTAGGAGAACTGCAATGAAACAGGCACAGTACGATTCCATGATGGAGCAGGAGCGTTACGATGAAATCATAGAAGAGCTGGAAGAAGAACTGCGGGAGGAATATGACGAACTGCCCATGTTAAGTCTGAGCAGGGCTTACCTGGCCGCGGGGGATGAGAAGAAAGCGAGAAAAATTGCAAAGAGGTGCCACAATCTGTTCCCGGCGGGCGATTATATTATGGAAATCGAGGAACTGCTGGAAGCCGTGGAGGAGGGCCGGACAGAAGACTATCTGCGCAATCATACATATGGGAAGAGCGCAGAGGAACAGGAGGAAACCGGGATACAAAACCAGCCGGAAGTACAGGCAGAATCTTCGGAACCGCCACAATTTAAAAATACCAGGCAGCCGCGGCACAGGGAAGGCTCGGTTTCTCTTGCAGAAATGTTCGGCAAAAATAAGAAAAAAAGAATAAAGAAACCGGTTCAGATCCCCAGAAACATAAAGGAATGCTTCGAGGGAGTGATCGGTATGGAGCATGTGCAGGTGGAACTGGATAGCTTTTATAAACTTTTGCGCTTTCAAAATGAGCGCAAAGAGAGCCAGTTCCAGGGGGAATTGTTAAAATCCACTCATTTTGCCGTGGCGGGTGCCAGAGGCAGCGGCAAGACCCTGGTGGGCGAGATCATAAGCGGTCTTCTGTATGATTTCGGAGTCCGGGCGGATAATTGCGCGGCCCGGCTGGAGGCGGGAGAACTGCTTGCCGCCTATGAGAACGATCGGACGGAGGGCATTCGGGATTTGTTCGCCAAGCTGAGCGATATTACGGTTATCATAGAGAATGTGCAGAATATTCTGGATGACGATGCGGGTAATCCCAATGCGAAAAGTATCGCCGCCCAGCTTAGAAGGGTGATGAATGAAAAGAAAGACTCACTTTCCATTGTTTTGACCGGAACAAAAGAGGCGGTAACCAAACTGCAGATACTGGATGATGAAATACAGGACGTCCTATACAGTACCATGGAAATACCCGGGTATTCCCCCGGGGAACTGCTGGAAATCGCCAAGAAAGCGGCGGCTGGGAAAGCGCTCAGAATCCATCCGGACGCGGAAAAAGTACTCCTTCGCAAAATCAATATGGAATGCAGAAGCCCTGAGTTTATGAACGCCATCACCTTGAACCGTTACATCAATCAGGCGTCCGTGAAAATGGCCCGGCGGTATTATGAGGGGGACGACGATTCCGACGCCGCCAAGGTATACCTGATGCCGGAAGACTTTGAGGTGGAGATGGAGGAGGAAGGCCTGGAGGAGCTGCTGCAAAAGTTAGATCATCTGACCGGGTTAAACAACGTAAAGGCACAGATTAAGAAACGGATAGAGACGATCCTCATTGAGAAACAGTCCGAGGAAAAGGGAGCCCGCAGGGCAGCCGGACACGGGACGCTTCATATGCTGTTTACCGGAAATCCCGGCACCGGGAAGACCACGGTGGCCAACCTCATCGGTAGAATTTACCAGCAGCTTGGCATTCTTCCCAACGGCAGCCATATGGTATCCTGCACCAGGAGCGACCTGGTGGGCCAATATCAGGGGCACACGGCCAAACTGGTCAAAGAGAAGGTAAAAGAAGCAATGGGCGGCGTCCTCTTTATCGACGAAGCCTATTCCCTTTGCAGGGACGACGGGGATACCTTCGGGCACGAGGCCGTGGATGAGCTTATAGCGGCCATCGAAAACAACAAAGATTACATGATGGTCATTCTGGCTGGTTATCAGGAAGAAATGCGGGAATTCCTGAAATCCAATCCGGGATTCAAGAGCCGCATCCGCAATGAAATCGAGTTTGAAGATTACAGCGTGGAAGAGATGGCGGTTATTTTCAAAAAGATGGCGGCGGAACGCTCTATGGAGCTGGAGGCCGGTTCGGACGGGGATATCCACAATATGCTGGAACAAAAATCCAAGACGCCGGATTTCGGCAATGCGCGGGGCGTCCGGAATCTGTTTGACGAAGTCATCGAAGAGATGAACGCGCGCCTGATCCGGATGAGCGGCGCCGGTATGAGCGTCAGCGCCGCCCAGATGGATCTGATTACCAAGGCGGATATACAGGCGGTGGCAGGCCGGAAAGCCGATGAAGAGAAAACCCTGGAGGAACTCCTTGGGGAATTGAACGGCTTGGTGGGCTTAAAGTCCGTGAAGGAAAAGGTCCAGGAAATGGTGGACGATATTCAGGTCAAGAAGTACATGAAGGAGAGGGGAAGGGAGGTACAGGGACACGGCACGCTGCACCTGGTATTCATGGGGAACGCCGGGACCGGAAAAACTACGGTAGCCCGTCTCATCGGTAAAATCTATAAGAAACTTGGCCTTTTGAAAAAGAACGTGTTCGTGGAGACGGGACGGAAAGATCTGGTCGGCCAGTATCAGGGACACACGGCCAGGAAAGTCATGGAGAAGCTCAAAGAAGCAGAGGGGGGCATCCTGTTTATCGATGAAGCGTACACGCTGGCGGGAGGCGAGCGGGACGATTTCGGTCTGGAGGCAATCAATACGCTGGTGGCGGAGCTTGAGAACAGACGGGAGAATCTGATGGTCATTGTAGCGGGGTACGCCCGGGAAATGCAGAAATTCCTGGACGCCAATCAGGGACTGGCGAGCCGCCTTTCCAATGAAATCTACTTTGAGGATTACTCCGACGAGGAGCTTTTGTACCTGTTCCGGAACATGGCCGAGAAAAGAGGGATGCGTCTCGCGGAGCATCTGGAACCGGTGATCCGGGAACGTATCCAGAAGGAGCGGGAGAACAGCAAAGATTTTGGAAACGCGCGGGGCGTGCGCAATATGGTGGAACAGGTGGAGAAAAAGAAGAACTCCAGAATTGCCAGGAAGATACAGGCAGGAATGGAACTGGAGCAGGATGAAGACATTACCATTTGCAGGGAAGATCTGATGGGATAGATAACGAGAAGGAAAAAGGGGGAGACGGACGTGATGGATTCACTACAACAATCTTATCAGGCTCACCAGGCCCAAGGGGCCGAAAGCCGGGAGAAAAAAACGATGGAACTGGCCCAAAAGGCCGCGCCGGAACAGGCGGGCGAGAGGAAGAAGCTGCGCGCACCCCGCAGCAGAAAATATATCAAGGCCATCAACCAGACCATACCGCTTCAGGAAACCGGGCAGGAAATGAAAGAGGCGGTGCAGATGCTGCCTGTGACCAACGAGCTGTTAGGTATCCTGGCGCCCTGCGCCATTCCGGGCTGCATCATTCATTCTATCGATAAAGAGGGGGATATCATCCAGCACTACCGCTCCCTGGAGGAGATGGCTCCCGATCTGCGGGAAGGGTATGAAATATGGCTGGAGCATCGGGACTGCACCTGCATAGAAGTATATACCCATACCATCTGTATCATATACGATGACGGAACTGTCAAATTTGTTGAAAGGAAGCAGTGAACATGGAGGAATTACTGAGAAGCTTAGGGATAGAGCCTGCCGAAGACGCGGAGACGATCGTGGATAAGCTGGAGCTGAAGCAATCGGAAATCATGGAACGTCTGGACAACGTGGAAGACGAAAGGCGGCGCCAGAAGCTTAAGAGCGACCTGAATCAGATTGCGGCAGCAATCACAGCCTTTTCGTGGATGCGCGGCAAAGCGCAGACCGGTATTATCAGAGAAGAGGACGCCTCACAGGACAATTTCTCCGACTTAAAGAATCAGCCTCAGAAAGAAAAAGAAGAACGGACAATCACCTATAAGCAGGAGGTCAAGGGGGAAGAAGCCAAGAGCGAAGAAGAATTGTATGAGGAAGCCCTGGCGGTTATGGCCACCCCGGATTACGAGAAGGGCGTAGAGATGATGCGCGGCCTTGCCGAGAGGGGATATCTGGGGGCCCAGCTTCGGATGGCGAAAATGTACTACGAGGGCAACCGGGTGCAGAAAGATGAGGCTATGGCTGCCCAGTGGTATCAAAAGGCGGCGGAGCAGGGAAACGCGGAGGCGCAATTCTTTTTGGGCTGGATGTATGACAGCGGCCGGGGCGTGCCTCAGAACGATGGGAGAGCCGCAGCGTGGTATGAAAAAGCAGCGGAGCAGGAACATGCAGGCGCCCAGTATAATGTGGGCGTGATGTATCAAAACGGCCGCGGCGTACTTATGAATTATGAAAAAGCCGCCCAGTGGTATCAAAAAGCCGCGAATCAGGGACATGCACTCGCCCGGAATAATCTGGGCGTAATGTACCGGAACGGTCATGGAGTGCCTAAGAATGATAAAAAAGCCGCGGAATGGTATGAGAAAGCCGCAGAGCAGGGAATTGCAATGTCTCAGAATAATCTGGGCTGGATGTATCAAAACGGCTGCGGAGTGCCTAAGAATGATGAGAAAGCCGCAGTGTGGTATAAGAAAGCTGCAGAGCAGGGATATGCAAGTGCCCAGAATAATCTGGGCGTGATGTATTACAGCGGCCGCGGCGTTCCGCAGAATGACGGGAAAGCCGCTGGGTGGTTTGAGAAAGCTGCAGAGCAGGGAAATGCAAATGCTCAGAAGAATTTGGGCTGGATGTATGACAACGGCCGCGGGGTGCCCAAGAATGATGAGAAAGCCATAGAGTGGTATCAGAAAGCTGCGAATCAGGGGAACGCGGCAGCTCAGGATTGGCTGGACAAGAAGTTGAAAAACTATGAGAAGGCCGCAGGGCAAGGGGATGCAGATGCTCAGAATTGGCTGGGCTGGATGTATGACAATGGCCGGGGAGTACCTCTAAACTATGAGAAGGCCGCCGTTTGGTTTGAGAAAGCCGCAGAGCAGGGATACGCAATCGCCCAATGCAATCTGGGGCTGATGTATGCAAACGGCCGGGGAGTGCCTCTGAACGATGAGAAAGCCGCAGCCTGGTATGGGAAGGCAGCGGAGCAGGGAAACGCAGCGGCCCAGTATAATCTGGGCGTCATGTATGCAGACGGCCGGGGAGTACCTCAGAATGATAAGAAGGCCGCAGCCTGGTATGGGAGGGCAGCGGAGCAGGGAAATGCAGATGCCCAGAATGATCTGGGCTGGATGTATGAAAACGGCCGCGGGGTGCCTCAGGATAATGAGAAAGCTATAGCCTGGTATCGAAAGGCCGCAGAGCAGGGGCATGCAATCGCCCAGTGTAATGTGGGCTGGATGTATGAAAACGGCCGGGGAGTGCCGCGGGACTATGAGAAAGCTATAGCCTGGTATCGAAAGGCTGCGGAGCAGGGAAATGAGCGCGCGCAAGAAAATTTGAGAAATTTGCTATGAATTATATTTATGCAATGAGCGACATACATGGATGCCTGGATGCTTTTGAGTACGCATTGTCATTGGTTGACTTTTCCGGCGATAGTAAGCTGATTCTTCTGGGCGACTATGTACATGGCCCGGATAGCTATGGTGTTCTGAAAAAAATTATACAGCTGCAAAATAAATATGGCAGTGATAAAGTCATAGCCTTGCTTGGCAATCACGAGGAAATGGCGTGTGACGGCAGATGGCCCATCGGCGGAAACGGCGATGCGGATACTTATGCTCACCCGGAGGAGGACAATAGATATCTTATGTGGATGCAAACGCTTCCAAGATATTATGCAGAAGGAAACACCATCTTTGTCCATGCCGGGATTGAGGAAGAGGCAGAGGATTTATGGGAGTGGGGAACCGATGATTTTACATTTACGGAGAAATATCCGGCCCAAACAGGCAGATTTTACGGCGACAGGAAGATTGTCGCGGGGCATATAGGAACGGCGGAGATATCAGGCAATCCGAGATTTCATGATATTTATTTTGACGGGGAAAGCCACTATTACATAGATGGAACTGTTTTGGAAAGCGGTAGGATTCCAGTTCTAAAAATTGATACGGAAAATAACAGGTATTATCGTGTTACGGAAACAGGAGCCCGATTGATTTTGCCTTATGGTGAAGATTTACGGCGGAAGGAGCGAGGTTGATGGAGCTGTCAAAGATTCACGCAGTAATTGCGGATGATGATGTTTTTAAGGAAACTAATATACGAAAAGCTTTGGAATTTAACGGCATAAGAAATATCATATCAGTGAGAAATCAGAAAAAACTTTGGGAACAGATATACCATGGGGAGGATAAGATAGATTTGATTGTGACGGATATGCAGTATCCTCTGGAAGCGGGAGAAGCTGTCCATAAGGAAGCGGGATTTAAACTTATCGAAAGAATGGAAAAAGAAAAAATCCGCATTCCGGTTATTGTTTGTTCCTCTTTGAATTACAGGATCCCCGACATATTGGGAAGCGTATGGTATAACGAGCGTAACGATCTGAATGCAAAGTTTAAGGAGGTGCTGGGTAAATTAGAAAAGGACGATTGACAGGCGAATACCACTTGCTATTCGCCTATTTTTATGCGCAGGCGGATTCCGGCACCGCCGGCGGGGCAAACTTTGTAAACCGCAGGATGGCCGCTGAACAAAAAAATTTTTTTTAAAAACCTGCAACCGCCCGCCTTCCTTAGTCGTTTCATAGGTGTAAACAAGCGGAAAATCTAATACAGTAAAGACCGCAGCGCGGCAGCAAAAGGCGGAAAAGAAAAAGGAGAATAAAGGAATGAATAATCAGAAGAATTTGCGTGAAAGGTATATGAGCGGAACCTATCAGAACGGAATACCTCTGGAAGGCAGGGAAACGTTTATGGAAGCGGTATCCCCAAAAGGCAGTTCGTTTGAAGATCTGAACTTTAATAAAAATGTAATAGGGAGCGATGAAACCGGAAAGGGTGAGGTCTTTAGACCGTTGATCGTAGTGGCCGCTTATGTAAAAAAAGAGCATGTGGAAGCGCTCCTAAAGGAGGATATCCGAGATTCGAAGTCCTATAAGGCTCATGACAAAAAAAGCAAAGGGGATGAAAGAGTAAAATATGAGACGGCCAAGAAGAAAATATGCGAGATAGGCAAAAAATTGACGGGATTTACATCTTACTCGGACTTTGAGGAACAACGAAAAAACGGAATTGTCATGGAAAAGGCTTGTGTAACATTCGCGGCCAATGTGGTTCCGAATGGAGTTTATAATGATAATTGGAAAACGAAAAAGACGAAAAAAGGTGATTTTAACGAAAATGAGTTGATGCGGGAATATCATGCGGCTGCCATAAACGCATTGGCGGAAAAAGTAAACTATGATTTTGTAGTGGTTGATAATTTTGAAAAATCACATCCTGAGCATATTCAAGACAAAATTGGTTTGCCAAAAGACCGGATCATCATAGCTGAAAAGGCAGATAAATTTGCGATCGCAGTCGCCTGCGCATCTGTGATAGCCAAATATCTTGGTTATCTGTACATAGAAAGGCTTGCGGCAGATTACGAATTGGATGAATTTGAAGATTTTGGGAAAACAGGAGATTTTACAGTCCCAATGTGTGAGCGGCTGTGGAAAAAATTAGAAAACCCGCGCCTGTTTTTTAGAAACTATATAAAGAAATTTGACAATGTAATAGAGCGTTTAAATGCCATGGAAGAGGGGCTTGGCAAATTATATGACGAAGCAGAATGACTTCCTGCAATGCCGCGAAGCACGCCTTCTTGTCCATTTGTAGTCCAAGAAGTACACAAAGCCGGACGTGGCCAAAGTTGAAAAATCCCCCGGCAACCCCTGAATGGTTTGCCGGGGGATTTTTCAGCTCTGGTCACTGTTGACTGGTAACGCTGGCATTTTTGTAGCAGACAGCCCAAAGAGAGGAATCTCCCCACCAAACAATTTAGAGGCGTCTAAGAGGTGGAGGGGAGATCCATCCCTTAGAAAGCACTTAAACTGGGAGGCCTCTGCCGAGCAGTTTTTTAGTGCGTCTTAGGGATTAGCTGCCCGAAACCTCTGCCTCCGTTTGGAGGGGGAGATTCCTCTCTTTAGGCGTCCGGTTTTGCATACTTCTTGGACTACTAACGTCCAAGAAGGTATACCCAGCGGGCACCCCGTATGACAAGTCCTTTGGACTGTCCGTTAAGGTATCAATTACCGAAGGAGGAAAGCGAATTGAAGAAAATGATTTACGCAGTAAAGAGCGGAAGAAAGACCGGAATTTTTCATGAATGGCTGAAGTGCTCGGAGCAGACAAACAAGTATCCGAATTCAAAATTCCGCCGTTTTGAATACCAAAGCGAGCTTGAGGAGGAGGCGGAAGATGTGCCCGGCAGCTTGCGGTATGCCATAAGAGAAGCGGAAGAATATCTGGGAGATTTGGTATATCTGGGTGAGAGTGCCGACTATTTGGAGGAGGCGAGTTGGGAGGAAGATGGATTTCTGCCCTTTGGTAATGCGTCTGAAGCAGAAAATCCGGAGTTTTTTTCTTACAAAAGAGAGCCGGAAGAAGAGGACATGGACGATCTGGATGAAGAATACGGCAAATGGTTAGCTGACAATAGAAACACCCGTGATGTGCCGGCGGGCTACTGGAAAACAGCGGAGGATATGAAAAGATGGATCTATATCATCCGTGATTTAGAACAGAGCGACAACGCCAGGAGCAGGGCAGCGGCCAAGCTGAAGAGACAGCTGAAAAGATGTCTCTTAGACGTAAAATTAAGCGAATTGACAGCGCTCTATAAAGACAAAGAACAGGAGAATGTGATTGGGTATGATCCGCATGCCGTGGCTGATTTTGTGAACCGGCTGTCGAACCGTTATCCGAAGCCCGAAGACATAGAAACGGAAGAATCGGAGGATGGAGTTTCCCTTCGGCAGCTTCTGATGCAGGCCGGAGCCGTGGAATCTGAACTGAAAGGACAGATTCGCGGACAGAATGCAGCGATTGAAAAGCTTGGCGAAGCGTATTTTAGTACGGAATTGAAAGCACGTCTGACGCCGAACCGGAGAGGGCCCAGAAGCGCATACCTTTTAGCAGGACCTCCGGGTGTGGGGAAGACCTTAATGGCGCAGCAGTTTGCGTTCAAATTGGGATTTCCTTTTAAACGTTTTGATATGGCAGGATATTCCAATAAGGAAGCCATACAAGAATTAGTTGGTTTTGCCCCCACTTGGAATAATTCTGAACCGGGCATACTTACCGAGTTTGTGTCTAAAAATCCGAAATGTGTTCTTTTGTTTGATGAAATAGAAAAAGCACATATTCACGTCATACGAATGTTTCTGCAGATTTTGGATGACGGGATCTGCGAGGATAAATATAATCAATGCGATCTGTCGTTTAGAAATACCATCATCTTTTTTACAACCAATGCAGGAAAACAGCTTTACGGCAATGCACAGAATGAAAATCTTACGCTGTTTTCGGATAAGGTGGTGATGGATGCGCTGGAGAAGGATAAGGATCCGGAAACAAAACAGCCCTTTTTTCCTCCGGAAATACTTTCGAGGATGTCCTCCCATACAGTTATCATGCTGAATCATTTAAAAGCAGATAATATTTTGAAACTGGTGAAGGATAATATAGAAGCCCGTTTTAAAGAACTGGAGAAGAAATATGGTTATGATCTGAGTCAGGGAAAGGAGTATCTGGCCAGGACCGCATTGTATTCCATCGGGGGAAGTGCGGATGCCAGAAATGCTTCCGAAATAGCAGGGAAGCTTGTCAACAGGGAAATGCGCAAGTTTTTGGAACTGCTGGAAGATAAGCAGGGACTGGACGAAAACGATGGGGGGAGAAGAATCGAATGGAAATGTGATTTTGAGGATGCCGCGGAGGAAATTAGGGATTTCTACTTCGGGGAAAGGGACTGTGTGATTCCTGTATTTGGAACCGTGAAATATGAGCCCATCGGCAGGATAAAAAGTAACCATGTAAGCGTGAAGAATACGGTGGATATCCATGAGTTTATGAAAATGATCCATAAGGAAAATGTTCTTTTCGCAGTCATTGATTACATATACGGTCTTGAAAATGCGGGAAACGGGCTGAATGCGGCGGATGCCAGAACGATGGGACGGGATGTCTTCCTAAAACTTCAGGAGGAAGATAAAGAAGTCCCGGTGTACATTTTGGACGGAAGCCTGGGATATGACTATACAGAAAAAGAAAAAAATGCCCTTATGAAAAAAGGGGCCGGAGGGTTTATCGAGAGTAAAAGCTTTAGAAAACAGCTGGAGCTGACTTATATGGATGTATGCTGTCAGGCGGTAATGGAGACATTGTCAGCGCGGCATCAGGTTCTGACATACGACACCAAAAAAGAATTTGATGAGAAAACCAATGTTGGAAGTATCATTTTTTGCGATTTCAAGCTGGAAACGGCGGTAGAGTCTGAGGATAAGTCTTCGATGCTGTCCGATGATCTGCGTCCGGATAAAAGCTGGGATGATATATACGTGTCGGAGTCTCTCAAAAAAGAGCTTGGGTTTTTTATTAATTATCTCCGGAATCCTAAGAAATATAAGGAAAGCGGTGTGAGACCCAGGGGAGTCCTGCTGTATGGTCCTCCGGGAACCGGAAAAACCTCCCTGGCAAAGGTTGTGGCCTCAGAATCCGGAGTAAATTTCCTGTCCATCAGCGCCAGCGAATTGTCAAATGGAGGTCCTGAAAAGGTACAAGAGGAATTTCGTATCGCAAGAAAATATGCGCCTGCAATCTTGTTCATTGATGAGATTGATGCCATCGGTATGAAACGGGAATATTCAAATCAGCCGAATCCGGTCCTGAACGCATTGCTGACCGAGATGGATGGGTTTAAAAAAGTAGACAGTAAGCCGGTATTTGTCATGGCAGCCACGAATCTTGGAAGCAAAATTGACTTCGCGCTCCAGCGTCGTTTTGACATGTTGTTCAAGATGGACTATCTGGACAAGGAGGGAAGAAGGTGGCTGCTGGAAAAACTCATAAAAAAGCAGAGCCGTATGTTTAAACTTTCAAATGAAAAGATCAAAAGTATTGTTGACAGGTCTGAGGGATTGAGTCCGGCGATTCTCGAGCAGGTAGTTGAGGCAGCCCTGCGGGAGGGGATAAGGTCAGGCTGCAATATTACCGACGACTTGTTTGATGAGATGTTTGAAAAGCGTACTCTGGGTGAGGAACGGATTGACAGGTCCCCAAAGGAGATAGAGCGGACCGCATATCACGAGGCGGGGCATGCTTTGATTGATCTGTACAACGGACGCCCGCCTGCTTATATGAGCATTGTGGCAAGAGGGAATCATGGCGGATATGTGCGGCCTGGAACAGGGGAAAGTGATTCGACCAAAAAATATTATCTGGAGCGGATCTGCTCTGCATTGGGAGGCAGGGCGGCCGAAATGGTATTTGCAGATGTATTAGAAACGGAAGACGGTCTGACACATGGCCCCGCCAGTGATTTGGAGTATGCTACAAACATTGCTGCCAATATGGTGTGTAAGTTCGGAATGTATGAGAAAGAAATCGGCTTGGCCGTAATTGGAGAGAACGAGTATAAATGGGACGAAAAGGCAAAAGGGCTCGTCAACCGGATTTTGTCGGAACAGCTGAAAGAGGCAATACGCGTGATTGAGCTGAATCGGGATGCGGTGAAACGTCTGGTGGAAGCAGTCATGGACAACGGTAACAAGAAGAAATACCTGACGAAGAAAGACATCCAGGAGGCGGCAGGCAAACTAAATAGAAAGTAAAATTTTCCATATTTTATTCTGGGCAGTTGAGTGATTTCAACTGCTCATTTTTTGGTTGTCCCGTCAGAAAAAGAGTGCTATAATAGCGGGCGGACGACTTTGGAAAAAAGATCTGGAGAAAAGGAGATAAAGGGATGACAAAGAACCGCATGGTAGTAAAGGTGGGGACCTCTACCCTGACCAACGAGCAGGGAAACAGCAATCTGCGCACCATCGAGCAGCTTTCTATGGTGCTTTCCGATATTCAGAATATGGGGAATGAGGTGATTCTTGTTTCCTCCGGCGCCATTGCCGTGGGGGCCAATAAAATGCGCCTATCGGAGAAACCTTCCAGCATGCGCATGAAACAGGCGGCTGCTGCCGTAGGCCAGTGCGCCAATATGTTTCTTTATGACAAATTTTTCGGATATTACGGAAAGACTGTGGCGCAGATTCTTTTGAATGCCGAGGATATCCGGGAGGAAGAGAAAAAAGAGAACCTTTCCAATACCTTTGCGGCGCTTCTGGAAAACGGCGTGATTCCGGTGGTCAACGAAAACGATTCTGTGAGCTATACGGAGATTGAGTCCGAGGAAAAACTTTTCGGCGACAACGATATGCTGTCTGCCGTGGTGGCCGTTCTCTGCAGGGCGGATAAACTGATTATTCTCTCGGATATTGACGGTTTCTTTGACAAGGATCCCAGGTTTTACCGGGATGCCAATCTTATCAGCCGCATTGACAGCATTGACGAGAGCGTCTACCGGCTGGCAGGGGGTGCCGGATCCCGCAGGGGGACAGGCGGTATGCGGACCAAGCTTCAGGCGGCGGAGCTGGTTATGTCCCAGGGAATCGACTGCCTGGTAGTCAACGGCAAGGATCCGGCCGTGCTCTACGATGTGGTGGAGGGCAAGCCTGCGGGAACTCTGTTCGCAGGCAGAAAATAGGAGGGGTGTTTCTCGATTTTTTTACACAAAACACTTGATTATTTGACAAGTTGTTGATAAAATTGTAAACGGCATACATTGGTTTAGAATTATTAAAATATAAAAAATGGAGGGCTGAAAATGAGTATTACAGCACAAAGCTTGGCGGGCAAGAGGATTGAAAGCTTGCTTGACGAGAACAGTTTTGTTGAAATCGGCGGGATGGTGACTGCCAGAAGCACTGATTTTAACATGCAGCAGAAAGAAACCCCATCCGACGGTGTCATTACCGGCTATGGTGTCATTGACGGCAATCTCGTGTATGTATACAGCCAGGATGCGTCCGTGCTGAACGGAACCCTGGGCGAAATGCACGCAAAGAAGATTACCCGGCTTTATGAGATGGCCTTAAAAACCGGCGCGCCGGTCATCGGGCTCATTGACTGTGCGGGTATCCGCCTTCAGGAGGCCACGGACGCTCTGAACGGGTTCGGTGAAATCTATATGCAGCAGACTCTGGCTTCCGGTGTGGTTCCCCAGATTGCAGCCGTATTCGGCACCTGCGGCGGCGGATTGGCCGTTGTGCCGGGACTGGCCGATTTTACCTTTATGGAGGATAGCAAGGCGAAACTGTTTGTTAACGCCCCCAATGCCATCGAGGGAAACGAGGTTTCCAAATGCAACAGTGCTTCCGCGAAATTCCAGGCCGAGGAGGCGGGAAATGTGGATGTGGCTGCGGATGAAGCGGAAATTTTTGCCCGGATCCGGCAGCTGGTAACTCTGCTTCCGGCTAACAATGAGGACGACGCTTCCTTTGAGGAGTGCATGGACGATCTGAACCGTGTCTGTGCAGATTTGGGCAGCGTGGAATATTCAGCCCCCTATATTCTTTCCAGTATTTCCGATGAAAATGTATTTTTTGAGACCAAGGCCTCCTATGCCAAGGATATGGTGACCGGTTTCATCCGTCTCAACGGCATGACCGTGGGCGCAGCCGCCAACAACGATGTGGAGCTGACAGCCCGGGGCGCGCAGAAAGCAGCAGAGTTTATTCAGTTCTGCGATGCGTTCAATATTCCGGTTCTTTCCATTACCAACGTAAAGGGCTACAAGGCTAATATGTGTACAGAGCGCAACATTGCAAAAGCTATGGCGAAACTGACCTATGCCTTTGCAAATGCCACTGTTCCCAAGGTAAATGTCATTGCGGGAGCGGCTTACGGAAGCGCTTATGTGTCTATGAACAGCAAGGCCCTGGGTGCGGATATGGTTTATGCCTGGACAGGTGCCCAGATCGGCATGATGGATCCCAAGATGGCAGCAAAAATCATGTACGCAGACGCAGATGCGGCTACCCTGAAGGAGAAAGCGGAAGCATATGCGGCGCTCCAGGCAAGCGCGGATGCGGCGGCCAGAAGGGGTTATGTAGACAGTATCATCGATCCCCAGGATACGAGAAAGTACGTCATTGGTGCTTTTGAGATGTTATTCACGAAGAGAGAGAGCCGTCCCGACAAAAAGCACGGAACGGTTTAAGAGAGGTGAATAATATGAAGAGAAACATGAAAAAACTGCTCGGCCTGCTGGTGCTGCTGACGCTGGCCTTTACCTTGTCTGCGTGTGCAGAGCAGCAGAAGGTGCCGAATGAAGAGACCTACCAGGAAAAATCCGACCGGTATGTGGAGATGCTTTCCTCCATGAGCCCGGAGGAGCTGGCGGACCAGGTTTCCAATCTGGAAGAAAATTTTGAAGACTTTGAGCAGGAGGTATCCCTCTATCCCTATATTTACGGACAGGGAAAGTTTGATTTCACGGCGGAGGCTTATTTAAGCCTGTTGAAATCTTTCGATGCAAATCGGGAGGAGCTGGGTGCTTTCGTGCAGCTGAAAGAGTATGAGGGCGGGACGGAGAAGGACGGAGAAATCAGCTACTCCGCCGTATACGAGTTTGAGAAGCACGACCTGCGCCTGACCCTGCTCTATGATAAAAATAATGTAATTACGACAGTGACGGCGGATCCCATCTACACCACAGGAGAGATTCTGGAGAAGGCGGCCCTCAATACCGTATTGGGTATGGGCGTAGTATTTGCCGTACTGATTCTCATCTGTCTCATCATTTCCTGCTTTGGATTTATCCCGGCCATTGAAGCGAAATTCAGCGGAAAGAAAAAAGAGGCAGCTCCGGCTGCAGCACCGGCTGCGGTTCCGGCAGCAGCTCCCTTGGCTCCGGTTGTGGAGGAGACGGACGATCTGGCCCTGATTGCAGTGATTACGGCTGCGGTGGCAGCCAGCCTTGGAACCTCCACGGACGGATTTGTGGTGCGCTCCATTAAGCGTAAAAGCAACAATAAGTGGAAACGTTAGAACTTAAATTAAATTTCAGGAGGAAATCAAACATGAAAAATTATACAATTACCGTAAATGGAGTAGCATATGACGTAACCGTGGAAGAGGGCGGAGCAGGCAGCGCGCCCGTACGTGCGGCGGCCCCTGCGGCGGCTCCCAAGGCAGCGCCCGCACCGGCGGCAAAGCCTGCGGCTGCTGCAGCTGCAGGCGGAATCGAGGTAAAAGCCTCCGTTCCCGGCAAAGTGTTTAAGGTAGAGGCTTCTGTAGGCCAGGCAGTCAAGGCCGGAGACAGCATTGTCATCCTGGAAGCCATGAAGATGGAGATCCCGGTGGTGGCTCCGGAAGACGGAACCGTAGCCGGCATCAACGTAAACGTAGGTGACGCAGTGGAATCCGGCGACCTGCTGGCATCCCTGAACTAACATTGGACACTTACGAAATCAACGGAGGTTAAGACATGGGATACATTATAGAAACCCTGGGAAACCTCATGCACCAGACGGCGTTTTTCAACCTTACCTGGGGAAATTACGTTATGGTTGCTGTTGCGTGTGTTTTCCTGTTCCTGGCTATCAAAAAGGAATACGAGCCGCTTCTCCTGGTTCCCATTGCTTTTGGTATGCTGCTAGTAAATATTTATCCGGATATTATGATCAGTCCTGAGGAAGCGTCCAACGGAGTGGGCGGTCTTCTCTATTACTTCTATGTGTTGGATGAGTGGGCGATTCTGCCGTCTCTGATTTTCATGGGCGTAGGCGCTATGACGGACTTCGGCCCCCTGATCGCCAACCCCAAGAGCTTCCTTCTGGGAGCGTCCGCCCAGTTCGGCATCTTCGCCGCCTATCTGGGCGCAATGGCTATGGGCTTTTCCGACAAGGCGGCGGCGGCTATCTCCATCATCGGCGGAGCAGACGGCCCCACCTCCATCTTCCTGGCAGGAAAGCTGGGACAGACGGCCATTATGGGTCCCATCGCCGTGGCGGCCTATTCCTATATGTCCCTGGTGCCCATCATCCAGCCGCCTATTATGAAGCTTTTGACTACGGAGAAGGAGCGCAAGATTAAGATGGAGCAGCTCCGCCCCGTATCAAAGCTGGAGAAGATTCTCTTCCCCATCATTGTAACCATCGTAGTCTGCCTGATCCTGCCCTCCACAGCTCCTCTGGTGGGTGCCCTGATGCTGGGAAATCTCTTCCGGGAGTCCGGTGTGGTACGCCAGCTCCAGGATACGGCGTCCAACGCACTGATGTATATTGTAGTTATCCTGCTGGGAACTTCCGTAGGAGCTACCACCAGCGCGGAGGCCTTCCTGAATATGGATACCATTAATATCGTGGTTCTTGGTCTGGTAGCCTTTGCCTTCGGAACGGCTGCAGGCGTCCTGTTCGGAAAGCTTATGTGCAAGGTAACCGGCGGCAAGGTGAATCCGCTTATCGGTTCCGCAGGCGTGTCCGCAGTGCCTATGGCAGCCCGCGTGTCCCAGAAAGTGGGAGCGGAGGCGGATCCCACCAACTTCCTTCTGATGCACGCTATGGGTCCCAATGTGGCCGGCGTTATCGGTACGGCAGTAGCTGCGGGAACCTTTATGGCTATCTTTGGTGTCATGTAAAAAGCTGAAAATAATAAAAAAACAGCAGAGGCGCGGACAGTGGCCGGAAATTGTTCCCCATATGCGCACTGGGAGCGGCTCTGCGGAACTTAATATAGGAGGTTAAAATGTCAGAAAAAAGACCGGTAAAAATTACCGAAACCATACTGCGCGACGCACATCAGTCCCTGATTGCCACACGTATGAGTACCGAGCGGATGCTTCCCATTGTAGAGAAGCTGGATCAGGTAGGATACCATTCCCTGGAGTGCTGGGGAGGCGCTACATTCGACGCTTCTTTGCGTTTCCTTCACGAGGATCCCTGGGACAGACTGCGCAAAATCAAAGACAAAGCGAAAAAGACTCCCCTGCAGATGCTGTTCCGCGGCCAGAACATTCTGGGATACCGTCCTTACGGAGACGACGTGGTAGAGTATTTCGTGCAGAAATCCATTGCAAACGGAATTGACATCATCCGTATTTTTGACTGTCTGAACGACCTGAGAAACCTGCAAACCGCCGTAAAGGCTTCCAACAAAGAGAAGGGCCATGCCCAGATTGCCCTGTCCTATACCCTGGGCGACGCTTATACCCTGGAATACTGGACCAATATTGCAAAAGAGATTGAGGAAATGGGAGCTAACTCCATCTGTATCAAGGATATGGCGGGCCTTTTGCTTCCCTACAAGGCAACGGAGCTGGTGACAGCCCTGAAAGAGACCGTGAAGATCCCCATCCAGCTGCACACTCACTATACCTCCGGCGTCGCTTCCATGACTTATCTGAAAGCCGTAGAGGCAGGTGTAGACGTTATCGACTGTGCCATGTCTCCCTTTGCACTGGGAACCTCCCAGCCCGCAACGGAGGTTATGGTAGAGACCTTCAAGGGAACACCGTACGATACAGGTTTCGATCAGAACCTGCTGGCGGAGATTGCAGATTACTTCCGTCCGTATCGCGACGAGTGCCTGGAGAGCGGCCTTCTGAACCCGAAGAACCTGGGCGTCAATATCAAGACCCTGCTGTACCAGGTACCGGGCGGCATGCTGTCCAACCTGACCTCCCAGCTAAAAGATCTGGGAGCCGAAGACAAGTATTACGAAGTGCTGGAGGAGGTTCCGCGGGTGCGCAAGGACTTCGGCGAGTGTCCTCTGGTAACGCCTTCTTCCCAGATCGTGGGAAGCCAGGCTGTTATGAATGTGGTGGCCGGAGAGCGCTACAAGATGGTGACCAAGGAGACCAAGGACGTTCTTTCCGGAAAATACGGAAAGACTGTAAAACCCTTCAATCCCGAGGTGCAGAAGAAGTGTATCGGAGATGCGGAGGTAATTACCTGCCGTCCGGCAGATCTGGTTCCCAACGAGCTGGATACCCTGGAGGCGGAGATGTCCCAGTACAAAGAGCAGGATGAGGATGTACTGTCCTATGCTCTGTTCCCCCAGGTGGCTGTGGATTTCTTCAAATACCGCGACGCACAGAAGACAAAGGTAGACGCATCGGTGGCGGATACTAAGAACGGGGCATATCCCGTATAGAAAATGAGAGAGGCCGGAAATCTTCTGAGGGTTTCCGGCCTTGCTTTGTGGAAGATACATAATGTCCAAGAAGTATAAAAAGCCGGACGCCCAAAGAGAGGAAGCTCCCCCTCCAAACGGAGGCAGAGGTTTCGGGAAGCTAATCCCTAAGACGCACTAAAAACTGCTCGGCAGAGGCCTCCCAGTTTAAGTGCTTTCTAAGGGATGGATCTCCCCTCCACCTCTTAGACGCCTCTAAATTGTTTGGAGGGGGAGCTTCCTCTCTTTGAGCTGTCTGCTATAAAAATACCTGCATTACCAGACAACAGTGACCAGAGCTGAAAAATCCCCCGGCAAACCATTCAGGGGTTGCTAGAGACGGAGACGAGATCCGCTCTCTAGAAAGCACTTAGCGAAGAAGCCATTGCTGATGAGCTTAGTGCGTCTTAAGAGCTAGCTCGCCGTAGTCTCTACCCCGTTTGCCGGGGGATTTTTCAGCTCTGGCCACGTCCGGTTTCGTATACCCTGCGGGCACTCCGTATAATAAATCCTTCGGACTGTCCGTTAAGGTATGTCCTGCGGACATTCTATAAAAATAAAAAAACAGGGAGGCATCTTTCATGTACGAATTGATTCAAGTAAGCGAAGCCTGCTATTACATCAACTGTCCCGCCAAGATCGGCGTATACCGGACAGGAAAAAAGGGTGTCTATCTCATTGACAGCGGAAACGATAAGGATGCAGGGCGCAGAGTACGTCAGATTCTGGAGAAAAACGGCTGGGAGCTTCTGGGAATACTCAACACCCATTCCAATGCGGATCACATCGGCGGAAACCGGTATCTGCAGGGACAGACCGGGTGCCGGGTCTATGCCGGCGGTATGGAGGCGGCCTTTACCCAGTATCCCGTACTGGAGCCTTCCTTTCTCTACGGCGGTTATCCCTGCAAAGATCTGCGCCATAAATTCCTGATGGCGCAGGAAAGCCGGGTAACGGATTTTTCCCATGATTCGTTTCCCAAAGAGATCGAGATTCTTCCTCTGCCGGGCCATTTCCTGGATATGTCCGGCTTCCGCACACCGGACGGGGTGGTATTTCTGGCAGACTGTATCAGCAGCAAGGCTTCCCTGGACAAGTATGCCATTACCTTTCTCTATGATGTAGAAGCCTATTTAAAAACCCTGGACATGGTGGAGGAAATGGAAGCAGACATGTTTGTTCCCGCCCATGCAGATGCGGCAGAGGATATCCGGGATCTGGTCTGCTATAACCGGGACAAAGTTCACGAAATTGCGGAAAAAATCTGCATGATCTGCAAAAGTCCCCGGACTTTTGAAAAGATTCTCCAGAGGCTCTTTCAAGACTACGGGCTTTCCATGAATTTTGAGCAGTACGTTCTGGTAGGAAGTACGGTGCGGTCGTATCTTTCCTGGCTGAAAGATACGGGAAAGCTGTCTGCGGTATTTAAAGACTGTGAACTGCTGTGGCAGACGGCATTTCCGCTTTAAAATCCTGTGGACTTTTTTCTCTCCGCATGATATAGTGAGATAGTGGGTTTTTTTGTCCGGTTGCAGGCCATTCCCTACAGGGAGCGGCCTGTTTCGGCATAAGGAACAGCCAGATTCGAAAGACAGGAGGAAGATCATGGGTTTGAGAAAAGAGATCGTGCTTTTGGCCCTTGTCTGTCTTCTTTCCGGCTGCGGAAAAACCGGGAATGGTGAAAAAGGCAGGAACAGTCAGCAGCCCCCGGAAGCTCCCGGGTCTTTTGCTGTCAATACGGAGGAAGCGTGGCAGGAGATTGAGCCTGGTTCCATCTATACCGGAGAGATTTCTGTCTGTATGCCGGAAGCTTCCGGAGAGGTGGTAATAGAAGAGGGCGGCGTGACCGTAGATGCAAGCCATACGGACGACGGCTACATTATGGTGAAATGTGAAGGGGCCCAGGCCCGGCTGAAGGTCCAGGTTATCCTGGAAGAAGAAACGTACAGCTACGATCTCAACAAGGAGGGAGAGTATGAGGTTTTTCCCCTGCAGATGGGAAACGGCCTCTACGAGATAAAGGTTTTTGAAAACGTGGAGGGGACAACTTACAGCCAGCTCTTTTTTACACAGATTCCGGTAGACATGCCGGATACGGACCGGGTGTTTGTATTTCCCAGCCAATACGTCTGGTATACCAACGAAAAGAAAGCGGTCCGGCTTTCCTATGACCTGTGCGCGGAACTGACCGGAGACAAGGAAAAGATGGAGCGGATTTATGATTACCTTGTGAATCTGCTGTCCTATGATACTGAGAAGGCGGAGACGGTGGAAAAGGGCTACATTCCGGATCTGGAAGAAATTCTTGCCGCAAAGAAGGGAATCTGCTTTGATTATTCCGCTCTCTATGCAGCCATGCTGCGGGCTCAGAATATTCCGGTCCGTCTGGTAATCGGAAATGTACAACCGGAAAATATTTATCACGCCTGGAACCAGGTTTACATTGACGGGAAATGGATTTGGAAAGATCCCACTTTCGGGCCGGATTCCGGCTACACGGAGACGGATTATACACAGGAACGGGAGTATTAAAGGGGAGGTAGAAAAGGGTGAAAAGACAGAAGAAAGAACTGCCGTCTATGGAAGTATCACTGTTCTGCCAGCAGACGGTCATGATTCTCCAGTCGGGAATCCCGCTGTACGACGGCATGGAAGTCTTGTACCGGAATTATGAGAAGACGGAGTACGGAGCAGTCTTTGAAGGCATCTGTGCACATGTGCGGGAAGGCGGCAGTCTTCATGAAGGGCTGAAGCAATCAGAGCTTTTTCCGGACTATATGTGCTATATGGTCCAGGTGGGCGAGATGACCGGAAAGCTGGAGGAGGTGCTGGAAGCCCTGGGTTCCTACTATGAGCGGGAGGATAAAATCCAGAATTCCGTGCGGAGCGCCGTTTTGTATCCCCTGGTGCTTACTGTTATGATGGCTGTGGTAATTGCAATTCTCGTAATCCGGATTCTTCCCGTGTTTTCCCAGGTGTTTCAAAGTCTGGGGACGGATCTGTCCGGCATGGCCGGGACGCTTCTCTCAGGCGGCGTACTCCTGGGGCGGGCCGTGCTAGTGGTGGTTGGGGTACTTTTGGCTGCGGCCCTGGTTCTCTATCTTCTCTGGAGTTTCGGGGGACGGGATGTTTTGCTTCGCATGGCAGGAAGCATTTGCCTGCCGGTGCGCCGCCTGATGGAAAAACAGGCTGCCCACCGTTTTGCCTCTGTAGTTTCCATGGTCCTTGCCAGCGGCTACCATCTGGAGAATGCCCTGGAGCTGATTCCGGAGCTTCTGCCGGACGAACGGAATAAGGAGAAAGCCAGACGCTGCCGGAAAGCGATGGAGGAGAGCGGAGATTTTCCCCTGGCCTTGGAAGAGGCCGGTATCTTTGCTCCCCTGCATATGAAAATGATCCAGGTAGGAACAGAGACCGGGCAGACCGGACAGGTAATGAGCCGTCTGTCATCCATCTATGAAACCCAGGTAGATGAGGGCATCCAGAATCTGGTTTCCTGGATAGAGCCTGCGCTGGTGGCTGTTCTCACCCTGGTTATCGGTGGCATCCTTCTGTCTGTCATGCTTCCCCTGGTAAGCATTATGACATCCATTGGATAACGGGAGGGGAAACGTATGAAGCGGTATCAGGAAAAGCTCCGAAAGGGCATGGGAGTGCTTCTGGGTCCGGGAATTTTTGCATCCGCCGTTTTATTCCTCTTTTTTGCAGGACACAGGATGGAGGAAACGGCAGTCCAGGAACAGGAGGAGCTTCTGCGCCGGGCCGTAAACCAGGCGGTAGTAAGCTGCTATGCCGTGGAGGGAAGGTACCCGGAAAGCCTGGAATATCTGGAAGAAAACTACGGTATCCGGGTGGACCGGGAAGAGTACCTGGTCCTCTATGAGGTTTTTGCAGATAATGTAAAGCCCAGATTCCGGGTAAGACGGATAGGAGAATAAGCCATGAGGGAACGAAAAAGTCCGATGAACGGGATGCTGTTGTTTCTGATCTATGGGATGTTTGCACTGTTCTCCTTGGTTCTGGTCGTAATTGGAGCCAGGGTTTACCGCCAGGTGGCTGCTGTAAGCGAGGAGAATACGTCCGTTCGTTCTTCCTGCCTTTATGTAGCCAATAAGGTGCGCATGAATTCCGGAACCGTGCGTCTGGAGCAGAGGGAGGGGTATTTTGTGCTGGTGCTGGAAGAAACCTCCGAGCTTGGGGATTACGAGACGCTGATCTACTACTACAACGGCGCCCTCTGTGAAAATTATCAGGCGGCGGGACGCAGCTTTGCCCCGGAAGCCGGAGAGCCCATTACGGAAATTGCCCAGGTGGTTTTCCAGGAGGAAGATCCGGGACTTCTGTTTTTGCGGATCCTGGATTTCGAGGGAAACTGGCATGGCATTCACCTGAATGTGCGGCAGGAAAGGGAAGGGTGAGCCCAAACAATGAAACTATCTGGAAAAAGAAATCCGGTGCTGGCAGAGCTGATCCTGGTAATTTTGTTCTTTTCCCTGTCCTCCGCTGTCTTGGTTCAGGTTTTTGTGAAAGCCAGAACCATCAGCGAGACCAGCAGGGCGGAAACCCTGGGACTGGTGCTGGCTCAGGACTGGATAGAGCGCTGGAAGAGTGCGCCTCAGAATCCTTATGATATTTTTTCCCCGGAGAACGGATGGGAACGGGCGGCCTCCAAAGAATCCGGGCAGCTTTTCCAGGCTTTTGCAGACGATAACATGGAAATGAACCCGGGGGAGACGAAAGCTTACGGAATTGAGGCCCGGCTTCTGCGGGAAGAACAGGAAGCCGGAATCCTGTACCGGATCCGGGTGAAGGTTGTGAGAAACCGCGACGGACAGATTGTGGCAGATTTAGAGACGGCTTCCTATGTGCCGGGAGAGGAGGGGGCGGTGTGAGCAGAAATACATATTCCGGTCCCAACGCAGGTGTGGGAATGGCTTCGGTGATTATGATTGCCCTGGTACTGGCTTTGACTACCTTCGGAATCCTGTCCCTGGTGTCCGCCCGGGCGGATGCCGCAATGAGCCGGAAAGCCCGGGAAAACGCAGAAGCATACTACGAAGCAGAAGGAAGGCTTGCCAAGCGCCTGGCAGATCTGGACGCCGGACTTTTATCCGGTGCTCAGACACTGCCGCAAGAGGGCAGCTTTGTCCTGGCGGAAGAGGTGAAAGAAGGGCAGGAGCTTGTAATGGAACTGGCAGCGCCGGCTTTGGGACAGAAAGGCCGTTTTGCGGTTCTTGGTTTCAAACTTGTTAATACGTCAGAGTGGACTCCCGATGAGAGTCTGGAAATATGGGATGGAGGATTGTGAACATATGCAGATACGAGAGATTTTAAATAAGAGCTTGAAAATGGAGGGATCGGATCTTTTCCTGATTCCCGGTTCCCAGGTGTGTATCAAAAAAGACGGAACCATTTTTCCCATCTTGGACAGCCGGCTGATGCCGGCGGATTCCCGGGAATTGATTGAGCAGATTTACCGGATAGCAGGACGGGAGATCCAGTCCCTTCTGGACAGAGGGGACGACGATTTTTCCTTTTCCGTCCAAGGCTCCGGCCGTTTCCGCTGCAATGCCTATAAGCAGAGAAATTCCTTGGCTGCGGTGATAAGGATTGTGAAATTCGGCCTTCCGGACAGCGAGGCCATGCACATTCCCAGTTCGGTGATGGATTTGTATGAGACTAAGAACGGCATGATTCTGGTAACGGGACCTGCAGGAAGCGGAAAATCTACCACGCTGGCGTGCCTGATTGACCGGATTAACCGGGAGAAGAACAACCACATTATTACCATCGAAGATCCCATTGAATTTATCCATTCCCACCAGAAAAGTCTTGTGAGCCAGCGGGAGATTGAACATGACACTGAAAATTACGGAGCTGCCCTGCGCGCAGCACTACGTCAGAGTCCCAACGTGATTCTGCTGGGGGAAATGCGGGATTTTGAAACCATTCAGACGGCCCTGACAGCGGCAGAAACCGGACAGCTTTTGCTTTCCACCCTCCATACGGTGGGGGCGGCCAAAACCATTGACCGCATTGTAGATGTATTTCCTGCACACCAGCAGGGCCAGGTCCGCATCCAGCTTTCCATGGTGCTCCGGGCCGTAGTTTCCCAGCAGCTTCTTCCTGCTGTCGGAGGAGGACTGGAGCCTGTATTTGAGATTATGGTGGTGAATCCTGCCATCCAGAATCTAATCCGGGAGGGAAAGGTACACCAGATGGACAACGTCATTTATGCAGGAGCGGATGCCGGAATGCAGACCATGGACAGCGGCATTCTGCGTCTGTACCAGGAAAAAAAGATTACTGCGGAGACGGCCGTGACTTATGCGGTCAATCCCGAGGTTCTGAAGCGGAAGCTGTAATAGGGAGAGCAGTCTATGAGCCGGGTTTTGGTGGTGGGCGGCGGGGCCGCAGGCATGATGGCTGCCGTATGCGCAGCGGAGAACGGCCATGCGGTGAGCCTGTTTGAAAAAAATGAAAAGCTGGGAAAAAAGCTTTATATTACGGGAAAAGGGCGCTGCAATCTGACAAACGCCTGTGATATGGACGCTTTGTTTGACAGTGTGCGGACCAATGCCCGTTTCCTGTACAGTGCATTTTACGGGTTTACCAATGAGGACGCCCGGCGCTTTTTTGAGGAGGCGGGAGTCCCCTTAAAGGTAGAGCGGGGCGGGCGGGTGTTTCCTTTGTCCGATCGGGCGGCGGATATCATTGATGCTTTGAAAAAACGGATGAAACGGGCAGGCGTCCGGGTCTATCTCCATGCAGAAGTGGAAAGACTGACGGAAGAGGGAGGACAGATTACCGGCATTCTTCTGAGAGATGGGAAGGCTTTCATGGGGGATGCAGTGATTGTGGCCACCGGCGGGCTGTCCTATCCCAGTACCGGATCTACCGGGGATGGATACCGCTTTGCGAGGGAGCTGGGCCATACGGTGACACCCTGCCTGCCGGCACTGGTTCCCTTTCAGGTACGGGAGGATTTTTTTAAGGAACTTCAGGGACTTTCCCTGAAAAATGTAGAAGTCCGCATTCTGGATGGAAAAAAGGAGCTGTACCGGGCTTTCGGGGAGATGCTTTTTACCCATTTCGGCGTCAGCGGTCCGGTAATCCTGACAGCCAGCAGCCATGTGGGGGAGCGGGCGGCCGGACAGGAGCTGAAGCTTGCAGTAGATTTAAAACCGGCTTTAAGCCCGGAGCAGCTGGAACAAAGAATTCTCCGGGAGTTCGGGGAACATGCAAATAAGAGCTTTAAAAATGTGGCGGGAAGCCTTTTCCCCTCAAAGCTTAAGCCGGTGATGGTGGCACTTAGCGGGATTCATCCGGATAAGAAGATACACGATATTTCCAGGGAAGAGCGGAGACGCTTCATTGACCGGATCAAGAACCTGGAGATGACCATTACAGGGCTTCGGGGATTTTCGGAGGCAATTATCACAAAAGGCGGAATATCCGTTAAAGAGATACGGCCTTCTACGATGGAATCCAAACGGGTCTCCGGGCTCTATTTTGCCGGCGAAGTTCTGGATCTGGATGCGGAGACAGGGGGTTTTAATCTTCAGATTGCCTGGTCTACGGGGTATGCGGCAGGGAATGGAATCTGATATTTTTGCGGATGAAGGAGAAAATGAGGGTGACGGATGGATGTTTGCAGAGTCTGCATACGAAAGGACAGGAGTAACGATTATGAGCTATCAGATTGCGATTGACGGACCGGCAGGAGCCGGAAAAAGCACCATTGCAAAGGAAATTGCCAAACGGCTGGGATTTATCTATGTGGACACGGGAGCCATGTACCGGGCTATGGCTTTGTATCTGCTGCGCAGGGGAATTCCGGCGGACAGCCCGGAGGAAATCAGCGCAGCCAGCCAGAAAGCAGATATTACCATTGCTTACCGGGACGGCCTCCAGCAGGTACTTCTTGACGGGGAAAACGTTACTTCCCTTTTGCGTACCGAGGAGGTGGGGAATATGGCCTCCGCATCCTCTGCCAATCCGGATGTGCGGGAAAAGCTGGTGGAGCTGCAGAGGCTTCTGGCGGACAGGGAAAATGTGGTGATGGATGGAAGGGACATCGGCACCTGCGTACTTCCCCATGCCGATGTAAAGATTTATCTGACTGCGTCTGCCGCCTGCAGGGCAAAGCGCCGGTATGACGAATTGACGGCCAAGGGGGAAGCCTGCGATCTGGAGGTTATAGAAGCCGACATCAGGAAGCGGGATCACCAGGATATGACCAGGGAACATTCTCCTCTGCGCCAGGCAGAGGACGCCGTGCTTCTGGATTCTTCGGATTTGACCATCGCCCAGGTGGTAGAGAACATTCTTGCCCTGGTGAACTAGAGAAAGGAATTGTTCTATGGAAGTGAAACTTGCAAAAACAGCTGGCTTCTGTTTCGGTGTTAAGAGGGCGGTGGATACTGTCCGCACGCAGATACAGGAAGGCGCCGTCCCCATCTACACTTACGGTCCCATCGTCCACAATGAGACTGTAGTACGGGAGCTGGAGCAAAAAGGTGTCCGTGTCCTAAACACTTTGGAAGAGCTTCAAAACCTTACGGAAGGTACGGTAATTATCCGGGCCCACGGCGTGGGAAGGCGGATTTATGAGCTTCTTAAGGAGCGCGGCATCCGCCTGGTGGATGCTACCTGTCCTTTTGTGCGGAAAATCCACCGCATTGTAGAAAAGCAGGAAGCCCAGGGGAGAACCATAATTATCATTGGGAATGCGGCCCACCCGGAAGTGGAGGGCATCCGGGGCTGGTGCCGGAAGCCTTCTTATGTGGTAGAATCTGTACAGGAGGCCCAGAATTTAACAGTCAGCTCTTCTGAAAAGCTCTGCATTGTATCCCAAACGACATTTAACAACAATAAATTTAAAGATTTAGTTGAAATTATTTTAAAAAAGGGGTATGATATAATTGTTTTAAATACGATCTGTAGTGCTACGGAGGAGCGTCAGACGGAGGCCAGGCAGATTGCATCCCAAGCAGACGCCATGATTGTGATCGGCGGAAAACACAGCTCCAACACGCAGAAGCTATTTGAAATATGTAAAAGAGAATGTGAAAATACTTACTATATACAGTCACTTGATGATTTGGATCTGAAGACATCGCAGTCCATTCGTTGCGTAGGTATTACCGCAGGGGCTTCGACCCCAAACAAAATTATTGAGGAGGTTCAAAAACATGTCGGAATTAAGTTTTGAACAGATGCTTGAAGATTCATTAAAAACAATAAGGAATGGAGAGGTTGTCGAAGGCACTGTTATTGATGTCAAAGAAGATGAGATCATTTTAAACATAGGCTATAAATCGGACGGTATCCTTACCAAGAACGAGTACAGCAACACGCCGGTGGATCTGACAACCTGCGTTTCCGTGGGAGACACCATGGAAGTCAAGGTGCTCAAAGTCAATGACGGAGAAGGACAGGTCCTTCTGACCTACAAGCGGCTGGCGGCTGAGAAGGGCAGCAAGCGGCTGAAAGAAGCTTTTGAGAACGAAGAGGTTCTGACCGCTCCTGTAACCCAGGTGCTGGACGGCGGCTTAAGCGTTGTCATGGACGAGTCCCGGATCTTTATCCCTGCAAGCCTGGTCTCCGATACCTACGAGAAAAATCTGGCCAAGTATGACGGCCAGGAGATCAGCTTCCTGATTACGGAATTCAATCCCAGAAGAGGCCGCATCATCGGCAACCGCAAGCAGCTGATTCTGGCCCAGAAGGCAGAAATGCAGAAAGCCCTCTTTGAGAGAATTCAGGTGGGCGATGTGGTAGACGGCGTAATTAAGAACGTGACGGATTTCGGTGCGTTCGTGGATCTGGGCGGTGCAGACGGACTGCTTCATATCTCTGAGATGTCCTGGGGAAGAGTGGAGAATCCGAAGAAAGTGTTTAAGGTGGGAGAGACCATCACGGTTCTGATCAAGGATATCCGTGAGACTAAGATTGCACTGAGCCTGAAGTTTGAGGATCAGAATCCCTGGCTGGATGCCGCCTACAAATATGCGGTTGACAACATTGTCGTGGGAAGAGTTGCAAGAATGACGGATTTCGGCGCCTTCGTTGAGCTGGAGCCGGGAGTTGACGCGCTGCTTCATGTGTCCCAGATTTCCAGGGAGCATGTGGAGAAGCCCAGCGATGTTCTTTCTATCGGCCAGGAGATTGAGGCTAAGGTGGTAGACTTCAACGAGGAAGACAGGAAGATCAGCCTGAGCATGAAAGCCCTTCAGAATTATGCAGATGACGTCTATGAGGATGTGGCTGACGTAGATTATGAGGACTATGACGACGAGGCCGGAACAGAAGAATAAGACGTGAAGTGAAATAGGCGATATTTGACGGGAGGACAGGCACTGGCGTGCGTGTCCTCGCGCCTTGTCAGGGGATAACAGGCAAAAGCGAAGGAGCATAGAGGTATGTGGGATTTTCAGATTGCAGGGGAAGATCTCTATCATATTTTAAACTGGTTTTTTATTTATAGTTTTCTGGGCTGGGTATGGGAGAGCAGCTATGTATCGGTGAAAGAAAAACGTCCGGTGAACAGAGGCTTTGTGACAGGACCTGTCTGCACCATTTACGGCTTTGGGGCCGTGAGCGTTTATTTGATTCTTAAACCTATATCAAATAATCTTTTGTATCTGTATCTGGGCGGCGTGATCGTTCCTACTATTCTGGAGTATCTGACCGCTGTTCTTATGGAGCAGATCTTTCACATGAGCTGGTGGGATTACAGCAAAAACCGCTTCAATTTCCAGGGACGTATCTGTCTGGGGGCTTCCCTGGGCTGGGGGATTTTTTCCATGATCCTTTTCTATGTCTTTCAGCCGTTTGTGAACTGGATTACCGCTCTGTATTCTGTAACCTTTGGAAAGGTTCTGGTTACTTTGGCGGCCCTGGTCTATGCGGCGGATTTCGGCATGTCGTTCTTAAACGCCATGCAGGTGGGAGAACGCCTGGGACGTATGGACGAACTGCTGGAAGAGACAGCAGAACTGCGGAAGCGCCTGGAAATGCGTATGGATGCGCTGGCAGCCTTTACGGCCGGCATGACTGCTGCAGAATATAAGAATCATCTGGAAGAGCGGATAAGAGCTCTCCACAGCCGTTATGAGCAGATGAAAGCCAGAAGCAGCCGCCTGAACCGCCGTGTCATGAATGCGTATCCGAATCTGAAATCCAGAAGACAGGCTTTTAAGGAACGTCTCCAAAGCCGGGAAAAAAGTAAACGAATATAGAGGGTGAGAGAAACACATGGCATATTCAACATTTAAGGGGGGGATACATCCCCATAAAAGAAAGCGGTTTACAAGAGAGAAACCCGTAGAGATTTATCTGCCCAGAAGGGAACTAATCTATCCCCTTTCCCAGCACGTAGGCGGAGCTTCCATTCCGGTAGTGAAGCCGGGAGAGCGGGTTTTGGAAGGACAGCTGATTGCAAAGGCCAGCGGAGACATTTCCGCTTGTCTTCATGCTTCCGTATCGGGAACGATCCTGGCGGTTGAGCCCAGGATGACGCTTGGAGGGACGCTTGTGCCTTCCATCGTCCTGGAGAATGACGGGCGGTATGAGCGGGTTCCCCTTCCCTCCCCGGTTCCCTGGCAGGAACTGGAGCCGGGAGAGCGGATCCGCAAAATCCAGGATGCGGGAATTGTAGGTATGGGAGGACGGGGATTTCCTACTCACATCAAGCTTTCTGTGAAAAACCCCAAACGCATCCGCTATGTGATTGTTAACGGCTGTGAGTGTGAGCCATATCTGACTGCAGACTACCGGCGCATTGTGGAAAATCCGGAGTGGCTGGTGGAAGGGCTCCGTATGGTGCTAAGTCTTTTTGAAAGGGCTATGGGTATTTTTGCTGTGGAAGACAGCCAGCGGGATGCAATTACGGCGCTCCAGCTGGCCTCCGGTAAAGAAAAGCGCATGGAGGTGAAGGTACTGGAGACAAAGTATCCGCAAGGGTCTGAACGGATGCTGGTTTATGCCTGTACAGGGCGGAGGCTTCATTCTTCCCAGCAGCCCTCCGACGCAGGCTGTCTGGTCCTTAATGTAGAGACCGTCTGTGCCATTTACCGGGCTCTGGCTTTCGGAAAACCGCTGACGGAGCGTATCGTAACCGTAACCGGGAAGGCCTTGGCCCATCCATGGAATTTCCGGGTTCGGATCGGAACGTGCTTCGCGGAGCTTGTGGATGCGGCAGGAGGTTTTGTAAAGGAACCCAAAAAAATTGTGGCAGGCGGGCCTTTGATGGGTATGGAGCTGACGGACTTGAATGTTCCGGTGGTTAAGACTTCACCGGCGCTTCTCTGCATGACCAAGGATGCCGATTCCTATTTTACACCCAGTGCCTGCATCCGGTGCGGAGCCTGCGCAGGAGCTTGCCCGGTGCGTCTGCTTCCCCTGAAACTGATGGAGCTGGCGGAGCAGGAACAGGAAGAAGAGTTCTGCAGGATGAACGGGATGGAGTGTATCGGGTGCGGCAGCTGCACCTATGTATGTCCGGCAAGACGCAATCTGACCCAGAATATCCGGGGAATGCGCAAATCCCTGCTGGCAAAAGGAATACGATAGGAGGAGAGGAAAATGGAAAACGGAAAGAGACGGCTGGGCTCTCCTCACATCCGGGGACCCCTTTCCACGGCGAGGATTATGCAGTGCGTCCTTCTGGCGCTGCTCCCGTCTGCCGTGTTTGGCGCTGTAAATTTCGGAACGCGCGCCCTGCTTCACATGGCTGCCTCTATTGTGGCCTGTGTTCTCACGGAGTTTACCTATGAGGCCTTTACGGATCAGCGGCTGACGGTGGGAGACTTAAGCGCTGTTGTCACCGGACTTCTGCTGGCCCTGTCCCTTCCGGTGGGCGCACCCCTGTGGATGGGACCGCTGGGCGGTATCTTTGCAATTTTAATTGTAAAAATGCTCTTTGGCGGAATCGGCAGGAATATTTTAAATCCGGCTCTCACCGCCTGGTGTTTTCTGCGGATATTCTTTGACGGGCCTATGACCAACTATGCCTGCGATGCTTATTCGGGGGCTACGCCCTTGACCGGGCTTCTGGCCGGGGAGACTTCTGATCCGTTCCCTATGCTTCTCGGCACCACAGGAGGCTGTATCGGGGAAACCTCCGCCATTGCCATTCTGGCGGGAGGGCTCCTGCTTTTGGGACTGGGGATTATCAACCTGCGGATTCCGGCAGCCTGCTTCGGAACATTTACGTTTCTGCTGATTTTCTTCGGAGGACACGGGGCGGATGAAGTGTATCTGGTCACGCAGCTCTGCGGAGGCGGAATGATGCTCGCCGTCTGGTTTATGGCTACGGATTATGTAACCTCTCCGGTGACTGGAAGCGGACAGATCCTTTACGGCATTCTCATTGGGGCCGCTGCAGGAATCATCCGTATCCTGGCGCGGGAAGGGATCCCGGAAGGTATTGCCTATGCCGTACTGCTGGGCAACCTTATGACTCCTCTGATTGACAAACTCACGGTTCCGAGACCCTTTGCCGTGAAACCAAGAAAGGTGAAATGATCATGGCTGAAAATAAAAGCGTGCAAATCGAAAGCCTGGGACTGCCCAGGTCCATCCATCTGGTTCCCATGGATTATGTGGACGGCTTTACCGTGCGTCCCGGTTTTTATGAGATCAACGGGGCTACGGCTATTCCCGGAGGGGTAAATTTTACAGTGTACTCCCACGGGGCTTCTTCGATTGAACTTCTGCTGTTTCATAGAGAGGAAGATGAGCCCTTCGCTGTGTTGCCCTTTCCCAAGCATTACCGCATCGGCAATGTGTATTCCATGATCGTTTTCCGGCTGAATATCGAAGAATTTGAATATGCCTACCGGGTGGACGGTCCCTACGAGCCGGAAAAGGGATTGATCTTCAACCGGAATAAGTACCTTTTGGACCCCTACGCCAGGGCAGTCACCGGCCAGAGCCAGTGGGGCGCCACCTCTCCCAGCGGCCAGCATTATAAAGCGCGGGTGGTGAAAGACGATTTCGACTGGGGAAATATGAAGCAGCCTTTGCTTCCCATGGAGGATTTGATTATCTATGAGCTTCACGTCCGGGGCTTTACCAAGGACGTATCCTCCGGCGTGGCGGACAAGCACCGGGGAACCTTCGCCGGACTGATGGAGAAGCTGCCCTATCTTCTGGAGCTGGGCGTTAACGTGGTAGAACTAATGCCCATCTTTGAGTTTGACGAGATGCAGGATTACCGGGAGGTAAATGGGGAAAAGCTCTGCAATTACTGGGGATACAATACCGTCAGCTTTTTTTCACCCAATACCAGCTACTCCGCAAACACCGAGTACAACCGGGAGGGCAACGAACTCAAGCATCTGATCCAGGTATTTAACAAGCACGGCATCGAGGTCTATCTGGATGTGGTGTTCAATCATACGGCCGAGGGCAACGAAAACGGCCCCTTTTTCTCCTTTAAAGGTTTTGACAATAACATCTATTATATGCTGACGCCGGACGGTAAATATTACAATTTCAGCGGCTGCGGCAATTCCCTGAACTGCAATCATCCAATCGTGCGGCAGATGATCCTGGATTGTCTGCGGTACTGGGTTACAACCTACCGGGTCAATGGTTTCCGCTTTGATCTGGCTTCCATACTTGGGCGGGATGAGGACGGAAGCCCTATGAATGAGCCGCCCCTTCTGGAAACTCTGGCTTTCGATCCCATTCTTGGGGATGTGAAGCTGATCGCGGAGGCTTGGGATGCGGGGGGACTATATCAGGTGGGAAGCTTCCCGGCTTGGAACCGCTGGGCGGAGTGGAACGGAAAGTACCGGGATGATGTGCGCTCTTATCTGAAAGGGGATGAGGGCTGCGCTCAGGCAGCCGCCCAGAGGATTGTAGGATCCAGAGATATTTATGAGGTTCATTCCCGGGAAAATGCCTCTGTAAATTTTATTACCTGTCATGACGGCTTTACCCTCTATGATCTCTTTTCATACAACGAAAAGCACAATGAGAAGAACGGCTGGGGAAACACGGACGGAGCCGGAAATAACTATAGCTGGAACTGCGGGGCGGAAGGGGAAACGGACGATCCGGCTGTCAATACCCTGCGCAGACGGATGATGCGCAACGCCTTTGCCATTCTGATGTGCAGCCGCGGGATTCCCATGTTTCTGGCAGGGGATGAATTCTGCAATACCCAGTTCGGAAATAACAACGCTTACTGCCAGGATAACCTGATCTCCTGGCTGGACTGGAACAGGCTTCAGGAAAACCAGGATATGTTTTCCTTCTTCCGGTATATGATCCGGTTCCGGAAAGCTCACCGGGTTCTCCGCATCAATGTGAGCGATGGGGCCTTAGGCTTCCCGGATGTGAGCTTTCACGGCGTACATCCCTGGACGGAGCAGTTCTCCGGCCACGAACACTATGTAGGTGTTCTCTTTGCCGGCCGGGAAAAGGAGAAAGAGGCAGACATTGTATATCTTGCCTCCAATGCCTACTGGAAAGAGCTGACGGTCTGCCTGCCGTCCCTCCCCCAGCATATGAGCTGGCAGATCGAGGCGGATACTTGGGAGGAGCAGATAAATGTGCGGCCCTTAGAAAGCGGAACCTTTGTCATCCGTCCCAGGAGCGTGGCGGTTCTGAGAGGAGTGCGGAAATGATTGCTTATGTCAGGGGAACGCTGGCCTATGTGGATCCGGAGGAAGGAAGCGCGGTGGTGGAGAGCGGCGGAATCGGATACCGGATTTTTGTGGCAGGGCGGGATCTGGATCTGCTTCCCCCCGCAGGATCGGAGCTGCGTCTCTATACTTATTTTCAGGTAAAAGAGGACGGAATGCTGCTCTACGGTTTTTTTACCCGGGAAGATCAGCGTTTGTTTAAGCTGCTCATCGGAGTAAACGGAATTGGTCCCAAAGGGGCTCTGGGAATTTTGTCGGCCCTTTCTGCGGAGGATCTGCGCTTTGCCGTGCTGGCCGGGGATGCCAAAGCCATTTCCAAGGCTCCCGGCATTGGAAATAAGACAGCTCAGAAACTGATTCTGGATTTGAAGGATAAGCTTCAGCTCTCCGATGCCTTTGAGGCGAAGCTTGAAAAGAACCGGCAGAGGGAAGTGCCGGGATTGTCCGCGTCTGCGGATATACGGAGCGAGGCGGCGGAGGCGCTGGCTGCCCTTGGATATTCGCCCACGGAAGCACTCAAAGCCGTCCGCCGGGTGGAGATAGAAGAAGAAATGCGTGTGGAAGATCTGTTGAAGGCGGCGCTGAAGCAGATGGCATTTTAGGACAGGAGAGACAGGCAGATGGAGAGACGTATCATTACCACGGAGGCTATGGAGGAAGATATCCGCACGGAGTACAGTCTGCGGCCCCAGAAACTGGACGAGTATATCGGGCAGGAGAAGGCGAAGGGAAATCTGAAAGTCTACATAGAAGCGGCAAAGCAGCGGGGTGAGGCATTGGATCACGTTCTCTTCTACGGACCGCCGGGACTGGGGAAGACTACCTTGGCCGGAATTATCGCCAATGAGATGGGCGTCCATATGAAGGTAACTTCCGGTCCGGCCATCGAGAAGCCGGGGGAAATGGCGGCTATTTTAAACAATCTTTCCGAGGGGGACGTGCTTTTTGTGGATGAAATTCACCGCCTGAACCGGCAGGTGGAAGAAGTATTGTATCCGGCCATGGAGGATTTTTCCATTGACATCGTAATCGGGAAGGGAGCGACCGCCCGTTCCATCCGGCTCGATCTGCCCTATTTTACGCTGATTGGGGCTACCACCAGGGCCGGGCTTCTGACAGCGCCCCTGCGGGATCGGTTCGGGGTGGTCCATCATCTGGAATTTTATACGGATTCGGAGCTCCAGACCATCGTGATGCGGTCGGCTCAGGTGCTGGGGGTGGAAATTGAGGCCAAGGGAGCCCTGGAGCTGGCCCGGCGGTCCAGGGGAACGCCCCGGCTGGCCAACCGTCTCTTAAAGCGGGTCCGGGACTTTGCACAGGTGAAATATCAGGGAAAGATTACAGAGGAGATCGCGGACTTTGCCCTGGATCTTCTGGAGGTGGATCGATACGGGCTGGATCAGACGGACCGCCTGATTTTAAATACTATGATTGAGAAGTTTACCGGGGGGCCGGTGGGGCTGGATACCCTGGCGGCTGCCATAGGGGAAGACGCGGGGACCATTGAGGACGTGTATGAGCCCTACCTGATTAAGCGCGGCTTTCTCAACCGCACTCCCAGGGGACGGATTGTGACAGAGCTGGGATACCGGCATCTGGGACTTTTCGGGGGATAAGGTGCTTGTTTTTTTACGGGTATCCGCTATAATAAGAAAAAGGGGGCGTGTGGGATGGCTATGAAGAATACCGTGGAAGTTGTAATTGCCGGAAAGGTTTTTAAGATCAGCGGTTTTGAGAGTGCGGAGTATCTGCATCAGGTTTCCGTCTACATCAATGAGAAGCTGGCTGAATTCCAGAAGATGGAAGGATACCGGAGACAGACTTCGGATCAGAAACAGCTGATGCTGAATATGAACCTGGCGGATGATTTCTTCAAGGCAAAACGCCAGGCAGACAAGCTGGCTGCAGAGCTGGAAAAGAAAGAACGGGAGATGTACGGTATCCGTCACGATTTGGTGGAGGCACAGCTCCTTTTGGAGAAACGGGACACGAAAGACCGGGAATCGGCGGAAAAGCTGGAGGCTCAGAAAAAAGCCCTGGAGAAAGAGCGCCAGGATTTAAAGAAAACCGTAGAGAGCCAGCAGAAAGCCCTGGAAAATCAGAAGAAGGCCCTGGAGGGCCAGCGCCAGTCTTCCCAGAAGAAGCTGGAGGAGCAGAATCAGGGGGCCCAGAAGCGGCTGGCAGAGCAGAAGCGGAACTATGAGAGCGAGATCGAGCGGCTGCAGAAGGAAATCCGGGATTTGCAGCGGACGGTAGGGCGCCTGGAAGAACAGACAGGCAGCCGGTCCGGTTCGTATTACCAGGGCAATTCATAAGAAGAAAGAGGGCCAGCCTGCAGGCTGGCCTTTGCTAGTAGAGCAAAGAAGTGTGCGGGCAGGGCGTATGCGGAACTGGAACAGCAGAAGCCTGTCCAAGGCAGAGAAGGAATTGCAGACGCAAGGCGGCTGAAAATCCTTCTGGGAAGAAGGCCTTGGAAGGGCGTATGCGGAACTGGAACAGCAGGAGCCCGTCCAAGGCAGAGAAGGAATTGCAGACGCAAGGCGGCTGAAAGTCCTTCTAGCGGGAGGGGCCTTGGAAGGGCGTATGCGGAACTGAAATAGGAGAAACCATATGAGACATCAAACAGAGCTTTTGGCTCCGGCAGGCTCTTACGAGAGCCTGGTGGCAGCCGTTAATGCAGGCGCAGACGCCGTTTACATGGGCGGAACCCGTTTTGGAGCCAGGGCCTATGCGGATAATCCGGACAGGGAGAACCTGTGCCGCGCCATCCGCTTTGCCCATCTTCACGGCTGTGATCTGTATCTGACGGTGAACACCCTTTTGAAGGATGCGGAGCTGGAAG
>CAJUNN010000023.1 GCA_910587955.1 uncultured Lachnospiraceae bacterium | reverse complement strand
AAAAACAGCATAATCTTTCGACTTTTTTTGTCCAAAGTATTGACATAGATCCAGAGCCGGGAAAACGCGGCGCACTGTGAGGCTTCCATAGATGCGGAAGGGAAAAGACTGGCGGCTCTGTCCGAAGAAAGAGAGACATGCAGGGAAAAGCTGCAGGGCCTGGAGAGAAACTTACAGGAAGAAATGAGGAAGCAGGCCGGGCTTCGGGCGCATCTGGATACCTGGAAGGAGACATGGAAAAAGCAGAAGGAAGCGGTCCTTGACGCATGGGAGCGGGCGCTGGAAACCCGGAACTCCGTAGGATTTTTGACAAAGCTCTTTTCCAAAAGGAAGTATGAAGATGCGCAGAATCTGGCGGAAGCTTACAAAAGGCAGGCGGAAGAGCTTGAGGAAGAGGCTGCCGGGGCAGAGCTAAGAATCATGGAGCTTGAGAAGGAACTTCAAGATCAGGAGAGGCAAAGCGGGTTTCTGGAAGGAAAGCTTGAGAAAGAATACTCCCGTCTTCGGGATCTGGAACAGCAGGAAAAGAAATCCCGGGACTTAATAGAAGCCTGGAGAGGGGAGTTAAAATCCGCCGGGGAAACCGTAGAAAAGCTGCGCCGGCATTGGGAGAGTGAGGCGGCAGCATTCCGGGAACAGGAAGACGCCCACAGGGGAACTCTGCTGGATGAGGATTTTGTTTCTGCCCTTCTTTCTGGTGAGGAGAGGGAAGCTTTGAAAGCGCAGCTTACCAATCCCTGGACTACGGAGTACTATGACCGGGAGCGGGAAAAGCTTTTGTACCATGCCCTGCAGGTGACACGGGAATTTATTGTAAGCTCCAGAAGCTGCCGGGACAATTTTACAATCTTAGGCCAGTATTGGGGTCTGGAGGTCAACGAAGACAAAGCCCGGGTTTCTTTTCACCGGGAAGACCGGGAGGCTATGGCCGGCGCCCTCTATCAGACACTGTTTCTTCTGGTGCCTGTGATATCCTCAACCTTTGCCTCCATAGGGTCGCTTCTTAAGGATGTAAAGAAACCGGGAATTATCGGCACGCTGGTGGTGGACGAGGCCGGACAGGCCCAGCCCCAGATGGCAGTGGGAGCACTTTACCGTTCCAGGAGAGCGGTGATTGTGGGGGATCCCAGGCAGGTAGAGCCGGTGGTGACAGATGAACTGGCTTTGCTTAAAAAGTCCTATACGGAAGAGCTTTACCGCCACTATCAGGATAAGTCCCTGTCCGTTCAGACGTGCGCGGATGTTTACAATCCATTCGGAACCTATCTGGAAAACGGCACGGACCATCCGGAATGGGTGGGGTGTCCTCTGCTGGTCCACCGCAGGTGCATTTCGCCTATGTATGAGATTTCTAACCGGATTTCCTATGGGGGAATGATGAAGCAGCAGACACTTCCTCCCGGAGAGGAGAAAGAGCGGAATTTTGCCTGCAAAAAATCTCAGTGGATCAATGTAAGCGGGATAGAAAATGGGAAGAAGGACCATTTTGTGGAGGAACAGGGGACGGCTGCCTGTAAAATTCTGGAGTCAGCCTTTGAAAAAGAAGAATTCCCCAGCCTCTATGTGATCAGTCCCTTTAAATCGGTGGTTTACGGTCTGCGGAAATACGTGAAGGATTATTGCGGAAAGAACCGGAACTCCTGTTTGAATCAGAGCCCCGAGACGGAGCGGTGGCTGGGTGAAAATACCGGTACGGTCCACACCTTTCAGGGAAAGGAAGCGGACCAGGTGATTTTTCTTCTGGGCTGTGATACGGGGAAGAATTCTGTCGGGGCCGTCCGCTGGGTGAACAGCAACATTGTCAATGTAGCCGTTACCAGGGCAAAGTACCGTCTGTATGTCATCGGTGATATCCGGGCCTGGGAGGCGAATCGGTATATCCGTGAGATGAAGGCGGTCATGGATACCTTTGCATTGAAAGAAATTGCGGCTTTGCAGGGAAGCCATCTGGAACCGGAGAAAAAGGAACAGAATCTGCAAAGAGCCCTTGGACAGATGCCGGGGACTTCCTCATTTCCCGGAACGAAACGGGAGGATGAGGATGGAAACCTGGAATATTCTTTAGACACGGAAGGCTTTTTAAATAATCTGATACAGGAGGGATTTCTGGACAGAGATTTCCGGGAAGAGGAGCTTTGGGCGTTCGGATTCCGAAATCAAGAGGAATTTGAGGGACTTCCCAGGGATATTAAAAAGAATCTTAGATTTGGAATCCGGCTTTACAATCTTCTGAAGCCTTTTTTCGCTTGGAAAGAAGAGCTGGATGCCTCCTGCTGCGCCATTTTATTCTGCAAGGCTTTGGAGCTGCAGGTTCAGGACTGTTTTGCAGAGGGGCTGAAAAAGCAGTTTCCGTCACATAACCTGGACACTCGCAGGGGGCGGGAGCTGAAACTCCGGGATGCCAGAAAGCAGGATTTGATGCTGGGCACCATACATTTCCTTCTCCGGAAATATGCAGAAGAAATTACAGAAATCCTGAAGGCCAGGGGCGAGGGTTCCCTGGACGCCGCCTGGTGGGCTGCTTTTCGCAAAAAGCTGGCCTATTGCACCGAGAAGCGGAATGCCTGCTGCCATGCTCAGCTATTTTTGTGGGAGGACCTTCTGGCATTGCTGCAGGCCGGGTTTTCCGGCGGCCGGAATACGCTTTCCGAAGAGAGGCAGTTAGGAGGCGTTTTCTTTGAGAGTGCGGCGGGAGAGAAGCTGCGCTGATATATTGTGCGATAGATCGGTAGGAGTATTTTACAAAAGCTCATGCAGGCAGTCCAAAAGCTCCCCGTTCTTCTCCGGGCTCATAAAGCAGAACCGGAAATACCGGTGGTCCAGGAAGGGGAAGGTAGAGCAGTTGCGGATCATAAGCCTGCGCCGGATGGCGTGGTCAAAAAGATCGTCGGCAGTGACCTCCTCCTTTAAGCTCCGGGCCAGGACAAAGTTGGCCGAGGAGGGATAGAGCTTCACGGTTCCCCAGCTTTCCATCTCCCGGAAGACCCGTTCCCGCTCCCGGCTGATAAGAGCTTTGGTCTGTGCGATGTATTCGTCATCCGAGAACATCAATTCTCCTGCCGCGGCCGCCAGGCTGTTGATGGTCCAGGGATTTTTCCGGGCGTTGATCTCTTTTAGAAGCTCTTCGCTTCCGGTGACGGCGTAGCCCAGACGCAGCCCGGGGGCGGCAAAAAATTTTGAAATGCCCCGGAGGATAACCAGATTGTTGTAGTAGCGGGTGAGGGGGACAGAGTCAATGGCGGCGCTGTCCGGCGCAAATTCCACATAGGTTTCGTCTATCAGCACAAAGATATCACAGCGCTTGCATTCATCCAGGATTTTACGCATGGCATCCCTGGGAATAGCCGTAGAGGTGGGATTGTTGGGGTTGCAGATCACCAGCAGATCCAGGCTCTCGTTTAAATGCTGCCGGAAATCTTCCGCGCGCAGGAGGAAATTGTCTTCTTCCCGGAGAGGATAGTAGAGGGATGTGCCGCCGCCCAGGGAAATTTCCCGCTCGTACTCGGAGTAAGTAGGGCCTAAGATCAAGGCTTTCTTCGGATGCCGGAGCTGGATAAAAAGGGAAATCAGCTCTGTGGAGCCGTTTCCCACCAGAATGTGCTCCGGCGGCGCCTGAACGTAGGCTCCAATTCTGCAGCGCAGGGATGTATATTCCCGATCCGGGTAAGAGGTAATGCAGTCGATACGTTCCGTCAGGGCGCTGCGCATTTTGGGTGAGATGCCCAATGGGTTTACGTTGGCGCTGAAACTGGTGATTTCCTCTTTTTTGATCCCGTAGATACGTTCTATTTTTTCCAAATCACTGCCGTGAAAATGATCCACATGTTTTAACATGAAACGAACCTCCCCATAGAAGCCGGAATCGGGGCCGGACTTCTGATTCTTGTACTTTAGCGCAAATAATGCTATACTTATTATAAATACATTTTGAAAAAAAGCAATGAGGAACTTTTGTGTGCTGGCAGGAAAGGACGTGTGGTATGAGAGGAAAAATTGAGCAGATTGCGGCCGGGAGATTCGAATATGAGAAGTGCCCGGTTTCGCTTTCCAAGCCCTATATCCAGCTTTCCTGCAGTCCCGGCAGCCGGTGCGAGGGCAGCTTTACCGTATCCTGCAGCCGTTCTATCAAAGGGATTGTCTATGCTTCCTCTTACCGGATGCGCCTGGAGCATCCCACGTTTAAAAGCCGGACGGCCCGGATCTCGTTTCTCTTTGACGGCCGGGGCATGTGGGGCGGTGAGGAAGTAGAAGGGGAGTTCTGCATTGTCACGGAAGCCGGGGAGTATATTCTTCCCTATCTGGTCCAGGTGGAGGAACACCGGGATCCGGAGGAGGAGAGCTACGCCTATTTTATCTCTGCGGACCCCATTGAACCGCTGCCGGAGGAGAAGAAAACGAAAGAAGAGACGGTGGTGGAAATCATCGACGATTTTTCCGGGGATGACATGGGCCCGGAGGAGGCCCAGCGCCTGGCGGAGGTGATTTTAAAGAGCAAACAGCCCACAGGAGCCCAGTTTGCCAGGCTTCAGAACGCTTACTATAAATACGGCAGCCGGGAGATGCTTTCTAGTATCTGCTCTATTTTGATCAAGGACGGCCGCACAGATGAGGAAAGCTTTTTCTGGTATAAGCGCGGCGTTCAGATGGAGCTGAAAATTACCAATCTATATGAATATTTTATGATGGCGGCGCCGGAAGATTATCAGGAGCCCCTTCCCAGAAATCTTCTCCTCTATTTCCAGATGGAAAATTCACTGAGCAGCCGGCAGAAAGCGTTTATCTATGCCAATGTGATACGTTTCCAGGACAAAGACTCCGAGCTGTACCGGCAGTATGAGAAAGGGATCCAAGCTTTTATGCTGGAGGAGCTTCTTAAGAGGAAGCTCAGCGAAGATCTGGCGGTTATTTATGAACGTTTTCTGGTGGAGAGCCTTCTTACCATTGATTTTGCGGAGGCTTTGGCCGATATTATGTTTTTGCGCAGGCTTACCTGCAAGGACCGGCGGATCCGGCAGGTGCAGGTCCTCTACGAACAGCTGCAGAGGCGGATTACCGTTCCTTTGACGGAAGGCACGGCTCTGGTTCCCATTTATACGCCGGGAGCCACGGTTCTTTTGGTGGACGAGCAGGGGAACTGCTATGCTTCCAGTGTGCCTTACACTATGACGAAGCTTTTGAACGAGCAGCGGTATGTGGAGAAATGCCGGGAGCTTCTGCGTTATCACCAGGGACTATACCTGCACCTTTGCGACGGGACCTCCCGGTATCATGTGATTACCAGGGAAAATGTGGAGAATTATAAACGGATTTTAAAAATCAGCGGGTTAACGGCCAGGTATAAGCAGGATGTGCGCCAGGAGATTCTGCAGTTTTATTATGCCAATCATGAGCTTGAGGAGCTGGATCGGGAATTTTTTGTGACAGAGACTACCTATATGACGCCCAAGGACCGGGGAAAATTTACGGAAATCCTGATTCTGCGGGGGCTTTATGAGGAAGCCTGGAATATGGTGAGGAGCCACGGCTATTCTATGGTGCGGGTGAAGCTTCTCATTAAACTGGCGGCCAGGCAGATCCGGGAGATGGAATACGGGGAGGATGAGTTTCTTTTAAAGCTCTGCCTGTTTATTTTTCAGAATAATAAGTATAACGAGGGAATTCTGGAATATCTGACGGGTTATTATTATGGTTCCGTCCGGGTAATGGAGTCCCTTTGGCGGGCGGGCCGGGAATTTGAACTGAATGTGTTTGACCTGGAGGAACGGATTTTGGGACAGATGCTCTTTACCGGGCAGTTTTTGGAATCGGCCTTTGAAATTTTCCGGGATTATCATCAGCTGGGGGGCGAAGGCCTTATCAGCAGGGCTTATCTGACCAATCTGGCCCACGAGGATTTCGTTCTTGGAAATCCTGTTCCGCCCCAGACTTACGAGTATATAGAGCAGGGGATTGCCTGGGAGGAGAATCTGGCGGATGTCTGCGGGCTTGGATATCTCAATTATCTGGCGGGCCTTTCCCGTCTGAGTGAGTTCCAGCGGATCCGGGCGGAGCAGATGACGAAAGATTATATCCAGAGAAGGATGCGGTTCGGGTTTATGAAGTCTTTGATGGAGCGTCTGGGGAAACCGTATCTCTTGGAAGACAAGACTTTTGTAGAATACCGGGCCAATCCTCTTCACAAGGTAGTAATTCATTATGTGATTGAGACATCCCGGGAGAAAAACTGCAGTTATGTGGCCCAGCGCCTGTATCCGGTGGAGCCTGGGATTTTCGTGAAAGAATTTACCTTGTTTTACGGGGAACGGCTGACCTGGTTTATCACAGAGACGGACCAGGAGGGCCGGGAGATTTCCACCCCGGACCGGAGCATGGTGGAGGGCCGGGAGGAAGAGATGGTGACAGGCACGAAATATGCCGCAGTCTATGAGATGGCCCGCTCTTTAGAAGAGCGCGATATGCATCGCCTGGAGCATCAGATCGGGCAGTACGGGAGAAAGCAGTTTATGGTTGAGACGCTGTTTTCATTAAAATAGGGCATACGCCGCAGGGCGGATGCGGAACTGGAAAAAAACAGCAGAAGCCCATACAGGGTACAGAAACAATTACGGACGAAGGTTTTAGCGTCCGGAAGTGTTTCTAAGGAAAATGTGCGCTGTAGGGGCGGATGCGGAACTGGAAAAACAGCAGAAGCCCATACAGGGCACAGAAACAATTACGGACGAAGGTTTTGGCGTCCGGAAATGTTTCTAAGGACGGTGTGCACTGTAGGGGCGAATGCGGAACTGGAATAAAAAAACAGCAGAAGCCCATACAGGGTACAGAAACAATTACGGACGAAGGTTTTGGCGTCCGGAAATGTTTCTAAGGACGGTGTGCACTGTAGGGGCGAATGCGGAACTGGAATAAAAAAACAGCAGAAGCCCATACAGGGTACAGAAACAATTACGGACGAAGGTTTTGGCGTCCGGAAATGTTTCTAAGGACGGTGTGCACTGTAGGGGCGAATGCGGAACTGGAATAGAGGTGTGAACGTGGCGCAATTTGTAGTGGGTTTTGACCTGGGAAAGGATTATTCCCAGATTTGCTGTTGGAATCCGTCTTTGGGAGAACCGGTGTCTGTGTCTGTGGTAGCAGGAGCGGAAAAGTACCGTATCCCCACGGAGAGCCTGGAGCTGTTTCTGAAAAAGTCCCTGAAGCTTTTAAAGCCTTATGGAAAAGTTCATGAGGCGGCCGCAGTGGTTTTCTCTGTGGAAGAGATGGAGGAAGGGCTGGTAGAGCGGATTAAAAAGGCGGCGATGCAGCTGATTGGGATTTCCGAGAGCCGGATTTACATACAAACCTGGAGGGAGAGCTTCTGTGCCTATGTTCTGAATCAGCCCAGGGAGATCTGGCGTCATCACGCAGTTCTCTTCGGCTATGAGGGGGAGGTGCTGAAGGCTGCTTCCCTGAATATCAATCCTCATACGAAGCCTTTTCTGGCAAGAGTAGAGAGCGCAGAGAACTGGCAGATCCCCCTTTCCGGCTTGCAGCCAAAGGAGAAGGATGAGGCATTTCAGGCTTTGATCCGGGAGGTTTTTGCAAGCCGTCCGGTTTCCGCCGTTTATTTGGTGGGGGAAGGCTTTGAAGAAAAGTGGTATGAGGGTTCTTTGCGGCTTCTCTGCAACGGGAGAAGGGTATTTGCAGGAAATAACCTTTATGCCAAAGGAGCCTGCTACCGGGCCGCCCAGTCGGTGCAGCCCCGGGAAAGGGCGCCGTATGTATTCCTGGGTGCGGACAAAATTTCCTATAATGTAGGACTCCGTACGCCGGGAATGGGGAAGGCAGGCGTGTATACCCTTCTAAATGCAGGGGAGAGTTGGTACGAAGCCAAGGCGGAATGCGAGGCTCTGCTCTGTGAGGAGCCGGTTGTGGAGGTGATTTTTCAGCCTATGCAGGGAACGGAGGGCCAAAAAGAGAGCCTTTTGCTGGACGGACTTCCCGATCGTCCGCCCAGAACTACCCGGGTCCGGATCGGGGTGGAATTTTTAAGTGTGGACCGGCTGCGGGTGAGCGTCCGGGACTTGGGCTTTGGAGAGCTGTTTCCCTCCACGGACCTTTGCTGGACGGAGGAAGTGGAGCTGAGCTGAGAGGAGGGCATAAATGGGTGCGGTGATCGTGTGCGGGAGAGGGCAGGCGGAGACGCCCTATTATATAGAAAGTATGGGAGTTCGGCTTTACTCTATGGAGGAGCTGGCCTATTTTCTATACCAGAATATTTACCTGGTGGACAAACGGATGCTGGGAGAGCATCTCTGGGATTGGATCCGCACGGAGATAGGAAATCCGGAGCTTTCAGAGCGGCTGAAAAAAGGGGCCGAAGCTGGGAGCAGCCTGCAGAATATGGTTCTTACCATCCTGCGGAATGTGGATTATTATACCCAGGAGGAACTGAACCAGCTCTCCTCTAAAATGAAGATTCTGAATACTTACCAGGAGCAGGAGCGCCTGAAGCTGCGGGCGGATGAGTATTTTATCAACGGGAGCTATCAGGCTGCCATCTACGAATACGAGAAGATCCTGGATATCCGTCAGAGCGACCGTCTGGGCGTGGAATTTTACGCCCATGTGTGGAACAATCTGGGGGTCTGCTGCTGCCGCCTGTTTCTCTTTGGCCGGGCATCCCGGGCATTCCGGACCTCTTACCAGTACTGCCGGGATCCTGAGGTCTTGAAACAATACGTGTGCGCTATGCGCATGGGGCTTTCCGAGGAGGATTTTGAGGAGGCTATGGAGCTGCAGAATATCCGCGGAGAGCAGCTTAAGGAGCTGACGGAGGAGTACGACCGTCTTCTGGAAGAATCAAAGGAACACCTGGAGCATTGCCAGGATCCGGTGAAACGGCTGTATGATCTGGAAGGGGAGTATTATAAGAATACCCGGTATGCCTGATTTCTCCTGTTGACAACCCCTCGCACCTGTGATAGAATACAACGGTAACTTTACTGTGGTACAGTGACCAACTGGTAGAGAAAAAAAGTAAACCGGGATTCCGGTGCGGGAGGAATTATGAAAAAAAGAATGTTAGGCGTATTATTGTGTGTAAGTCTTACGGCGGCTATGCTGGCAGGCTGCGGTTCCAAGAAAACGGAGCCGGAGACGGAAGCCCCTGCAGCAGGGGAGGAGGCTTCTTCCGAAAGCGATATGGAGTATGTGAAGGGGAAAGGGACCCTGGTGGTGGGAATTACCGACTTTGAGCCTATGGATTACAAGGATGCCGACGGAAGCTGGATCGGCTTTGACGCAGATATGGCCAAGGCTTTTGCAGAGAGCCTGGGCGTAGAGGCGGAGTTTGTAGAGATTGACTGGGACAATAAGGTTATGGAGCTGGATGGAAAAACCATCGATTGTGTGTGGAACGGCATGACCCTGACGCCGGAAGTAACCAGCGCCATGGAGTGTTCCAAGGCCTACTGCAACAATGCCCAGGTGGTCATCGTACCTGCGGATCAGGCAGACCAGTATCAGGATAAGGAGAGCCTGGGAGATTTGAGCTTTGCCGTAGAGGCAGGCAGCGCGGGCGAGGCGGAAGTGCAGGCTCTGGGCGCAGACTTTACTCCGGTGAAGGCACAGTCCGACGCTCTTTTGGAAGTGAAATCCGGCACCTCCGACGCAGCGGTGATTGATTCCCTGATGGCGGCAGCTATGGTAGGAGAGGGAACCGGCTATGCGGATCTGACCTATACCGTGCAGCTGAACAGCGAGGAGTACGGCGTAGGCTTCCGGAAAGGCTCCGATCTGGCGGCAGCCCTCAATGATTTCTTTGCAGCATCCTATGAGGACGGCACCATGGTGCAGTGCGCCGAAACCTACGGTGTACAGGCAGCCCTGATCGAGCAGTAAACCGGGAGGAAAGAGGAAAGCGGGATACATACATGGAACAAATACTAGAGCAGATGCCCGTAGTCATTCCGGCGCTGAACGCGGGATTTCTGCAGACACTGAAATTGTTTGTTGTGACAATGCTGGGGGCGGTCCCCCTGGGACTGGTGATAGCTTTTGGCTCCATGTCCCGCTTCCGTCCCTTAAGCTATTTAACGAAAATCGTAGTCTGGATCGTGCGCGGAACACCGCTCATGATCCAGCTTCTGATTATCTTTTATTTTCCGGGACTGGTGTGGGGACATCAGCTCTGGGGCGGCGGCGAGTCCGGCCGGTTTTTAGCCTCTGCCGTGGCTTTTATTTTCAATTATGCCTGCTATTTGTCGGAAATTTACCGGGGCGGGATCCGCAGTGTTCCCGTAGGGCAGGAAGAGGCGGGGCTTGTGCTGGGCATGACCAGAAGCCAGATCTTTTTTAAGGTGACGCTTTTGCAGATGATTAAGCGCATCGTGCCGCCTATGTCCAACGAGATTATTACACTGGTGAAGGATACCTCTCTTGCGCGGATTATCGCCCTGCAGGAGATTATCTGGGCGGGCCAGGCGTTTTTAAAAGGTTCCCAGGGCATTTCAGGCCAGATCTGGCCTCTGTTTTTCACAGCCGTTTACTATCTTATTTTCAGCGGAATCCTGACGGTTCTTTTGGGACGGCTGGAAGAGAAGCTGGATTATTTCCGATAAGGGGGGAGGAAGCTATGGCAATATTGGAAGTAGAAGGCCTGGGAAAGACTTTTGGCAGCACAGAGGTTTTAAAGGATATCAGCTTTTCCCTGGAAAAGGGGGAAGCGGTTTCCATCATCGGTTCCTCCGGCAGCGGGAAGACCACGTTTCTCCGGTGTCTGAATTTTCTGGAGCGGCCGGACAAGGGAATTATCCGGGTGGGCGGAGAAACCTTATTTGACGCCGCAGATCCGGCTACGGTAAAGGAGGCGGTAATCCGCAGGAAGCGCCTGCACTTTGGCCTGGTGTTCCAATCCTTCAACCTGTTTCCCCAATATACGGCCCTTGGAAACGTGATGCTGGCCAAGGAGCTCCTGGCCAAAGAGCAGAAGGACTACAAGGCACGCCGACAGGAGATTCACAGAGAAATTGAGCAGGAAGCCAAGGAACTGCTGGCTCAGATGGGACTTTCGGATCGGATGGGAAATTATCCCCATCAGCTCTCCGGGGGACAGTGCCAGCGGGTGGCCATTGCCAGGGCTCTGGCCCTGAAACCGGATATTCTCTGTTTTGACGAGCCCACCTCAGCCCTGGATCCGGAGCTGACAGGCGAGGTGCTGCGGGTCATCCGGGAACTGGCGGATCAGAATATGACTATGATCATTGTGACCCATGAGATGGCATTTGCCAGAGACGTAGCCAGCCAGGTGATTTTTATGGATGAGGGAGTAATTGTGGAGCAGGGAACGCCGGAGCAGGTGTTTGAGCACTCCAGGGAGGAGCGCACCCGGCAGTTTCTCTCCCGCTTTACTCAGGGATAAACGAAAAAGAGCCCGAAAATCTCTCGAAGAAAAGAAGATTTTCGGGCTTTTTGTATGAAATCGGGAAGAATGGTTGAAATTCAAAAAAGGTCGGGGTATACTATTGGGGCATGATACCGATCATAAGAGTAAGAGAAAGAAGGGCAGGTAGAGAACATGGAAAAGAAAGAACTTTTGTATGAAGGAAAGGCCAAGAAGGTCTATACCACAGAGGATCCGGATGTTTTAATTGTAGATTACAAGGATGATGCCACGGCCTTTAACGGGCTGAAAAAGGGAACCATTCAGGGCAAGGGCGTGATTAACAACCGCATGACCAACCGGGTGTTCCAGCTTTTGGAGCAGGAAGGAGTTCCCACCCACTTTATTGAGGAGTTGAGCGACCGGGAGACTGCGGTAAAGAAAGTGGAGATTGTTCCCCTGGAGGTGATTATCCGCAATGTGGCGGCCGGAAGTTTTTCCAAGCGCCTGGGTGTGGAGGAAGGTACGAAGTTTGCGGCTCCTACCCTGGAATTCAGCTATAAGAACGACGATCTGGGCGATCCCCTGATCAATGACTATTTTGCCATTGCCTTGGGCCTTGCCACAAGGGAAGAGATAGATACCATCACGGAGTACGCGTTCAAAGTAAACGAAGTATATAAGAAATATTTTGCGAATGCCGGCATTGAACTCATCGATTTTAAGATTGAGTTTGGCCGTTACAAGGGACAGATCATTCTGGCGGACGAGACTTCCCCGGATACCTGCCGCCTCTGGGATATGAAGACCCGGGAAAAGCTGGACAAGGACCGCTTCCGCAGGGACCTGGGAAATGTGGAAGAGGCCTACAACGAGGTGTTCCACCGGCTGGGCCTGTAAGGGACAAAGAAGCTGAAAACAGCAGAAGTCCGAACAGTGCCGGCAGAAAGAGAGGACGCGGGAAGCGTCCGTGAAATCTGCTAGGAGAAGCGCTGGGAGGACGGATGCGGAACTGTAATAGGAGTGCCTATATGAGTACAGACAAATACCAAAGCCCCCTGTCGGAGCGCTACGCCAGCAGGGAGATGCAGTATATTTTTTCGCCGGATAAAAAATTCCGGACCTGGAGAAAATTATGGATAGCCCTTGCGGAGACGGAAAAAGAACTGGGGCTTCCCATTACCCAGGAGCAGATTGACGAGCTGAAAGCCTATCAGGACGATATCAATTATGAGGTGGCAAAGGCGAGGGAAAAGGAAGTGCGCCATGATGTTATGTCCCATGTATATGCCTATGGGCAGCAGTGCCCCAAGGCTAAGGGCATCATTCATCTGGGAGCTACCTCCTGCTATGTGGGGGATAACACGGATATTATTGTGATGACAGAGGCGCTCCGCCTGGTGCAGAGGAAGCTGGTCAATGTGATTGCGGAGCTTTCCCGATTTGCGGAACGCTATAAAGCTCTGCCTACCCTGGCATTTACGCATTTCCAGCCGGCCCAGCCCACCACCGTGGGAAAGCGCGCCACCCTCTGGATGCAGGAATTCTGCCTGGATTTGGAGGATTTAAATCATGTGATTTCTACCATGAAGCTCCTGGGATCTAAGGGAACCACCGGAACCCAGGCTAGTTTTCTGGAGCTGTTTGACGGGGATCAGGAGACCATCGATAAAATTGATCCTATGATTGCACAGAAGATGGGATTTGCCCAGTGCTATCCCGTATCCGGGCAGACCTATTCCCGGAAGGTAGATACCCGGGTGTTAAATGTGCTGGCGGGCATTGCGGCCAGCGCCCACAAAATGTCCAACGATATCCGGCTGCTGCAGCACTTAAAGGAAGTGGAAGAACCCTTCGAAAAATCCCAGATAGGTTCTTCGGCCATGGCTTATAAGCGCAATCCCATGCGGAGCGAGCGCATTGCCTCCCTGTCCCGTTATGTGATGGTGGATGCCCTGAATCCGGCCATCACCTCTGCCGCTCAGTGGTTTGAGAGGACCTTGGACGATTCTGCCAACAAGCGTTTAAGCATCCCCGAGGGCTTTCTCGCCGTAGATGGCATTTTGGATTTGTGCCTGAATGTGGTGGATGGCCTGGTGGTTTATCCCAAGGTCATCGAAAAGCGCCTGATGGCGGAGCTTCCCTTTATGGCCACGGAAAATATTATGATGGATGCGGTAAAGGCCGGCGGCGACCGTCAGGAGCTGCATGAGCGGATCCGGGAGCTGTCCATGGAGGCCGGAAAGAATGTAAAGGTAAACGGCAGGGAGAATAACCTTCTGGAGCTGATTGCCGCAGATCCGGCCTTTAATCTGTCCCTGGAGGATTTGAAAAAGACCATGGAGCCTTCCCGCTACACGGGACGGTCCCGGGAACAGGTGGAATGTTTCTTAAACCAGGTAGTGGCCCCCATTTTGAAAGAGCATGAGGCGCTGCTGGGCATGAAAGCGGAGATTAACGTTTAAAACAGCAGAAGCCCGGGCGGTATCCAGAATGATTGAGCCGGGGCGGATGCGGAACTGGAATAGAAACTATGATAACAATTTTGATTTTGGCCGCAGGTTTCCTTTTGCTGGTAAAAGGCGCTGACTTTTTCGTAGAGGGAGCCTCGGCCATTGCAAGGAAACTGGGAATTCCCTCTATTGTCATCGGCCTGACCATTGTGGCACTGGGGACTTCCCTGCCGGAGCTGGCCGTCAGCGTGACAGCGGCCCTGGAGGGGAGCAATGACATCGCCCTGGGAAATGTGACGGGGTCCAACATGGTGAATCTTCTGGCAGTAGTAGGGCTTTCTGCCGTGATCCGTCCTATGAGGGTGGAGCGCCCGGTTTTGAAACGGGATTATGCCATGACGCTGTTTATGACGGCTCTGATGCTTATCTGTTCCCTGGATTATTTCCCGGATCCCAGCGGAGCACAGCTGTCCCGGACGGACGGGCTGCTTTTGCTGGCAGTTCTGGCATTTTATATGTACCGGCTCATCCGCAGCGCAGTCCGCAACCGGGTGGCGGAGCAGTTCGGCGTTGCCCGTCCTCTTCCGGTGAGTATACTTTTCTGCCTTCTGGGAAGCGTCAGCATTGTAGCCGGAGGACAGATGGTGGTAAATTCCGCCACGAAGCTTGCCTATCAGTTCGGATGGAGCGAGACGCTGGTAGGACTTACAATCGTAGCCATCGGAACTTCCCTGCCGGAACTGGTCACTTCCGTGGTGGCAGCCCGGAAGGGGGAGAGCGAGATTGCCATGGGAAATGTGGTTGGATCCAATATTTTAAATATTGGCTTTATTCTGGGCGTATCCGGGGCGATTCATCCCATCTCTGTGGGGACTGTGAATCTTTACGACATTTTGATTCTGCTTCTGGTAACCTTGGCTTTCTTCTTTCCCATGTGGCAAAAGGAACGCGTAGGCCGGGGGACGGGAGCGTTGATGCTGGCAGTGTATCTGGCTTATACGGTGTACATTGTGGTGCGTTAATAGGGTTTTGAAAAAGATGGGAGGCTGTCTGTGGCAGCCTCTTGTCTTGCTTTTTTGAGAATATCTAGAAAGTGTCAGCATTCGTTGCGTAATTGTAAAGTTTAGTTGGTTCCAATAATTAGATGTAAGGAGTAATATTTTACAAAAAAAGGAGAAAGAAAATATTGCAATTTCGAGATAGGTTATATCAACTAAGAAAAAGTGCGGGATTAACACAGGCTGAATTGGCAGATCGAATTCAGGTATCTGTAGATTATCTTTTGGAAGGGAAAGCGGAAGATGAAAGTAATGCAGCAGTTGAAAAGACGGTGAAAAAGCAAAAAAATAATGTTATGGGTTTGAAGATGTCCATCACTATTTTTATTTGTACAATAATAGTTGGGTTTATCGTTGGAAATGTAAGACATTCTTTTATGAGCACGATGGTCTTCTTTATTTTGTTAGGAAGCATCTTATTAATTTTCTATGGAGTACAGTTATTAAAGCATTTTTTGTTTTATAAAAATGAAAAGTGACTATTAATGAGAGGGGGATTACTTAACTTAAAGATAGTATATACATACAGCCTGCTGATACATTGCTTGCAGATACCCCACAGAAACCAAACTATACAGAAAAGGAGTTTTTGCATATGAAATCACTATTTGAAAAGTTAGGCGGTACGTATCATGTAGAAAATGGGTATCTTATTCCAGATTTAAGATTACCCACCGAAGAAGAACAGCCGATAGGCATATGGGGACAGCGGCATTTGGACTATCTGAAGCAGTACCGAAAGGTTACATACACCAATCTTCTTACAAGCGGCAGGCTGAACACTTACCTTGCCGACATTGACAGGCAGGCACAGGAACGCTTTGAAAGGTTCATAGAGGGCATGAAACAAGCACAGGGCATAACGGAACAGCTAAAGGCTGAAAATGCCTTAGAATGGGTACAACATTTAAATAACATAGGGGCGTGTGCGAGAGGGATTGTGAATAACGAAATAATCTTCGTATAAATGCTAAAAGTGGCAAGGTATAAAAACTTTGCCACTTTTAGGTTTGTTATCTTAGATTATCATCAATGAAAGGCTCTTGAATTTCTAGTACCAAAATGATAATATTATCAAATAGACCGAATTGTTGGAGGGATACGCATGGATAAAAGAATTATGGATGTATTGACGAACCCGATTAAATGCAAACTATTTCTGGAAATACAGAATTGTGGGGAAACTACCGCTAAACATTTATCCGAGACCTTTTCGGATATTCCGCCTGCAACGCTTTATCGCTATTTAAAGAGGATGACAAATGACAAAGTATTAAAAATTGTAAATCAAACGCAAGTCAGAGGTGCTTTAGAAAAGACTTATGCGATAGATATTGATATGACAAAAGATTTTAAAGAAATTTTAGACAGCAACTCTGGTGAAGCCTATATGCAGTCGTTTATGCAATATATCATTGGCTTTGCAGAGTTATTTCAAGATTATTGTAAACGGGATGATATAAACATTGTAAAGGATAAATCTGGTTTTTCCTTATCCCCTCTTTATCTAACAGATGAGGAACTTGAGATGTTAATTAGAAGTATTCGGGATGCAATAAAGCCTTATGGAAACAACACACCCTCATCGGGGCGAAAACTGCATTCTATTGGCGTAATTATTTCTCCGCCTAAAATGGATTAAAAATTTTCCGCCTGTCCTCAGTGATGGACGGGATTTTTCTTGACTTTTTAATATCAATATGATATTATTATCACTATGATATTAAAAAGGAGGCAAGACCTATGAAGAAAAAATGCATCATCATTACATTTGTAACTTTTGTTGTATTAGCAGCACTAACTTTTTTATTGCCGCAGGAAATCCCATTACACTTTGGAGTGTCTGGTTCTGGTTCGGTTGTAAATAAATATTTTATTCTATTATTTACCCCTGTACCCGCAATCCTTTACTGGGCAATTGTGAAAAAGTACAAAAACTAAAATTTAAAGGAGGCTAATAAAATGGACGCCGTATTAGAAATTAGGAATTATTCTAAAGTTTATTTTGGAAATAAAAAGGCTGTTGACAGTCTAAATTTGAGTGTGAAAGCAGGAGAAATCCATGCTTTTATTGGTCACAATGGTGCAGGGAAAACAACAACAATCCGTGCAGTTGTCGGGATAATGGACTTTGACGAGGGGGAAATCCTTATAAACGGTCATTCTGTAAAGGACGAGCCTGTTAAATGCAAATCTATGACAGCTTATATTCCAGACAATCCCGACTTATATGACTATGTAACAGGCATCCAATATTTAAACTATATGTGTGATATGTTTTCTGTTCCTGCCAAAGAAAGAGTTTCAAGAATACAAAAATATGCGGATGTTCTCAAATTAACGGACAGTCTTGGGGATTTAATCAGTTCCTATTCGCATGGTATGAAGCAGAAACTTGCGTTGATTGGCGCATTTGTACATTCCCCACAGCTTTTAGTGTTGGACGAGCCATTTGTTGGTCTTGACCCCGAAGCATCTTTCCATTTAAAAAAGATGATGCGTCAACTTTGTGATGCAGGGACAGCAATTTTTTTCTCCACTCATGTGCTTGAAGTTGCCGAAAAATTGTGCGACAAGGTTACTATCATCAATAACGGTAAATTGATAGAAAGTGGAACAATGGAAGAAATCAAAGGAAGCCATAGTCTTGAAGATGTATTCATGGAGGTAGTTGAAAATGAAAGGCAAGTATAAGTATCTTTTGAGGATGCAGTTATACGATCTTTTTGGAATTAACCGATTGATTCATTCTCGTGATAAACAGGAAAAACAACGTTCTGCGATTGTTGGTGCTTTAGGACTTACCGCCATTGCCATTCTTGTAGTCTATATGGCGAAATTCAGCAATAGTATGGCATTAGCGGGACTCAGCGAAGCATTACCAACGCTCATGGTAGTGGTCTGCTCTTTAGCAACTTTGACCCTTACATTCGTTAAAAGTACAGGAGTGCTTATCGGATTAAAAGATTATGATATGGTTATGTCCATGCCTGTAAGTACGATTTCTATCGTAACAAGCCGTATAACGATGCTGTATCTCATCAATCTGATAATTGGCTTTATAGCTATGCTGCCGTCAAGCATTATCTATGTTGTATACGAATATCCGCCGATTTTTAGTTACCTATTTTTAGTGGGTGCGTTATTTTTGACGCCGATTATTCCTATGATTATTTCACTATCATTAGGTGTTCTAATTGTTGCCGTTTCATCACATTCAAGACACAAAAATGTTTTTTCATTGGTTTTGAGTACGGCTGCCGTACTGATGATTGTATTTGCTTCCGCAAAAACACAATCAATGGATGAGGCGCAGATAACTAATTTAGGCGTTGCAATGGCAGAAGCGGTAAACAAATTTTATCCGCCTGCTATTCTTTTTACAAATGCCTTATTACATAATGATTGGGCAGGCTTTGTTATCTTTGCCGCTGTTTCCCTGTTGCTGGGCATTGCTTTCATAACGATTGTTTCTCATTACTATAAAAGATTGAATACAGCGGTATTCTCACATTATGCAAAAAAAGAGTATAAAATGGGAACATTAAAATCTTCATCTCCGTTTATGGCATTGTATAAAAAGGAGCTTCGCCGATTAAGTTCATGTACGATTTATGCCTTGAATTCATGTATTGGAATTGTCCTGCTTTTCGTTGTGGCACTTGGGGCAGCATTTTTTATGCCGCCTGCTTTACGACAGCAAATAAAAACCATGGGAATCATGAGCATCATTCAAAATATTATGCCGATTGCGCTTGCCGTTTTTGTGACTATGACTTCTACCACGGCAGCATCCTTGTCTTTAGAGGGAAAAAACCGATGGATTATGTGTTCCGTTCCAACGCAGGCAAGGACAGTTTACAATTCTAAAATTGCGGTAAATTTAACTGTGATTCTTCCTGTTTTATATGTTAGTGCAATTTTTATCAGAATTGCGATTCCGTGTTCCTTGATGCAGACTGTACTGTTGTTTATGATCCCTACGGTATATGCTTTTTTCATTTCAGTTCTTGGTGTTTATCTGAATATCAAGTTTCCTAAGTATGATTGGACGAGTGAGTATTATGCGGTAAAAGGTGGGGCAATTTCAGTTTTAGCTACAGTTGGAGGTGGAATGGCAAGCAGCTTAACGCCATTGTATCTTTGTATAATCTTTCCGCATTACCAAATGATGATTATGTTTGGTATTACTTGTCTAATACTGCTGGCAACTTTGGCAATCTATCTTAATGTTTGCCGAACACAATTATATGTATGAAGTTGTGAAAAACATAGCTTTTTAGACTTGAAATTTAAGACTTTGACAGATAAGAACAGATGAAAAATTTTCCATAAAAAATGGGAGCAGACCTGCGGGTGAGATTGCAAAGTAACTACCCGTTTCTGCTCCTTCTGTCTCGTATCATTTGTCAACCCTTGAAAAAAGTCGACTGGTTTCTTCTTATTAATTGAACAGTTACGTTTTTTATAAAATTAATTTTTTTGAAATAGTTTCATTAATTTGAAGACACCCAGAATTTTCCCTTGACAAAACGTCATAACAGGGATAATATGTAATAGAAATTTAACAAAATTGTAATAAATATAGAGAAGCAATCTATAAATCACGCGAGATAATATCGGAGGTTTTTATGTATAGACGGGGAAGAGCGGCAGGAGTGCTGTTGAGCGCATTGCTTGTAGCGGCCAGCGGGCTTCATGTAGAGGCGGCGCAGCTGGGAAAAGACTTCAATGAGGGCGTTGCAGCCAATTTTGATCAGACTACCGACAGCGAGGAGGCTATCAAAGCGGTATCCGAGGTAATCTGGGAGGGAACTCCTCTGGAGGGGTACGTAAATATCGGTATCGCCAATGTGGAGGATAGCCTGAATATCCGCTCGGAAGCCAATCCGGAGAGCAAGCTGGTAGGGAAGCTCCGAGGAGATTCTGCCTGCGAGATTCTGGACTTAGACGGCGAGTGGGCCCATATCCAGTCTGGAGAAGTGGAAGGCTATGTGAAATCGGAGTTTTTATATAGCGGCCAGGAGGCCATTGACCGGGCGTTCCAGCTGGGCGATCCGGTGGCAAAGGTAACTTCGGACGCGCTCTATGTGCGGATGGAGCCCAGCACAGAAGCCGATTTCTGGACCATGGTTCCCAGAGGCGAGGAACTGGTCGTTCTCGAAGAAGGGGACGAATGGGTAAAGATTGATATTGACGGTGAAGTGGGATATGTGGCCGCAGAGTTCGTAGATGTGAGCAAAGAGCTGAAAACGGCCCTGACGATCACGGAAGCTCTTTATGGAGAGGGTGTCACGGATGTGCGCGTTTCTATCTGTGAGTTTGCCAAGCAATATGTAGGAAACGCTTATGTGTGGGGAGGCGTCAGCCTGACCAGAGGCGCGGATTGTTCCGGCTTCGTACTGTCCGTATATCAGAATTTTGGAGTGTCCCTTCCGCATTCATCCAGGGCCCAGGCAAACTGCGGCACCCGGATTGGCGTGGATGAGGTAATGCCGGGAGACCTGCTTTTCTACGGAAGCGGTTCTTATATCAACCATGTGGCTATGTACATCGGAAACGGCAGGGTGGTACACGCAAGTTCTCCCACCCAGGGTATTATTACCTCCAATATGTATTACCGCACGCCTGTCTGTGCAACGCGGATTTTGAACGATTAGAATATAGTGGAAATGAGGGGTGCCGCAGAAGCGGTACTCCTTTTTTGTGTAAAATTTGGTTCTGTTTTTGGAGCGCTGTTCCGGCTGCTCCTTTTCATACTTTTGGCAATGATTCCGCCGGCGTTAAGCAGTCCAGCAGTGAATTTCTGCACACCCGGTAGTACAAAAACCCGGCCAAATCTGCCAGTATCCATCCGATGGGCACCGACCACCAGATTCCGACCACACCTATGGCAGGAACGGCCGAGAGCAGATAGGCCAGGGCAACCCGGGTTCCCAGGGAAATGACCGTCAGGACCACGGACATGCCGGGGCGGCCCACAGCCCGGTAAAGACCGTAGAGCAGAAAGAGGCAGCCGATTCCAAAATAGAAGGAGCCTTCGATGTGAAGGTAGCGGATGCCGATTTCCAGAATCTTTGTCTCTTCCGGCCGCACAAAGAGGAGCATCAAAGGCTTAGCGAAGACAAAGACGCACAGGCTGATGATAAAACAGAAGAAAATGGAGCACAGAACTGCGCTTTTGATTCCGGAGCGGATACGCTCCGTTTTTTTTGCGCCGAAATTCTGAGCAATAAAGGTAGAGAAGGCATTTCCAAAATCCTGCACGGGCATATAGGCGAAAGAGTCAATTTTTACGGCTGCCGCAAAAGCTGCCATTACGGCAGTTCCGAAGCTGTTTACCAAGCCCTGTACCATGAGGATTCCCAGATTCATGACCGACTGCTGAAGGCAGGTGAGGACGGAGGACTGGGCGATCTCCGTGAACACTCTTTTTTTCAGGCGGAGCTGCCTGGCAGAGGGACGGAATTCGGGAAAGGCAAGAAAGGTGTACAAAGCAAGACCTAAGCCGGAGACAAACTGGGAAATAACCGTCGCTGCGGCTGCTCCGGCAACGCCCCAGTGAAAACGGATGACAAAAAGGAGATCAAGACCAATGTTCAGCAGGGCGCAGACAGCCAGGAAAATGAGAGGTGTAACGGAGTTTCCCGCCGCCCGCAGAAGAGAGGCAAAAAAATTGTAGAGAAAGACTGCGCTGATGCCCAGGAAAATAATGCGCAGGTATTCCCGCATCATGCCGTAAATCTCCTCCGGAACCTGAAGAAGGCCAAGGAGCGGATCGGTGAGAAGGAAGACGGCCGTATTCAGGATCAGCGTGAGGGCAGAGATCATCAGAAAGGAATGGGCAATGCCGTCACGGAGTTCGTCAAAATTCCGCTGGCCGAATCGGATGGAGAAGACGGCGCCGCTTCCCATGCAGAGACCCAGCAAAATGGAGGTCAGAAAAGTCATCAAAGTGTAGGAAGAACCCACGGCAGCCAGAGCGTTTGAACCCAGAAAGCGGCCTACAATCAAGGTATCTGCTACATTGTAGAGCTGCTGCAGCAGGTTTCCCAGGATCATGGGAAAGGCAAAGTACAGCATGGTTTTGGTAATAGGGCCTTCGGTTAAGTCTCTGGTCATTTGTATGCCTCCATACACATAAAAAGATACCTCTATGGTAGTATGAAAGGGCGGAATTGTCAAATGGGGGGAGCGCCGTGCGTCCGGTTTTACATAGTAACGGACAGTTCCCTTTCAATACAGATAAAAACCCGCGAAGACTATACAAACCGCCCGGAATTTGCTATAATACGTTTCATTATATACGTAACCCAATGACAGTATCCCTTTAGCAAAAAAGGCGGATGCGGAACGACAATAAGGAGAAGACATGTTTGTATTTAAAAAGAATTACCGGGAAGTAGATCCGGAAACCGGCAATGCACCAAAGAATACAAAGCAGGATTTCAAACAGATCAAGCGCGTGGTCCTGATAACGGCGGTGCTGGCGCTTGCTTTCCTGTTTTTTAATTCCTGCTGGTTTACCATCCAGGAAGAGCAGCAGGCAGTGGTCTGTACCTTCGGGAAACCCAAAGCAGTGACGGAGCCGGGGCTGCATTTTAAAATTCCCTTGATCCAGAGCGTAACCAAAGTAAACACCACCATCCAGGGATTGACCGTGGGCTACGACGACAGGGAAGAGTACACGGACGAGGCTATGATGATTACCTCCGACTACAATTTTATCCGGGTGGATTTCTATGCGGAGTACCGGATTTCCGACCCGGTGAAGGCGCTCTACGCATCCCAGGACCCGGTGGCGATTTTGAACAACATTGCCCAGAACTGCATCCGCACTACCATCGGCTCTTACGGAGTGGATGCGGTGCTGACCACGGGAAAGAACGAGATCCAGGCCAATATCAAGCAGATGATAATGGACAAGCTGGAGACTTATGACATCGGGGTCCAGCTTGTGAATATTACCATCCAGGATGCCCAGCCGCCCACCACGGAGGTAATTGCAGCCTTTAAGGAGGTGGAGACGGCCAAACAGGGGAAGGAGACAGCCCTCAATAACGCCAACAAATACCGGAACGAGCAGATCCCGGAGGCCAAGGCAGAGGCGGACAAGATTCTCCAGAACGCCCAGGCCCAGAAGGAGAGCCGCATCAACGAGGCGGAAGGCCAGGTGGCCCGTTTCAATTCCATGTATGAGGAGTACATCAAATATCCCACCATCACCAAGCAGCGCATGTTTTTTGAGACTATGGAAGACGTGATGCCGGAGATGAAGGTGATTATCCAGAGTGGAGACGGAAGCCAGGTACAGCAGCTTCTGCCGCTGGAGTCCTTTCAGGCGGAATAGGAGGAGAGCAGTTATGAGTAAAGGAAAAAAAGCAGGAAACGTGTGGAAATATATATTGGCGGCCGTGCTTCTTCTGATGCTGGGGAACAGTCTGGTGATCTGCCGGGAGAATGAATACAAATTGATCCGGCAGTTCGGAAAGGTGCAGCGGGTGATTTCGGCTTCCGGTCTTTCCTTCAAGCTGCCCTTTGTCCAGTCGGCGGACACGGTTCCCAAGGAGATTCTTATCTATGACCTTCCGGCTTCGGACGTGATTACTTCCGATAAAAAATCTATGATCGTGGACAGCTACGTACTCTGGCGTGTGGCGGATCCACTGAAATTTACCCAGACCCTGGCAAATTCCGTGTACAATGCAGAGAACCGGATCAACGCCATCGTCTACAATGCCACCAAAAATACAGTGTCCAGCATGACCCAGGACGAGGTCATCAAAAGCCGGGACGGCAAGATGACCATTACGGTGGAGAACACGGAAGGGGAAGTGGAATCCAACGATCTAATTTTGGAGGAAAAGCAGGAGGTTGTGGAGATTAAATCACTGTCCGAGGAGATTATGGACAACATCGGGGAGGGATATCAGCAGTACGGAATTACCATTCTGGCAGTGGAAGTGAAGATGCTGGATCTGCCTGACGACAACAAACAGGCCGTCTACACCCGTATGATTTCCGAGCGGGAAAACATTGCAGCCCAGTATACGGCAGAAGGCGCTTCCCAGGCCCAGATGATACAGAATACCACGGACAAAGAAGTTTCCATTATGCTTTCCGAGGCCAATGCCCAGGCGGAACAGCTGATTGCCGAGGGAGAGGCGGAGTATATGCGGATACTTTCGGACGCTTATGCAGATGAGAGCCGCAGTGATTTCTATTCTTTCGTCCGCAGCCTGGATGCCGCCAAGGAGAGCTTAAAGGGCAGCAAGGAGAAAACCTTGATTCTGCCGGCGGATTCTCCCATTGCCCGGATTTTCATGGGAGAATAGAGGCGGGGAGCGGTCTATGCGTTGACAAGGTCCGAAAACCGCTTTATAATGAAAAAGATTGAGCTGCCCTTAGATTGTACGAAAAGAGAAAAGGGCCGGGAGGGAAGAAATGAAACCATATGGAGTAAATGAGCTTCGGAGAATGTTTCTGGAGTTTTTTGAGAGCAAAGATCATTTGGCGATGAAGAGTTTTTCGCTGGTGCCCCACAATGACAAGAGCCTTTTGCTGATCAATTCCGGCATGGCTCCTTTGAAGCCCTACTTTACGGGAGCGGAGATTCCGCCCAGAAAACGGGTGACTACCTGCCAGAAATGTATCCGTACGGGTGACATTGAGAATGTGGGCAAGACGGCCCGGCACGGTACTTTTTTTGAAATGCTGGGAAATTTTTCCTTCGGAGATTATTTTAAGCGGGAGGCCATTGCCTGGACCTGGGAATTTCTGACCCGGGTGGTGGGACTGGATCCGGACCGTCTGTATCCTTCCGTGTATCTGGAAGACGATGAGGCTTTTGAGATCTGGAACAAAGAGATTGGGATTCCGGCAGAGCGCATTTTCCGTTTCGGCAAGGAAGACAACTTCTGGGAGCACGGGGCCGGACCCTGCGGACCCTGTTCCGAGGTTTACTATGACCGGGGAGAAAAGTACGGCTGCGGTAAGCCCGGCTGCACGGTGGGATGTGACTGCGACCGCTACATGGAGATCTGGAACGACGTGTTTACCCAGTTCGACAACGACGGCCACAACCACTATACAGAGCTGGAGCAGAAGAATATCGACACGGGCATGGGACTGGAGCGGCTGGCATCGGTGGTGCAGGATGTGGATTCCATCTTTGATGTAGATACGGTCCGGGCCCTGCGGGACAAGGTGTGCGAGCTCGCCCGTGCGGAATATAAGCAGGACGAAAATAAGGACGTGTCCATCCGCCTGATTACGGATCACATCCGTTCGGCGACTTTTATGATTTCCGACGGTATTATGCCTACCAACGAGGGCCGGGGTTATGTTCTCCGCCGCCTGATCCGCCGGGCTGCCAGGCATGGGCGCCTGCTGGGCATTGAAGGCCGGTTTTTGTCTAAGCTCAGCGGTACGGTAATCGAGGGTTCTAAGGACGGCTACCCGGAGTTGGAGGAGAAGAAAGAATTTATATGGAAGGTTCTCAGCCAGGAGGAAGAAAAGTTTAATAAGACCATCGACCAGGGCTTAATGATTCTGGCGGAGATGGAGAGCCGGATGCAGGAGCAGGGCGAGAAGGTGCTTTCCGGGGAAAATACCTTTAAGCTTTATGATACCTACGGATTCCCGGTGGATCTGACCCGGGAGATTCTGGAGGAGAAGGGCCTTTCCGTAGATGATAAGGGTTTCCGGGCGTGTATGGAGGAACAGCGGGTGAAAGCCAGGGAGGCCCGGGCCGTGACCAATTACATGGGAGCAGATGCTACCGTTTACGACGAGATCGATCCGGGAGTGACCACGGAGTTTGTGGGCTACGATCATTTGACGTATGATTCCAGGATTACAGTACTTGCTGCGGAGACGGAACTTACAGAAGCTCTCACGGATGGTGAGAAGGGCACTATCTTTGTAGAGCAGACGCCTTTCTACGCTACCATGGGCGGACAGCAGGGGGACACCGGTGTGATCCGTACGGAAAGCGGGGAGTTTGAGGTCTGCGATACCATCAAGCTGCGCGGCGGCAAGGTGGGCCATGTGGGCCGTGTGACCAAAGGCATGCTGAAGGTTTCCGACAGGGCTGCTTTGGAAGTCTGCGCCAGGGGAAGAAGGGATACCTGCAAGAACCACAGCGCTACCCACCTTCTGCAAAAGGCGTTAAAGACCGTTCTGGGCAGCCATGTAGAGCAGAAAGGATCCCTGGTTACGCCGGAGCGCCTGCGCTTTGACTTCTCTCACTTTGAGGCTGTGACGGCGGAAGAGCTGGAGAAGGTGGAAGCTCTGGTCAATGAAGAAATTGCGGCTTCCCTGCCTGTGGTTACGGATATTATGGACATCGACGAGGCTAAGAAGACGGGAGCCATGGCCCTTTTCGGAGAGAAATATGAGGAGAAGGTCCGGGTGGTGTCCATGGGCAGTTTCTCCAAGGAGCTCTGCGGCGGAACCCATGTATCCAATACGGGAGCAATCACGGCCTTTAAGATTGTGTCCGAGGCGGGCATTGCAGCGGGCGTGCGCCGGATTGAAGCCCTGACCGGGGACGGCGTGTTCGCATATTATAAGGAAACGGAGCAGAAGCTTCTGGAAGCGGCCCGCACGGCCCGCACCGCACCGGCAGGCTTGAATGAGAAGATCGAGCATCTCCTGGCGGAGATCAAGGAGCTTCATGCAGAAAACGAAGCCCTTAAGAGCCGGATGGCCAAGGATGCCCTGGGAGATGTGATGAACCAGGTGAAGGAAGTAAAAGGAGTCAAGGTGCTGGCGGCCAAGCTGGAGGGCGTAGATATGAACGGCCTGCGGGATCTGGGGGATCAGCTGAAAGAGAAGCTGGGTGAAGGTGTTGTAGTGCTGGCTTCTGCCGCTGAGGGCAAAGTGAGCCTGATGGCTACTGCCACCGACGGAGCCCAGAAACAGGGCGCTCATGCAGGGAACCTGATTAAGGCCATTGCAGGCCTGGTAGGAGGCGGCGGAGGCGGCCGTCCCGGTATGGCCCAGGCGGGCGGGAAGAATCCCGCCGGCATAGAGGCGGCCATTGCCAAGGTAGAAGAGGTTGTGGCGGAACAGGTAAAGTAAAAATTTCGAAAAACTATTGACAGAGTTCGCCATAAATACTATAATAATTGTTGTGCAATCAGTAAATACCCAGACAGTTGTTGAATGCACAATATACAACTGGAGGGAGGTTAGGTGTGATACTATGTCGAATGTAATCGTAAAAGAGAATGAGACTTTAGACAGCGCATTACGTCGTTTTAAAAGAAACTGTGCAAAAGCTGGTATTCAGCAGGAGATTCGTAAGAGAGAGCATTACGAGAAGCCCAGTGTAAGACGTAAGAAGAAATCTGAAGCGGCCAGAAAGCGTAAATTTAATTAATTGTGCAGAATTCCCCGGCTTAGGTCGGGGAATTTTTATGGGAAACAGAGTGTCAGAAAAGAGTTCAATAATTTCACATTTTTTGTCACATTTACTATAGCTTTTCATCCAAAAAAAGTATAGTATATTTACGAGCTAAAATTCAGATATGGAGGAGATCCTATGGAGCAGATGGAGACTGTGATCACCAGGCTTTCCGAAATCGAGGGTGCGGCGGTGCATTTAGAGGAGCTGGCTGCGGAGCAGAAGAAAGAGCTGGCTGCGGAGTACGAGCGGAAGACGGAAGCTTTTGACCGGGAGATTGACGCCCAGACGGAGGAAAAACTGAAACAGCTGAAAGAAAGACTGATGCGGGAGGCCAAGGAAAACCTGGTAGCCATGCGGAGTGAGACGGAGCGCGAGCTGGCCGCCATGGAAGAAGAGTATGAACAGAACCACGGAAAGATGGCAGCGGAGATTTTAAAGCGCATGATAGGAGAGTAGCCATGGGAAGCCGGATACATTACAGCGCCCTGGTCACAAAGATCCGGGCCATGCAGAGCCGTCTTCTGAAGGAAGAAGATTTTCGGATCTTGGCTTCCATGGAGAACGTGCCTCAGGCTGCGGCGTATTTAAGACAGATTCCTTCCTATCAGGCGGCCATGATCGATTTGGAGGACGCGCAGATTCATTGGGAGGATGTAGAGCGCCTGATGGTAGGGACGCTGTATTATGATTTTTCGAAAATATACCGTTTCTGCAATGGAAAACAGAGACAGGTTTTGAAGCTTTATTTTGCAAAATATGAGATTGCCGTAATCAAGCGGGCCCTGCGGCGGATTTTCAACCATGGGGACCGGACCGGAGAGGCCAGGGGCTTAAGGGAAACCTTGCAGAAGTATACGAAAGTCCATCTGGCAGAGATGGCCCAGGCGGAGACGATCTCTCAGTTTCTGGAGGCATTGAGGGATACGGATTACCAGAATGTGCTGGCCAGGCTGGAGCATTCGGAGCACGCATCGCTTTTTGACTATGAAATGACCTTAGATCTCTTTTATTTTTCCCGGATTTGGAAAGAAAAAGATAGATTTCTCCGGGGAAAAGAGCTGGGAATGATGACGGCAACCCTGGGCAGCGGGATTGACATGCTGAATATGATGTGGATCTACCGGGCCAGGAAATATTACCAGATGCCGGCTGCTTCCATTTATACCCTGGTGATTCCCATCACCTACCGTTTAAAGGACGAGGAAATCCGGGAAATGGTTATGGCGGAAAGCCTGGGAAAGCTGGAGGCCCTGCTGCACCGCACCTGGTACGGAAAGCGGGCCCTGGATTTTGACTGCGGGGAACTGGAGAAGCTCTACAGGCAGATCTTAAGGAAGGTTTACTGGACGGAGCGGCAAAAAGATCCCTATTCCATGGCGACGGTGACGGCATATCTCTATGACAAGGAACAGGAGATTGATATGTTGACTTCCGTATTGGAAGGAGTGCGCTATGGCCTTTCGTCCCAGGAGATTTTATCTTATGTGGGATGAGGGCTTCGATATTTGCAGTGCGTATAACAGCGACAGAATTTGTAATAGGAGGTGTCCTAAGTGATTGTCAAAATGAAATTCTTAAGCATTACCGGCCCCAAGGATGATATTGAGCGGATGGCCGGACAGTACCTTTCCAAATATGAGATACAGTTGGAAAATGCACTGACAGAGCTTAAGACGGTACGGGATTTGCGTCCCTTTGCGGAGAAAAATCCTTATGAAGCGGAGTTGCGCAGAGCCAGGGAGTGGCTTCCGGCCGAGCTGCCCGCAGGGGAAAAAGTTCCGGATATGACTGCAAAGCGGGCGGTGGAGACGCTGCGGGAGCTGGAAGAGCAGGTGGTGGAGCTTCACAAAGACAGGGAAGAGCTGGAGCAGCAAAGAGAAGAGTGCAAGCGGTCCATGGACAGCATTTATCCTTTCCAGGAGCTTCAGTATGATGTACACGATCTGCTGGAATTTCATTATGTAAAATACCGTTTCGGGCGGATTTCCAAGGAATACTTTGAGAAATTTGACCGCTATGTGTACGATTCCTTAGATACGATTTTTTATAAATGCCGGAGCGACGAGGAGTACGTCTGGGGCGTCTATTTTGTACCGGTGGCCCTGGCGGACAAGGTGGATGCCGTCTATGCTTCCATGCACTTTGAGCATATCTATGTGCCCGATGTGTATGAGGGAACGGCCCAGGAAGCATACCAGGAGCTGCAGGAGGGACTGTCCAGGCTGGACGCCAAGCTGGCGGAGAACACCAGCGAGGTTCAGAGAATTCTTAAGGAGCACGCCGGTGAACTGACCGCGGCCGTGGAATATCTGGAGAAATTTTCCTCAAGCTTTGATATCCGCAAGTTTGCGGCTCTTACCCGGGAGCGGGGCAATGTGTTTTACATTCTCTGCGGATGGATGCCTAAGAAGGACGCGGATGCCTTCCAGAGAGAGATTGAGCATGACGATAAAACCTTTGTGGTTGTAGAGGACGATCATGACAATGTGTTCAGCACGCCTCCCACAAAACTGAAAAACAGCGGGCTTTTCCGTCCCTTTGAGATGTATGTAAAGATGTACGGGCTTCCGGCATACAACGAGATGGATCCGACGGTTTTCGTGGCCTTAAGCTATGCCTTTATCTTCGGAGCCATGTTCGGTGATGTGGGGCAGGGACTTCTGCTTCTCATAGGAGGATTGCTCTTGTATAAATTCAAAGGCATGAACCTGGCGGCCATTGTGGCCGGCGCCGGCATCTTTTCCACCTTGTTTGGATTTTTATACGGCAGCTTCTTCGGATTTGAGGATACGGTGATTCATCACGTGTGGCTGCGGCCGAAGGAGGCTATGATGACCTTGCCTGTGATCGGTCAGATGAACACGGTGTTTGTAGTAGCCATTGTCTTCGGCATGTTTCTGATCCTGACGGCTATGATCCTGCATATAGCGGTGAGTATCCGCAACCGGGATGCAGAAGGCTGGTTTGATACCAACGGAGCGGCGGGTTTCATATTCTACGGCTCCCTGGTGGCAATTATACTGCTGTTCATGAGCGGACATGTTCTTCCGGCCGGAGTGATTCTGGCCCTGGTGCTGGGAATTCCTCTGCTTGCCATGGCATTTAAGGAGCCTCTGGCATCGCTTTTGGAGAAAAAGGGAGTCCGGATAGAAGGCGGCATCGGCATGTACCTGGTGCAGACGTTCTTTGAGATGTTTGAGGTGCTCTTAAGCTTTTTCTCCAACACCCTTTCCTTTGTCCGCGTGGGCGCTTTTGCAGTCAGCCATGCGGCTATGATGGAGGTGGTGCTTATGCTGGCCGGATTTGAAAACGGAGGCGGGGGCAACTGGCTGGTGGTGGTGCTGGGAAATCTCTTCGTCTGTGCCATGGAGGGCCTGATTGTGGGGATTCAGGTACTGCGCCTGGAGTACTACGAATTGTTCAGCCGTTACTACAAAGGAACCGGGCGGGAATTTAAGCCCTATCAGTTAAAAAGTGTAAAAGAATCATAAATTCAATTTCAGAGTCGAAAGGATTAAGGAGGATAAATATCATGTCTATGTTGGTAAAAATTTTATTGGTAGCAGCTCTGGTTTTAAGTATTGTCATTCCCTTCGGAGTATATTTCTTAGGGGAAAAGAACAGAAAGCGTTATAAGAGATCCCTGGCCTGCAACTGTTTCTTTTTCTTCAGCACCCTGGTACTGGCTTCCATACTGGCCTACGGCGGAAGCGTACATGCGGCGGAAACCGCGGAAGCAGCGGCTGGTGCCGGCATGGCCACAGGGCTTGGCTACCTTGCAGCCGCTCTGGCAACCAGCCTTTCCGGTATCGGTTCCGGCATCGCAGTTGCCTCTTCTGCAAGCGCTGCTCTGGGAGCCATCAGTGAAGATCAGAGTATTTTCGGTAAATCCATGATTTTCGTTGCTATGGCTGAGGGTATCGCCCTTTACGGTCTTATTATTTCCTTCATGATTTTAGGTAAGCTCTAAAACGGCCGGAAAGGCAGGAATGCGCCATGAAAATGTATTTGATAAGCGATAATATGGATACCTGTACAGGAATGCGCCTGGCAGGCGTGGAAGGTTCTGTAGTCAGCGGAAAAGATGAATTGAAAGCGGCCCTGGACCGTGTGATGGCTGACAAAGAGATTGCCATTGTCATTCTCACGGAGAAGTTTGGGCGGGAGTATCCGGAGCTGATTGACGAAGTGCGCTTAAGCCGAAGCCTGCCCCTGCTGATTGAGATTCCGGACCGCCACGGCACCCGGAGGGAAGAAAACTTTATTACCTCTTATGTGAACGAGGCGGTTGGACTGAAAATCTAGGAAGGAAGGTGAACCGATTTGACAACGGAAGAGAAGCTGCAGCATTTTACCGCATATACCATGGAAGAAGCCAGAAAAAACTGCGACAATTCCATCCGGGAGTACACCCAGGCCCTGGAGCAGATTTTTAAGGAGCATCAGGAAGCCAAGCGGCGTCAGGAAGATCTGGAGATTAAGACGGAGACAGAACGGCTGATCCGGGAGAACAACAAGCGTTTTTCCGAGGCCCAGATGATGATCAAGGGGACTTTGAGCCAGCGCCAGAGAGAGCTGAAGGATAAACTCTTTGTGGAAGTGAAAGATATGCTGGCCCGGTTCTTTGAGACGCCGGAATACCACAAGCGGCTGGTGAAAGAGTTAAAGGAGGCCGTTGCCTTTGCCCGGGGAGAGGAAGTGATCCTCTATGTGGATCCTTCGGATGCAGAGCGGGTGACGAGCCTTACGGTGGAGGTGGGAGCACCTGTCACCGTAAGCAGTTATTCCTTTACCGGCGGATCCCGGGCCGTGATCCCGGGCCGGAACATTCTCATTGACAATTCCTTTGAGACGAAGCTGGCGGAAGCAAAAGAAGACTTCCAGCTTAAAGGAGGGGCAGGCCGTGAATAGAACAGGCGTAATCTACGGGATCAACGGTCCGGTAGTGTATCTAAAGGGCAACACAGGATTTAAAATGGCCGAGATGGTCTATGTGGGAAAGGAACGGCTGGTAGGTGAAGTGATCGGCCTCAGCAAGGAGCGGACTACCATTCAGGTGTATGAGGAAACCACCGGAATCCAGCCGGGAGAGCTGGTGGAGGCTTCCGGGGACGCTATTTCCGTCACCCTGGCTCCCGGAATCCTGAACAATATTTTTGACGGCATTGAGCGGCCCTTAAGCGAGATTGCAAAGGCAGGGGGCGCATACATCAGCCGGGGTACGGTAGTGGACGCCCTGGACCGGGAGAAGCTCTGGGATGCCCATATGGTGGTATCAGAGGGCAGCCATGTAAGCGGAGGCCAGATTATCTGTGAGGTTCCGGAAACCTCCGCGATTGTACACAAGGTGATGGTTCCGCCGGATCTGGACGGAGTGATTAAAAAGGTGGTTCCTGACGGAAGGTATACCATTGAAGATACTCTGGCAGTGCTGGAGCTGGAGGACGGCAGCGAGCGGGAGCTGACCATGGCCCAGAAATGGCCCATCCGCGTGCCCAGGCCCGCCCAGAAGCGGTATCCTGCATCCAGGCCTCTAGTTACAGGTCAGCGGATTTTGGATACCCTGTTTCCCATTGCCAAAGGCGGCACAGCGGCCGTTCCCGGCGGTTTCGGAACGGGTAAGACTATGACCCAGCATCAGATTGCCAAATGGTCCGATGCGGATATTATTATTTACATTGGCTGCGGGGAGCGCGGCAATGAGATGACTCAGGTTTTGGAAGACTTTTCCAAACTTGTGGATCCCAAGTCCGGGAATCCCCTGATGGCCCGGACAGCCCTGATTGCCAATACCTCCAATATGCCGGTAGCTGCCCGTGAGGCCAGTATCTATACAGGCGTGACCCTGGCGGAGTACTACCGGGACATGGGATACGACGTGGCAATTATGGCAGATTCCACTTCCCGCTGGGCAGAGGCTCTTAGAGAGCTTTCGGGACGTCTGGAAGAGATGCCGGCGGAAGAAGGCTTTCCGGCCTATCTGGCTTCCCGTCTGTCTGCGTTCTATGAGCGGGCGGGCATGATGATGAATTTAAACGGTACGGAGGGAAGCGTCTCCATCATCGGGGCCGTGTCGCCCCAGGGCGGCGATTTCTCTGAGCCGGTGACTCAGAATACCAAGCGTTTTGTGCGCTGTTTCTGGGGATTGGATAAGTCCCTGGCTTATGCCAGGCATTTTCCGGCCATTCACTGGCTCACCAGCTACAGCGAGTATATCTCGGATCTGGCTCCCTGGTATAAGGATCATGTGTCCAGGGAATTTATGGACTGCCGGAACCGCATGATTGTAATCCTCAATCAGGAAAGCAGCCTGATGGAAATTGTAAAGCTGATCGGAAGCGATGTGCTTCCCGACGATCAAAAGCTGGTTCTGGAGATTTCCCGGGTGATCCGTCTGGGATTTCTGCAGCAGAATGCGTTCCACCCGGACGATACCTGCGTCTCTATGGAGAAGCAGATGAAGATGATGCAGACCATTTTGTATCTGTACGATAAGGCAAAGGCTCTTGTGACCATGAATATGCCCATGTCCGTGCTGAAATCGGAAACTATTTTTGAGAAGGTCATTGCCATGAAATACGATATTCCCAACGATCACCTGGAACTGTTTGACGAGTATAAGCGGGCCATCGATGCTTTCTACGATCGGGTTCTGGAAAAGAATGCGTAAGGGGAGGTTCAGAATATGTCAATCGAATATTTAGGCTTAAGTGAGATTAACGGTCCCCTGATTGTGCTGGAGGGCGTGCAGGATGCCTCCTACGAAGAGATTGTGGAGATCACCATTGACGGGAAAAAGCGGGAGCTGGGACGTATCATTGAGTGCTACGAGGACAAAGCGGTGATTCAGGTGTTCGGCGGTACGGACAATATGTCTCTTAAGAATACCCATACCAAGCTGACAGGGCATCCTATGGAGATTGCCCTTTCCCCGGATATTCTGGGACGGACGTTTAACGGCATCGGCCAGCCTATTGACGGCCTGGGAGAAATCCTTTCGGATATTCACCGGAATGTAAACGGCCAGCCCATGAATCCGGTTATGCGGGAGTATCCCAGGAACTATATCCGCACAGGATTTTCTGCCATTGATGGTCTGACTACCCTGATCCGGGGACAGAAGCTTCCGATTTTCTCTGGAAACGGCCTTCCCCACGATCAGCTGGCGGCCCAGCTGGTGCGCCAGGCGTCCCTGGGAGAGGACTCGGAGGAGGAATTCGGAATCGTGTTTGCAGCCATGGGCGTTAAATATGACGTGGCAGATTTCTTCCGCCGTGCTTTTGAGGAGAGCGGGGTTTCGGAGCATGTGACCATGTTTCTGAATCTGGCTAATGACCCGGTGGTGGAGCGTCTGATTACGCCCCGGGTGGCCCTGACAGCGGCGGAGTACCTGGCATTTGAATGCGGCATGCACATTCTTGTTATTTTGACGGATATGACTTCCTTTGCGGAGGCCATGCGTGAGGTTTCTTCCTCCAAGGGAGAGATTCCTTCCAGAAAGGGATATCCAGGCTATTTGTACAGTGAACTGGCGACCATTTATGAGCGGGCGGGCATTGTGCAGGGAACGTCCGGTTCCGTGACCCAGATTCCCATCCTGACCATGCCTAACGACGATATCACCCATCCCATTCCCGACCTGACAGGCTATATTACCGAGGGCCAGATTGTGCTGGACCGGGCGCTTCACGGCCAGGCGGTGTATCCGCCTATCAGTGTGCTGCCTTCCCTGTCCCGTCTGATGAAGGACGGTATCGGAGAAGGGTATACAAGAGCAGATCACCAGGCGCTGGCGAACCAGCTCTTTTCCTCCTACGCCAAGGTGGGCGATGCCAGGGCGCTGGCGTCTGTAATCGGCGAGGATGAGCTTTCTGCCATTGATAAGCGCTATCTTCTTTTTGGCCGGGCGTTTGAAGATCGCTATATCGGCCAGGGGCCGGAGGAAAACCGTACCATCGAGGAGACCTTAAACATTGGCTGGGAGCTTCTGGGGATGCTTCCCAGGGAAGAGCTTGACCGGATTGATACTAAGATTCTCGATCAGTACTATAAGCCCCAGGAACAGGCGTAAAGCCGGGCGGCCAAAGGCGGCTGCCATGAGGAGGTGTCTGTATGGATAATCAGTCCTTTCCCACGAAAGGAAATTTAATACTGGCCAGAAATTCCCTGGTACTGGCCCGCCAGGGCTATGAGCTCATGGATAAGAAGCGCAATATTCTCATCCGGGAGCTTATGGGGCTGGTGGATCAGGCCAGGGATATTCAGGAAGAGATCCGCACCACCTTTGCCATGGCCTATTCGGCTCTCCAGCGGGCAAACGTGGAGCTGGGGATTAATTTCGTGGCGGATATTGCCAGGACGGTTCCGGTGGAGGATACCATTGAGGTGAAGCTTCGAAGCATTATGGGGACGGAAATTCCCCTGGTGCGCTATGACGCCGCCACGCGGGTTCCTACCTATGCGTTCTACAGCACCAAGGAATCCCTGGACATTGCCCGGGTTTCCTTTGAGAAGGTGAAGGATCTGACGGTAAAGCTGTCTATGGTGGAGAATTCTGCCTACCAGCTTGCGGCCAATATCAAGAAGGCCCAGAAGCGGGCCAACGCATTGAAAAACATTACCATTCCCAGATACGAAGCGCTGACCAGGGATATTGCCAATGCGCTGGAGGAAAAAGAAAGGGAAGAATTTACGCGGCTGAAAGTGATTAAACGGATGCACGGGTAGACAGTCCGGCCTTTTTCCGTTATAATTCATCACAATGGAGAAAGACAAAGGAGAGGGCAGATGCGTGCTTTAGAATTGCTGGCGGGAAATAAAATATGGATGAGCGCTGTCACCGGGTGGTTTGTGGCCCAGGTTTTGAAAACGCTCATCCATACATTGTTTACGAGATCATTTGATCCGGAGCGTTTGATTGGCTCCGGGGGAATGCCGAGTTCCCATGCGGCCACGGTGTGCGCCATGGCTGCGGCTGCTGCGAAGCTATACGGGGCGGGTTCTTTTGAGTTTGCAATCACTGCCATCCTGGCAGTGATTGTGATGCACGACGCCATGGGCGTGCGTCTGGAAACGGGGAAGCAGGCAAAGCTTCTCAATGAGATTCTCGCTACCTTCCGCACGCTGGACGGAAAGAAGCTGACAGAGGACAAGCTAAAGGAGTTTGTAGGCCATACGCCGCTGCAGGTACTGGCAGGGGCTCTGCTTGGAATTGCGATCGGATTCGGAATGTCTTAAGGCGCTGTGAATGAGGAGGAAGAAGATGAAAAAAGAAATGACTTTGGATGAGAAATTTGACAGGCTGGTAGAGTACAGCATGCGTTCCGGCCGGATTGACGTGGGCCTTTATGCAGAGTACGATGTGAAGCGGGGGCTCCGGGATTCTTCCGGAAAGGGAGTTCTCACCGGTCTGACGGAGATCTCGGATGTGGTTTCTTTCGGCTACGTGGACGGAGAGAAGGTTCCCATTGACGGAGAACTGTATTTCCAGGGAGTGAATGTGGGGGATTTGGTACGGGGATTTGCAAGCCGGCGTTTTGCCTTCGAGGAGACGACCTATCTGCTGCTTTTCGGAAAGCTTCCCACAAAGGACCAGCTTGCGGAATTTATTGAGATTCTGGGGGAATACCGGGAACTGCCGGAAACCTTTGTGCGTGACGTAGTGATGAAGGCACCCAGTGCCAATATGATGAATACCCTGCAGAAATGCGTGCTGACCCTGTATTCTTATGACGAGAGCCCGGAGGACATCTCCGTCTCCAATGTACTCCGTCAGTCCCTGGGACTCATTGCCCAGTTCCCGCTGATCAGTGTGTACGGTTATCATGCCCACCGGCATTATCATCTGGATAAGAGCCTGATCATCCGCAATCCCAAGCCGGAGCTGTCCACCGCAGAAAATATTCTGCGTCTTTTGCGCAAAGACGGAAAGTATACGGAGCTGGAGGCACAGGTACTGGATGTGGCCCTGGTGCTTCACGCAGAGCACGGCGGCGGAAACAATTCTACCTTTACCACACATGTGGTTTCCTCCACAGGGACGGATACGTATTCCGCAGTGGCTGCCTCCCTGGGTTCTTTAAAAGGCCCCAGGCACGGAGGAGCCAACCTGAAGGTACAGGAGATGATTCAGGATATTAAGGCCCATGTGCCGGATTGGAGAGACGAGGACGCCCTGCGCTCTTACCTGTCCCGGATGCTGAAAAAAGAGGTCTTCGACCAGGCGGGCCTGATCTATGGAATCGGCCATGCCGTCTATACGGAGTCCGATCCCAGGGCAGTGATTTTAAAGGAATATGCAGAGCGCCTTTCTGAGGAAAAGGGACTTCAAGAAGAATTTGCCCTCTACGACCGCATTGAGCGTCTGGGCGGAGAGTGTCTGATGTCGGGACGCCGCCTCTTAAAGCCGGTCTGCGCCAATGTAGACTTTTACAGCGGCTTCGTCTACACCATGCTGGGGCTTCCCAAAGAGCTGTTTACGCCGATTTTCGCCATTTCCCGTATCTCCGGCTGGTGTGCCCACCGGATTGAGGAGCTGGTGAATACCGGAAAGATTGTCCGCCCGGCTTATAAGTATGTGGGGCATCATGTGCCCTATGAGGAGCTGGAAGAGCGGAAAGGGTGAGACCTTTTTGACTGCCGCTCTAAGTCATTAAGTTAAGCTTTAAACGTCTGTGAGGATTTCGGGCAAAAACAGGCGCCTCCCGCAGATAGTTTTTCTAAGCTTAACTTAATGATAACCTGTTGTTCATACTCCGATAATGTCCTTTAAAATCCGGCAGCATTGTTCTTCGTCGCGCAGGCATAGGGCATTAGATCATTGTGTGCCATTCCGATCAGGGTGACATGAAGCGTTTCGATGGTATCCCCTGTTTTCTGCCAAAATTCATAGATTTTGTCCGGGTTTGTCTCTGAATAATATTGAGCCAATTCAGAAATTTGATGATTCATATCAAAGCTTTTCACATACTTTTTTCCGGCTGTCCAAACGTCATGAAGAATAAATTCTTTCATTTTATCGCAGACTAGATTTGCTGCGGGTTTTTTTGGTTCGGAATTCCCGATCCGGAAGAGTGGCTGCCGTACCGCCAGGATACGCGTCTTTTTAAATGCTTTGATAATGAGGATAATCCGGCAGCGGAGGAGCCGGATTACGGAAGTCTTTAAAAGAGGGAGAAGTGCGGGATGAAAGCAGGACCTCAAAACGGGGCAAAAACATTTATGATTTAAAGGCAAAAAAGAATAGTAGGAGGGGATGAAAGTGGATTATGGAGAAGAGGCTCTCAGGATGCACGAACAGGTAAAAGGAAAAATCCAGGTAACAGCTACTGTTCCGGTCGAAAACAGGGAGGATTTGTCTTTGGCCTACACGCCGGGGGTGGCACGGCCTTGTCTGGAGATTCAAAGGGATGTTGATAAAAGCTATGAGCTGACCAGGCGGCACAATCTCTGCCTTGTTGTTACAGATGGATCGGCTGTTCTGGGATTGGGGAATATCGGACCGGAGGCCAGTATGCCGGTTATGGAGGGAAAGTGTGTGCTGTTCAAAAGCTTTGGCCATGTAGATGCCTTTCCGCTCTGTATAAAGAGTCAGGATGTGGACACCATTGTGGAGACGATTTACCAGATCTCCGGCAGCTTTGGAGGAGTGAATCTGGAGGACATTTCTGCGCCCCGGTGCTTTGAAATAGAGAGGAAGCTAAAAGAGCGCTGCGATATTCCTATTTTCCATGATGATCAGCACGGAACGGCAGTCATTACGCTGGCAGGACTTATGAATGCCCTGAAGGTGGTAGGAAAGAAAGGAGAGGAAGTCCGGGTGGTTGTTAACGGAGCCGGAGCCGCATCCATTGCTATCACGAAGCTTTTACTGTCCAACGGGATAAAGGATATTATACTTTGCGATCGAAAGGGAGTCATTTACGAGGGACGTAAGGAGGGGATGAATTCCGTAAAAAAGGAAATGGCCAAATTGACAAACCGGGAGCACAGGAAAGGGACATTGGCGGATATGCTTAAGGGTGCGGATGTATTCATCGGGGTAAGTGCCCCGAAAGTGGTCACGGAGGAAATGGTAAGAACCATGAATCGGGATGCTGTTATTTTCGCGTGTGCGAACCCCACGCCGGAGATTTTTCCGGAGGAGGCAAAGGCAGGCGGAGCGGCAGTTGTGGCTACGGGACGAAGCGATTATCCGAACCAGATTAATAATGTGCTTGCATTTCCGGGAATTTTCCGGGGAGCCTTTGATGTGCGTGCAAGGGAGATCAACGATGCTATGAAGCTTGCTGCGGCAAAGGCTCTGGCGGATTTGATTTCAGAAGAAGAATTACGTGAGGATTATATCATTCCTGCCCCATTTGACGAGAGGGTGGGGACTGCAGTGGCCAAAGCGGTGGCAGAGGCGGCAAGAGAAAGCGGCGCAGCCCGTCTCCCTTAGGGGTATATGGGTAAGTATGTGTTAAGCTTTGATAAGGAGCAGATGGAAAAAGAGGACGGAATCTTGCATTTTCCAAGGAGATTTACCCGTGAACTGAAAGAGGAGGAGTACTACCCTTCCCACGGCGGGATTGATTGAAAGTGATTGCTTCAAATGGAGAGGATTTGGAGTAAAGTGACATAAACGGGGGAAGTCCGCTTTCCGTTATTTCCGTTCTTCTCTAGTCATATTTTCTTCTTTCGTTTCATTACTAATAGTAATGATAGAAAATAGAAGGGGATTTTTATGAAGAAAATTTGTGCGTTTCTGCTTGTCTTGTGCCTTGGCCTGCAGGCGCCGCTTGCTGTCTGCGCATCGGGAGAGGAATACCCGGAAGTGTCCGGGGAAGAGCATGTGCCTTCGGAGGAGGAAGTTTCTCCGGCAAGAGACGGGGGCGGTTCGCCGGGAGAGACAGATTCTTCCGGTGAGGAGGAGACAGAACAAAAAGGGCAGCAGGAAAGGGCCCGCACAGTGGAAATTTACCAGACAGAGACGGCGGCAAATTCGAAAGAGTCCCGGGAGACCGGGGTTGTGGCCCGGAATGTAGAGAGCCCGGGGAGCCCCGGCGGCCAGACGGAAGGAACAACGGAGACTCCGGCGCCCAGCGCAGAAGGACAGGGGATCACGGCTCCGTCGGCCATTTTGATAGAGGCATCCACAGGGACGGTAGTTCTGGAAAAAAACTCCCATGAAAAGCTGCCCCCGGCCAGCGTGACAAAAATTATGACCCTGCTTTTGATTTTTGATGCCCTGGCCCAGGGCAAGATCAAGCTGGAGGACATGGTTACTACTTCCACGTACGCAGCTTCCATGGGAGGCTCCCAGGTATTCCTGGAGGAGGGGGAGACCCAGACCGTAGAGACTATGATCAAGTGTATTTCGGTGGCTTCCGCCAACGATGCTTCTGTAGCTATGGCGGAGCATATTGCCGGGACGGAAGAATTGTTCGTGGAGATGATGAATGAACGGGCGAGGGGACTTGGCATGAGCGACACTCACTTTGTAAACTGCTGCGGCCTGGATGTGGAAGGGCATGTGACCACCGCTTATGATATTGCCCTGATGTCCAGGGAGCTGATTACCAAATATCCGCAGATACATAATTATTCCACCATCTGGATGGAAAATATCACCCACACTACCCGGAGGGGATCGGAGGAATTCGGGCTTACAAACACCAACAAGCTCATCCGCCAGTATCCCTACGCTACAGGCCTGAAGACGGGTTCCACCAGCCTGGCGAAATACTGCGTGTCTGCTACAGCGGAGAAGGACGGAATCGAACTCATTGCCGTAGTGATGGCTGCACCCGATCCGGCCGGACGCTTCGCGGATGCGACAGCTCTCTTGAATTACGGCTACGCCAAGTGCAGCCTGTACCAGGATCTGGAGGAGCAGCCGGTAGTAGAGATTCCGGTGCGTCTGGGTGTTGCAGAGGAAGTCCGCGGAGAATACGACGGAACATTTTCTTATTTAAGCACCACAGGAGAGGATTTGAGCAGTATTGAGAAAAAATGGCTCTGTGTCAAGGAGCTAAAGGCGCCTGTGGCCAAGGGCCAGGAGATTGGAAAGCTCACCTATGTACTGGGAGGCAAGGAGATCGGAAGCGTTCCCATCCTAGCTGCGGAAGCCATTGAGAAGGCGGGATACAGCCACTATCTGGGGAAAGCCTTCGGGAGTCTTTTGCTGTAGTAAAAATGAGAATCAGGCATATCGGATGTGAAAGTCCGGTATGCCTGATTTTTTAAACAGAGAACGAATTTTTCGGTTGTTTATGGATGGAATCTTGTCGTATAATGGGAGTATCATCAAATTGAGGGAGGGAACGGGAATGGGCATATTACTTACATCAGGATATAATTTTGAAGGATATAGAATTAAAAAATATCTTGGCTTTTGTAGTGGGGAGTGCGCCTTGGGCACTGGATTTCTCAGCTCTTTGGGGGCGGGAATCGCTGATATTTTGGGTTCAAACAGTACGGCTTATAAAGAAAAGCTGGCGAAAGCAAAATCTATGGCAATTTCCGAATTGGAAAAAAGTGCGCGTTCTCTGGGAGCAAATGCAATCATAGGATTGGATGCAGATTACACAACATTTACTTCTGACATTATGGGGGTTATTGTGAGCGGAACTGCCGTAATGATAGAAAAAATAGATGCTGATGAAAAGCTTCCGTTTTCAAAGTCGGTTTCTTCCGGCATGGAGGGGCAGAAAGAGAATACTACGCTTTATTTTCCTGTCATAAATTTTTATCCGGATTTGCCATTCCGCTTATTTCATACAGCTTACGATATAAACACAAAGGAAATTCAGATCTTTATATATAGTTATCATGGTGAGCTGCATGCGATGAATGTAGATATCATTGCAAATACAATTTTTGGAACCTGTTATGAGTACACAGATGTGAACTTTATTGACTGCAGTTTTGACGCCGGAGTGATAAAAACGGAAAAAGTGTTATTAAATATTCCCTATAATCAATTCAAGGTAATACAGAGTATCAGTGTAAAAATCAACTGCTATATCCTGGATGGGAAAACATACTCTTTAGAGGATGGGTTTAAAATTTCCCCGCTGCCTCTTAAATCCTTATTGGAATTCCGGGATTTGTACGGAGAAGATGTAGAATGTGATTTTAATGAGAACGCAATTCAGTGGAGCTGTATGTGCGGACATGAAAATGCGGAAAATATCAGTACCTGCGCTTGCTGCGGCCGGGGAAAAAATATCTACACAAAAGTAAAAAGCACTGGTATGATAAATTTGAGGAATTTGCTGCCAGAACTGTCAGAGTTGAAAAATTGTGAAGAGATATATCAATACTTGAGAAACATGGAGGAAAAGCAGGAATGTCATTTTCCGGAAGCGGTCATGGAAAAACTGAAAGGACTCATAAAAACGGAACGGATGTATGGAAATATGAAAAGGGAAGGGATGCTTTTTTTGGAAACGTATATTTCGGAAAATGAATAAAAATTAGATAGAAAGATAGGGGTATATCATAGAAATGGACAAGAAAAAGAAGCGAAGAAAGAAAAAGGGATACGGCCGGATTATTGTTTCCGGTTTCTTGATGGTATTTGGCATTATAGCTGTCATCAGCGTGGTAAACGGTTCCCTGCAGGGCTTGGTGAAATCCGCAGTGGAAAAGAAAGTGGCCCAGGAGGTGATGGAGCAGGCATTAGAGAAAGCATTGGAATTTCAGGGAGATTCCCAGGCGGCGGCTAAGGCCAAAGAGATTGTGGAACACATGGAAGAAGCCGATAAGCAGAAAGCAGAAGAGATTATTGGGAAATATGCGGACAGTGAGACCTTGTCTGACTGCATGGAGATTTTGGGGGATGGAATCAACGAGGATTCTTTAGGAGAGATAAGGGAATATTTGGAGGAGAGTGTGTCTAAGGAAGATCAAGCGCAGCTAGAGGAGCTGTACCGGAAATACAGCGGGGGATTTTAAAATACGGAAGGTGAAAATATCCATGCCGACACCAAAATACTTTGAAATGTATCAGTCTTTTCTTCGGAGTCTATCACTGCAACGGCTAAGTTTTAAAATTAAATGCGAAAAGAGTT
>CAJUNN010000022.1 GCA_910587955.1 uncultured Lachnospiraceae bacterium | reverse complement strand
CGGCCCCGGGCCAATTTGCTTTTGCTTCTGGCCGGAGAAGCGGCCGTTATCTGCGGAAGTTTCCTGTATCTGATGCAGGCCTCCATGAATTTTTACTATCTCCCCCTGCTCAGCGCAGTGGGATGGCTTGCGGCCTTTACGGCCCTGGCCTGCTCCGCCTGCCTGGCCGAAAGGCCTATTCGGCGGATTCTCCTTTTTGCCCTGGACGGCTGCGCCTTTGTCATGCTGGTTCTGTCAAGACCCAACATGGCTCTGCTGGCCGTGGCTTTCGCCGCTCCCCTTTTCCTGGGGATTCTGCTGGAAAAGGGCGCTGCGCCTGCAAAAAAACTCCAGAGCGCCCTGCCTTTTCTGATTCCGGTCCTGATTGGAGGCGCCGCTATCCTGTATTACAATCAAATACGTTTCGGCTCCCCCTTTGAATTCGGAACCGCTTACCAGCTCACAGAAAGCGACATCCGCTACAACCGCCTGACTTTCAGCCTGCACCACTTCGGCTCCATGCTCTACCATTATTTTGGGGAACCCTTTGTCTATCAGGAATTTTTCCCCTTTCTGCGCTTCACCACAGAAAAATGCGCAGACTTCGGCAATTACCTTTATCAGGAATACAGTGCCGGACTTTTCCAGATGCCAATAAACCTGGGGCTGCTGCTCTTTTGTCTTCCCCTGTCCTCCCGCGGAAAAGAAAATACCCGCAAGAAACAGGTCTGCCTCCTGGTTCTTCTGGGAATCCTAGCGCTTGGTTATGTAAACTTTCTTCTGGGCGGCATTCATATCCGCTATGTCTGCGACCTGAGCCTGACAGCCGCTCTCCTTTCCCTGTTTCTGATTTTGGAGCACGTTCACTTTGACGGAACAAAATCGGCGCGTATTTTATATACGGCTGTCTTTTTCCTCCTCCTAGTCACAATCGGACGGGGAATGCTTACGATTTTCTCCAACGAGACCAACGGGATCCTGCATCAGAATCCGGATTTCTATCTCTGGGCAGGCCGGATGTTCCAGGGATAAAAAAAGACCGGAAACCCTATAAGAATTAAGGTTTCCGGCGCCCCTGCCAAGGAATCGATGCGACAGGATTTGAACCTGCGACCTCTGCGTCCCGAACGCAGCGCTCTACCAAGCTGAGCCACGCATCGTTTCTGCTGTCCATGTTGTCAGCGTTAATAATGATAACACAGAATCGAATCTTTGTCCAGCAAAAAAACAAAAAATATTCGGATTATTCCGGCCGGTAGTCCCAGTGATAGGAAAAGATGTGATCTCCGATAATCAGGCCGCTCAAAGCCGGATTGTTCCGGTATGTCCGGAAAAACACCCGGTTTCCCACATTGGACTCCCCGGCAATCGCACGCCTGGCAGCATCGTAGCATGCAGGACTGACGGAATCCAAGTCCTGCTGCAGCACCAGATCAAAACGCCCCGAGGTCACAGGCGAAAATTGTCCGGGAGCCCGTATCACACTCATAATATCCCCTTGGGCAAAACGCGGATCCCGGATCCGGTTCATCACAACGGCCCCCACGGCCAGCATTCCCGCTGCCCCCTGATTGGCCGCTTCACAGTGAATCAGTACAGCCAGCGCCGTAATCTCCTCTTCCGACGCACTATAGCCGCCGTACTGGGTATTCTCCTGTTCCGTGGTATGAACGCCCGTCACATCTCCCAGAGAATTGTTAATCTCGGCTTCTTTGGCCGCTTCCAGAGCCGCCTCTATCCGCCTTTTCTCCGCAATCAGCTCGTCCAGGACCTTCCGCTGGTTCTCCAGGGTATTTTCCTGGCCTTCCAGTTCCGCCTGGGCTGCCGCGATCTGATTCACATGCTGTCCGATCTGGCTGGAGGTATTCTTTGCCAGGGCGGAAACTTCCTGCTGTTTTGCCTCCACGGAAGCGTGAAGCTCGTCCAGGGCTTCTTTCTCGCCTTCCAGCTGGGCTTCTTTATCTGCGATGGCCTCCTTCTGGGCAACGTAATTTTCCATCATCTGCTTATCATAGGCTGCAATACTGGCCGCATAGTTATACTCATTGAGAGCCTCGGAAAAGCTGCCGCCCTCTAAAAGAATGGCAAAAAAGGATCCTCTTGGATTCTCATACATATACTGAATCCGGATCTTCATATCCCTGTACTGCTTTTCTTCAATCTGCCTGGCTTCCTCCAGATCCGCCTGGGTCTGTTCAATCTCTTGTTTCTTCTCTTCAATCTGGCCCTGCAGATCTTCCAGCTCCTCGCTGATAGACGCATACTGCTTATTCAGATCAGCCAGATAATTTTCCATACTGGCTTTTGCGTCTTCCAGTTTCTTTCTTCTCTGCTCTGTATCCCGGATCTCCTGCTCCGTGCGGTCGATCTCTTCCTGCTGCTGATCAATCTCTTGGTCAATCCCTTCTGTAGCATAAGAAACCGTTCCTGTCATCAGGAACAATACCAGAAAGAGTCCGAGCCTCCCATATGGCTTTTTCCGCTTTCGTAGACTTCCCATGTCTTCTCCCATCCGCCCTTCTATTGGGACAGCCAGTCATATTTTGTCAATCGTCCTTCCAGCTTTAAATGCTCAAAGCCGTTCTGCCGCAGAGCCTCATACAGGACAACGGCTGCCGCGTTGGAGAGGTTCAAGGAACGCGTCTCACCCAGCATGGGGATACGGACCGCCGCCTCCGGATTCCGAAGCAGAAGCTCCTCGGGAATCCCGGCACTCTCCTTTCCAAACATCAGGAAACAATCGGGTTCATACGCTGCCTCCGTATAGACCTGACGTGCCTTTGTAGTGGCCATATAAATCTTTGCACCTGGATTGCGGCGCAGAAAATCCTCGTAATTGCTGTAAGTAGTCACATCCAGCCGGGACCAGTAATCCATCCCTGCCCTCTTTAAATCTTTCTCTCCCAGGCGGAAGCCCAGAGGTTCTATGAGATGCAGGCGCGTCCCCGTAGCTACACAAGTCCGCCCGATATTCCCGGTATTAGCCGGAATCTCCGGCTCCAGCAGTACAATATTCAAAGCCATCTCTCTATCTGCTTTCTTTCTTTTCAGCCCTCAGTTGTTTTACAAATTTCTCCAGCCTTCCTAAGGCCACTTTCAAATCCTCCAGGGAATAGGCATAAGAAATACGCAGGAACCCTTCTCCGCAGTCTCCGAACGCCGTTCCCGGAACTACTGCCACCTTCTCGGCCGCCAGAAAACGCTCCGCAAACTCTTCCGAGCTCATGCCGAACTCTTTGATACAGGGAAATACATAAAAGGCCCCAAAGGGTTCAAAACACTCCAGTCCCATTTCCCGGAACGCATGAATCAGGAAACGCCTTCTCTGATCATAGGCTTCCCGCATTCTCTGTACGTCTTCATCACCGTTGCGCAGGGCTTCCACCGCCGCATACTGGCTGTTGGTAGGCGCACACATAATGGCATACTGATGAATCTTGGTCATCTGTTTAATAATTTCCGCCGGACCGCAGGCATAGCCCAGGCGCCAGCCGGTCATGGCATACGCTTTGGAAAATCCGTTGATGAGAATGGTCCGCTCCTTCATCCCCGGAAGGCTTGCAATGGACACATGCTCCCCTTTATAACTCAGCTCCGAATAAATCTCATCCGAGAGCACATACAAATCCTTTTCTATAACAATCCGGGCAATTTCCTCCAGATCCGTTTTCTCCATAATGGCTCCGGTGGGGTTGTTGGGAAAGGGCAGCACCAGAATCTTTGTTTTATCGGTCACTGCCTCCAGAAGCTCCTCCTTGGTCAGACGGAACTCATTCTCCGCTTTCAGTTCAATCACCTTGGGCACACCGTCCGCCAGAACTGCACAGGGATGGTAAGATACGTAACTGGGCTGGGGAATCAGAACTTCATCTCCCGGATTCAGCATGGCCCGGAAAGCCATATCGATGCCCTCGCTTCCTCCCACCGTAATCACAATCTCTTTGTCCGGATCGTAGGAAGTCTGAATCCTCCGCTTCAGATAACGGCCAATCTCCTCCCGCAGCTCCTTTAAACCGGAGTTGGAGGTATAAAAAGTCCGGCCCCGCTCCAGGGAATAAATGCCTTCGTCGCGGATATGCCAGGGCGTATCAAAATCCGGTTCTCCCACGCCCAGCGAAATGGCATCCGGCATCTCGCTGACAATATCAAAAAATTTCCGTATACCGGAAGGGGGAATATTTACAATTTTATCTGATAAAGGGTTTCTCACGGTGTCACCAGCATCCTTTCGTCTTTTGATTGATGCGCCATAATGGAGCCATGGTCCTTGTATTTCTTCAATACAAAATGGGTGGCCGTACTCAGCACGGAATCCAGGGGGGAAAGCTTATCCGATACAAACTGGGCCACATCCCGCATGGTCTTTCCTTCAATCATCACCATAAAATCAAACCCGCCGGAAATCAGGTATACGCTGTCTACTTCGGCATAATTGTAAATCCGCTCCGCCACTTTGTCAAAACCCAGTCCCCGCTGTGGCGTTACTTTTACTTCAATCAGGGCGGTCAGCTTTTCCTCTCCGGTCTTCTCCCAGTCAATCAGGGTGTGGTAGCCGCAGATAATACCTTCCTTCTCCATCTCTGCAATCTCATTGGCCACGCTGGCTTCATCTACACCCAGCATAACGGCCAGATCCCGCAGATCTACCCGGCTGTTTTTCTCAATAAACGTCAATATTTTCTCTCTCACAATTTTCCTCCCGTCCCGGTCCCCAGTGCCCGGATTATTTTATTTTGTAAAGCTCATCCGTATGGGGGCGCTCCAGAAAACGCTCCTCCCCGCCGTTTCGGATCCGCTTTGCACTGCCTGAGACTGTCTTTCCGATAACGGACGCCGGAATGCCCGCCTTTGCAAGCTCCCGTACCAGATCGTGTCCGCGATCCGCCGCCATCAGCATACAGCCGCTGGAAATCAGATAATAAGGATTAAGCCCGAAGCATTCACAGATTTCCACCGTTTCCTGCCGGATGGGAATGGCCCTCAAATCAATCTCCAGTCCTACGCCCGAAGCTTCCGCCAGTTCCCAGAGCGCTCCGTATATCCCGCCTTCTGTCACATCGTGCATGGCGCTCACACCTGTGCGGACGGCAATTTCTGCCTCCGGGAGCACAGAAATCCAGGCGTCAAAGCCTTTCGCCGTATCTACAAAGTCTTTGGAAAACCGCTTCCGCAGCTCCTTCTCTTTCTCTTTGGCAATGATGGCCGTTCCCTCAATGCCTATCCATTTGGTCACAAGAATATCCTGTCCCGGCCTGGCTCCTGCCGTCGTAACCAACCTGCCCTCCTGTACCTTTCCTACTCCCGTCACGCTGATCACCGGCTGGGCAACAGCCCGCGTCACCTCCGTGTGGCCGCCCATTACCTGCATACGGCACTCTGCACAGGCATCCTCCACCTGCTCCATCATCTCCCGGATGTCCGGCTCCTCAATCTGTTCCGGCAGAAGAACCGTCAGCATCACGCCCAGAGGCTCCGCTCCGCTGCTGGCCAGATCGTTGGCCGTAATCTTGATTGCCAGCGTTCCGATGTCTTTGACGGTACCGGTGATGGGATCCGTGGAAACCACGAAAATCTCTCCCGGCTTCAGCTTGACAGCCGCACAGTCCTCTCCTACGCCGGCTCCCAGAACCACTTCTTCCCGTCTGGTATGTATTTGTTTCAAAATGCTTCTCTTTAAAATGGTCTCCGAAACCTTTCCGACCTTCATCTCACACCTACTGTCCTTGGTTCATCCGCTCCATGCAGGATGCCAGGGTCGCATCTACCGTGGCCTCATCCTGTGTCGCTACAGCCGCCTGCAGTTCCTCCGACAGGGCCGGATCTCCGGCCACGCCAATGGTGATTGTCCGCGGGGATGCCCGGTAGCTGCTCTTATTCACCTTGGTCACGCTTTCTTCCACGCCGTTCACATACACATGCTTATAGAGCTCCGCAACGGCCCCCATATGTGCGCCGTCGATTGCTTTAAATCCGATGGGCTGCCCCGGATCCGCCACAATTACCTGGCCCGGATCGGTTGTGGAAAGTGTAACGCTCTGATACTTAATCGTCCGGTTGGCCGGACGCGTTTCCTCCCCATAGATAGTAAAGGTCAGAATATTGTTCACTGCCACCGCTTCAATATATATGGGCGTCTGGGTATTGTTTTTAAACTTAAAATCTTTGTAGGATTCTGAAATAGCCGCATCTGCCGCCGGCGGTACATAACTTACCAGCATAGAATGGTTGGAGCGTTCCACTACTTCCAGTTCTGCCAGCAACACCGCATTGTACAGCGTTGTGGACACCTGGCAGATTCCTCCGCCCATGCTATCTACCACTTTGCCGTTCAGATACGAGCCGGCCGGCACATAGCCGTTCGCTACCGTATAGGGCCGCGCCTTCTCGTCAAAAGATACGGTGTCTCCCGGATAGAGAACAATCCCGTCCAGGATTTTTGCCGCATTTACAATATTCTGAATGCGGTTTGCTCCCGGTCCTGCATAATTTGTAGAATAAGTTCCCAGGACATCTTTTACCCGGCCCAGCTCCTCCTCGCTTCCTCTGGGATAATCCGTTTCCACCGGCAGGGCAACGGTTCCGTTCTCATGAGACCATTCATTTTTTATGAAATCCTGGATAGCCTGGACGGAACCGCCCACATCCAGCTTCACCCCGGCCTCTCCGGGAATTACTTCAAAGGAATCTCCTTTCTTCTGAAGCGTGGCATCTGTAGCCTCCTGATCAAACTGGATACACTCCGTCTTTACATAATCGGATACCCGTGCGGAATCCAGCTCCCACTCCAGTTCAAACACCCGGTTCTCATGTTCCAGCTCCTTGCGCTCTTTATAGCGCCTGAGAAGATTTCCCGACTTTCCCAGGCTGGCCGCCTCGTGAATCACATCCAGATTGGCGCAGCGAAGTCCCAGATCCGCCAGTCCTACTTCCAGCTGGTCTTCAAAAATTTCCAAGGTAAGCGTTTCCTCTCCCTGCTGCCGGACATATGCCTCTATCTCCCGTCTGGCCTGGGACTCTGTCATTCCGGAAACGTCAATTCCATCGATATAGACGCCGTCGTGAATGGTCCACTCTTCCTTCTCCTGCGCCCGGACTTCGCTGCCTTTGGCAGCTGCCAGCAAAAGCGTCAGCAAAAATGCCAATATGACAGGTCTTCCCAGCCGTCTGTTCACGTGTAATTGCTTTTTCATAACCCGTTCCTTTCACATCTCTGTTCCGCGGCCGCCAGTATTACAGGGCATACGAAAGCAGAGGAATTACCATTGCCAATACCAGTATCACAATAATCACCGTGGAAATAACCTTCCTGGTCTTTTTACTGTACCAGTTCATCTCTGAATCCTCCCATGTTCCAGAATAATCTTATCAATGAGGCGGGAAGCCTCGTTCTTCGTCAATGTCTCTATGGATACCTCTAACGCTATTTTATGATATTTTATGAGATCATTCAAGTACCCTTTTTGCGCCGGCGTAACCGGGCCCTGCTTTTTTGATTTGTACACCAGAGGCCTGGGAGCGAACAGCTCTTCGGGACTGTCCGGAAACTGCTCCCGCATCCGCCCGTACAGCTCCATAGCCGCCAGGGCATCGCAGGACGCCCGGTGGGCATGCTCCTGCCGGATCCGGTAATAACTGCAGAGAGCCTCAAGGCTCCGGTGTTCCATCTCCGGAAACAAAGCCCTGGCAATCCTCAGGGTATCAATGCCTTCCTTTTCAAATTGCAAATCGAAATTCACGGCATTTCGTTTGACAAAGCTGTAATCAAACAAAATATTATGGCCCAGAAGCGGATAATCCCGGCAGAATTCTACCAGCTCCTCCACCGCTGTGCGGGTGTCTTTTCCGCCTGCCGCCATCTCATCTGTAATGCCAGTCAGTTCCCGAATGCGCGCCCCGATTTTCATCCCCGGATTTACCAGAGTCTCATAAACTTCCTGTATCTTCCCGTCTGCCACTTTCACAGCCCCGATCTCCAGAATCCGATCGGAGGCGGGATTCAATCCCGTGGTCTCCAGGTCCAATGCTATGTAGGTATCTTTCATGACAGTAATATGATATTTTATCCTCTCTTATGATAAAAGCCCAAAATCCCCGCAGAAGGCTTTCCCTTTCCACCAGGACAAGCAGGCATTCCCGGTCAGCGGATTCCGCCTGCTGTAATCGAAGATTAAATAGGCCGGCTCTTTTGTATTTTCCGTCAGTACCTCTACATGGTTCTGCTTTCCCGCCTGACGCAGAATTTCCCGCAGGGTCTCCCCGAAGGCGCTTCTGTCCGGTGCAAAAGAAGGACGGCTCTTAAAGCGTTCCCGCAGGTAAAGATCCACAGTCAAAAGCTCCCGGTACCTTCTTTCCTCTGCCGGAAACCGCTGCCGGATAAACTCCAGCAAAATTTCGTAACGCTGCAGCCTGGAATAATTTCTGCCGAAACGCCCGGTCTCTTCGTAATAAACGGCCAGCTCTTCAAAAAAGCGAAACGGTGAAGAAAAGCCTTGCAAAAGCCGGGCAAGAGTATACCGGAATTGATGACTATTATAATAGATTTCCACCATTTCTTCAATCTCCTTTAACTGTAAAATTTCTGCAAAAGAAATCCAGTTGCTGTACAGAACCTCATAGGGCGGCTTGTCCTTCCAGACAATTCCGGACTTTCCCGCCTCCCGGTACAAAGGCGAACCTTTCAGCACTTTCAGAAAGCCCAGCTGAAGCTGGTCCGGCTCCAGAGCAAATACCTGGTCAAAGGACCTGGCAAAGCTGGTATAATCTTCATAGGGGAGGCCGGCAATCAGATCCAAATGCTGGTGAATATTGGCTCCTCTGCGAATCCCTTCCACATTCTTTTTCAGTTTCTCCCAGTCTGTCTTTCTGCGGACAGCCTCCAGGGTCCGGGGATTGGTGGACTGAACGCCGATTTCCAGCTGAATCAGGCCCGGACGCATCTGTTTAAGCAGCGCAAGATCCGCCTCATCCAGCAGATCCGCTGCGATCTCAAAATGAAAATTGGTGACGCCGTTATCCTGTTCCAGAAGAAACTGCCAGATATCCCGTGCCCGCTCCTGCCTTAAGTTGAAGGTGCGATCCACAAACTTTACCTGAGGAACCTTCCGGTCCAGAAAAAACCGCAGTTCTTTCTTCACCAGATAAAGATCCCGGAACCGGACGGACTTTTCCACGGAAGACAGGCAGTAACTGCAGGAGAACGGACAGCCCCGGCTGGATTCATAATAGAGAATCCGGTGCTCCAGCCCTTCCATATTACCGTAGGGAAAGGGAAGGCTGTCCAATTCCAGGCATCCGCCCGCCGGAACCCCTGCCGCCGTCTTTCCTCCTTTAGGGCAGCGGTATACGGCCCCCAGAATCTTTGCAAAACCCTCCCTGTCTCCGCGCACACAGCAGTCCGCCAGGCAGCGGAAGCTTTCCTCTCCCTCCCCGGTCAAAATACCGTCTACCGCTTCATTTTCCACAAGTATCCTCTCTGCATCGAAGGATACCTCCGGCCCACCCAGCCATATGGGAACCTCAGGAAGGACTTTCCTGCACTCCGCTGCCAGTTCTTTCACATACTCAATATTCCAGATATAACAGGAAAACAAGAGCACATCCGGCTTTCTGCGGTACAGTTCTGCCAGAATCTCTTCCGTTCTGTGATTTATGGTAAATTCGGCCAGCTCTACATACTGCGCCAAGTCCCCGGCCGCTGCTTTCAGACTATAAACCGCCGGATTGGAATGAATATATTTGGCATTGATGGCCGTCAACAGTATCCGCATAATTATCTCCCTGCAAATCAAAAATAACAAAAGGAATTACTGCTCCTGCAATAACTCCTTCTTCCTACATGGTTATTTTTAAATCCGCGCATCTTACTTTGAACTATGAATGGCACCGTTACCTCTGTAGTTGGCTCGGCCCAGGCAGCCTTGCGGCACACAAAAGGTTCTACTTAGAGCTGCTTCATTCCTGACCTGACTCGGTTCATAGATTTCTGTTGCGCAAGACCCAGGCGTCTCTGCTACTTGCAAAGGGCTGCATACCACCCAAAAAGTCCGAGGTAAGATATCACCCCTGCTGTAGCGGATTGCAGGTACAGGGCACCGCTGACTCCCCGGCTGCGCGGAAATCTTAGACTTTTGGATTGGCTTTTAGTATAGCTTCTCCTGAGGCGTTTGTCAACGCTTCCCGCGCAGATTTCGGAAAAACTCTGTCAGAATCCCGCTGCACGCTTCCTCAAGAATCCCCCGTTCCACCTCTGCCTGGTGATTAAACTCCGGCATTTCCAAAAGATTCAGAACGGAACCCGCACAGCCTGCCTTGGGATTCATGGCTCCAATTACCACCCTCCCCATACGGGCCTGTACAATGGCCCCCGCACACATCTGGCAGGGTTCCAGGGTAATATACATGGTGCAGTCCTCCAGCCGCCAGTCTCCTGTCTTCCTGCTGGCTTTGCGGATAGCGATCAGCTCTGCATGGGACAGGGTATTTTTATCCGTATTTCTGCGGTTATATCCCCGGGCAATGATCCGGTCTTCCCGCACAATCACACAGCCAATGGGAACCTCCTCCAGCGCATAGGCCTTTTTCGCCTGGCGCAGGGCCTCTCTCATATATCTTTCGTCCGCCGTCATAATGATTCTCTCCGATCCGTTTGTCTCTTTTCCGCTTTTATCTCAGCGTCCGGCACCAGTAGCCGAAGCCTTTCTGCCTGGTATTGGGCCCTTTCACTACCTTAAACTCATCAAAGCCGAACATGGAAGCTATCTCCTGTTCCCGCTCGTTGTAAACTCCGGGTACGCCGATGTAATAGCAAATATCCTCTTCCGTCTGGCGGCGCAGCAGCAGAAGATGTCCGTACTGATAATACCCGTGAAGCAGGAAGCTGTTATTTCCAAGCTCCCACTTATCTCTGGGAATCCGGGACAAATCCCGGTTATTAAGCCGGATGCTGTAAACCTCCGCCCCGTTTCCCTCTACATAGCGGGTTACCGGAAAGCGCTTGGTCAGATATGTCCAATGCTCCTTTCTCGGATCTGCAGGAACCGGCGCAGTCTGTTCCTCTGCTGCCGTTTCCTCCTGCACAGAGCTTCCTACCCCCGCCTCCTCTGCTTCCTGGCGCTCTTCCTCCAAGGCCAGCTCGGCCGCCCGTACTTCACTTTCTCCTGCAGGCTTCTCCACAGCCTGCCTGGCAAACCTCTCTTCCGGATCAAACCGGTCCGCCGGCACCGGCAAATCATCCCATGCCGCCGCAAATACCCGGTTGTCTCCTTCCAGATACACTCCGCCGCTCTCTGCCAGCCCGAAGCTGCCTCCCATAAGGCTGTCCGTCTCCGTAACGCCGCTCCACTCCCAGGCTCCGTTCCGTTTCTCAAGCTCCCCCAGATATTGTCCCTGCAGTCTTTCTTTTCTGCGCATAAAGACATAAACCCGGCAGGATTCTTCCGCGGCAATCCGGTCCTCGTTTACATGAACCCAGAATTTGCACTCGTTTCCTCTGGCATTTACCTTTACAAAGCCGGCGCTCTCTCGTTTTTCCCCCTGCTCATATCCATAAATATAGGATACAAAACGTTTATAATCAGACAAAGAATCCCTCCTTTTCCAAACAGTTCAACTACTGTCTGGAATATTCTATGCCCGACTTGTCTATCTCATGTCCGTTCTTTCCCAAAATCTCCGCTTTTTCCCAGAAGGTTGCTCAGCCTGGCAAACTGCTCCAGGGTCAGCGCCTCTCCGCGGATACCGGCAGAAAGCCCCATGTCCTCCAGAGCGGCAGACGCTGCCTCTTTGGAAATCTTAAGATTCGGCGCATTGTTCAGTCCGTTTACCAGGGTCTTCCTTCTCTGGTTAAAAGAAGCCCGGATAATGGCAAACATCCATGCCTCATTATCTGCCTGCACCGGCGGCTTCTCATGGCATACCAGACGAATAACCGCAGACCCCACTTTGGGCCTCGGCATAAAACAGTTGGGCGGCACGTTGGCCGCCAGCTCCGGGCGCGCGTAGTACTGTACCGCCAGGGAAAGGGCTCCGTAATCCTTGGACCCCGGCCCGGTCTTCATGCGGTCCGCCACCTCTTTCTGCACCATCACCGTCACACTTTCCAGGGGCACATGGCTCTCAAACAGCCCCATAATAATCGGTGTAGTAATATAGTACGGAAGATTTGCCACCACCTTTGCCGGACGGCCCCCGTTTTTCTCCTGCACCAGACGGCAGAGATCCACTTTCAAAGCATCCTCGTTTAAAACCGTCACATTCTTGTATCCCGCCAGTGTATCCTCCAAAACCGGTATCAGCGCCTTGTCAATCTCAATGGCCGTCACCTCCCGGGCGGCAGCCGCCAGATACTGGGTCATAGTTCCGATCCCGGGGCCAATCTCAATGACAAAATCCTCTTTTGTTATTCCGGCAGAACGGATAATTTTATCCAGCACATGGGGATCTATCAGAAAATTCTGCCCGAATTTCTTTTGAAAAACGAACTGATATTTATTTAAAACCTCGATGGTGCTCTGGGGATTTCCCAGGCTTGGGACTGGTGTATTCATAGAAGAAACACTCCTCACTTATTCAAATAAAATCTTTTGGCGTTCTCCTGCGTAATGCGCACCACCTCTTCCGTCTCCATCTCTTTGAGCTGTCCGACGGCCTCTGCCACCCGCAGAAGATTCAGGGAGGAGTTGCGCTTTCCCCGAAAGGGCTCCGGCGCCAGGTAGGGACAGTCTGTCTCCAGAAGGATCCGCTCCGCAGGGACCAGCTTCACGACCTCTTTGAGCTTTTTTGCGTTTTTAAAGGTGACGACGCCGCCTACTCCGATATAATAGCCAAGTTTCAGATATTCCGCGGCAAGCTCCGGTCCGTAGGAAAAGCAGTGCACCACCGCTTTATATCCCGGCTTATGGGCACTTTGGACAACCTCCAGCGTGTCCAAAGCCGCCTCCCGGCTGTGAATGATCACCGGCAGTCCCAGTTCCCCAGCCAGCTCCAACTGTCTGGAAAACCAGTATTTCTGCGTTTCATGGCCTTCCTTATCCCAATAGTAGTCCAGTCCGATTTCCCCCACCGCCACTGCTTTGGGATGGCGGCACATTTCTTTTAGCCAGGAAAAATTCTCCTCGTTTAATTCCCCCACTTCGTCGGGATGGATTCCCACTGCCCCGTAGATAAAATCATAGGCTTCCGCCAGGGCCAGGGTTGTTTTTACCGACTTCAGGCTTGCGCTCACATTGACTATGGAAGAAATCCCCTGCTCCCGGCACTTTCCGAGAATTTCTTCCCGATCCTCATCAAAGGCCGAATCGTCATAGTGGGCGTGGCTCTCAAAAATCATTTTCGTCTGCTCCTTTTTCAGCATACATTTTTTGCGCTGCTTCCATTATAAAGGAGTTCCCCCGAAAGATCTACCACATATTTTACGTCCGCAAAGCCAACCTGATCCCCCTGGCGGATCCGGGCCTTCTCGTTTACCCCCAGCCGGCCTCCGTTGAGAAACGTTCCGTTGGTGGAATTGAGATCCGTAAGATAAAACTCGCCCTCCTCCCTGGATAATTTTCCGTGAATCCGGGAAATCCCGCGGGCTTTCAGCCATCCGTCAACCGCATCTTTTTTCTTTCCGATCAGAAAACTTTCACCCGTCATCCGCATATCCGCAAAGGCAGGGTTTTCACTCCGCAGAACCAATCCGCCGCCGGAGGTTTGTTTCAGAAATACCGTAGCCGTCGCGCATTCCGGCCCTTCCGCTGCCAAAGGAGCCTTCCGTTCTTGTTCCCGTTCCCGTTCCGGTTCCTCCTTCTCTTTTGCATCTTGGGAAAAATCTTTCTGTTCCCGCTCTTCTCTCCACTTCAGCAAAAGCTGTTCCAGGGAAAAATGCTCCTCCCCTGCCATCCGGTAAAACTCATACCCCAGCGATACTGCCTCCGGATCCTGCCGATCCAGCCGCTCTAAAAAATATTCCGCCAGCTCCAAAAGTGCTTTTCCGGTATCTGCCTCCCCAAAGGGAAAGCAGCAGAAACAGGTTTTCCCTCCGTCCGGGTCCAGATAAATGTAATCCGGATCCAAAAGGATTCCTCCGCTGTCCAAAAGATATTCGCCCAAGCTCTGCACCGCACACAGCAGTTCCTCCAAAAGCCCGGAAAGCTCCGTCCCCGAAATCCGCCTGCGCTCCAGAAGAAGGCGCAGACTCTGCCTGGAAGTAATCTCGTAGCAGAAATCCGCACTCCGATCCACAAAGCTTAGGCTGCATTCCAAAAAACCGGGAATTTTATTCTTTACTATCATTCCCACCTGATACTGATCCTCGAACTCCTCCTGCCGGATCACCAGAAAATTGCGATCCAGCTCTCTCCGATACGACACCTTCATTTCTAATATCCCCTACTTCTTCCAAAATTCTTTCCATTTCCGGCATGTCCGCATAAACCGGGCCGGATTCAGCCGTTTGGCCGTCTCTTCCTCCCGGAAAGAGAGCCCCGACAGAAGGGGCGTTTCCCCCGTATAGGAAACCGTTACCGACTTTGCCGTCACTTTTACGGATACCTCCAGTTCCCTGCATACCATAAGCCTGTCAAAAGCCAAAGCAAGCGCTTCTTCTGAGAGCTCCGCCTCCAGCTCTTTCTCTGACCGGTATTTCCGGGCCGCTCCTTTTCCCGCCGTCTCCGCCGCGCAGGAAGCAAGAACACTCCTGTCGTGAAGATACAAGGCCAGGCAGATACACACAAACACAATCAGCACCAGAAACGGCAGCACAAAAGACGCCTCCACGGCAAAGCTTCCCTGTTTCATTTTCTCTCTCATACAAGCAGCCTCCCTGCATACACCAGCAGAAGAAACGGTACCAGGGGAAATCTGTCCTTTCTCCTAACTTTCCCAAGCATCAGCCCCAGGGCCATGACCAGAGCACAGACAGCCGTTCCGCCCAGGAGCAGGCTTATATTTTCCCACATTCCCAGATAAAGCCCGGTCACGCAGACCAGCAGACCGTCTCCGCATCCTACGGCCTCTCTGGTGAGAAACGCGGCCGCCACCAGAAATACTCCTACTCCCATACCTCCCAAAAGCTCCCACCAGGTCTGATAGCGCAGCCAGAGATTGAGCACAATCCCGGCTGTCCCGAAGATCCAGAAACTTTTCAGACTGACTTCCTGCCTGCGCACATCCAGAATTCCGTTCCACAGCAGAAAAGCCAGCATGCACCCTTTTACCATCCATTGTCCCATCACGTTCCTCCGCACACGGAGCAGGGCGGCCGTCCGCCTGCCTGGGAGAAAAGCACGACATGAATCCTGCGGGACAGTCCCGGGCAATTCAGGCTCTCATGATAGCGGTCTCCCTGCTCCGTAATATACACAAATCTGCTCCCCTGCTTCCAGCATCTCTCACAGGGCTTATAGTTTCCGCCACTTCCGCAAGCCTGCCCTTTTGCCTCCTCCAGACAGACCTGGCGGATCGAGAGCTTCAAATGCCTGCACTCCAGACTGCGGTGATATACCGTACCGTAGTCCGTCACATAGACTACTTCCTCCTCTTCCCCGGTTCCCGTTCCCAGCCGTCCCCCAAAGCCTGTCCAGCAGCGGACCCGGCGGCTCTGGCTGATGCTTATTGGACAAAACCAGGAGAGTCCCGGCGGCAGCACTACCTGATAGGAGGCGTTCAGCACCAGAAAAGAGTCCTGCCCTTCTAAGCGGCAGCCCAGCAGGGAAATTCCCCGGGCTCCTCCCTTAATCATCCTGCCTGCCGCCCGGCCCTCCAGGCAGGTATCCAGACAGTGCTTCGTATAAGCCATAGAAATACCGGCAGCAGTACTTTCCATATCCAGGTTTAAAATCTCTTCGCTCTGGGCCAGCTCTTTCCCCGCATCCGTCAGCGCCCGGCCAACTTCCGTCTGAAGCTGTACCAGCAAAAAGAGATACAAAAGGCCTGTTACGGCAAAGAGAAACAAGGGAAATACCAGCGCTGCCTCTGCCGTTAGGCTGGCTCTCGCCCAGACGGGGGCGCATCGTGATATTCTTCCGTCATGACCGGACTGTTTGGAATATAGAGAATGTGAATTGCTGGCGTCTGATGCGCCTGGAACTGCCTGGAGAGCTTTTAGATTTTTCAGATACGCACATGTACGAAAGAACATCACGATGCACCCCCTTTTCTTTACCATTCATAACAAAGCCAGCGCCGCGCCCTCAAAGCCCGGTCCTGCACAAGCTCTGCCTCCGCCCAGAAGCTGTCCGTACAGTGATCCGCACGGAAATACATTCCTCCGGGCTCTCCCCTAATTACTCCTTCCACCACATCCAGCCCCCGCATGGCCTTGGTCTCCCTGCCCGTAAGGGCCAGGAGCATTCCCAGGTAGTCCCGGTAGCGAAGCCCCGGACGATCCTCCCGTCCGTCATAAGCTGCCAGGGAATTTCCCAGATCGAGAGCCTGCGCAAGAGAGAGTTTCCAGGTATCCGCCCCTTTCCAAAACGCCACGGACTTTCCGTTTAAAAGAAGCCGCACGTCAAGCACACTCTCCGCAAAGGCCCAGCCCAGCAGAAGCACCTGTGCCACTGCCTCCACCAGTCCCGGAATCAGCGTAACGCCCACAAGAAGCGCAGCCAGGGCCTGACATTCCGCCTGCTTTGCCCCATCGGACAGAAGATACATGTAGTTAAGGCCTTCCCGCAACGCCAGCAGACGTCCGCAGACAGACTCCAGATTGGCAATATCCGTATCTTTCCCGGCAATCAGGTACTCGGCCTGGTAGTCCAGCCAGGAGCCGGGCTGCCGGTCCCCGGTTAGAATCTCTGCCCCGTGGGAACAGACAGACAGCAGATATATATGAAAAAATACATCGTTTCCCGGGGTTCCCGCATACTTTCCCCTGGGTCCCGCCCCCCGGATGCAGCTCCTTTTAGAAGGCATTCCCTTTAGATCTGCTTTCTTACCCGACACCGCTCCCGGTTCCTTTAAAACCAGATTGAGAATACTTCCCCGCTTCAAGGATTCCAACTCGGAAAGAGGATTGGGGGTGCTTTCTGCTTCTTCCTCTGCCCGGCGCTGCCGAAGCTCCTCTAAATTTTCCTGCTCCCGGCTGCTGGCCCCGGCATATTCCTCCTGCAGCTCTTCCGCCTGACGGCCAAGTCTCTCATAGTCTCCTGCCTCTTCCAAAAACGAAATCCCCATCTGCTCCTTCGCGCAGGAGACCGCCTGTTCATACCATGCCATTCCGTTTCCGTCCGTGGCCCTGGAAATACGTTCCACTTGGATTTGTCCCGCATTTCCCGACGGCAGGTTTTCATTTAAAAACTGCCTAAGCCTCTGCTTCAGATATCCGGTATCCTCTCCGGGGCCTCCATAACCCAGATCCAGATAGAACATGCCGTACCGCTCCCAAAGCTCCCGGTGATACTCGGAGAGAACCGAATATTCCGCCAGCTCCAGGGCCTCCTCCGCCTGGCTTCTCAAAAAGGCAGACCGGGCCGACTGTAAGCCTGCCTGGAAGAAAAACAGCAGTACGGCCAGCATCAGACTGACAAAGACCGTGACACTCCCTCTGTTCTTCCGTATGCTTCCCATATCCCTCTCCTCCGGAAATCTTATATGGTGCCGCTCTGGCTTGTAATCTTGTCAAAAATCTGGTTTACCAGCGAGGTAAGCTGACTTTTAAAAATAATTACCAGTCCGATCAGCACTACCAGTATCAAAATCATTTCCACCACTCCGATTCCGTCTTCTTCCTGTACAAATCTCATAAATAATTTCCGCATTCTCTTTTCCTTCTTTCTTCATTTTAGTTGTCTTCCTTTATGCCTGCATGGACATTCCGGCGGGAACCAGAATAAAAAGCATCACCACCGCCAGCATCAGTATCATCGGCAGGAGCAGCCGGGTAGAGGCCTCCTCCCCCTTGCGGCGGGCCAGTTCCCTTCTCCAGGCCTTCGCCTCTTCCGCCTCTGAGCGCAGAAGCCCCGCAAGCCCTTTGGTTCCTTTTTTCAAATTTTGTTCCAAAAGAGCGGACAGCTTGAGATAGGCCGGAACATGACAGCGAATCCCGAAATTCTCATAGGCTTTTGCCTCGGCCACGCCATTTTGCATTTCCCGGCAGGCAAACGCCATCTCCTCATAGGCATACCGCAGTTCCTCCCGCCCCTGCCTCCGCCGCGTCTCATAGTCTGCCGCAATCATCTCCCAGGCATTGCGCACGGTGGAACCGGCGCCCAGCAAAAGGGTCAGCCTTCCTACAATCCGCACATAATCCCTGCACATCTGTTCCTCCCGTTCCCGGGTTTTCCGCTTCAGTTCCCGGTCTCCCGCTGTATAGAGAAGTCCCATGGACAGCAGGGTTAGCACCAGAATCCAGACAAAATCCAAAGGCGTATTTTCCTTCCATACCAATTCTTTCCCCTGTGCCCGGAGAGGAAGCTCCTGCCTTTCTTCCTCCTCTGTCTCCTTGCGGAGCTTCTCTACCGCCGCGGCCAGCTCCCGGTAAAATTGTTCCTCCGGCCCTAAGACCGGCGGCAGGACCCTGGCGCACGCCCGGTATACGGCCTCCTGTCCGTTGCAGAACAGTCGCGCCGTCAGTTCCACCAGACTCCCTTCCTCTCTTAGATTTTCACTGCGCAGGCTTCCATCCAGGTTCAGAACCTCATAGGAATCCAGCTCCCATTCTGCCGTCACCGGTGTCCCTTCTATTCTGCGGATCAGGTGCAGATCGCTGCGCACTTCCTCCAGGGAACGGTTTTCCCCGAGAATATAGGTATCCATCCGCTTACGGATCTCTTCCAACAGTTCCCGGCTTTCTTCCTCCCGCAGCTTCTGCGGCTCTATGACCACCGCAATTTCCCGGACTTTCTCCCCCGCCGCCTCTACTTGAAGTTCCCGGGTGTAAGCCGTATCCCGACGGGGCAGGAAACGCCCCTCTGCCAGAAGCCCGCCGCCAGAAGCCAAAGCTCCCGCCAGGACTGCGGCGCAAATCCCTATCGCAAATGCTTTCATAAGCAGCATTGTCTTCTCTGTATAGTACCGTTCCAGCCGCTCTTCCGTATGCGGATCGAAATATAAAAGCTTCAGATTCTGCCGTACCTCCTCCTGCCCGGGCAGCCGGCCTCCCAGCCAGCCGGACAGCCGGCTGTTGAAACGCCGGGCCAGATCCTCCAGCCTCATTTCCTTTTTCTTCCTTTTTTCTTTCATGTTTCACACCTCTATGTCCAGCAGGCGTTTCCCCAGATACCAGGCCCCCAGATACAGGCCCAGACAGGCGGTCATCACACAGATTCCCGGAAGATTCCCGTACAGAGGATCCAAAAAGCCGGGACATCCCACCCGGAGATACAAAACCATGGCAAAGGGAATCACATTCATAATCCTCTGTTCATAACGCCTGGCCGCCAAAGCGGAAGACACCTGGCGCTCCGTCTCTACCGTATCGGAGATATTTACGGCCGTATCCCCCATAATTTTTATCAGATCCCCGCCGCTTCGCTTTCCGACGGAAAAAATTTCCGCAAAGACCTCCGCCTCTTCCAAACCGCTGCGCCCTGCAAAGTCCTCCATTACCTGCTCTATGGTCTGATTGGCATCCAGCTTCCGCTCCATAGCGGAAAGCTCCTGTACCATATCCGCGTCCGCCGCATACATAAGCTTCAAGTCCCTTCCCGCTTCGCGCAGGGCATTTTCTGCGGAATACCCGGCTGCAAGGGCTGCCGCAAGTCCCTGGACCGCATCCCGGAACTGCAGCTTCAGTTCCTTTCTCCTGCGCTTGGCCGTCTGTCCCCGCCTCTCCTTTTCGTGCTTCCACAGCACCGCCGGAAACAAAAGCACGGCCCAGAGCGAATTGTAGAAGCACAAGGCCACAATCCCCGTAATGCCTGCTGCCTCCAGCATATATTGAAGCCGCTGAACCGCTGTAGGCCGGTATTCCCTGTAGTTCATCTCTCATCCTCCTATACCGGCCATTTTCAGCTTTCCCGTATGCCGCAGGGAATCTTTTTTCTGCAGTCTTCCCCGGACACGCAGATCTTTATCTTCTCCTGCCGTCTCTTCCTCAAAGGCAAAGAGCGTGTGCAGCCGGATTTCCCCGGACTCCATGCCGGCAGTCTCCGCAATTTCCAGTACCCTGCGGCTGCCGTCCCGCATCCGCCCCAGGTGTACGATTAAATCTACCCCGGATGCAATCTGCCTCCTTACGGCCTCCAGCGGCAGTTCCATTCCCATCAGCACCATGGTCTCCAGGCGGCTCAGCATATCTGCCGGGCTGTTGGCATGGCCGGTACTTAAAGAGCCGTCATGGCCGGTATTCATAGCCTGAAGCATGTCCAACGCCTCAGCGCTGCGCACTTCCCCTACAATAATCCGGTCCGGCCGCATCCGCAGGGCTGTCCTTATCAGGTCCCGGATAGAAATCTCATGTTCCCCTTCCAGGTTGGCGCTGCGGGCTTCCAGGGCTACCAGGTTCTCCACCGTGAAAAGCTGCAGCTCCGCATTGTCCTCAATGGTGATTACCCGCTCCCCGGTGGGTATAAATTCCGACAGGGCATTGAGAAACGTGGTCTTCCCGGAGCCGGTCCCGCCGCTTACGAAAATATTGTACCCGGCTTCCACTGCCGTCCGCAGAAAGGCCGCTGCCTCCCGGCTCACGGCTTCCCAGGCAATCAGCTGTTCCATACGGATGGGCTGCTCCGGAAATCTGCGGATGGTCACAGCCGGACCTCCAAGCGCCACCGGATCCAGAACTACATTCACCCTCGAGCCGTCTTCCAATCTGGCATCGGCGATGGGGCTTGCCTTGGAGACGCGCCGGTTGGAAAAGCTCACAATCTGCTGCACCACATCCTCCAGCTTCTGCCGGGAAGAAAAGGACTTGTCCCAGCGGCTTAACCGTCCTCTTCGCTCCACAAAAACAGCCTCCGGCCCGTTTACCATGATCTCCGTAATCTCCGGATCTTCCATCAGCTCCTGCAAAAGATCAAGCCTTCTCATAGCATAAAAGATTTCTTTGCGCATACAAAGCTTTTCCTCCAGCAGCAGATATTCCTGCCTGCTTTGGGCCAGGATTTCCTCATCAATCAGCTCCAGCACTTCTTCATCCGTCAATTCCCTGGATAAATCCAGTCTCTTTTGAATCTTTTCCTTTAATTTCTGCCGAAGGCTTTCCCAGTTCCCCTTCATGGGCTCAGCCACCTCTTTCCTTCCGCCCGGATAAACGTCTCCAAATCCTTTTCCTGGGACAGCCAGAACTTTTTTGTTTTCTCTAACACCTCTTCCAGATCCAAAAGCCGCAGGGTCTCCTCATACTGGCAGAGCTTTGCCCCGGATACTTCGTCTTCCCGGATGGGGGTATAGACCCCGTCGCAGTGTCCCAGAAGCTCAAAGAGCCCGTCCACTGCCCCGCTCATATCCAGAATCAGCATTTCGTAATGGCTTTCCCGGCCCAGCGCTTCCAGAAGGCATTCCCAGTCTTTCCGGCTGATATGGCGCAGCTCCACCGGGGATTTCAGAGGCGGAATATAATCCAGGCTGCCCAGCCGGCGGACAATGCTTTCCAGCTTACAGACAAAAGCATTCTTCCCCTGTTTCAAAAAATACATCAGTTCCGACAAGGTCCATCCGTCCCCATAAGGATAGAGAACCGAAAATCCGGAATATTCTTCCAGATTCAGATACAATGTCCGTTTCTGCTTGGCAAGCTCCCTTCCGAGAGCCAGGGCAAAGCTTGTCTTTCCGATACGGCCCACCGGGGAATACACCCCTATCTGTTTCATGCGGTTCTGCCGGAGCGCCGTCCCGGGACCTTCCGGCGTCTGTTCTGCGTAACCGCTCAGAACTGTCCGCATGATCTGGGGACAGGACTGGAATTTATAAACCCTGGGGGCATCCGTCTCTTTTTCCTGGTATTCATTTTCCGACAGATAAAAAATCTGTCCGTACCGGGTTTTGTCCCCAATCTCTTTGGAAAGCTCTTCGCAAATCAAAAGGATATCTACTGGGTGCTCTTCTGCGTAACCGGCCAGCTCGCCGCAGCTTGTAAATCCGTGTACCGTAAATACCGGATCCCTGCGACGGTTGGCATACTCCGTAAACCGGAGCGTATAATCCTGCTCCCGGTCACAGACTGCGATCTGCTTTCTCTTCAAAAGACACCTCCCGCGCAAATCAGAAGTCCCGTCAGCAGACTGACAAAGATCTGAAAGCCCAGAAAGCTCCCCAGCATCACCAGCATCCGGGGATTTTTCCATATATAATGCAGCGCCGAAAACAAAACTGCCACCTCCTTAACTACAGCATGTTCAAAAGGAATCACGGTTTGATTCAAACCAAAGATTATCGGCTGCACCGCTTTTTTCGTGCAGTCCGAGATAGATAATTATCGATCGTAGGTTGATTATAGCGGCTTTCTTTCGGCCTGTCTATTGTCAAATTTTCACAAAATTCCAAAGGCCGCAATTCCGTAAAGAAGCCCCAGACCGCTGATTCCAAGGCTTCCCACTGTCAAAAGGGTTACTGCGTTCAGCCCGACAAAAACGGCAACATTTTGTGAAATAAAAACAGCGTTGAGAATTTGGATCCCGATGGCGCCGAAAACCACCCGGAGAAGAAAGTTTAAGATTTTCATCTTTTTGTCCCATCTTTTTTTCTATCTATATGAATTTTTGATCCAAAATATTCTATTTTTTAGTATAAATACCAATATTCCTGCTTATACTCTTAATACAACAACTATTTTGATTACGGAAAGTGGGGGCTGCGGGATGGGGTTACTACGGAAAGCGCCGGCACAGACAGACGAGTCGTTTACAAGGCGCCAGCTGCTGGAAGACCTTACAATGACAAAAAACGCACTGGAAACCGCTTATGCCAATTTTGAAGCCGTTGTCGATCCGGACCTGATCGACTGCTATACGTATGAAATCTACTCTGTCCAGAAACGCTATAAATTTCTTCTGGAGCAGGCGAAACAGATGGATTTGCAGACATTTCTCTAAATATGTTTCCCAAAGAGACAGGCAGCCCCAAGGACTGCCTGTCTCTTATTCTTAACATATTTTCTAACAAATCTCCGCCCCGGAAGGCATTTCCTTCTCCGGCACAACCAAAGCCAGATTTCCCTTATCATCCTCCGCGCACAGAAGCATACCCTCGGACTTCACGCCGGCCAGAGTTGCAGGCTTTAAGTTCACCAGCACCATTACCTTTTTACCCACCATCTCTTCCGCCTTATAATGAGCCTTGATTCCAGATACAATCTGCTTGACCTGGCTTCCGATCCGCACCTGGGAGCAGAGGAGTTTTTTGGACTTTTTCACCTCTTCGCAGGCAATGATCTCTCCTACCTGGAACTGCAGCTTTTCAAAGTCTCCGAACGTAATCTCCGCTTTGGGCTCAATCTCAATCCCGGGCTCCGCCTGCGGCTCTTCCTTGGCTGCTGCTTTCGCCTCCACCTGCTCCAGGACTTCTTTTACATCCAGACGGGCAAAGAGAATTTCCGGCTTATCCGTAACCTTGGCCCCGGACTGATAAAGGCCGAACATATTCATAACCTCCAGGGAGCGCTTTTTCGCCCCAAGCTGCGCCAGAATCTTTTCCGAAGTCTCCGGCATAAAGGGCTCCAGAAGGCTTGCACCGATGCTGATGCCCTCTACCAGATTGTAGAGTACCGCCGCCAGACGATCCCGCTTGCTCTCATCCTTGGCAAGGGCCCAGGGCATAGTCTCGTCAATGTATTTGTTGCAGCGCTTGAAGAGGTTGAAAATCTCCGTGATAGCATCCGCCACCCGCAGTTCCTCCATCTTGGCCGTCACCTTCTCTGCGGCTGCGGCTGCAGTCTCCCTCAGTTCCCGATCCACCGGATCCATAACGCCCGTGTTATTCACCACGCCGCCGAAATATTTGTTGGACATAGATACCGTGCGGTTTACCAGATTTCCCAGGGTATTGGCCAGCTCTGAGTTCATGCGCTCCACCATCAATTCCCAGGTAATCACGCCGTCGTTGTCAAAGGGCATCTCATGCAGCACAAAGAAGCGCACGGCATCTACGCCAAACATCTCCGCCAGTTCATCCGCATAGAGCACATTTCCCTTAGATTTGCTCATCTTGCCGTCTCCCTGGAGCAGCCAGGGATGGCCGAACACCTGCTTGGGCAGAGGCAGGTCCAGCGCCATCAGGAAGATGGGCCAGTAAATGGTATGGAAGCGGATAATATCTTTACCGATAAGATGCAGATCCGCCGGCCAGTCCTTCAAAAACTGCTCCGCAGAGCCGCCTTCGCAGTCATAGCCGATTCCGGTGATGTAGTTGGTCAGGGCGTCCAGCCACACGTAAGTCACATGCTTGGGATCAAACGTAACGGGAATGCCCCATTGGAAGGAGGTTCTGGATACGCACAGATCCTGCAGCCCCGGAAGGAGGAAATTATTCATCATCTCGTTTTTCCGTGATACAGGCTGGATAAATTCGGGATGGGCATTGATGTGTTCAATGAGCCGGTCCGCATATTTACTCATTTTAAAGAAATAAGCCTCTTCCCTGGCCGGCTGCACTTCTCTTCCGCAGTCCGGGCATTTGCCGTCTGCCAGCTGGGATTCCGTAAAGAAGGACTCACAGGGCGTACAGTACATCCCCTCGTAATAGCCCTTGTAGATATCTCCCTGGTCATAAAGTTTCTTGAAAATTTTCTGCACCTGCGCCTCGTGATCCGCGTCCGTGGTGCGGATAAACTTGTCGTAGGAGGTATTCATCAAGTCCCAGATCCGCCGGATCTCCGCAGCCACCCCGTCCACAAATTCTTTGGGCGTCACGCCGGCCTCCCGGGCCTTCTCCTCTATCTTCTGTCCATGCTCGTCGGTTCCTGTCTGAAAGAACACATCATAGCCCTGCATCCTTTTAAAACGGGCAATGGCGTCCGCCAGCACGATCTCGTAGGTGTTGCCGATATGCGGCTTGCCGGAGGTGTAGGCAATGGCCGTTGTCATGTAATATTTTTTCTTTTCCATATTCTTTCCCTCTTTTCCGATAAAATAAAAAAGCCGCCTTCTTATTCTTAAAGAAGACGGGCCGTTCCCGTGTTACCACTTCCGTTCGTCCGCTCCTCACAAAACGGACCTCTGCGGGTACCTCCATACCCTCCCGCTGTAACAGGCGGACCTGTCACGTCTTATCGCATCTGCGTTCATACGTGCCGCTCAGAAACCATCTTCGGCAGACTTCCTTTCATCCCTCTCAGCCTCCGGGACTTCTCTGTAAAAAGTACACCCTGCCTACTCTTTTCTTCAATGCGTGTTTCTCTGTGCCTAGAGAAAGCCTATCACAGGGAATTTCATTTGTCAAGAGGGCTAACATATTTCCCCGGAACCGTCATAAAATGCAGTAATGACCTCCCCGGGAGTCCTTTATGAAACACTCCAAACGTATGCTCCTCCTGTCCGTACTGGGCGCCGTATTTCTCTGCGCAGTCCTGATAATTCCCTCTCTTGGCAAAAGTCCCGGACAAACCGAAGACGAACGCTTTGCCGCATTTACCAGGGAACTGTTTCTCCAGGAAATTTCTTCCAACACCATGACCCTGCACTACACGCTGGCTGCTCCTTCCGCCTACGGCGTCAAAGACGCCCCCGTTACGTTCGGCCTTTATTCTGCCAAATCCAAGGCCGGTGCAGCCGCTGCCCTGGAAAATATGCTGGAAACCCTTTCCGGCTTCTCCCGTCCGGATCTCTCCGAAGGCAGCCGCCTTACATACGACATCCTGGAAGATCAGCTTCCCCGGGAACTGGCCCTGTCCGCCTTTCCCTATTACGAGGAGGTCTTCAGCCCCTCTCTGGGCGCCCAGGCGCAGCTTCCTGTCCTGCTGGCCGAATACGCCTTTTACAGTGAAGCGGATATTCAAAATTATCTTTCCCTTCTCTCCCAGCTTGATACCTATTATGACAGCCTGTTGGAATACGAGCGGGAAAGGGCCCGCGCCGGCTTTTTTATGTCCGATGAGACGGCGGATGCCGTCATCACCCAGTGCCGGGATTTTATCGCAGGTTCAAAGGACCATTTTCTGCTTTCCACCTTCGAAGACCGCCTGGATGCCCTGGATTTTCTTACGGAAGAAGAAAAAAACGCCTATACGGCCTCTAACCGCACCGCTGTCTTCGGTCATGTCCTTCCTGCTTACGAAACTCTCATACAGGAACTTACGAAGCTAAAAGGAACCGGGACCAACCCTTACGGCCTCTGCTACTATGACCGGGGGGCAGACTATTACGCCGCTCTGGCTGCATGTACCACCGGCTCCGGACGTTCCATGGATGAAATCATCTCCCTTCTGGATGAACAGCTCTCCCAAAGCCTCCATGCCATGGCCGATCTCCTCAAAGCTCACCCCGATCTGCCGGCCGCCGCCTCCCAGACCATGGAAATCCTGGATCCCCTCTATATCCTGGAAACCCTGGAGGAAAAGATAAAAGAGGATTTCCCGGCTGCCGGCACGGTTTCCTGTCAGGTAAAGTACGTGGATCCTTCCCTGGAGGATTACCTAAGCCCCGCCTTTTACCTGACTCCGCCTATGGACCGCATGGAGGAACATGTCATCTATATCAATCCGGCCGGAGGGTATGACGGCCTTTCTCTCTTTACTACCCTGGCCCATGAGGGCTATCCCGGCCATCTGTACCAGACGGTCTGTGAAAATTCCGTGAACCCGGATCCGGTCCGGCGCCTGTTCTATTTCGGCGGCTATGTGGAAGGCTGGGCCACCTACGTAGAATGGCTTTCCTACTCCTACACTCCTCTGGATCCGGATATGGCGGCTCTTCTGTCCGCCAACGCCTCTGTCTCCCTCGGCCTTCATGCCAGGGCGGATGCCGGCATCCACTACGAAGGCTGGACTCCGGAGGACACGGCGCGCTTCTTTGCCCGCTACGGCATTAAAGATGCAGAGGCCGTACACAGCATTTACCAGGCTGTCCTTCAGGATCCCGGCAACTATCTCAAATACTATCTGGGTGCCGTAGAAATCCTGGATCTGCGGCGGCAGGCAGAAGAGGCCCTTGGCGCCCGCTTTTCCGCGAAAGAGTTCCATACATTTCTGCTTTCTGCCGGCCCTGCCCCTTTTCCCGTGCTGGAGCGCTACATGCGGGAATGGATCGCGGCACATGAAAAAAGCACCGACCCCGCAGCTTAAAATCTGCAAAACCAGTGCCCTGCCTGCGCGATCAGGGGTTCGAACCCTGGACACCCTGATTAAGAGTCAGGTGCTCTGCCAGCTGAGCTAATCGCGCATATGCTATTTACTTTCGCAACGCAAGAATTATTATAATTCATTGTTTTATAAAATGCAAGTACTTTTTTTATATTTCTTGATCTTTTTTTAGATTCTGTTTACAATAAAGCAAAAAAGACAGGAGAAGCAGCGTGAGACTCAGAAATATCAAAGGCGCCGGAGAAGCCGTCGCCGCCAGCACTTATGTAGTACAAGAGCCGGAACAGCAGGCCGGAAACTGGAATACCCTTTTCGGAAATACCAACCCCATTCATATTGAAATCGGCATGGGAAAAGGACGCTTTCTTATGACCCTTGCCCGGCAAAATCCCGGGATCAACTATGTAGGCATCGAACGGTACAGCAGCGTCCTGATCCGGGCCCTGCAGAAAATGGAAACCGATCCCCTTTCCAATCTTCTCTTTCTCTGCATCGACGCCGGATGCCTGGAACAGATCTTCGCTCCCGGAGAGGCCGGGCGCATTTATCTGAACTTTTCAGATCCCTGGCCCAAGGACCGCCATGCCAGGCGGAGACTGACTTCCCCCGAATATCTGTCCCGCTACCGGAAGGTTCTGGACGGCAGCGGACATGTGGAATTTAAGACCGATAACGAAGCCCTCTTTGATTTCTCCCTGGAAAGTATAGAAGCTGCCGGGTGGAAGCTTGCGGGATGCACCCGGAATCTGCATCTTGATCCGGAAATGAATGCGGGAAATGTCATGACGGAGTATGAGGAAAAATTTTCCGCAAAAGGAAATCCCATCTATAAGCTTATCGCACTTCCTTGACATTATTTTCAGACAATTTGGTCCATAGTTCGATATTTATCTTGTCAAGCAAGTTTTCTTGTTTTGGGAGAAAAAAATCCGGTTTATCTGTTTTGTACAGAACTCGCGTTCTTTGATTTACTATGTAAACCCCCATTTTTTCCTTCCAAAAATGTGGATAATGTGGATAACTTCGTTGATAACTCGATTTTATCAGCTTTCTGAACTTCAAAAGTGTGGATAACTTCTATCTTCATTTGCTCTTCACACGTATAAAAAAGTTATGTTTCAAGAAAAGTTTGTGCAAAATGTTTAGATGGATCTTTTTTTCACTCCTTTGGACAAATCGGTCGTCTGAAAACAAATTTGAATTGACGGAATAAATTCGGAATTTGCAAAGATTTTGAACATTATCTGCTTTTGCACGGCTCTCTTTTGCGCAGAAACAGCAGGTACAAAAAGACCCCTTATACACGCTCACCGGTGTACAAGGGGTCTTACAATTTTTTCTTAGAAAATTCTTCTCACACAGATTACATTGTTGTAATTGGCCGGTGAGGTATAGATAATTCCGGTTGCCGGAGTGCTGGCATGCACCACGGTATTGTTTCCGCAGTAGATAGCCACATGTCCGCTGTAGCAGATGATATCTCCGGGCTGCGCCTCCGCAAGGCTCACACCGTAGCCGCAGTTTCTCATTGCACTGGAAGAATGGGGCAGGCCCACACCAAAGTTTGCGTACACGCTCATAACAAAACCGGAGCAGTCTGTTCCGTTGGTCAGGCTGGAACCGCCGTAAACATAGGGATTTCCTACAAACTGGCTTGCATAATTCACGACTGCATTTCCGCTGCTGCTTCCGCCGCCGTTTCCGACTACCACCGGAGCGTTCTCCTGATTCTCGGCAGCTACCGCTGCTTCTACTTCCTGAGCTCTCCGTCTTCCTTCCTCTTTCGCTTCCTCTTCCTTCGCCAGTCTGGCTTCTTCTTCTTCTTTCGACTCTGCCTGGACGAAATCCGTTCTCAGCTGGACGTAATCGGTGGATACCCAGCCATCGCCTTCCTCAATGGATACCTTGACCCATCCTTCCTTCTCATCTGTTACGGTCAGCTCCTCATCCTGCCCAATCAGTCCCAGGATGCTGGATTCTCCGTCCGCTTCGCTGCGGACCCTCAAGGTTTCTGTATCCACCGTCGCAACCCGGCTTCCCACTTCTTCTGCCAAAGTTTCGGCGTCATCTCCCGTAACCACGTATTCTTTTTTCACATATCCCGTCACGCTGCCGGAAGTAATCTTAAACCAGCCGTCTACTTCCTCCTCTACGCTTCCCGCAGATTCGTTGTAGAGCTTTCCGAGAACCTCTCCTTCCTCGCTGGGCATGCTTCTCACATTTACATAATCGTTAACCTGTGCAATGCAGATTCCGTCATACTCGGATGGTGTCATCTCTTCTACAATCTTCTCATCCACCTGCGGATCTGCATTCCGCGCTTCTGTCATAACCGATGCAATTCCTTCATCCGCAAAATGCGAAAAGCTGCTGGCTTCTGCCTGGATGCTGTTCAGCTGAAAGCAAATCGCCCCCGTCATACACAGAGCTGCAAATTTATAACTCCCCATTTTTATTATCCTCCGTAAAGTCTCATCTAATTATTACAAAATTGTTAAGACTTATGAATGAATTATAACAGGGTGATTACTATTTGTCAACCGTCTGCCCACAGAAAATTTTGCCTTTGCCTTTCTGGAAATCCCTGCTATAATATTTTTAGCAGAAATTTTATTTTTGAGGTGTGCCTTATGGTAAGTGCTGTTTCAAGTGTAAATTCCTATTTTAATATCTACCACTATTCCCGTCTCCAGGGCTTTGCAGGCGGGCAGCCCCAGGAAGCCCAGGCTGCCGGAACGGTCCGGGGCTTTCACAAAGCCGCAGATCCGGAAACTCCCGTCCAGCCTGTGCACCCGGCCCTCCCGGTCAACCCCGACGCGGAAGGGCCGGCGGTAACTGATACCACCGCATGGGGAAGGAGCTATGCAGAAGAGCAGGCTGTGCGGATGCGCATTCAGCATATGGAACCGGACACCTTCGGCATATCTGCCGTCAGTCAGGACAAAGCTTTAGGCCAGGCAGTATCCAAGGCCACATTTCCTGCGGGAATTTCCGGGAACCCGGCAGAGATGGCTGTGCGGATGCGTATACAATATGTAGATTCCGCTCAAAACGGAACTCTCTCCCCCTCTGTCTCCGGTGTTGACGACATCCGAAAAGCCGGGGAGGAAGGCGAATGCGAAACCTGCGAAAAGCGCAAATACCAGGATGGTTCCGACGATCCCAGCGTCTCCTATCAGACGCCTACCCGCATCGATCCGGACAACGCCGCTTCCGCGGTCCGCGGCCATGAGATGGAACATGTGGTTCACGAGCAGGCCCGGGCCGAGCGGGAGGATCGCAAGGTTGTGAGCCAGAGCGTAACGCTTCATACCGGAATCTGCCCGGAGTGCGGCCGGGTATTCGTATCCGGAGGAACCACCCGCACTGTCACAAAGGGGGACGGCGAACCGGAGAATCTTTTCCCGGAAAATTCTCAGGAAGGCAAAAAAGCAGCCTGACAAAACGGAATATATTTACCGAAACTGCCGGAAGCATGGATTTCGTTTTCCGGCAGTTTTTTTCCACCATTTTCTATTGACATTCCCCTTTATTTTTGATAAAACAAAATAGTAATCATTATTATTATCGAAAGGAGGTTTTTATGCCGGCACGAAAGTACAGCCGCCAGCGGGAATCTATCAAGGCCTTCCTGCTGTCCAGGTATGACCATCCGACCGCCGACACGGTTTACATGAACGTGCGGGAGGAATTTCCCAATATCAGTCTGGGAACGGTTTACCGCAATCTTGCGCTCCTGGTTGAGCTGGGCGAAGCGGTAAAAATTACCACCGAGGGCGCCGACCGTTTTGACGGGCATGTAGAACCCCATTCACACTTCTTCTGCAGGAAGTGCCGTTCCCTCCTGGATTTGAACACCGAGGACGGGGATCTGATCAACCAAAGAGCCCAGGCATGTTTTTCCGGTATCATTGAAAGACATACCGTCCAATACTACGGCGTCTGCAGCGAATGTATGAAAAATATATAAACTTTAAATATTTTTCTTGACGGAAGAAGAAATCTGTGTTAGATTAATATCAGTAATAGGAATTATTCCTATTTACAGCAGAGACAGCAGTTGCTTTCTATTGTCAAGAACTCAAAAAAATCAAAATAGAAAAGGAGAGTATTTACATGAAAAAATTTGTATGTCAGGTATGCGGTTACGTTCACGAGGGTGATTCTGCTCCCGAAAAATGTCCCCAGTGCGGTGTCGGTGCAGACAAGTTTACCGAGCAGGCAGAGGGCCTGAACTGGGCTGCCGAGCATGTGGTAGGCGTAGCTAAGGGCGTAAGCGAGGATATTCTGGAGGATCTGAGAGCAAACTTCAACGGTGAGTGCTCCGAGGTTGGTATGTACCTTGCTATGGCGCGTGTTGCCCACAGAGAAGGTTATCCTGAAATCGGCCTGTACTGGGAGAAGGCTGCCTATGAAGAGGCAGAGCACGCTGCGAAATTTGCCGAGCTTCTGGGCGAGGTCGTAACTGACAGCACCAAGAAGAACCTGGAGATGAGAGTTGCGGCCGAGAATGGTGCTACCGCAGGTAAGTTCGACCTGGCTAAGAGAGCCAAGGCTGCGAACCTGGATGCGATCCATGATACAGTTCATGAGATGGCCCGCGACGAGGCTAGACATGGAAAAGCTTTTGAAGGTCTTCTTAAGAGATACTTCGGCTAAGCGATTCTTCGCGCAATCAGAAATCAGGGTACCGGGAATCTATCCCGTATACCCTGATTTTTTTTGATCTTTTTCAACTCCCATTTCCCCTCAGACAGTAAAAGTAAATACCGAAAAACTTAACGCTCGTGTGAAACGGATAAATCAAATCAAAAGCAAAAAACACCGGCAGCCGGAATCTCTCCTCTCTCTGCACCCCTGCTTCCTGATTATATGCGTTTTTTTTGTTCCTGTCCCCGGCACAACCGGTGGAAGTTCCCGCCAGCGTCAGGCTCATTCCCAGGCAGATCAGCAGTTTCCATGGTTTTCTCTTCTGTCTCATTGCATTACCTCCGTATATTCCGTCACCATCTGCTTATTCTATTTTAGAGTTTATAACTCTATTTGTCAATATTTGCTTCCGGTTTCTCTATAATTAAAGGCAGAGGTGTAATGTATGAAATACAACGAACGTATCCGAGAACTTCGGGAAGACCATCATCTGACACAGCAGAAGATCGCCGATCTCCTGAACATCGGACAGCGGACATACTCCGATTATGAAAGCGGAAAAACCCGGATTCCCATCGACAGCATTTTAGTCCTTGCCCGGTATTACAATGTATCCCTGGATTATATCACAGGTGCCAGCAATCAGAAAAATGAATATCCCCTGAAATAAGCAGCCGGCTTTCCGCTGCTTTTTTTCTTGACACATTTCTCTTCTTGATGTAATATGTATATATTATAACATAGTTTTGAAAACTACATATTGAAATATAGTTTTTTTGAAAGGAGCTGTTTTTATGAAATTTGAAATCAAAGATCCCGGAAGCGCCATTACTCATTTCATCGGCATGATGATGGCCCTCTTTGCATCCACCCCTCTGCTCATCCGGGCTGCAAACAATCCCGACCGCATTCATCTGATTTCCCTGGCCGTTTTTATCACCAGCATGGTTCTGCTCTACATGGCCAGCACTGTCTATCATACCCTGAACCTCTCCGAGCGCTCCAACCGGATTCTGCGCAAAATCGATCACATGATGATCTTTGTTCTGATCGCGGGTTCCTACACACCGGTCTGCCTGGTAGTTCTGGGAAATGCCGCGGGATACCGCCTGTGTGCCCTGGTCTGGGGCATTGCCCTTGCCGGCATTTTAATCAAAGCTTTCTGGATCACCTGTCCCAAATGGTTTTCTTCCCTTCTATATATTGCCATGGGGTGGGTCTGCGTGCTGGCTTTTACCCAGATTTTAAATTCCCTGCCCCCGGCGGCTTTCGGGTGGCTCCTGGCAGGAGGAATCATTTACACCATCGGAGGAATCATTTACGCTCTGAAGCTGCCGATTTTTAATTCCAGGCATAAAAACTTCGGCTCCCATGAGATTTTTCATTTATTTGTTATGGGGGGAAGCATCTGTCACTTTATTATGATGTATGTATTTGTGGCTCCTATGCCCCTGTAATCCAGCAGAAGAAAAACATTTGCAAGAAAGAGCCCCTTCGCTTATAATACAAGGCAAAGGGGCTGTCTTTATGAATTATACCTATATTCTCCGGTGCAGGGACAATTCCCTCTACACCGGCTGGACCAACAATCTGCAGAAACGCGTTGCGGACCACAATCTGGGCCGGGGAGCCAAATACACACGTGCCCGTCTTCCCGCAGCCCTGGTTTATTATGAAACTTTTCCCACCAAAGAGGAAGCCATGCGCCGGGAAGCTGCCATCAAAAAATTAAGCCGTTCCCAGAAGGAACGGCTTATCGCCTCTTTTACTGAAGAAGAAGCATAGGGTCCACGTTTTCTCCATCCTTGCGGATCTCCAGGTATACGTTTGTACCCTCTTTGGAATAGTATTTGGTGGGCTCACTCACATAACCGATGGTGTCGCCTGCTTTTACGTAGTCCCCTTCTTTCACCGGCAGCTCTTTGAGCTGGCCGTAAATCAATTCATAGCCGTCGCCGATGTCCAGTGTAAGGGTCGTGCCTGTCTCCTCGATGGTCTCAATTTTCTTTACCAGGCCCTGTGCTCCGCACATAACGCTCTCATCCACCGAACCCTCGATAATAATCGCCGGATTGTATTTATACTGATCCAGGGTGGTAAAATAAACTGACTTGTCCATGCTGTAATCCATCAGAATATTTCCTGAGATGGGCCAGAAAAGCTTGTCCTCCTCAGGGGAGAAGGAGAGGGCAGGCTGCTCCATAACCACATCGGCCACGGACGCTTCCTCCAGCTCTTCCTCCGGAACAATTTCCGCCACTTCTTCTTCCCGGAAATTGCTTTCCAACTCCGGGCTGTTGATAATCGTTTTTTCTTTCTCCTTCTTTTCTTTCTCTCGGGTAGCAGAAGCGGAGGCCGCTTCCTGGGTCTCCTTGGGCTCTTCTTTCTTCGGCTTTAAGATTTCTTCCTCCGTGGATTTGCCTTTCTCAGCCTCCGCAATCTGCCGCTTCAGCTCTTGCTGCTTCTCATCCGTTCTGCCCACGGTATACATGCCAATCATCGTGATCACTGCAAGAAGACAGAGACTGAAGGCGACAGCTACGCCCCTTCCTCCCAAAAATGTACTCTTTTTCTTTCTTTTTACTGTCATAAGCTTCACCTCTATACTGATTTACACATATTTCTCTGTGCTGCTAACCATAGGATAGCCACTTTAAAGGGAGCTTATACATTCCACATTTTTATAAAAATACGATAAAATTTCCAAATAGGAGCAGCCTTTCAGGGCTTGCAGGTTTGCCTGGTACATGCTGAGGCCCAGACCGTGTCCCAGGCCTTTTGTGGTAATCCGCACACCGTCTTCCACCCGCTCCGCCGTAAAACAGCTGGAATTGAGCGAAAAGCGGCTGCGGAATTCTTCGCCGGTCAGAACCTCTTCTCCCAGACGGACCTCCGTTACATAGCCCGCCTCGTCCCTCTTGCGGATCTCCAGGCTTTCATTCAGCTGCACGGTCTGAATTTTTAAATAGTCCGCCGCCTCCACGTCTCCCGGACATTCCACCGGCTCCAGATAGGTGTAAGATTCCCCTAAGAGACTGCCCTCTCTTGTCCGGCCCGCACTCACCGCGTGAAAGGGCAGATCCACCGGCTTCCCTTCCACAGCCAGGATTTCTCCTGCGGTATCCTCTACTGCCTTCTCAATCCGCTCTTCATACCATTCAAATTGGTCGTAGCCCCACAGCTCTTCCAGCTCGCCCGGCGTATAATACGTAAATCCCATCTCCTGCAGATCCCGCTCTCTCAAGGAAGCCGCTGCGGCCTTGGGATCTTCTGTTCCGTAAAATTCCATACTCTCCCGCAGAAGATTGGTGCGGATTACCACTGCCTGGGCTTTCAGGGCCTCCTCCTCATAAGCCGCAGGCATTTGCCCGGGCAGAATCCCCATCACATACATTTCCAGCCCCGGTTCCTCCATCTGCCCTTCTATCCCCTTCATGCTTCCCGTGCGGAAAACCACAGCTACATAGGGAAGCAGCATAAGTATAATCAGGATAGACAGTCCGGTTTTCAAATTTTCTTTCATTTTACAGTTTATGTGGCGGCAGAAAAAATAGACGCCCCTTTTCCGGGCGCCTGTCAAAAAAGGACCGCTGTAACCAGCGGCCCTCAAAACTGTATGCTTTATAAACTTACATGGATCTTATCCAGATGCCAAATCTCATCCACATACTCCCGGATGGTCCGGTCGGAAGAGAACTTTCCGCAGGAAGCCGTATTCAAAATGGCCTTCTTTGCCCATCCCTTCTCATCCCGGTAAGCCGCCTCAACGCGCTGATGTGCCTGCGCATAAGCCCGGAAATCCTTTAGGATAAAGTAGGTATCCGCCCGATCGCTGCTCTTGGTATTCAAAAGAGAGTCATAAATGTCGCGGAAACGCTCCGGATCGTTGGGAGCATAATACCCGTTGATCAACTGCATCAGCACCCGGCGGATATCCTGATCGCTGTTGAAAATCTCCATGGGATTGTAGCCGCCGTTCTGCTCATAATTGATAACCTCATCGGAGGACAGACCGAAGATGACGGCATTCTCCTCACCCATCTCTTCCACCATCTCTACGTTGGCTCCGTCCATCGTTCCGATGGTAATCGCTCCGTTCAGCATGAATTTCATGTTCCCCGTACCGGAAGCCTCCTTGCTGGCTGTAGAAATCTGCTCAGACACATCTGCAGCCGCAAAAATCCACTCGGCATTGGATACACGGTAATCCTCAATAAATACCACCTTCAGTTTTCCGTTGATGGAGGCATCGTTATTCACCACATCCGCCACCGAATTGATCAATTTAATCGTCAGCTTCGCCCGGTGATAGCCTGTCGCCGCCTTGGCTCCGAAGATAAAGGTTCTGGGATAGAAAGGCATCTCCGGATGATCTTTGATCTGATTATAGAGATACATTACATGCAGGATATTCAAAAGCTGGCGCTTATACTCATGGAGACGCTTTACCTGCACATCGAAGATGGAACGGGGATCTACCTCCACGCCGTTGTGCTCCAGAATGTATTTGGCAAGGCGCACCTTGTTCTGGTATTTGATGTTCATAAACTCCTGCTGAGATTTCTCATCATCCGCATATATTTTCAGTTTGCTGATCTGAGACAAGTCTGTAATCCACTCGTCGCCGATGTGATCCGTCACCCAGTTTGCCAGCAGGGGATTTCCGTGAAGCAGGAATCTTCTCTGGGTGATGCCATTTGTCTTATTGTTGAATTTCTCCGGCATCATCTGGTAGAAGTCCTTCAGCTCCTGGTTCTTCAGAATTTCCGTGTGCAGCCGGGCCACACCGTTTACCGAATAGCCTGCCGCAATAGCAAGATGCGCCATCTTCACCTGTCCGTCATAGATAATCGCCATCTTGCGCACTTTCTCGTGATCGCCCGGATACTTGCGCTCAATCGCCATCACAAAGCGACGGTTAATCTCCTCCACAATCTGATAGACTCGGGGAAGCAGACGGGAGAACAGCTCAATGGGCCACTTCTCCAGAGCCTCGGACATGATTGTATGGTTGGTGTATGCACAGGTTTTGGTCGTCACTTCCCATGCCTCATCCCAGTTCAGATGCTCCTCATCAATGAGAACGCGCATCAGCTCCGCTACGGCAACGGTCGGATGGGTATCGTTCAGCTGGAAAGTGGCTTTCTCATGGAACTTGCGGATATCGCTGTGCTCCGCTTTATACTTCTCAACTGCCGTCTGCACGCTGGCGGAGATGAAGAAGTACTGCTGTTTCAGGCGCAGCTCTTTTCCTGCCATATGGTTATCGTTGGGGTAGAGAACCTCCACAATGAGCTTGGCCAGATTCTCTTCCTCCACGGCCTTCTGGTATTCGCCCTTGTCAAAAGAATCCAAATGGAAGGAATTCATCGGCTCCGCATCCCAGATGCGCAGGGTATTCAACACATTGTTGCCGTATCCTACAATCGGCAGATCACAGGGGACCGCACGTACGCTCTGATAGCCCTTCTGGACAAAATGCTGCCTTCCCTTCTCGTCCACTTCAATATCTACATAACCGCCGAATTTTACAATCTTGGCGTACTCGGGACGGCGCAGCTCAAAGGGATTGCCGTTCTGCAGCCACTCGTCGGGAACTTCCAGCTGATAACCGTCTTTGATTTTCTGCTTGAACATTCCATAATGGTAGCGGATACCGCAGCCGTATGCCACATAGCCCAGGGTAGACAGCGAATCCAGGAAGCAAGCCGCCAGTCTGCCAAGACCGCCGTTTCCCAGCGCCGCATCCGGCTCCTGATCCTCAATCAGGTTCAGATCACAGCCCAGCTCTTCCAGGGCTTCTTTCACGCTGTCATAAAATGTCAGGTTAATCAGGTTATTGCCCAGGGCCCGGCCCATCAGAAACTCCATGGACATATAATATACGATCTTCGGATCTTCCTTCTTTATCACCTCCTGGGTGGCCAGCCAGGCGTCAATCACCGCATCCTTGGTCGCCAGCGCTACCGCATGAAAAATCTGCTGCTGCGTGGCCTCCTCCATATTTCTTCTGTAAAGGGTTTTTACATTGTACACCACACTTCTTTTGAACATTTCCTTGTCAAAAGGTCTCTTGCTCATGTTGCATCTCCTCCCGCTCTTTTATTGTCTCATATCCATATTTAACTTCCTGTCACAGACGCTCCACGCCCAGGGAAACCGCTTCGCCGTTGATATTCCAGTCTTTCACATATCCATTTGTCTCCCCGATCCGGATATCAAGAGCCAGTACCTCCGACTGAATCTCTTCTTTATGGGAGAGCAATAGCTCCGCAATCTTTTCATTGCCCCTGCAATATACGGTAATCTTGTCTGTCACCTCAAAATCTGCTTCCTTGCGCATGGTCTGTACCTTGCTGATGATCTCGCGGATATAGCCTTCCTCAATCAGGGCCGGCGTCAGCTTCGTATCCAGAACTACCGTGATCTCATTGTCCCCGTCGGATACATATCCTTCTGTCTGAGCCATGTCAATCAGCAAATCTTCTTTTGATAATACCACAGAAACCCCGTTTACGTCAAATATGAGATTTCCTTTTTCCTCCAGTTCTTCCATGGCCCGGCTGCCGTCCATGGCTCCCAGATAGGCCCGGATCCCGTTCAGGCTCTTGCCGTATTTGGGTCCGACGGTTTTCAGCTGCGGCTTAAAGGTGTAGGTGGTAAATGCACGCACATCGTCCGTAAAGGAGACAGCTTTTACATTCAGTTCATCGCAGATAATTTCCTGATAATAGCCTTCCAGCTCATAGGGCGCCTTGACAAACATCCGGGCAATGGGCTGGCGGTTCTTGATATTGGCTGCATTCCGGCAGGCCCGCCCCATGACAACAATGCGCAGCACCTCGTCCATGTTCTTTTCCAGCTCTTTGTCAATCCACTCTGTGCGGACCTGGGGGAAATCGCAGAGATGAATACTCTCCGGCGCCTGTTTGTCAATGCTGCACACCAGATTCCGGTAGATATCCTCCGTCATAAAGGGAACCATAGGCGCCGCCGCCTTGCAGATGGTCACCAGTGCCGTATAGAGGGTCATATAGGCATTGATCTTGTCCTGCTCCATGCCCTTAGCCCAGAACCGTTCCCGGCTGCGGCGCACGTACCAGTTGCTCATATCATCCACAAATTCCTGAAGGGCCCTGGCCGTCTCGGGAATCCGGTAATTTGCCAGGTTCTCGTCCACTTCTTTCACCACGGTATTCAGCTTGGAGAGCAGCCATTTATCCATAACGCTCAAGGTTTCGTAATTGAGCTCATGCTTTGCAGCGTCAAACCCGTCAATGTTCGCATACAGTACAAAGAAGGCGTAGGTATTCCACAAGGTTCCCATAAACTTGCGCTGGCCCTCCATCACCGCTTTTCCATGGAAGCGGTTGGGCAGCCAGGGGGCACTGTTCACATAGAAATACCAGCGGATAGCGTCTGCCCCGTATGTGGCCAGGGCGTCAAAAGGATCTACCGCATTTCCTTTGGACTTGCTCATCTTCTGCCCGTTCTCGTCCTGCACATGGCCCAGAACAATGACATTTTCATAGGGCGCCTTGTTGAAAATCAAGGTGGACTCCGCCAGCAGGGAGTAGAACCAGCCTCTTGTCTGATCTACCGCCTCTGAGATAAACTGGGCCGGGAACTGCTGCTCAAACAGTTCTTTGTTCTCAAACGGATAATGATGCTGGGCAAAGGGCATGGCACCGGAATCAAACCAGCAGTCGATCACCTCCGGCACCCGGTGCATTTCTTTCCCGCACTCCGGGCATTTGACGGTAATCCCGTCGATATACGGCCGGTGAAGCTCTACGGTCAGCGCCTCCTCGCTGCCGCTCATCTCGTACAGCTCCTGACGGCTGCCGATGGAATGCTGATGCCCGCATTCACATTCCCACACATTTAAGGGCGTTCCCCAATAACGGTTCCGGCTGATTCCCCAGTCCTGGATATTCTCCAGCCAGTCGCCGAAGCGGCCTTTGCCGATGCTCTCCGGGATCCAGTTGATGGTATTGTTGTTGCGGATGAGATCTTCTTTTACCGCCGTCATCTTGATAAACCAGGACTCCCGGGCATAGTAGATAAGCGGGGTGTCGCAGCGCCAGCAGAATGGATAATCATGCTCAAACTTGGGCGCGGAGAAAAGTTTTCCTTCCTTGTCTAAATCCTTTAAAATTTCCGGATCTGCATTTTTAACAAAAAGACCTGCGTAAGGTGTCTCCTCCGTGAGATCGCCCTTGCCGTCCACAAACTGTACAAAGGGCAGATCGTAAATTCTTCCTACCCGGGCGTCGTCTTCACCGAAAGCCGGGGCAATATGAACGATTCCCGTACCGTCCGACATGGTAACGTAAGTATCGCAGGTTACAAAATGTGCTTTCTTGCGCTGCTTCTTCGCGGCCTCCCCTGTGCATTCCCAGAGCGGTTCATATTCTTTATGCTCCAGATCCTTTCCTATATATGTCTCCAGAATCTCATAGGCGGCTTTGCCTTCCTCCGCCAGCTCTCCCAGAACTTTGTCCAGCAGCTCCCTGGCCATATAATACGTATAACCGTCCGCCGCCTTTACCTTAACATAGACCTCCTCCGGGTTGACGCAGAGGGCAACGTTGGAAGGCAGGGTCCAAGGCGTAGTGGTCCATGCCAGGAAAAAGGCGTCCTCACCTATCACCTTAAAGCGCACCACTGCGGAGCGCTCCTTCACCGCCTTGTACCCCTGGGCCACTTCATGAGAAGACAGAGGCGTCCCACAGCGGGGACAGTAAGGTACAATTTTAAATCCTTTATACAAAAGGCCCTTTTTCCAAATTTCTTTCAGCGCCCACCACTCGGACTCAATGTAATCATCGTGGTAGGTCACATAGGGGTCCTCCATATCCGCCCAGAAGCCTACGGTCCCGGAGAAATCTTCCCACATGCCCTTGTACTTCCAGACGCTCTCCTTGCATTTCGTAATAAAAGGATCCAGCCCGTACTCTTCAATCTGTTCCTTTCCGTCCAGCCCCAGAAGGCGCTCCACCTCCAGCTCCACCGGAAGTCCGTGGGTATCCCACCCGGCCTTTCTCGGAACCATATAGCCTTTCATCGTGCGGTATCTGGGAATCATATCCTTGATCACACGGGTCAGCACATGGCCGATATGGGGTTTCCCGTTGGCCGTAGGCGGCCCGTCATAAAAGGTGTATGTTTCGCCTTCTTTTCGGTTTTCCATGCTTTTTTCAAAAATGTGGTTTTCTTTCCAGAATTTTTCCACATTTTTTTCCCGTTCCACAAAATTGAGGTTTGGGGATACTTTCTCGTACATCTTCATTCCTCCTATTTTAATTCCGCATACGCCCTCCCGGGCTTCTGCGTTAAAAAAGCTCCCATCCTGTAAAAGGACGGAAGCCGCGCTTCGTTATACCACCTGTTACTCATGCCATCACATGCGTTTCCCGGTAACGGGGGAAAACCGTCAGTGCCTAAGAGGCAGATGCCTCTTTCAGCCTGCTGCTCGGAAGTGATATTCGGAGAAATCCTACTTGCACCGGGCTCCCACCGCCCCCGGCTCGCTTTGCCGTCCGGATAACTCTTACTGTCTTCGTCATCGCCTTTGCTCTTTGTTTCCCAGGCAGCCCGACTTCCGGCACTGCCCTTTTGGATATTATACCTAGATCTCCGTCTGCTTGTCAATAATCCGCAGAAATTTATTGAAAATAGGAAAAAACTTTTTATATTAGCCCTTGCACCCGTAAAAAAAATGACATATACTTGAATTGCCGTATATCCAATCCGGTTAAAACGGCTGTTTTACCGCAGATAACAGGGCTTACCGCCCTCTTTTTATAATATCATCTGTTTTCTAAAAGGAGTTTATTAATGTCAAAGTTTTCCTATAAATTTTTGGCTGCCGCACTGGGAATTGCCATGCTGGGTTCCGTCTGCCTGCAGCCCATTACCGCTCACGCTATTACTGCCGCAGAAAAAGAGGCCGCAGAGCAGGCAGAGAGGGAGCGCCAGGAGGCCTACAACAAACTTATCGATTCCAACCAGGTAGAAAACTGGCCCCAGGGACCTCAGATCTATGCGGAGTCTGCCGTTGTAATAGAAGCTTCTACGGGAACCATTCTCTACAACAAAGATATGGACCAGGTTAATTACCCGGCCAGCATTACCAAAATTATGACAGCCCTGCTTACGGTAGAAAACTGCGCCATGGACGAGGTTGTTACGTATTCTTACTATGCAACCCATTCCATCGAGGTCGGAAGCAGCAGTATCGGCACCACCGAAGGGGAGGAGCTGACCGTAGAGGAGTCCCTTTACGCCCTTCTCCTTATGTCCGCCAACGAGTGCGGCAACGGGCTGGCGGAGCATATCGCCGGTTCCGTGGAAGCCTTTGCCGATATGATGAACGCGAAAGCTGCCGAGCTGGGCTGTACCAACACACATTTCGTCAATCCCCACGGTCTGCCGGACGACAACCACTATACGACTGCCCACGATATGGCGCTTATCCTCAAAGCTGCCCTGCAGAACGAACATTTCGTCCGGATTGCCGGCACTGCCAAATACAATATGCGGGCTACCAACAAGGATGATGAGATCACCTATATGACCAATCATCACTATATGATTGCCCCCTACCGGGGAGTGACCCGGTATCTGGACGATACCGTTATTGCCGGCAAGACCGGTTACACGGATCTGGCCATGGGAACTTTGGTGACGGCTGCAGAGCGGAACGGCATGACCCTGCTTGTCGTTACCATGCACACCCGTCCTACCGGCGTCTACGGTACTCCTCTCTTTGATGACACAGCCCTTCTTCTGGACTATGCTTCGGAGAATTTCAGCAAGCTTAATGTGGCTGCCAATGAGACAAACTTTTCCCTGGAAAATTCAGGCTTTTTCCATACGGGGAGTTCCATTTTCGGCCAGTACAAGCCTTTGATCGAAATTGATCGAAACGACGACATTATTCTTCCGAACGGAGCCTCCTTCTCCGATGCTTCTCCGGAATTGATCTTTGCAGACAACGAGGATTCCAATCTTCTTGCCACACTGAAATATACTTATTATGGCAAGCCCATCGGTTCCGCCTCCATACGGCTGGCAGAATCCAAAGTGCAGGAATTTACGTTTGATAAAGAAACAGGGGAGGAGGATACCTCCGGTGATACGAAGAATACGGAACCGAAGCGCTTTATTAAGATCAATGTGCGTTTGATTTTGATCCTTGCTGCCATTGCCGCTATTTTGCTTCTGTTCCTCTTGATTTTCCGGCGTTTAACCAGGAGCTTCCACATTTCCCTTAACTTAATTTCCCGAGAGCGCAGACGCCGGCGCAGAAAGCGCCGTTCCCGGCGTTCCAGGCCCCGCACCCGGAGACAGCCTCCCGGCGAGCGGTATCACCGGACTCCGAAAAGGCGCCCTCACTCGGGCAATGACCTGGATCTCTAACCGCTCTTATTTTCAAACAAAAGACGGCCTGACACGGTTCTTATCTTACCGGCGGGCCGTCTTTTCTATTTTCCTATTGTTTCCCCCAGCTTCTGCGCTTCGTGAAGCCTCTCATAGAATTGATCATAAAAATCCCGTTCTCTTTCATAGGGCTGCTGATAAAAGGTCTTCAAAAGAAACATGCTTACGGTTTTTTGAAATCCCTCTCCCTGTTGCTCCATTTTTACAGACAAATCTTTTAAAAAATAGTGCCAGTCTGTAATAAACGCCTCATTCCGTTTCGCATCCGGCGTATCAATCCATTTCTGCACTTTCACTTTCGTTTTCGGTTCTTTCCGGCACTCATGTACCTGAATGAAGTAGCGAAAGCTCCGGTTCTCATAAAACCTTCCCAGAGGAAAGATCCGGCACATGCCGGGACGCAGGGCGTGAACCCGGCAGCGTCCCTTTTCATCCAGAAAACTGCATTGCTCTTCCTCTCCTGCCATTTTCAAATTCGGCAGAACCAGTCCCTCCGCCAGGTTCAGTTCCACCTGCTCCTCCTTTATCAGATCATCAAAGCTGCAGTCCAGGCCTGCGGTCAGACGGAAAACATCCAACGGATCCAGAACAATGCTGGTTCCCATACCCCGGCAGCAATCCGAGCACCCCTGGCATCCGTTACATCCTGCCTTTACCATATCCCGCATCCCATAAAACCGGCCGTCAGACACTTCCTCCCAATTTATTTCCCTCTCCATTATCCGTTCCTCCAAAATTTGTACTTGAGAACTTGTTTATTTTATGGTACACTCTTTACTGAAAGTTCGTCAAGAACGAATGTCGCTATAGCTCAGCTGGATAGAGCGACCGCCTCCTAAGCGGTAGGCCGGAGGTTCAAATCCTCTTAGCGACGCTGAAAACATCGCCGAAAACATTGATTTTTCAAGGTTTTCGGCGTTTCTCATTTTCCAAATAAATTTGAACTCGTAGCAATGTGCGATTAGCAGGAGCGATTTTTGCTAATCGAAGAAAAAATTGTGCTGCACATGGTTTCTACCCGCCCGTCGCCTGATATTTTCTCAAGCATAACTTTATTCATGGATTAGGTTCTTAAGTGCTATAGATAAATGGTTCATGGGTACTTCACTACCTTTCTGTGTCTAATTTTGCGGTTATCTGTGCAATGGATTCATAGAATGCACGCCTGTCAGCATTTTGTTTCAATAATTC
>CAJUNN010000021.1 GCA_910587955.1 uncultured Lachnospiraceae bacterium | reverse complement strand
CGCGCTGCTTAGGAGGTTCATGCAGACCCGGTTGGCGGAGACGGGAGCTGCCAGGAAAACCATTTTCCGGGCGTAGGTTCTGGCAGGAAAGGCGGGGCTGGCCGTCCTCTTTTTGGAAAACCCGTGGGCGGAGACGCAGAAGAGGCCGAAAAGCATGGAAGAAAACTCTCCCAGCACCAGGCCTATGACAGCGGCTGCGGGAGACAGGACACGTCCCTCTTCCAAGGCAACCTGGTAAATAAGGAAGACGGCTCCTACACGGACAATCTGCTCAATGAGCTGCGCGGCGGCGGGAACGGCCGTTTTTTGAAGACCGTAGTAATAGCCGCTGATGCAGGAATGGCAGGCGCCGAAGGAGACGGTGACAGACATAATCTGCAAAAGGACGGTGCAGCGTGCTTCCCGGAGAATGTGAAGGGCAATCCATTCCGCATGGGTGTAGAGAAGAAAGGAGGTAAAAAGGGAAAGGCTTAGGGACATGGCAAGGCCCATAAAGAGGATGGAGCGGGCATTCTTTTGGCTGCCCCGGACATTTTCCCCGGAGACAAAGCGGGAAATGGCAATCTCCACCCCGGCGGCTGTAAACGCATAGCAGACGCTGTAAATGGGAAATATCATCTGGTATAGACCGATCCCTTCCGCACCGATGGTGCGGCTTAAGAAAATTTTATAGAAAAAGCCCATAAAGCGGGTGATAAGCCCGGTGAGGGTGAGAATCAAAGTGCCGGCAATCAGCGGATGCCTTTTTTGCTTTTTGTTTTGCTTCATAAGAAAGACAGGATTCCTGTGCGTTTCTTTCAATATATTCTGTCCGTATGCCGGACAGAACAGCGTAAAGCAGTCTCTTTGATTCTCAGTCTCCGATCACTCTGCGGGCGGTGCTGCCCCGGACCTTTAAGACGGGTTCAATGACAATGTTTTTGGCCTGGGGATCTCCTTGAATCAGACGGAGCAAAAGCTGTGCGGCCTGTCTGCCGATGCGGGAGGGCTGCAGAGAGATGGTTGTCAGGGGAGGCTCCATAATTTCCGTAATAAAGATATCGTCGTACCCTACCACAGACAGGTCCTGCGGAACTTTAAGGCCGTAGGCGCGGACAGCCTTGTAGATTCCGATGGCCATCATATCATTGAAACTGAAGATGGCAGTTACGTTTTTCCCCCGCATATAGGAGAGACAGTCGTAACCGCAGTCCATGCCGTAGTCTCCTTCATAGACAAACTCCCGGCAGAAAGGAACCTGGAATTCCTCCAGGGCCTTCTGGTAGCCCCGGAACCGCTCCAGGCAGACCTCATTGTCCAGAGGCCCGGTCAGACAGCCGATGGAGCGGTGGCCCAGCTCCAGAAGGTGACGGGTAGCCAGATAGCCTCCGTAGAAGCTGTTGAAATGAATGGAACGGATATTGGGGTAGGAGGAAACCTGCCGGAGGATAACGGCCGGAATGTTGTGCTCCTGCAGCTTTTGGCAGATCTGCTCCTGGGCGGAAGCCGGGATGTTGGCGTAAGAGATAAAGATTACGCCCTCCAGCGGCTGCTTAAGAAAGATGGGCAGATAGGTAAGCTCCGGGTTTTCAAATTCTTCCGCGCCCACAAGGGTAGCGTGGTAGCCGTTTTTCTGAAGTTCCACCTGGCAGTCCCGGCAGATGGAAGAGAAATAAAGATTGCTTACGTCCGGTACAATGATATTGACCAGGGGCAGGGCCCCGGGGAGGGAAGCGTGGGAAGCATTTCTGGGCTGGTAGTCCAGTTCCTTTGCGCACCGCAGGATTTTTCTTTTGGTGGAGGCCGACAGACGGCATTCCCTGTTATTCAGAACCAGAGATACGGAAGCCGGTGATACGCCGGCCTTTTTTGCAACATCGCGGATAGTGGCCATAACGTGATTCTCCTGAAGGTATTTTTGTATAGATTCATCATAAGCCAGAAACGGAAAAAAAGCAATTCGCAATTCAAAGTTTTGGTAAAAAATACTGCAAAAATGATAAAAGTTTTAGCAAGGCATTGGCGAAGTAAACGATAAACAAAATGGTAAACTGTTAAAAGTGCTAAAAATAAAAAAATACACAAAAAAACGTTGAAAAATTAAGAAAATATATTAAAATAGGACATACAACAAAGAAAAAGAAGATAAAAAAGAAAGAAGAAACGAGAAAAAGATAAAATGATAAACAAAGAGGGGACGGGAAGACGGAAACCATGGATGGTAAACAAAAATGAAGTCAGGGATTTTTTGTGCCGCTTGTTTTTGATAAGCGCCGGCTTTGCCCTGGCAGGTCTTGGGACGGCGCTGATGTATAAGGCGGAGCTGGGTTCCAGTCCCAATGCGACCATGGCCGACGGACTGCATGTGCTTTTCCATGTCTCCTACGGGACGGGAAATATTCTGGCGAACCTGATTACCCTCGCCGTTGTCCTGGTTTTTGCCAGGGATTTGATTCGCTATGGAACGCTGGTGTGCGTATTTACCATGGGGATTTATGTAAACTTTTGGGATAGCCTGATTCCCGCGCTGCCGGAGGGGGCCGGATGGGTTCTGCGGCTTTTGACCGCGCTTTTGGGAAATGTAATTATGTCTGCCGGGCTGGCCTTTTATGTGAAGATTCATGCAGGTCTTGGTTCCCTGGAGGCGATTGCAGAATTCTTAAGGAGAACGTGGAACTGCCGGTACAGCCTGGCCAAGACGGCGGAGGATGCAGTTTTGCTTGTTGCCGGAATCTGCCTGGGAGGGACTTTCGGGGCGGGAACGGTGATCAGTGTATTTATGACGGGAATCCTGATGCAGTGGTTTTTCCGGTTCTATGAGAAAACGTTTGGCTTTTTAAAGCGTTTTGAATAAAAAACATTTCAAAGGAGAGAAGGATTATGAGAAAGAAAATGTTAAGTTTCCTGTTATGCCTGGCCATGGCGGCCTCTATGCTGGCCGGATGCGGCAAGAAAGCGGAGGAGCCGGCGGCGCCGGAAGAGGCACCTGCCCAGGCAGAAGAGGAGAGTACGGAATCAGGCGGTGAGAAACAGAAGGTTGTAGCAGTGTTTAATACGAACTTGGGAGACAAGTCTTTTTCGGATTTGGTATGGGCCGGAGTGACGAAGGCGGCAGAAGATTTTAATCTGGAAGTGAAAGCCATAGAGCTGATGGGGGATGCCACCAAGCAGGAACCCACTTTGGTAGAGCTTTGCGAGTCCGGTGAGTGGGATGTGATTGTGGCCGGAACCTTTAACCTGAAAGAGGCCATTGAGAAGGTTGCCGCAGACTTCCCGGAGCAGAAGTTTATTGTCTACGATACGGAGCTTGATTTTTCCACCGGTGATTATGCAAATTGCTGTTCTGTTATGTGCAAGCAGAATGAAGGCGCGTTCCTGGCGGGAGCCCTGGCTGCCATGCAGACCAAGGAAGAAGGCGATTACACCAACGGCGAAAATATTGTAGGCTTTGTAGGCGGCGGAGAGAACAGCGCCATCAACGATTTCCTGGTAGGTTATATTGAGGGCGTGAAGTATGTGGATCCCGAGTGTAAAGTCCTGTTTTCCTATGTAGGAGACTTTAAAAATACGGCCAAAGCCAAAGAGCTGGCCATTGCCCAGTATCAGCAGGGCGCAGACATTGTATTCCAGGTGGCAAGCTCCGCGGGCCTGGGTGTTCTGGATGCGGCCAAGGCAGAGAACCGGATTGCCATCGGTGTAGACCAGGATCAGGCGCTTCTCATGGAGGACAACGATCCGGAGATCTCCGCTCATATTATGACTTCCGTAGTGAAAAAGCTGGATGTTCTGATTTATGACAAGCTGGATGCCTTTGTGAACGGAAGCATTACCTGGGGAGTTCATGAGAATGCCGGACTTTCCGAGCAGGGAATGGACATTACGGACAACGACTATACCCGTGCGATTGTTTCGGAGGAAACCTTAAGCAAGATTGATGAAATCCGGGAGAAAGTGATTTCCGGTGAAATCCAGGTGAAGAGCGCCATCACCATGTCTACCGAAGAGCTGAACGAGATCAAGGACAGCGCTGCAAAGTAAGAGGCGGAAACGTTGGGGCCTGCCGCAGGAGAGAAAGCCGGATGGCTGATCTGGCGGCAGGCCCTTTGTAAAAGATCCGGAAAGGATAAGAGAGGTAGGAAAATTGGACAGAGGAACGCCTGAAAACGAATACATTTTATCCATGGAACATATCACAAAGGTTTACAGCAACGGCTTTGTGGCCAATAAGGATGTAAATTTTTCCGTAAAAAAGGGTGAAATCCATGCGCTGGTGGGTGAAAACGGAGCCGGAAAAAGTACGCTGATGAAGGTCCTGTTCGGCCATGAGCAGCCGGAGGAGGGAAAGATTTTCTTTAAGGGAAAGGAAGTCCAGATCACCAATCCCCTGACGGCCCTGGACTACGGAATCGGTATGGTGCACCAGCATTTTATGCTGGTACCCTCCCTGACTGTGGCGGAGAACCTGGTACTTGGCATGGAGCCCAAGAAACGCGGGCTGTTTGATTATAAGAAGGCTGTGGAGATGACCCGGGAGATCTCCGAAAAGTATAACCTGATTGTGGATCCGGAGGCCAAAATACAGGACATTCCGGTGGGCTTTAAACAGAAGGTGGAGATTCTAAAAGTCCTGTTCCGCGGTGTGGAAGTGCTGATTCTGGACGAGCCTACGGCAGTTCTGACACCTCAGGAGACAAAGGAGCTTTTTGCGGAGCTTCTGAACCTGAAAAAGGCAGGATACACGGTTATTTTTATTTCCCATAAGCTCAATGAGATCAAAGAGATCTGCGACCGGCTGACGGTGCTGAGAAACGGCCGGGTTACGGGAACGGCGGATGTAAAAGACATTACGGAGCAGGAGATCTCCAACCGGATGGTGGGACGCAACGTCATGCTGAATGTGGACAAGGAGCCTGCAAATCCGGGGGAAACACTGCTCCGGGTAAAAGATCTGGGGTATGTGGACGAACACGGCAAGGAAGTGGTAAGAGGCATTTCTTTCGGGGTGCGAAAAGGAGAGATCCTGGGTGTGGCAGGTGTAGAGGGAAACGGACAGAGAGAGATCTCGGAAATCATTACCGGCCTTATTCCCAGGCAGACGGGGGAGATTCTGGTAAACGGAAAAGACCTGTCCAAAGCAGAGATCCGGGAGATCCGCAGCAGCGGTGTGGCGCATATTTCCGAGGACCGCATGACCTACGGTTCCGTGGGAGATGCCACCATTGAGGAAAATATCATCTCGGAACGGTATTATAAGAAAGAATTTAACAAAAACGGGCTTTTGGACTTTAAAAAGATCAAAGAGGATGTAAACCGGCTGATTGAGGACTACGGCATCAAGTGCGACAATAAAGATGCCCTGGTAAAGACCTTGTCCGGCGGGAATATCCAGAAGGTAGTAGTTGCCCGGGAATTTTCTTCCGGCCCCCAGGTGATTATTGCCAACCAGCCCACCCGGGGCATCGATGTGGGAGCCAGCGAGTTTATACGGAAAAAGCTGGTGGCATTGAGGGACGAAGGGGCGGCAGTACTTTTGATTTCCGCAGATTTGACGGAGGTTATTGAGGTCAGCGACAGCATTATTGTCATGTGCGATGGAGAGATTGCGGCGTATTTTCCGGATGCGTCCCTTGTGGATGAGGCTACGCTTGGAGAATACATGCTGGGCTTAAAGCGGCAGAGCGCGGAAGAAATTGGGGGTGTATACCATGCAGAGTAAGAAAATAGAACAGCGGTTTCAGGTCATCCGCATGCTGGTGGCAGTAGCTATCGCTCTGGTGATCGCCTTTTTCCTGGTCTGCTTTGTGAGTGAGACTCCGGCGGCCACCATGGGAAATTTCCTTTTCGGTCCCTTCCAGTCCGTGCGGAGAATTGGAAATATGGTAGAAATGATGACGCCTCTTTTGTTTACCGGTGTCAGCGTAAGCATTATGTACTCCTGCAACCAGATCAATATGGCCAGTGAGGGTGCTTTTTTCCTGGGCGGCGTGGCTTCTTCCTATATTGCCGTGACCTGGCTTCTGCCGGTAGGCCTCCATCCGTTTTTCTGCATTCTGGCGGGAGGACTGGTGGGAAGCGTGGTCTGCGGGATTCCGGCGTTTCTCTATGTGAAGCGGGGGGCCCTGCCGGTGGTATCCTCCCTTATGATTAACTATGTATCCCTGTACCTGGGCCTTTTGATCATCAACTATATCATAAGGGATCCCCAGGCCGGGTATCTCTGTTCCTATGAATTTGCAGAGACGGCGGTTTTGCCGGATCTTTTTTCCAAGACAAACGTTCACTTTGGGCTGATAATTGCCATGGCGGTTCTTGTATTCGGGTATCTGTATCTGAATAAGAGCCGGTGGGGCTACAGTATCCGGATGATTGGGAAAAATCCCGCCTTTGCGAAATATTCGGGCATGAATGTTTTCGGGACGATCTTGGCCTGCCAGCTGGTAGGCGGATTTCTGGCAGGCATGGGAGGTGCAGTGGAACAGCTTGGCATGTACAACCGGTTTCAGTACCAGGCCTTGTCCAACCACGGGTTTGACGGAATCCTGATTGCAATTCTGGCCCATTACAATCCCAAGTTTGTGGCTCCGGCGGCTCTTTTTCTGGCCTATATCCGGGTGGGCGCGGACATTATGGCCCGGACCTCGGATGTGCCGGTGGAGATTGTGTCCATAATCCAGGCCATTATTATTATTTTTGTAGCAGCGGAGCGTTTCCTGTCGGGATGGAAGCACAGGGAGATTGTGAAGGCTTCCCGGAATGAACTGGCGGCGAAGGGAGAGTAGGCGATGAATATGATTTTGGAAAATATATTTTCGGCACAGTTTGTATACAGTATTCTGCGTATGGCTACCCCTTTGGTGCTGTCGGCCATGGCGGCTCTGATTACCAAGAAGGCAGGAGTTATGTGTATTGCCTTTGAGGGAATGATGCTGTTCGGAGCCCTGGGCGGAGTGATTGGGAGCGCATTTACCCAGAACGTGTTTGCGGGAGTTTTGACTGGTATTTTGTTTGGAGTGGCAGTTGCATTTATCTTTGCTTATTTTGTGCTGGTGCTTCATGCCAATACGGTGCTGACCGGGCTGGCCCTTAATACCCTGGGAAGCGGCGGAACCGTCTTTATTCTCTATGTGATCTGCGGAGACAAGGGTACTTCTACCAGCCTGAACAGCCTGGTGCTGCCCAGCGTGAATATTCCGCTGGTAGAACAAATCCCGGTGCTGGGACCCATTCTTTCAGGACACAACGTTATGACGTACCTGGCGTTTCTGGCAGTGATAGTAACGTATCTTTTTATCAACAAAACGTCCATGGGACTTCGGATCCGCTCCGTAGGCGAGAATCCCCAGGCTGCGGAGTCTGTGGGAATTAAGGTGGTGCGCACCCGGTTTACCGCCATTTTAACGGCGGGTGTTTTGGCGAGCATGGGCGGGATTTATATGTCCATGGGGTACCTGCCCTTCTTTACCAGGGATATGGTGGCAGGCCGGGGATTTATGGCCATTGCAGCACAGAATCTGGGAGGCGGAATGGTATTTCCTACCGTGCTTTCGGCGCTCTTGTTCGGCGGGGCGGAGGCCCTGTCCAATGTAATGCAGTCTCTGCGGCTGCCGGCGGAAACCATGCAGATGCTGCCCTATGTAGTAACGCTGGTTGCTCTCTTCTTTGTGGGGGGAAGCTCGGAAAGCGGCAGAAAAAAGAGGAGGAGGGAAAAGAAGTGAAAAAACTTCCTGTTATCATAGACTGTGATCCCGGACATGACGATGCCATTGCCCTGATTGCGGCTCTGGCCAGTGAAAAACTGGAGGTCTTGGGCGTGACGGCGGCAGCGGGAAACCAGACGGTGGATAAGACGGAGAAAAATGCCAGGAAAGTCCTGGAAATCTGCGCTAGAACAGATATTCCGGTGGCAAAGGGCAGAGGAAAGCCTCTTTGGAATCCCCTGTCTGTAGCCCCTGAGATTCACGGGGATTCCGGTATGGACGGACCCGTGCTGCCGGAGCCTTCCATGCCGGTATGCCGGGAACCGGCGGCTGCCCTGATGGCCAGGCTGGTGGAAGAAAGCCCGGAACCGGTGGCTTTGATTGTCACCGGGCCCTGTACCAATACGGCGGTATTTCTTTTGTCCTATCCCCATCTTTGGAAAAAAATTGCGAAAATTTCCGTCATGGGGGGCGGAGCCTTTGAGGGAAACCGGACGGCTTTGGCGGAGTTTAATATCTGGACGGACCCGGAAGCGGCCCGGATTGTCCTGGAAAGCGGGATTCCGGTGGAAATCTACGGGCTGGATGTGACCCATAAGGCCTTGATTTACCGGGAAGAATTTGCCCTTTTCCGGGAACGGGAGGGAATGGTTTTCCAGTTCCTGGCGGATTTGCTGGACTTTTTCGGAGGTACATATCTGGAAGCAAGAAAATTTCCGGGCGCTCCCATGCACGACAGCTGTGCGGTGATCGGCCTTACCAATCCGGAGCTTTTCACCTATGTAGAGACGGATATGAGCGTGGAGACGGAGAGCCCCCGTTCCAGAGGAGCTTTGACCATGGATCTCCGCCCGGCAGCAGGGAAAAAGCCTTCCGTGTGCGGAAAAATTGCCCTGGATGTGGACCGGGAGAAATTTTTGCAGGTGCTTCTTGGGGCCTGTGAGACCATTACACGGCAAAGGAGGGAAAAAGGGTATGCCTCGTAAAATTTTAATTGACTGCGGAGGCGGTTTCCGGCATGAAGAAGCCGTACGGATGGCAGATAAAGAAGCGGATGTAAAGATTATGGCTTTGACCTCCGTGTTTGGAGAGATTTCTGCCGGCCGGGGCTATGAGGAATTAAAGGAACTGGCAGCGGCCCTTTCTCCGGGCATACGCGTAGGGATGGGGGCGGAGCGGCCCCTTATGAGGCAGCCGGATTGTTTAAATCTCTCCCCTTTGGGAGGGGGATGCGCCGGGGAGTTTCCAGCTTCCGGCGGGGAAGCTGCTTTTGGGGAAACGGGTATTGATTACGCCTGGGATATTCTCTATGAAGAGGCCCGCAGAAGCGAAGGAGGCCTGACGGTCGTGACTTTGGGCGCCCTCACCAATCTGGCTGTCGCCCTGTTTAAATATGAAGATCTGCCCGGGTATATTTCCCGGATTGTCATGTTGGGCGGGAGTGCGGGTGCCGGGGATGTCTCCCCCTTCGGGGAGGCCAATGTGGTGCGGGATCCCCATGCCTGTGCTGCGGTGCTCGCTTCGGGCATTCCCGTCCTTATGGCAGGCCTGGAGGCGACAAAGCCTTATGGCAGCGCCAGGGATGCAGCGGCTGTGATGGCTGCGCTTGCGCCGGAAAGAATCGTGAGCCGGAGGCGTACGGTAGAAGTGGACACGGCGCCCGGAGAGATGTACGGGCGGACAATCGTGGATCCCAGGATTCATCTGGAGCCGTCAGGAAATGTGGAAGTGGCGGAACGGCTGGATCTGGAAGATGTACTGAAAACTTGCAAAGGAGAGGCAATGGTATGAAAGAAAAAATAAAAGTAATTATGGATGTAGACACAGGGTCGGACGATGCAATCGCCATTATGACAGCCCTGCGGAGCCCGGAGCTTGAGGTCCTGGGGATCTGTACCGTAAACGGAAATAAGCCTGTGGAGAATACCACGGAAAATACCCTGCGGGTTCTGGACCTTATGGGCTCCAAGGTTCCCGTATACAAAGGGTGCGCAAGCCCCATGGTGGCGGCGCTCAATCCGGCCAGGCAGCTGCGCAGAGCCAAGGATGTGGTGAAGGTGAACGGAAAGGTAGTGACGTATCACCATGAATACCTGGAAGAATTTCCTCCGGCTGTGAGCAAGCCCCAGGAGGAGTGCGCCGTCTGCTGGCTGATTGACACGCTGTTAAAATCCCAGGGAGATATTACCATTATCGCCGTGGGTCCCCTCACCAACATTGCCACTGCTATGCGGGCAGATCCCAGGATTATTGCAAAGATTAAAAAGCTGGTTATTATGGGAGGCGGCCATCTGCAGACAAATACCACCTCAGCGTCGGAATTTAACATTGTCATGGACCCGGAGGCGGCGCAGATTGTTATGACTTCCGGTTGTGAGGTCCTGCTGGTTCCCCTGGATGCCACCCACAGAGCCTGGGTAGGGCAGGATGAGAGCGACAGGTTCCGGGCTTTCGGCACACCGGTTTCCACGGCGGTGGCGGATCTTCTGGATACCCGGATCGAAGCCTACGATCTGCTGCAGCCTATCGTCTTTGCGCCGAAGAATACTACGCCGCCCCATGATGCCCTGGCCGTCTGTGCGGTGATTGATCCGTCGGTACTTCAGGATGTGCAGTTCTGCAGGGTGGATGTGGATTTCGGCGGTTCCTATGGGGATGGCATGACCATTGTGGATCCCAGGGTGCGCACAGATGATCCGAAGAACGTATGGATAGCCCTTAACGCAGACCGAGAGAAGTTTGTGGGAATGCTGTTTGACAGGCTGGGGGAAAAGCAGGATACCTCCCGGAAATAAAACATATATGTGGTTTCGGCTGCCGCCGCAAGGGTGAATCCTTTGCGGCGGTTTTCTTTTGTTTTTCACATCATAATCCTGCATGGAATATCATAAGAAAGGGCAAAGTTTCTTTTCGGCTCCTGGTGTTCTTTTGCTGAAATCACTTGACAGTACATCCACGCAGTGGTATCATCAAGAAGAAATCCGAGCAAATCACTCGGAATTGTAAGAGAGGTGATAGGATGAAATTGTCAACCAAGGGACGTTACGGGCTCCGCGCCCTGATTGATCTGGCTTTGTACAGCGAAAACGAGACGGCATCCATCGCCAGTATTTCCGCAAGACAGCATATTTCGGAGAGCTATCTGGAACAGTTGATCGGAAAGCTGAGAAAAGCCGGCCTGGTTGTCAGCGTGCGGGGGGCCGGCGGCGGCTATAAGCTGGCGAAGCCTGCGGAAGAGATTTCCGTGGGGGATATTTTGCGGGCGCTGGAAGGGAATCTTGATCCGGTGGAATGTCCGGGGCTGAAAGAGGAGAGTGCCTGCGACAGTTCCGAATTCTGTGTGACAAAGTATGTGTGGCAGCGGATCAACGACAGCATCAATCAGACCGTTGATGAGATTAAGCTAAGCCAGCTGATAGAAGAGAGCAAGCAGGCAGGCAACGGGGCGAAAGTTGGCTCCGGATGTGTGAAATAGACAGGAGGGGTAACGTGTGAAGAAATTGATTTATTTGGATAATGCGGCGACCACCAGGACGGCGCCGGAGGTTGTGGAGGCTATGCTTCCCTATTTTACGGAACATTATGGAAATCCGTCCAGCGTTTACAGTCTGGCGGGAGAGAGCAAAAAGGCGGTGGCAAAAGCCCGGGAGATCATTGCCGGGGCCTTGGGCGCGGCAGCGGAAGAGATTTATTTCACCGCAGGAGGCAGTGAGGCGGATAATTGGGCCCTGAAAGCCGCGGCGGAGAGTTATAAAAGCAAAGGAAACCATATTATCACCACGAAGATCGAACACCACGCCGTACTTCACACCTGTGAGTGGCTGGAGAGAAACGGTTTTGAAGTGACTTATCTGAATGTGGACGAACAGGGGAGGGTGAGGCTGGAGGAGCTTAAGAAAGCCATCCGTCCCACCACGATTTTGATTTCCATCATGTTTGCCAACAATGAGATTGGAACCATAGAACCCATCCGGGAGATTGGGGAGATCGCCCATGAACACGGTATTTTGTTTCACACGGATGCCGTACAGGCCTTCGGACAGGTTCCGATTCACGTGGATGCGTATCATATTGATATGCTGAGCTCCAGCGGCCATAAGCTGAACGGACCTAAAGGCATCGGTTTTCTCTATATCCGCAAGGGCCTTAAGCTGCGCTCCCTGATTCACGGCGGAGCCCAGGAGCGGAAGCGCCGGGCGGGAACGGAGAATGTGCCGGGGATTGTGGGATATGGAGCTGCGGTGGCCCGGGCCGTGCGGACCATGGAGGAGCGCACCGTGCGGGAACGGGAGCTTCGGGATTACCTGATAGATCGGGTTTTAAAGGAAATTCCCTACACGCGGTTAAACGGGCACCGGACCGACCGGCTTCCCAACAACGCCAACTTTAGCTTTCAGTTTATCGAGGGGGAGTCCCTGCTGATTATGCTGGACATGGAGGGAATCTGCGGATCCTCCGGATCGGCCTGCACATCCGGCTCCCTGGACCCGTCCCATGTGCTGTTGGCCATCGGCCTGCCCCATGAGATTGCCCACGGATCCCTGCGCCTGACTTTAAACGAGGAAAATACCAAAGAAGAGCTGGATTTTGTGATAGAGCAGCTGAAAAAGATTGTAGAGCGCCTGCGGAGCATGTCGCCGCTATACGAAGACTTTACGCGCAGGCAATGAGCCATGCAGCCGGAAAGAACAAGAGTGCCGGGAGCTTGCTCACGGGCGCACTTGTTCCATTCCGGCTATAGGGCGAAGCCCGCGACCGAGATGAAGCGGGAGCGGAATCGAGGTTGTGCATGGCGTCCCCGGAAAGAACAAGAGCGCCGGGAGCAAGCTCACGAGCGCACTTGTTCCATTCCGGCTATAGGGCGAAGCCCGCGACCGAGATGAAGCGAAAGCGGAATCGAGGCAGCGCATGGCGTCCCAAATAACAGAATCTACGGATCAGGAGGAGACTATTATGTACAGTGAAAAAGTGATGGATCATTTCCAAAATCCCCGCAATGTGGGCGAGATTGAAAATCCCAGCGGTGTGGGAACCGTGGGAAATGCCAAATGCGGCGATATTATGCGGATTTATCTGGATATCGACGAGAATCAGGTGATTCAGGATGTGAAATTCAAGACCTTCGGCTGCGGGGCAGCCGTAGCCACCAGCAGCATGGCCACAGAGCTTGTGAAGGGGAAGACGGTCTATGAGGCCCTCAAGGTGACAAACAAAGCCGTCATGGAGGCTCTGGACGGCCTGCCGCCTGTTAAGGTGCACTGTTCTCTTTTGGCGGAGGAGGCCATCCATGCAGCCCTCTGGGACTACGCCGAGAAGCACGGGATACAGATAGAAGGCTTGGAGAAACCAAAGTCCGATATTCACGAGGGCGAGGAAGAAGAGGAGTATTAGGATATGGAATTACAGGAGGGGAAAAGAATGAATGTGTTTAGGGAAATGATTGCTTCCATGTTTCAGCCGGCGGCTTACCCGGAATTTCTGAAAAATAAAAAAGGAAAAATATTCGGCTACGGAATTCTTTTGGTAACTTTTTACTTTCTTTTGTCATCGCCTCTTTTTTCCATGCTTTCCTTCCAGTTTGTGGACGGCGGATTTGGGCGCATCATTCAGGAGGAGCTGCCGGATTTTGAGCTCTCTTCCGACGGATTCTGGATTGAAGAGTCTGTCTATCAGGCGGCAGGCGGAACGCTTCTGTACCTTGATACGGATGAGAATTGGGAACAGGGGGAGGTGGAGGATGTAATCCGGGGATATGACACGGTGATCTTCATGGATTCCCAGAAGCTTTATATCAAAAGCGAAGGACAGACCATGCACATCTTCTGCAATGAATTGGGAAATGATGTCTTTGACAAGGACAGTATTATGAAGTTTATGCCTTTGGTGTACTTGATTATGTTCCTCGTTTTGCTGCTCTATTATATCGGGGTGGCGCTGACCTTCTTCTTCGGTGTGCTGGTGGTGAGCCTGGCAGGGATGATACTTGCTTCCATTACGAAAGCGCCGCTGAGCTTTGGAAGGATTTATATCCTGGCCCTTTACGGAAGAACCCTTCCCCTGCTGATTAAGGGAATCCTGCGCATGGCATCGGTGCACATTCCCATGTTCTGGGTGCTGAATTTTGGAGCAACCCTGCTTTATATGTTCTTTGCCATGAAGCGGCTTGCCCAGCAGGAACAGCAGTTTTGGGGAATGGCAGCAGGCTACGATCCGGGCGGTTACAGCCAGAACCCCTACGGCCAGAGCAGTTACGGTCAGGGCGGCTATAACCAGGGAAGCTACGGACCGGACGGATACAGCCAGGGGAGCTATTCCCAGAATCCTTACGGCCAGGGCAGCGGAAGCTCTAATCCCTACGGCCAGGACGGTTCCGGCCAAGATTCTTCCGGAGAACCAAGGCTGTGAGAAAAAAAATTGTAGTGGGAATGTCCGGCGGGGTAGATTCCTCTGTAGCGGCCTGGCTCTTGAAAGAGCAGGGATATGAGGTGATTGGCGTCACCATGCAGATCTGGCAGGAGGAAACGGAGACTGTCCAGGAAGAAAACGGGGGCTGCTGCGGCTTCCAGGCGGTGGAAGATGCACGCCGGGTGGCGGAACAGCTGGAGATTCCCTATTATGTGATGAACTTCAAAGAAGAATTCCGAAAGTCGGTCATTGACTATTTTACGGCGGAGTATCTGGCAGGCAGGACGCCCAATCCCTGCATCGCCTGCAACCGTTATGTAAAATGGGAGGCGCTTTTGCGGCGGAGCCTGGAAATTGGCGCCCAGGGAATTGCCACCGGCCACTATGCCAGGGTGAAGCGCCTGGAAAACGGCAGATACGTCGTCTGCCGTTCTGCGGCGGCCTCCAAGGATCAGACGTATGCCCTTTACAATCTGACCCAGGATCAGCTTGCGCGGACCTGGATGCCCGTGGGGGCTTATACGAAAGAAGAAATCCGGAAGATGGCGGTCCGGATGGGCCTTCGGACGGCGGACAAGCCGGACAGTCAGGAGATCTGCTTTGTGCCGGATAAGGATTACGCGGGATTTATTGAGCGGACGGCCGGGAAACCTTCCCCGGAGGGTAATTTTGTCCGGGCGGACGGGACCGTTCTGGGCCGCCATAAGGGCATTATCCACTATACGGTGGGACAGCGCCGCGGCCTTGGCTTGGCGATGGGCCGGCGGGTGGCAGTTACAGAGATACGGCCGGAGAGCAACGAGGTCGTGATTGGAGAGCAGGAGGATGTGTGGACAGACCGGCTTCTGGCAGAAAGGCTTAATTTTATGGCTGTTCCGGATCTTGAGGGAGAGCGGGAGGCCGAAGCCCGGATCCGCTACAACCACCGGGGGGCGCCGTGCACCGTCCGGCGTACCGGCGCGGATCAGGTCAGCGTGATATTCCATGAGCCGGTGCGCGCCGTGACACCGGGACAGGCAGTAGTCTTTTACGACGGGGAGCTTGTGCTGGGCGGAGGGACTATTGTGAGGTAAAAGCAGAAAGAATCGGCTGCCGATTTTACGGCAGCCTTTTGATTGCCATCACGGAGCGGACGGCGACGTTTCATTTTCATCGGAATAAATCTTCTTTTTAATAGACAGCATCCGAAGGTCCGTCTGGGCGATGATGTCGGCGCATTCTTTTAGCTCTGCGGAGATCTCCTCCGGATTTTCCAGATCCTGTTTGTATTTTAACTGGTGATCCACGCTGGCCCAGAAGTCCATGGCGATGGTACGGATTTGTACTTCCACCCGCATGGGCTTTTTTTGATCGGAGAAAAAGACGGGAATCTCCACGATCAAGTGGAGGCTCCGGTATCCGTTGGGTTTGGGATTGCAGATATAATCTTTTTCCCGGATAAGGGTAATGTCGTCCTGCTTAAGCAGCATTTCCCGGACAGCATAAATATCGTCCATAAAAGGACAGATGACCCGGATGCCGGCCACATCGTTTAAGTATCTTTCAATGGATTCCACCGTGACAGGCACCCCATAGCGCGTTAGCTTGTCCACAATACTCAAAGGCTGCTTGATGCGGGAGGTAATAAATTCAATGGGGTTGCTGCGGTGCCGCATACTCAGCTCATCGTTCAGAACCTCCAGCTTGGTACGGACTTCCCGGATGGCGCAGCTGTACATCATCATCAGTTCCTGGAAAGAATAAGCCTGGCTGAGGAAATGCTTCTGTATCACCGGGAGGGTGATGGGATCTAAAAAAGTTTTTTTCGGTTCGTTTTTCATGAGGTAACTCCGTGTTTCCCTAAAAGGTATTTGAATGAAACTGCATCTATAGTGTATGCGATTTGCAGGGTAAAATCAACTGAAACCGGAAGCCTTAAACCAAGGAAACTCCAAGAATTTTATCGGTCAGCTCCCTATGGGGGTAATCCGGATTCTTTTGAAAAACATTTACATGATTCAAATCGCCGCAGCGATCCGTAAACGCCGGAAATAAAAATCCGCATTCCGGTTCTGCCGGCTCATATCTGCCTGCGAGGGGGCAGATCACGCAAATCAAATATTCAAATACTTCTGCGGACTCCCCCAGTCTCTCTTTATCGGAAGCTTTCGCGGGAATATCGTACCGGTCATGAAATACCAGAATGGCATATTCGGAATTACTTTGGTAGTGTTCCAGCACAATGTCATAAAAAGTGTCCATAAGTGCATCGTTTTTGAGGCCGCAGTCTCTCATAGCCATGAGAAGCTGCCACATGCTTCCGGGCTTTAGCTGTTCGGGTCTAAACTCGTATTTTTTCAGGTTTTTATTTGTATCGGAAAAGGGAACCGCCTTTGCCAGTTTTAGATTTCTTGTTTTCTCAGCTTCGGAAAGTTTTAAAAAATTGGTGTTGAAGCTTCCGTCAAAATCTCCGTCCCGGTCTGCATAGCAGCCGGCGATCCGTGTAATGGATGTTCGTTTCGGCGTCATTCTTCTTGTTAATTCCAGCATGTCTTCTCTGTAAATCATACGATTGTACCATCCTTATGTTTGAAATGCTTTCCTGGTTCCATGTATCATCCATTTACGTCAGCTTATAGGTTCCTTTCCCCACTTTTCTGACGAGTCCGGCTGCTTCGCTTTGGTTCAAAATCCTTTGAAGCTGTCTTGCGCTGCAATGAAGATGAAAGGCAGCCTGCTGGATTCCTTTTAAGGTCTCATCGGTACATTTGTATTTCATATAGGACAGTACCCGTTCTGAAAGAGAAGCGGGGGCGGCATCTATGGTAGTCATTGTTCCGATTTTAGCTGCAAGGCTGCTGCAGATAAGTTCCAGAAACTTGTTATTAGAAAGCAGCAGGTCTCTGTGCTTGTCAATAGAAAATGAAATGCAGGTAAGGCTTTCGGCGGCTTCGGCAAAAATGCTGCTGCTTTTGGGATAGAAAATATCCATGTCGCCCAGAAAATAATCGGTTGTTCCGCTTGACAACGAATAGCGTGTGCCGTCATCGCGAATAAAGTAAATATTGATAGAACCCTGTTCTACTATCTGGAATAGGGTTTCTGTCTGAAAAGGCGAACTTACAAATTCCCCTTTTTCATATCTGAGCAGAAAGAAATCTGCGTCCAATGTGTCAAGCACCTTATGATATTTACTCTTTGCAATGCAGGCTGCAATTCTCTTTTTATCGTAGATTCTTTCCATGAAACCTCCAGCCAACCGGATATATGTCTCGTTTTTGGAATTTATTTTACATTATAATAAAAGAAAATTCAATGGAGGAAGGAAAAGAAACTATGACGTCCGTTTATGAAGAAAAGAGTATTTCCAAAGTAATAATGAGAGCCGGACTGCCTGCTATGCTGGGGCAGCTTACAACGCTTATTTACAATATTGCCGATACCTTTTTTGTTTCTTTGACAAAAGAACCGGCAGCCATAGCGGCAGTAACACTGTGTGCGCCCATCCTGCTGATTATTATGTCCGTTGCCTGCATTTTTGGAATGGGAGGCAGCAGCGTAATTGCCAGGCTGCTGGGACAGGAGAAGAAGACGGAGGCCGGCGCAGTCATGAATTTTTGTGTATATGCAATGGCGATTTCAGGTGTGATTACGCTTCTTTTGGGTCTGGCGTTTTTGCAGCCGTTGGCGCTGGTATCCGGTGCAGATGCAGATAACATTGTTTATACCTGCGAGTATCTGAAATGGATTTTTATAGGTGCGCCTTTTATTATGCTGGCCAACGGATTTGTTCATTTGTTCCGTTCGGCCGGCCTCATCAAAGAGGGGACGATTGGGCTGGTGCTTGGAAATGTAATTAATATGGTGTTGGATTATGTTTTTATAGCAATCCTGGGCTGGGGAACGACAGGAGCTGCCTTGGCGACGTCTTTGGGATTTGCATGTGCGGCGGTGTATTACATTGTCTGTATGATTCGGGAAGAACGCAGAGGAAATCAAACCGTGTCATTGGCGCCAAAAAATATCTCGGCAAATCCGGCAATGATCCGCAAGGTCGTAAGTATCGGGATTCCGGGAGCCCTCATTACCGTACTCATGAGTGTCTCCAATATTGTACTTAATAACTATATCAGTATTTATGGGTCTGACAGAGTGGCTTCCTATGGAATTGCATATAAGCTCAATATGATCCCGATTTTAATGTCGGTGGGATTATCCCAGGGTGTTGCTCCTTTCGTGGGCTATTACTATGGCGGAAATAAGAAAAAGCGGATGGCTGATACCGTAAAGTACACGATGTTCTACGGAGTGCTTATGGGGGGAGTGTTTACGGTGGTTTTTTCGATTTTCGGAGAGCTCCTTGCCTCTTTATTCCTGCAAGACGGCGCTTTGATGAAACAGACGGGATATTTTCTGAAAATCCTCTGCCTGTCGGCGCCCTTGCTTGGTGTTATTAATATGATAACCAGTTACTTTCAGGCGTTGGGAAAAGCAATAAAATCGCTGACGATTACAGTACTGAGAAATGCAGTAATGTTTATTCCGGGCGTAATCCTATTGAATTATTTTTGGGAGCTGAATGGCGTAATTGCGGCTCAGCCTGTGGTGGAAACGGTTTTAACAGTCATCTGCATATTTATGTACCGGAAAGATATAAAAGCAGACAGCAATTAACAGCCGCTTTTCTGTTTCCTTAATTCAATGCTCACCAAAATTACAGACAGCAGGAACGCTGAAAAATCGGCAATGGGTCCCGCAAACAGTACACCCATAATCCCAAACCGGAGCGGGAGCACCAAAAGAAGGGGAATCAGGAAGAAAACCTGCCGTGTCAAGGCCAGTAATGCTCCCTTCATGGCTTTTCCGATAGCGGTAAAAAAGCTGGAGGAAAGCAGCTGCACGCCGTTTACCAGCACCATAAAGAGATAGATGCGCATGAACAGAACCGCAAATTCCAGATACAGCTCATTTCCGTCTCCAAAAAGGGAAATGATGGATCGGGGAAAGCATTGCAGCAGGAAAAAACCGGCGGCAGAGACCGTCAGATTCCACTTTATCGCAAGCAGGTAGGCTTCCCGCACACGGGGATACTGTCCGGCGCCGTAGTTAAAGCCTATGATTGGCTGGACTCCCTGGGAGATTCCAACCACGATCGCGAGAATAATGGCGTTCGTTTTCATTACAATTCCACAGGCGGCCAGAGGGATATCCGAACCATAGACGGTCTGTGCGCCGTAATAGGTCAGGGAATTGTACAATATAATCTGTACGAGGGTAATTGCAATTTGATTGACGCTGCTGCTGATTCCCATGCTGCAGGTTTTCAGGCTCTCTTTGATGCTCAGACGAAAACAGCTTTTTTCAAAACGAATGGTTTGAAAGCGCCATAAGTAACGCACTGCAAAAAGAAAGGACAATATCTGTCCCAGGATGGTTGCCAAAGCCGCGCCGAAGATGCCCCAATGGAAGACAAAAATAAAAAGCGGGTCCAGAATGGTGTTGGCAGCGGCGCCTAGGACCATGCAGGCCATAGAATACCTGGGATTTCCGTCTGCCCGGATCAGATTGCTCATGCCATTCGTAATAATAAGAAACGGCATTCCCAGGAGGGTTACACCGGCATACTGCTGTGCGAAGGGAAACACCTCTTTTGTTGCTCCGAACAATATCAAAAGCTGAGACAGCAGGCTTTCACCGAGAATCAGATAGACAAGTCCCAAAACTATCATCAGGCTTATGCCGTTTCCCGCAGCTCTGGCTGCCGACTCCGGTTTCTTATTTCCAAGGTAAAGCGAAAAACGGGAAGCGCTGCCGATGCCTACCAGCAAAGAAATTGCAAGGCAGATGGTCGAAAATGGGTAGGCAACATTGGTTGCGGCATTTCCCAGATACCCCACGCCTTGGCCGATAAAAATCTGGTCTACAATGTTGTAGAGAGAACCTACCAGGGTTGCCGTAATACTTGGAACGGCAAAGCTTTTCAACAGTTTTGAGATTTTTTCATACCCCAGAGGATTATCGCTCATGAAACTCCTCCTCCGTTCTCTCGATGTGAAGTTCTGCCGTAATATTTTTGCCGGACTGCATCAGCAGATCCGCAAAAAGTTTTTTTTCTGCTTCGCTCATATCTTTCAGTAAAAGAGCCTCCGTTCTTTCGCAGGCGGCCTGTATTTCTTCGATGACAGAGAGGGCCCGGTCTGTGGGATACAGCTTCCAGGTCCGCTTATCCTGATCGTTGGGAGACCGGGTAATCATTCCCTGCTTTTCCAGTGCGGCAACCGTCCGCACAATATTGCTGGGATGCACATAAAACATATCTATCAGCGAATCCTGGGAAATACCGGGAGAAGCACATATTTTTGTCAAGAACATGTGCTGGCTGCTGTTGATCCCAAAGGGGCCGAGCTGTTTGTCTAGGTAAATTTTGTAAAAACGATCCGCAACCGAAAGCCACTTTAATATTTTCATAGATTCCGCCTCCAATCGAAGCTATCATACCATAAAATGCGTGCGCACGCAATTATTTTTTGCGGGTTTCCCGGGACGTGCGCGTCCGATTTGAAAGTAAATTCCGTCCTGCGCCATAAAAATCTGCTTGATAGAAGGAAGTATTATAGTATAATAAGGCTGAAAAGGAGAGATTTCTATCATGGCAAATGAGAACAAAACTTGGTTTATAAAAGGACTGCGGGACGGAATCCCCATCTCCCTGGGCTATCTGGCAGTGGCCTTTACCTTGGGAATTGCAGCGAAAAATGCAGGTTTCACCGCCTTTCAGGCGGCCCTGGCCAGTCTGACGAATAATGCCTCGGCAGGGCAGTTCGCAGGCTTTACCCTGGCGGCGGCCGGGGCCGGGTATCTGGAGCTGGCAGTGATGGAGTTTATTGTAAATGCCCGCTACCTTCTCATGTCCTGCGCTTTGAGCCAGAAACTTTCGCCGAAGACCTCAGTTCTGCACCGTCTTTTCGTGAGTGCCGGTGTGACGGACGAGATCTTCGGTGTGTCTATGAGTGCCCCGGGAAGGCTGAATCCCTTCTATACTATGGGGCTTCTTGCCGTAGCTTCCCCCGGCTGGGCATCCGGAACCTATCTTGGGGTTCTCATGGGAAATCTGCTGCCGGTCAATGTGGTGCGGGCGTTAAGCGTAGGGCTTTACGGCATGTTCCTGGCAGTGATTGTGCCTCCGGCAAGAAAGAGCCGGATCCTGGCAGGAGTGATTCTCATTTCCATGGCAGCCAGCTTTGCGTTCACCAGGCTGCCGCTGATTTCGAAGCTGTCTGCAGGAAACCGCACCATTCTTTTGACGGTACTCATTGCCGGGGGTGCGGCTGCCCTGTTTCCTGTAAAGGAGGAAGAAACTCATGGAGCGTAATGTATATCTTTATATTCTGGTGATGGCTGCCGTCACCTATGCCATCCGCATGCTGCCTCTGGTCCTCATACGCCGGGAGATTACCAACCGCTTTATCCGCTCTTTTCTCTATTATGTCCCTTATGTGACCCTGGCGGTTATGACCTTCCCGGCCATTCTCTCGGAGACGGGAAGCGTGTGGTCGGCCTGGGCCGCTCTGCTCACAGGCGCCTTGCTGGCCTTTAGAGGGAAGAGCTTATTGCAGGTTTCGGTCAGCGCCTGCCTGATGGTGTTTGTGCTGGAGCTTTTTCTGGTGTAGGCCGCGTCCAGTTACGTCTCACAGCCGTCCAGTTGCGCAGGACGGCTTTTCCCGGAAGAGGGCGTGGCCGATAGTCAAATATGGGGAAACTTTTCTATGATAAAAATTGCCGTTTGCGACGACGAAGAGAATATCCGCAATTATCTTTCGGATCTCATCCGAAGGCAGTCCGTTCCCTGTGAGGTGAGGAAGTTTGCTTCCGCCGGCCAATACCTCACGGGGGATTGGGACGCCGATCTTTTGTTTCTGGATATTGAAATGCGTTCTTTCGGATCCGGACCGGACGGTATGTCCCTGGCCCGGAAGATACGGGGCAGGAACCTTGAAGTGCAGCCTCTCATTGTCTTTGTGACCGGATATGAGAGCTATGTATACGATGCCTTTGATGTAGGTGCATTTCATTATCTGCTCAAACCTCTGTCAGAGGAAAAATTTTCGGAAGTCTTTTTCCGTGCAGTCCGGCAGATTGCCGGGGGCGGAGCCGGCGTGCCGGCAGTCAGGTCTCTAACAGTCCGGTGTTCGAACGGAGTCAGGAGAATCCCCATTTGCCAGGTTTATTATGCAGAGAGCAGCAATCACAAGGTGGTGCTGCATTTGAAAGGAGAGACCCTTGCCTACTATGGGAAGCTTGGAGAGCTGGAGCAGGAATTGAGAGAAGATTTCTGCCGGATTCACAAAGGGTATCTGGTCAATCTCGCCTACGTGACAGCCTACAGCAGGACGGAGGCCGTCCTTGAGGGCGGAGAGAAGCTGCAGATTTCCAAGTACAAGTACCAGGATTTTGCCAAAGCGTTCCTCCGCTATCTGAAACGGAGGGCCGCCTATGAGTGAGACGGGATTTACCCTGTTTTTCCGGCTGTTCAATCTGGCCGCCGGGATTTTGTACGGAGCCTGCCTTTCCTGGTTTTTCGGGGTGTTTCCGGAAGGACAGAGACGGAAGACGGGGATTATCGTTTTTTCTGTGTACTTGTTTTTCTGGCTGTTTGGCGGAAGGTTTTCCACACCGGCGGTTCTGGTTATCCTGCCGGCAGTGTCCGGCATTCTGGAAATGGAAAGGCGCCGGGTTTTTCTGCTGACGGTGTTTTTTTACAATGTAAGGGTTGCCAGCGGACTGGCGGCGGAGAGCTTGTACTTTTCGGTGCAGAAGCTTTTTCCCTTTACAGAGGAACAGGCAGAGGCCGTCTATTTGCACACCGCCGGGTCCGTGGCATTCCTTCTATTGGGGCATGTCTTAGTGCTGGCAGTTCTTTTGTATTTCTTGAAGCGGCAGATGCAAAAGCTTCTGCCTGCGGTCCGGGGAAGAGAGCTTTGCTATCTGCTTCTCATTCCCTCGGCGGGCATTTTGTTCGGGCATATGACTGCGGTTCTGCTGTTCGAGGTACAGGACGGAATATATCTGGAGCTTTATGAGCGCCATCCGGCGTTTCTGGCTCTGGTCCCTCTTTTGGCGGCGCTCTTTTATCTGGGCACATATCTGACCGTAGCCTTCTGGCAGGGAATGGCCAGGCTTCGCCAGGAGCGGGAGGTGTGCTTTGCCGGATTTCAGAAGGCTCAGGCTCTGCGGGAGCGGATGGAAGAGACGGAGCGTTTTTATGAGGAGTTTCGCCGGATGCGCCATGAGATCCGGGGGCATCTTACCAATCTCTGCGGTCTGGCCCGGAGAGGAAACTATGGGGAGATAGAGGAATATATAGCCCGCATTGATGAGAGCATGGGAGTTCTTGATTTTACGATTCGGACGGGAAACCCGGTTCTGGATGTGGTGGTCAATGACAGGAGGCGGCAGGCAGAGAGCCTGGGCGCAGATTTCCGATCGGAGTTCCAATACCCGGATTCCGGCGGGTACGATGCTTTTGATATGGGCATTATTTTAGGAAATCTGCTGCAAAATGCTCTGGAAGCCTGTGAAAAGGTGGAGAAGGGAAAACGGTACATTTCCCTTATGGGGAGAAAGCGGGGTAGCTTCTTCCTGGCGGAGGTCCGCAATTCAGCCGCCGGAACCGTGATCTTTGGCGCGGACGGCCTGCCGGCTACCACAAAGGAAGGAGAAGCGTCCATGCACGGCATCGGCCTGGCTAATGTGAGGCGGGAAGTTGAAAAGTACATGGGAGAGATGGAGCTGAAAATGGAAAACGGAGAGTTTTCTGTGGCGGTATTACTGCAGGAGAGGAGGATAAAAACATGATAAGCGAGCGGATTGCAGCCGGCGGAAGGGGAAGGATTCCTTCTGCGGGAAGAATCTATGAGGCAGGTCCGGCCGGGGCAGAAGAGGCGGTCCGGGACAATCTGGGGAAGGAAACTGCGCTTCCCTCCCAGGATCAGATCGAAATTTCCGAGGAGGGGCGCAGGAGCATTCAGGAAAAAGAGGAAACCCGGGCAGAGGAAGCGGCAAAGGAAGAAACAGCCTCAAAGCCTCAGGACGCGGGCCAGGGGGACTCAGAAAGGCGGAGCGGAAAGGTAGCGGTTAACGAGGGCAAGCGTGCCAGGCAGATTGCGGCAGCCTCCACGCCGGAGCAGGTGCAGATGGTGATCGAGCTGTTGAACAAGGATCTGTCCGACTGCGAAGCAGGGCTTGATCAGGGCATGTGCGACGAGAACGAGGTAGCGAAGGTGAAATCCCTGCTGCAGAAGGCCCGCCAGCGTCTGAACGAGGTATCCGGGCAAGAAGAGCAGGAAGAGGGACAGGGAATAGACGCGTTTGCCATTGCGTCGCTGATGTAGGCAGATTTCTGACAGGGGGAATGGAGCATGAATATCGGAAATGCAATTCAGGAGAGTTACGGCATAGGAACGGGAGCCTGGAGCGCCCTCGTAAAGCAGCAGGAGAGTCTTAAGCTTAGCGGGCAGTCTCAAAGCTTTCTGGGCATGGTTTCCCAGGCGGCCTCAGGATTCAGCGGCGTGTACGGAAAGATTTCCCAAGCGGAGGGGCTTAAAGGAGCTTCCCTGGAGGAGAGGCTGAAAGCCAAATACCCCGGACTTAGCTATCATGTGATGGATATAAGCGGCGGAAGAAACTGGTGGAAGACCCGCAATGACTATCCCCACTATCTTTTATACCAGGAGGGGGATGCGGCGGCCAAAGTGCTGGAGGGCTGGATGCCTTCCGGCACCAATCCCCAGAACGGCTGTTCCGGGGAGCAGCGGGCTCTGGGAAAGGTTCCGCCCAACAGTAAGGCGGTGGTGATTCACCCTAAGGTCCAGGAACGCATGGAGGAAGATCCGGCCTATGCCGATGAGATTCTGGCCAAGATCGAGACCTGGTTCGCCTTTGATCTGGCCCGGAACGAGTCTTTTATGCCGGGTGCTTCCGTGGGACTTTCCCAGGCAGTGGTGATCGGAGCGGACGGGAACATTGAGAATGCCTGTACGTCCGGGCAGCCCAGCATCACCTTTTCCCAAAGCGGCGGGGGAACCTTGGAGAGTTGGTGGGATCTGCGCAAAGCCCGTCATGCGGACTATATGGAGCTCATGATAAAAGGACAGATCCGGCGCAGGCGTGAGCAGAAAGTAAAAGAAGCATACAATCAGCAGATAGCCCGGCAGATGCGGGCCCTGAGCGCCTCCTCCTGGAATACGTCGGCCGCGGCCAAAATGCAGCTTGTGGATTATCTGCGGGACGGAAAGCTTCTGCAGATTTTCGGAGACACGGTAGGGGGAATGCCCACCACCGCTTTGATGGATATTGTGCGAGCGGAGATCTGGCACTGAGAGTAAGCATAGATATTCAAACTATCATATTGCAAAAAAGCTGTCCTTGAAAAAAGGGCGGCTTTTTTGCGTCATATGGCTGGAGGGGAGTTTCCCTTATACCGGACAGCCCCACTTCAGCGGTATATATCTTTCAATCTATTGATTCTTTATAGTATGCTGTAGCTCCTTTGTTTCGCCTTGTGAAAGAATTTCTACTTTATGATTGGGGATTTCAAGTCCCCAGTTGTCCCAACCAACATAATTTTTTCGTGCAAACAGTTCAATTTTCTTTTGGGTTGGAAACATTTTTGTGATGCTGTCAATAACAATTTCCGGTTTTTCGCTATGCTTGCCTCTATGAACAGAAACTAACTGTCTTACATTTCTTGCTCCTCTCGGTGTAGGAAATCTGCCTTTTTTAAAGGCTAACACAAATTCTGTTTGCGAGAGTGTATAGCGTCCAGGATTGTGAACTTGCTTATCCCAAACAAACGCAACCGTTTTATATTCAAATCCCCAAGCCTGTCCTAATTCAATAGAATTTGCAAACTGAGGTCCTGTTGTCCACATAAACAAGATACAATTCTCTGCCGCAATAGAATTAACATCAAGTTCCATAAGCTGTTTTAGTTTCAATGTCGGGTACTTGAAAATTGCCGCACTGATAAACACGTTTCTTTCAAAATCTATATTCTCTGTTTTAATGCTTGATTTATCGTACTGCATTTTCCCGCCGTAATCCCACGGGGGATCTGCGTAAATTACATCATATTTTTCTTGTGGTAAATGGGGATAGATTTCAGCCAGCGGATTGATTTTTTTCCTGCGCTGTGCTTCAGGGTTGTATTTGGAGTAACCGCTAATTGTGGAAACTGATTCACTGGGCATTATAATAAATCCTCCTTCTGGACCGTGGTAATATTATACTATGATTGTTACTCATAGTCAATATAAGTCCCATGCAAAACCACCTTTGTTACTTATAGTCCGTTGATATAAAAACAACAATAAATAATAATATTTTATATTGAGGTAGAAAAATGACCATTAAAGAAAAATTTGGACATAGAATAAAAGAGCTGCGGCAAGCTCGCAATTTAAGCCAAGAAAAATTTGCGCTTCAGATAGATATGGATAGAACTTATCTTGCCTCCATTGAAAGCGGAAAAAGGAATGTTTCGCTGGAAAATATTAACAAGATTGCAAGCGGTCTTGGAATTTCGCTGGAGGATCTTTTCCGAGGGATCAAAATAGAAAGGATAACGTTATGGCAACTAACGAATTAAGGAAGCGGGCAAATTGGCAAACTCTAAGTGGTGCGAAAGCATTGAAAACAGAGGATATATTTCACAATTCCCTGCAGAATGCGCTTGATGCGGTTTATCCTGGCCAATTTAAAGTTGATAAGCACCCAAAAGATTTTGCGGATATATATTCTACATATGAATTACCACAAGAAGACTTGGATGCGATTTATAACGTTAATATGTATAATGCAGACGGTTCTTTGAAATATAAGTGGGGAATTACTATGGATTTTGCTATTAGAAATCTACGCAACGGGAAAGTTTTATTCGGTGAAATAAAAAGGCAGGATGGTTGGATTGAAACAACGAAACCGGCAGCAGGCCGGGGAAATGCGCACGAAAGAAGTGCAAAATATTTCACGCCTGGGCTAATGCGCATTTTAAGAGAAAAAAGCCGTCTTTCAGAAAAGATTTTACCTTTTTGGCTGGTGATCGCGGGTGATATTACACGGGATCCGCGCCGAAATAGAGAAATTGCATATTGGTTTCAGGGATACGAAAGTAATTTTTTTATGTGGCGTGATACAGAGGATGTCGGTGCATTATTGGATTTCTTTGAAAACAATCTTTTGCCGTACTTGTTGTAATTATTGAGATAAAACAATCCCATTTTTACTTTATATTTTCTTAATAGGAGTTAATCTTATGATCGATCTACACATGCACAGCAGCTATAGCGCAGACGCAGAGTTTACCCCTTCAGTTCTGGCAAAAATGTGTGCGGAGCAGGGGGTTACCTTGATGGCGGTAACGGATCACAATTCCGCGCGGGCGAACACGGAAGCGCGGGAAGCAGCAAAAGAGAGAGGAATTGCGTATTTATCGGGAATTGAGATAGACTGTCTCTTTGAAGATACTGCCCTTCACATGCTGGGATACGGGATTGACGAGAGGGATGCAGGGTTCCGGGAGCTGGAGGAACAGTTCTACAGGCAGAGCCGGGAGGCTTCCCGGAAAATGCTGGACAAAACCCTGGAATTGGGCTTCTGCGTGACGGAGGAGGAGCTGGAGGCCGCGGCAGAAGACAGCCTTTGGCCGGGAGTCTGGACGGGGGAGATGTTTGCGGAAGTTCTCTTGGGAAAGCCGGAGTATGACGGACACCCCGGGCTTCTTCCCTATCGGGAAGGGGGCGCAAGAAGCGAGAATCCCTGCCTGAATTTTTATTGGGATTTTTATGGGCCGGGAAAGCCCTGTCATGTTCCCCTGTGTTTTCCTTCTTTTGAACAAATCCTGGACCTGATCCACCAGACCCGCGGCTTGGCCGTATTGGCTCATCCGGGGATGAATCTGAAGGGAAAAGAGCATCTCCTGGAACCTATGGTCAAGCTGGGCCTGGACGGAATCGAAGCTTTCAGCAGCTACCACGATCCCGGACAGGCGGCGGGCTTTTTAGAGAGAGCCGGCCGGGAGGGGCTGTTTGTCACCTGCGGCAGCGATTTCCACGGAAAAACGAAGCCTGCGGTGCATTTGGGAGGACACGGGTGCACCCTGCCGGAGGAACAGATCAGGGAGGAGATTATGGAAGGCGGCCATTTCCAGGCAGAAATTAACAGGCAGGAGATAGAAAAGCTGGGGAGCTATGTGTGATCCCTGTTTTACGAAAACTGCATCCATTCCGGCGCTCGGATCCGGAATAGATGCAGTTTTTTTGAGGATCTACTTGCGCCTTGCAAATACAGGAAAAATGTGTATACTAATAATAGTTGCGAAAAAACAAAGGAAGTTGGAACAGAGAGGCAGCCATGGCAGATTACGTGAAAGAGATCGAAAAAAGAAGAACCTTTGCAATCATATCCCACCCGGACGCGGGCAAAACCACCCTGACGGAAAAATTCCTGCTCTACGGGGGTGCCATCAACCAGGCGGGCTCCGTGAAGGGAAAGGCGACGGCCCGGCATGCCGTCTCTGACTGGATGGAGATTGAGAAGGAGAGGGGAATTTCCGTTACCTCCTCCGTGCTGCAGTTTCAGTACAGCAATTACTGCATCAATATTCTGGATACACCGGGGCATCAGGATTTCTCCGAGGATACTTACCGGACGCTGATGGCGGCGGATTCCGCCGTAATGGTTATTGACGGTTCGAAGGGCGTGGAGGCCCAGACCCGCAAGCTCTTTAAGGTGTGCGCCATGCGGCAGATCCCCATTTTTACTTTTATCAATAAGATGGATCGGGAAGCCATGGATATTTTTGAGCTTCTGGACGATATTGAAAACGAGCTGGGCATTGCTACCTGCCCGGTGAACTGGCCCATCGGTTCCGGGAAGGAGTTTAAGGGCGTCTTTGACCGGAATACCAGAAAGGTCCTTCTGTTCTCGGATACGGAGAAGGGAACCAAGGAAGGGGAAGAGCGGGAGATTGCCCTGGAGGATCCGGAGCTGGAGGAAATCCTTGTTCCCGGCCAGAGAGAAAAGCTTCTGGAGGATATTGAGCTTCTGGACGGTGCCAGTGCGGAGTTTGACCAGGAAGAGGTGAGCCGGGGGAAACTGTCTCCCGTGTTTTTCGGGTCTGCCCTGACCAATTTCGGTGTGGAGACATTTCTGCAGCATTTTCTGAAGATGACCACTTCTCCCCTTCCCCGGAAGGCAGAAAGCGGTGTCATCGATCCCATGAAGGAGGAATTTTCTGCTTTTGTGTTTAAGATCCAGGCCAATATGAACAAGGCCCATCGGGACCGGATTGCTTTTATGCGGATTTGCTCCGGAAGATTTACGGCCGGCATGGAAGTAACCCATGTGCAGGGAAATAAAAAGATGCGGCTTTCCCAGCCTCAGCAGATGATGGCCCAGGATCGCAAGATAGTGGAAGAGGCGTATGCGGGGGATATCATCGGGGTGTTTGACCCGGGCATTTTCTCCATCGGGGATACCATCTGCATGCCGGGAAAGAAAATTCGTTATGAGGGAATCCCAACGTTTGCGCCGGAGCATTTTGCCAGGGTGCGCCAGATGGATACCATGAAGCGCAAGCAGTTTGTGAAGGGGATCGAGCAGATTGCCCAGGAGGGCGCCATCCAAATTTTTCAGGAGTTCAACACCGGTATGGAAGAAATTATTGTAGGTGTGGTAGGCGTACTCCAGTTTGACGTGCTGAAATACCGCCTGGAGAATGAGTACAATGTAGACATTAAGCTGGAGCCGCTGCCCTATGAGCATATCCGCTGGATTGAGAACGAGGAGATTGACATGGGGAAACTGGTGGGTACTTCCGATATGAAGAAGATCAAGGACCTGAAAGGGCGGCCTCTGCTTATCTGGGCCAATGCCTGGAGCGTGGGAATGACGCTGGAGCGAAATCCCGGTCTTGAGCTTTCGGAATTTGGAAAATCTTAAGGGGAGAAATGTGGGTCCAATAGACTTGATTTTATCTTCATCCTGTTTTAAAATAAATAGGAAAGGGATTCGGGAAATCTCAAAAAGCAGAAAGGGAGGCGGCTATGCAGAAACGTATTTTGGTAGTGGACGACGATGAAATGAATTTGAAGAGAACCAAGGTGATCCTAAGCAAGTGTTATGGGGTGCTTCTTGCAGAGTCGGGGGAAGAGGCGCTGCAGATACTTGAGAAGGAAAAAGTGGACTTGGTTCTTCTTGATATTGACATGCCGAAGATGAACGGCATCGAAACCTTTGAGCATATCAAAAACCGTCAGGAGGAGATTCCCGTGATTTTTCTCACGGCGTCCGGATATGAGAATGATGTGCTGAGCGCTATCAATCTGGGAGCAGTCAATTACCTGAAAAAACCGTTTTTTCCACAGGAACTGCTAAAGCGGGTTGCAAAGGAGTTTACAAAGAAATGAGAGAAGAGGAGCAGACAAGTATTCATTTGCTGCTGGCCGGCATTGTTACCACCTTTGGTATGATGCTGATTCTGATTACCATTGCTTTTTCGTGGGAGATGTGGATGGTTCCTGTTATTTTAATAGGAAACACCCTTGTGTGGGTACTTCACATCGGAAGGTTCGGCTCGGAGATTTTTTATGAGAGCTTGTGCGGCGGCCTGCTGATGGTTGGGTTTTTCTTTTTTGGTGTACATAGAGTCAGCCTTTATGACATTCCGGCCGTGGGCTGTATGATGATTTTAATATTTTCCATGTTTGACAAAAAGCGGCTGTTGTATATGATAGCCGCCTTATACGTGTTGGAGCTTTTGTATCATGTGTTTATCCTGCACACCATCCGGGATGATATGGGGACCCGGGAGATGATACGCCTGGGCCTTGGCGCCAGCGTGATGGCAGGTTCCGGGGCCATTGCCAGATACCGGATTATCAGGAGAAAGGGAGCGAGGAAGCGGTACGATAATGCTTTTGCCCAACTGGAAATGGCGGGACGGCAGAATGCCGTTTTTTTGTCCAATGTATCCCATGAGCTTCGGACTCCCATCAATATGGTGCTTGGAATCAGCGAGGTAGTGCTGGAAAAAGAGAACTCCCCGGAAATCCGGGAGGATGTACGGTCCATCCAGCTGGCGGGCAAGCGTTTGTCCAACCAGATCAACAATATGCTCGACTATACGGAGATTGTGGAGGGGACGCTGACTGCGGCAAAGGAAGAGTATATGATCACATCGGTTCTCAACGACGTGATTACTATGGTCGCCATGCAGAGCAGCAGGCATCAGCTGGAAATGGTTTTTGATATTGATCCCAGGGTCCCGTCGGTTCTTATCGGGGATGCGGAGAAGATATCTCATGTGCTGAAAATCCTCCTGGAGAATTCCATCAAGTTTACGGAAGAAGGCGGTATTAATATCTGCATCGAGTTCCGGCGGGAGAGCTACGGAGTTAATCTGGTCATTGATATCTACGATACGGGCATTGGCATGAGCAATTCCCAGCTTGTACAGATGTACGACGATTTCTACCAGGTGGATTCCGGGAGCAGCCGTTTTGCGGGAGGGCTTGGGCTTGGCCTCCCCATTGCACGGGGCCTTTTAAACGCCATGGGCGGATTTATTCATTTTGAGAGTGACGGACGGCAGGGGCTGCACGCCCACATTACCATTCCCCAGGGGGTGGCGGACGATTCGCCTGCAATGGTTCTTTCCCATCCGGAACAGCTTTGCATTGCCTGCTATTTCAGGCCGGAGAAATATAGCTGCGACGAGGTCCGGGGATATTATGACAAGCTGATTCTGCATCTGGTTGAAGGGCTTGGCCTGGAAGGGTACCAGGCGCATAATTTTGAAGGGCTGCTGAAGCTGCAGCATAGCCATACGCTGAGCCACGTGTTTATAGCCCAGGAGGAATATGAGGAGAATACGGCTTATTATGAAGAGCTGTCCCATACCCTCCAGGTGGGTGTGATTGCGGAGCGGGATTTTGTTCTTGGTGAGGACAGCAGGCTGCTGGTGATCCGCAAGCCGTTTTTTGCGCTCTCCGTGGTGAATCTGCTCAACGGCGACGTAGGGGAAAACGGATTTGAGGAGGCGCAGGCTGCGGGCCGCAAGCCGTTCTCCTGTGTGGGAGTACGGGTTTTGGCCGTTGACGATGAAGAGATGAATCTTGTGGTAGCCAAGGGAGTGCTGGGCAGCTATGGGATTGAGGTGGATACCTGCTTAAGCGGAAGGGAAGCAGTAGAGCGTTTGCGGAATGTTTCCTATGATGTGGTTTTCCTGGATCATATGATGCCGGGATTTGACGGTGTAGAGACATTAAAACGCATCCGCGAGATCAACAACGGCAAGTATCAGGATCTTCCTGTGATTGCCCTGACTGCCAATACCATCAGCGGTGCCCGGGAAATGTTCCGGAACGAGGGATTTACGGAGTTTATCCCGAAGCCCATTGAGCGTTCGGTTCTGGAGCGGGTGCTGCGCAGGGTGCTGCCGAGAAATTGCTTCCAGTACGGCGCGGAAATGATATCTCCGCCGGAAGCTCCGGCTGTTGAAAAAGAGCCGGAAGAGCGTGCAGCAAAAGAGGATGTTCCCTTAAAAGAAGCTTCCGGGCGATTTGCCGGGCTGGATAAGGCAGGCATCAATGAGAAAATGGGACTGGATTACTGCTGCGGAGAGGAAGAATTTTATCTGGAAATGCTGGAAATGTTCTGCACCCAGGGACCGGAAAAGGAGAAAGAAATTCAAACCCTGTACGATGCTGAAAACTGGAAGGACTATGCAATCAAGGTTCACGCCCTGAAAAGCACCTCCTTGACCATCGGCGCGGAAAGGCTCTCTGAATATGCCAAATCTCTGGAGCTGGCAGGGAAAAAGGGGGATGTGGAATATATCAGGCAGAATCATTCCGGGCTTCTTAGCATGTATGAAGAAGTCTGTGCAGGCATTGCAGGATTAGAAACAGAAACGGAGGGCATTTAGGTGTTGAAGAAATGGTTTGAAATCATTTTTGATCATAGGCTCAGACTCCGGGAGCGTATGTTCCGCGTGGTTACAGGCGTCTGTATGCTTGCACTGATCTTTATCCTGCCTATGGGCAGAAGCTTGTTCAATATACTGGTGCTGGCGGTGAGTCTTGCTGTCATAGGCCTGGTGGTGAGGGCCAGCATTAAGAAAGAATGTATCCATGCAGGCGCCACATTTATCAGCATATTGCTTCTGCTTCTTTTTCCTTTAAGCTTTTTTACGGCGGGCGGATTTTACAGCGGAATGCCGGAGTGGTTCGTACTCTGCTTTGTTTATATCAGCATTACCCTGGAGGGCAGGCGTAAAATAGTGTTCTTCCTGCTCTGTGCGGCGGAAACCCTCCTCTGCTATTACCTTGCTTTTTACTATCCGCAGCTGGTTGTAACCAATACACAGGGAAATTCTTTCTTTGGTTCCGCCGTTTCTGTGATTATGGTGGGTGTGCTGACCAGCGTTATGCTGATGTTTTTAAACAGGCTTTATGAGGAGGAGAATGAGCTTTCCAGGCAGCAGAAGAAGGAGATTGAGGAGCTGAACAAGGCGGAGAATCATTTCTTTTCCAGCATGAGCCATGAGATCCGCACACCCATCAATACCATTATCGGTCTGAATGAGATCATTTTGCGGGGAAATATTCCCGAGGATGTGGCGGAGAATGCGAGAAACATCCAGGGGGCCAGCAAAATGCTGCTTACTCTGATTAACGATATTCTGGATTTGTCTAAGATTAAATCCGGGAAAATGGAAATCGTTAATGTTTCTTATGAAACCGGGACGCTTTTTTCAGAAATTGTCAATATGATCTGGATCAAAGCCCAGGAGAAGGGACTGGAATTCCGGCTTCATGTGGATGCCTCCATACCCAGTATGCTCTGCGGCGATGAGGTGCGCATCAAACAGGTTTTGATCAATCTTTTGAATAACGCCGTAAAATATACAAGTGAAGGCTCCATCACCCTTTCGGTCCGGTGTGAGCGCCTGGGACTGAACCGGGTGCGTGTCTGGTATTCCGTGGAGGATACGGGACTGGGAGTAAAGAAAGAAAATATTCCCTATATTTTTAATGCGTTTAAGCGGGTGGATGAGGAGAAAAACCGCCATATTGAGGGTACCGGGCTGGGGCTCAGCATTGTGCACCAGCTGGTGGAGCTGATGGGCGGCGAGATCAGCGTCAACAGTGTCTATACCAAAGGTTCTACGTTCCTTGTGACCCTGGAGCAGGATATTGTGGATGACAGTGAGCTGGGGACCTTTACGCTGGCTTCCCGTGTGAAGGTTCACGAAGGGGAGCAGTATCATCAGAGCTTTGAGGCTCCGGAGGCCCATATTCTTGTAGTGGATGACAATGACATGAATCTGATGGTGGTGCGCAAGCTGCTTGCGGAGACCCGGATCCAGATTGACACGGCGTCCAGCGGTGCCGAATGCTTAAAGCTTACCCAGAATCAGCATTACAATGGGATTTTGATGGATCACCTGATGCCGGAGATGGATGGAATTCAATGCTTTCACGCACTCCGCACACAGCCGGCCGGCTTGTGCCAGGATGTTCCGGTGATTGCACTGACTGCCAACGCGGGAAGTGATAACCAGCTTCTCTACCGGAAGGAGGGATTCAGCGGTTATCTGGCCAAGCCGGTCAGCGGAGCTCTTCTTGAGGCGGCTGTGCTGAGTATTCTGCCGAAGGAACTGGTGCAGCTGAATGAGGAAAGCAGCCAATCTGAGATCGGCAAAGATGTTTTGATCTTTGAACAGTCGCAGAGAATTTCCCTGATGATTACAACGGACAGTGTCTGCGATCTGCCGGATTCCCTGATAAAGGAGTTTGGTATTGCCGTATGCCCATATTACGTCTGCACCGCTCAGGGACGGTTTCTGGATGAGGTGGAGCTGAAAGCGGATGAGCTGCTTTTGCGCATGTCAGAGGGAGAGGACGCTTACTCCCAGCCGCCGGAAGTAGAGGATTATGAAAAGTTCTTTGCAGAGAGGCTTACGGAAGCCCAGAATGTGGTTCATATAGCCATGGCCAAATATGTCAGCCAGGGATATTACAACGCCCTTGAGGCAGCGAAATCCTTTGAAAATGTTACGGTACTGGATTCGGGGCATCTTTCCAGCAGCATGGGACTGGCAGTTTTGTATGCGGCCTCTATGGCGGAGAATCATGCGGGAAAGGCGGAAATTGTAAAAACCGTAAAAAGACTGCGGCGTTATATTTCCTCCGCTTTTATCATTGACAGCACACATATGATGTGCCGGTCAGGAAGGATTTCCAAAAGGATTCAGGTTCTTTGCGATGCACTGCTGCTGCATCCGGTGCTTGTGCTGCGCAAAAGCAAAATGGTAGTGGGCAGTATGGAGGTGGGAGATTTTCCCCATGTGGCCAAGCGCTATATCAAGAAGGTATTTCTGGACGCAAAGAATATCGATCGGCGCATTCTGTTTATTACTTATGCGGGGATGGAAGAAAAAAGGATCCGCTACATCCAGGAGCTGGTACGCCAGTATTGTCCTTTTGAACGGATTTATGTACAGAAAGCTTCTTCTGCCATAGCCAGCAACTGCGGACCCGGTTCTTTCGGCCTCCTGTTTATGAAAAAGAATGAAGCGGTGATTTCCTTTTCCGAGGCATCCAAAATAGAGACGGAAAATGAGCATGCAATAAATTGACACAAAAAGAAGGAAACAAGTATAATAATATTGCAGCGGTATCTTGCAGAAATTTCCAGAGTTAAGGTTATAGAGGTAATGGAAATGAGAAAGAAGCAGGACAGAGACGGAAAGAACAAAGGGTTTTCTTTGCTGCTTTCTATTATATTAGTGTTTTGTATTCTGGCAGTGATTGTCTTCCTGGTGGCGCAGAAGCTTTCCAGGGAGATGTCGGCGTCAGCCATTCAGAATCTCAGTGAGAGCCTGGATCTCATTCAGTCTACCATAGAGGCAATTTTAAAGAAAGATGCGGAATTTCAAAAGCTGATGGTCCGGGAGATTGCGGCAAGTGAGGATCCAGAGGAGTATATCCGTTCCTACGAGAAAAACCAGGCCATGGTGAAAATTGCCCTGATCCGTTCCGGGGAGACGGAAGGGATTTCCAGCACCGGAGAAGTGTTTTCGGAAAGAGATCTGGACTTTTCTACCGGGGGAACCATAGACGGTCTTTTGGTTTCCCAGTCTTATTTGAATTATATGGGAACCTGGGCGTATACCATGAAATGCCCGGTGGTAAAAGACGGCCGGGAGCTGGGAGTTCTCTATGTGGAGTATGTGTATGATTCTTTTGATAAATCTCTTCCGGAGGGATTTTATAACAAGAAGGCGATGCTCTATATTATGGATGCCAAAAGCCAGCGTCTGGTTCTCAAGCCTAAGGGCATGGGGGAACGGAGCGCAGGGCATCTGAATCTGGAAGATTTCTACAGAGCAAATAATATTTTGGATCCGGAATTGCGGGCAGAGGTTTCCCAGTGCCTGGAGGATGGAAGAAATATTTTGTTTTACCATGATATCCGGGGAAAAAGCGCCTTGAACTATATGTGGTCCGTGAATGGGGGAACGATTTACCTCATCGGATATGTACCGGTGGAGGCCATTCAGCAGGAGGGACGCACCGTCAATCAGAATATCCTGATCGTGGTGGCCGTTATGCTGATTGCATTTTTCCTGTGCTGCTTTTTGTACTATTTGAATCAGCGCCAGCAGAACAGACTGCGGAGAGAGCGGGAGGAGGAACGGGAGATCCACAATAAGCAGCTGGCGGAGGCCCTGCAGGCTGCGCAGATTGCCAGCAACTCGAAAACCATGTTTCTCTCTAATATGTCCCACGATATCCGTACGCCCATGAACGCAGTGCTGGGATTTACTACGCTGCTTTCCATGGATGCGGAAAATCCGGCGAAAGTAAGGGAGTACACGAAAAAGATTATGGCTTCCGGGCAGCACCTTCTGAGGCTCATCAACGATATCCTGGATGTGTCTAAGATTGAGAGCGGGAAGGTCGTGCTGAATGTTGAGGAGTTTCCTTTGCGTGATCTGGTAGCTTCCGTGGACGCCATTATCCGGCCTATGGCCCATGCCAGGAAGCAGAATTTCCATGTGGATGTGACGGGAATTAAGCATGAGTATTTGATGGGCGACGAAACCCGGATCAACCAGATTTTAATCAATCTCCTGTCCAATGCAGTAAAGTATACCCAGGAGGGCGGGAATATCTGGTTCCGCATGGTGGGACTGAAGCAGCGTTCCAGCCAGTATGAGCATATCCTGATTGAGGTGGAAGACGACGGCTACGGGATGACCCCGGAATACCTAGAGACCATTTTTGATGCGTTTACCAGGGCGGAAAACAGCACCACCAATAAGGTACAGGGAACAGGCCTTGGAATGGCAATTACAAAAAATATTGTGGAGCTGATGGGGGGGACCATTGAGGTAACAAGCGAAGTGAACAAAGGAAGCCGGTTCCGGGTAGAATTGGAGTTCCGTATCCCGGAGGGCCGGGCAGACCGGCAATTTTGGGAGAACAGCGGGATTTCCGGGATTTTGGCAGTCGATCAAGACGAGGAGGTCTGCCGGAGCATTCAGGTGCTGATGAAGGATACAGGCGTCCAGGTGGACACGGCTTCCTGTGTGGAGGAGGCTCTGGAACGGATCCGGGATGCCAGGGCAGAAGCCGGGTACCAGATGGTTCTTTTGGACTGGGAGCTGGGGAAAACTGCATCTGCGGGAAAAATACGCGAAGCGTTGCCTCATATGGTTCCGGTGTTGTTTTTGGTCTCTTATGAGGCAGAGGGAACAGAAGAAGCTCTGGGAATGGAACAGACGGAAATTCTGGTAAAACCCTTTTTCGTGTCTGCGCTGAAGGAAAAGATTTTGGAAATGCGCGCAGAAGAGAGGACGGGAGTGCCGGCCGGTTCCGAGAAGGATGAGAATCTGGAGGGCCTCCATTTCCTGGCAGCAGAAGATAATGAGATCAATGCAGAAATCCTGGCGGAAATTCTGGAGATTGAAGGGGCCACCTGTGAAATCGTAGAAAACGGACGGCTGGCAGTGGAGCAGTTTGAAAAATCCGGGGAAGGGGAGTATGATGCCATTCTCATGGATGTCCAGATGCCGGTTATGAACGGCTACGAGGCAACCAGAGCCATCCGGGCCCTTGAGCGGGAGGATGGGGGCAGGATTCCTATTATTGCTATGACGGCCAATGCTTTTGCGGAAGACGAGAAAGAAGCACTGGACGCAGGCATGGACTTTCATGTGGCAAAGCCCATCGATATGGAGCTTCTCAAGAATGTAATAAGGCAATGTATCAAAGAAAGGAATCGGTTATGAAAAGAGGCAAGAAAAAGAAGCTGGCTGCAATCTGCCTTGCAGCAATGACCGTGCTTACTGCAGCCTCCTGCGGGGGGAAGGAGGATCCCGGTAAAAATCTTATTACATCCGAGAAAGAAGAAAAACGAGTTGTAAGCCTGTTCGGCCCTATGGAAAAATCGGATCCCGATGCTGACAATGTGGCCAGAACCGCCTTTGATTCTACGGTTGTGATGGCTGAGGAGAGGCTGCGAGTGACGGTGGAATACCGGACATATACGGCGGAGAATTACCAGGAGAGGACTTACGATGAAGTGCTGATAGACCGGGTGAACCACCACATGGACGATTTGTATCTCTTAAATCCGGACACCATTCAGAAGCTGGGAGCGGAGGGAAAACTGCAGGATTTATCAGGACTTGCATGTGCAGAGAATTTAAGAGAAGTTGTAAAAACGGCCAACACGGTGAATGGAAAACTGGTCACCATTCCCCAGGAGATAGTGGCCTACGGCCTGTTTGTGAACAAGGATCTGTTTGACCGGTACAATCTGGAGCTTCCGGAAACGCCGGAGGATCTGCTGGAGTGCTGCCGGGTATTCCAGGAAAACGGGATCGAGACTCCCATCGGTGCCAATCGCTGGTGGCTGGAGAACTTAGTATTCGCCCAGGCTTATGCGGATTTGTACAACGGCGGCAATACGGAGGCGGAGATTGAGGCTCTGAACCGGGGAGAGAAGAAGTACAGCGATTATATGCGTCCCGGTTTTGAATTTCTCCAGGAGCTGATTGACCGTGGGTATGTGGATGCGCAGAAGGCCTATACCAGCGAGGCCATTGACGGGGAGGGGCCGGATTTTCTGGCGCAGAAAACACCGATTGTAATGGCATACTGGGGAGCAGCCAACACAGAGACTGCCTACGGAGCACCGGATTTTGAGATGAAAGTCATAGGATTTCCCAGCAGCCGGGGACCAATGCCCGTAGTTTCCATGACGGGCTACGGCGTGGGTGCCGAGGCGGAGCATCAGGAGGATGCCCTGAAGGTTCTGGAAATCATTCTTTCCGATGAGGCCATGAAGCTTTATACGGAGACAAACAAGGTGATTTCCCCGTCCAAGAATGTGGAGGTAGAGTGTATTCCTGCCCTGGAGCCTCTGAACGACCGGATTCAGGAGAATATTTATGTTCTGGGGTCTAATGCGGGAATGAAGGTGGAGCAGTGGGGGAATACCTGCCTGATTGTGCGGGAGCTTCTAAACGGGGCTACGGTGGATGCGTGCATGGCGGAGTTTGACAGGCTGCAGGAAGAATCTTTACGAGAGGAGTAGAAACATGAGAATTGCGGTTACTTATGAAAACGGAGAGGTGTTCCAGCATTTTGGACACACAGAACAGTTTAAGCTTTACGATGTGGAAGAGGGAAAGGTCGTAAAGGAGCGGGTTGCGGATACCGAAGGGCAGGGGCACGGAGCTCTGGCAGGCTTTCTTGCCGGACTTAAGGTGGATACCCTGATCTGCGGCGGGATCGGCGGCGGAGCCCAGCAGGCTCTGGCCGGGGCCGGAATCCGGCTTTTCGGCGGTGTATCGGGAAGGGCAGACGATGCGGTCCGGGATTACCTGGAAGGGAAACTGAACTACAATCCCAATGTACGCTGCGATCACCACGGGCATGAGCAGGGACATTCCTGCGGACAGCATACCTGCAAGGGAGATCATTCTTGTTAAATGCCTGAAAGGGCAGATCGAAATAAGAGCCGTGAACGCGGGGAGTGAAACTTATGGCAAATATGCTGGATTATCTCGTCTGGCGGGGAGATTTAAGCCTGGAACAGGCAGGGATCGGCCCGGTGGATGCTTTGATCCTGTCGGAGCTGTCCTACCTGCATTTTGACAGGCTGGTACCGGAAGAGCCCGGAGAAGCCCCCGCCATCCGGGAGCTTTCCCAGGCTTTTCTGGAGCTTCCGGAGGATGTACAGAAGAAGCGTGTGCGCAGTACAAAAGATCTGGAACTTCTGGAGCTTCTGGGAAGGAGCGGGCGCTTTGGACCTCTGCGGATAACGGCTGCCCGGGAACAGTCCGACGAGAGCCGTGAGATTCAGTTTGCGGCCATTGCAGTTCTTTTGGGAAAGGGAGATGCCTTTACGGCCTTCCGGGGGACGGACAATACCCTGGTGGGATGGAAAGAGGACTTTAATTTAAGCTTTCTGGATACCATTCCGGGGCAGTGGGCAGCCCGGGATTATCTGGAAAAAATCGCAGAGAGATGTCCGGGAACCCTTTACGCGGGCGGACATTCCAAAGGCGGAAATCTGGCGGTATTTGCGGCTGCCGTCTGCAGCCCGGAAGTGCAGGCGCGGATCCGGTCCGTGTACAACAACGACGGTCCGGGATTTTCCGGGGCAGTCCTGGAACAGCCGGGCTATCAGGCGGTGCTTGGGCGGATTCAGACTTTTGTGCCCCAGTCTTCTGTGGTGGGAATGCTGCTGGAACATGAGGAACCTTATACGGTAGTGCGAAGCGGGCAGGTGGGCCTGATGCAGCATGAACCCTATTCCTGGGAAGTGCTGGGTTCTGATTTCGTCCGGCTTAAGCAGGTTACACAAGGGAGCCGCCTGGTGGATCAAACCATCAAGACCTGGCTTTCGGAATTGAGCCGCCAGGAGCGGGAAGCCTTTGTGGAGGCTTTGTTTGAGCTTTTGGAAAATGCAGATATCCGGCATTTGAGTGAGGCGGCCAAACCGAAAAATCTCTATACCATTTTGCAGAAGCTGGGGCGGGAGGATGATAAGACCCGCCTGATGATTGCCCGGGTTTTGTCCCGGCTTGTGTGGGCGGCGGCGCAGACCCTTTGGGAGGATGCAGAGGAATGAATGATAATATCTTTTTGATCGGCTTTATGGGAGCCGGAAAGAGTACCGTTGCCAGGTGCCTGCACCGGTGCTACGGGAGAGAAATGCTGGAAATGGATGGGGTTATCGAAGAGCGGGAGGGAATGCAGATTTCCCGGATTTTTGAGACTTATGGGGAGGAATATTTCCGGCGGCTGGAGACGGAGCTTTTGCTGGAGCTTCAGGAGAGAGAGAATCTGGTGATATCCTGCGGAGGCGGGGCTCCTCTGCGGGCCTGCAACGTGGAGGCCATGAAAAAGAGCGGGAAGGTGGTGTTTTTGACGGCCACACCCGAGACGGTTCTGGAGCGTGTCCGGAACAGCCATGATCGCCCGGTGATTGAACAAAATAAAAATGCCGGTTTTATAGCGGAGCTCATGGAGCAGAGGCGGGAGAAGTATGAGGCGGCAGCGGATGCGACTGTGGCTACGGACGGACGGAGGCCGGAAGAAATATGCGGCGAGATTATGGAAAAAATATTAAAATTCCAAAATTAGGTATGGACATTTGGGCTTCGTAAGGAGTATGATAAGAGAGGTGTCGAAAACCAGAAAGATAACAGGGAGGGCCTTTTGGCATCCTGGGATCGGGAGGATGGAAGTTGAGAAAGAAATCGCATATTTCGCTGGCAAAATATATCGTGGAGGATGTGAGGGTGCCGGAGCTGGAAGCACACCGGAAGGCTTTTTACCTGGGGAGTATTCTGCCCGACTGCAAGCCTTCTTTTCTGACACAGCGGCATGAGTTTGACAGAACCTTTGATATGGTGAAGGAACGGATTTGCGACTTATCGGAAGACAGGGAGCTGGTCCGCCGGAATGCCCGTGCATATATGCGCCATCTGGGCGAAGTGATTCACTATATTGCAGATTATTTTACCTTTCCCCACAACGAGACCTATGACGGAAACCTGAAGGATCACTGCTACTATGAGAAAGATTTGAAGTTCCGGCTTCGGGAGTATGTGAAGAGTGGGAAGGTTTTTTGGGAGCAGCAGGAAGAAGAGGGGCTGAAAACCCCGGAGGCTGTGGTATCCTTTATCCAGACCATGCACCGGGAGTATGTGAGCCGGAAACGCAATGTGGAGGAGGACTGCCGTTACATTGTACGTGTATGCCTCCTGGTGGTGCAGGCGATTCTGCGTCTCATTGGCGTAGGTGCGGAGATACAGCCGCAGTTCTGTATGGCTTAGGAATTGCACAGCTTGTACACAGGAAGAGAAAGAAAACCCCTGGACCCGGGAGTTCCCGGATTCAGGGGTTTTTTATGCCTTCTATTTCAGAAGGGCGGAAGGTATGTACCCTTCCAGCTGATTCCCATTCTGGGTGAATGCAATTTTTGTCCATTTCTGCCCGTCTTCTCCGGTGACTTCTTTTAGGATGGTCACTTTCGTGCCGTTCTCCAGAGTGGCCCGGATATCCCCGAAGGGGGAGGCAATGCTGCGCACCTTGGCTACGGCTTTGGAGCTGGAACTGCCGGAAGAACCTGCGGAACCGGAGGAGGTGCTTCCCACATTGAGAAGGTCAAAACGGATATAGCCTTCCAGGGCCTGTCCCTGGTGGGTGTAAGAAATTTTATACCATTTCCATCCGTCATCCCCGGTTTTCTCCAGAAGAATCTTTACCTGGGTGCCCTGGGGCAGCTTGGATCGGATATCCCCGTTGGTAGAGGCGATAGAGCGGATATTGGCTACGGCCGGCTTCACAGTGGCCGGCGTCTGGGCGATGCCGGAAGAGGAACTCCCGGAATTTCCCGCGTTTCCCTCTGAGAGCAGGTCTGAGCGCACATAGCCGTTTAACTGGTATCCGTTGTCCGTGTAGGAGACTTTGTACCAGGTCATACCGTCATCCCCGGTTTTGGAGGAGATTAGGGATACCTGTGTCCCCTTTCCCAGGCGGGAGCGGATATCTCCGTTGGTGGAGGCGATGCTGCGCACACGCACTCCGTTGGTGTTGATATACCGGGTCCCGGACACGTCCGTGGAATTGGAGCTGGAAGCCGTCCCTCCCGGGTTGGTTTGACTGAGCAAATCCCCCCGCATATAACCTTCCAGGGAAGAGCCGTTCTGTGTATAGGAAACCTTATACCAGGTTAAGCCGTCATCGGGTCCCGTCTTGGATGAGAGAATGGTGACAGAAGTTCCTTTTTCCAGGCGGGAGCGGATATCTCCCTTGGTGGAAGCGATGGAACGAACCAGGGCCACGGCCGGTTTCACATACCGGGAGCCGCCCGAAGATCCGCCGGAACTGCCGGAGGACGGTGCATTGGAAGTGCTTCCGGCTACAGTTACCAGATCTGCCCGCACATAGCCCTCCTTGGCATCCCCGCCGTAAGCGAAATACACGTCGTACCATTTCATGCCGTCGTCTCCGGTGGTCTCGCCGATGATATTCACTTTGGTTCCCTGGGTCAGCTTGCACACGATGGAAGAGCTGGTAGAAGGGGAGGAGCGCACGTTTAAAACGGGATTTTTTACCGTCCCGGTGGTCCGGGCAGCCTGGGAAGGAATACCTGCGCCCAGAAGAATAGAAAAAACCAGCAGCAAAGAGAGCGTAAAAGCTCTCCGCCTGCGGAAGATTGCAGTCATAATCATACCCCCATTTCCTGCATTTTCTACAAAATCGGACAAAATATCAATGATAGTATACGTCCGATTGGCAGAAAATGCAAGGAAACGGGGGAAATCTTAAGAAAAAATTATGTTAACAGGGTCAGGCCGGAAATATCGGAGTCAATGACCAGGGAATAATTGGTATAGTAAACCACAAAGCCTGGTTTGGCTCCCCCCGGTTTTTTTACGTGCTTTTTTTCCACATAGTCAATTTCGGCTTTTTCGTTTCCCCGGTTTTTGGAGTAATAGGCAGCCAGGCGTCCGGCTTCCTCGAAGGCCCGATCCGGGATTTCCCGTCCCTCGCTTTTCAGAATTACATGGGAGCCTGCCGTGCCTTTGGCGTGGAACCACCAGTCGTTTCCGGAGGCAAATTTAAAGGTCAGCTCATCGTTCTGGAAATTGTTTTTGCCCACATAGATATGAAAGCCGTCGCTGGAAAGGTAGTGGAAGGGGCGGGAGGTAATGCGGGGCTTTTTATCGCCGGATCTCCGCCTGCGGATGTAGCCGGATTCCATCAGTTCTTCTTTGATCTGCACCAGATCCTCTTCGGAGAGGGCAATGTCCAGAGCCGTGCTGACAGACTCCAGATGCCGGATCTCGCTTTCCGTTTCTTTGAGCTGTCCGGTGACAGCTTCAAAGGTCCGCTTCAGCTTTCCGTATTTGTCAAAATAGCGCTTGGCATTTTCCTGGGGCGTGAGAGCAGAGTCCAGGGGTACGGTGACGGGCTCTCCGGTGTAGTAATTTACGGTTTCCAAAGCCCGGGCTCCTTCTTCCAGCTGGTATCCGTAGGTGTGCAGAAGTTCGCCGTAAATCTTATATTTATCCCGTTTTTCCGTATCCCGCAGCTGGCGGATCTGGAGATCGTATTTTTTCCGGCTGCGCTCCAGGGCTGTCTGTACAATCCGGCGGAGATCCGAAGACTTCTGGCGGATGCGGGTGATCACGTTTTTGGAGGCATAATAGGATTCCAGAAGGAAGGAAATGCTGTCAAAAGACCGGGCTTCCAGAGTTTCATATATGGTCAGGGGCAGAGGGGAAAATTCCGCCGGCGCCCCGTTTTGGTACCAGATCCGGGGGGAGAAGTGTCCGGCGCGGATATCCTCAAGCAAGCGCATGAGCTGATGGCCCAGCACGGTGCGATCCGTTTCCGTAAGGGCTTCTGCCGCGCGTCCCGCTTCCAGGCCGCACCGGTGGCAGAGCTCCTCCGCCATCACAGGGGAAAAGCCGGTCAGGGAAGTGTACAGGGCTTTGCCAAGGGGTAGGGGCTTTGCGGAGATGATAGCCGTCATTTCTTCGGGAGAGGACTTTAAGGGGTCCAGTTTCTCCTGGGTGGCCGGGATAAAATAGGTTCGTCCGGGCAGGACTTCCCGCACGGAGCTGACCATGGAAGATACGTGCTTGATGCTGTCCAGGATGAGGTCGTCCTCCCGGCAGAATATGAGGTTGCTGTGTTTTCCCATAAGCTCTGCAATGAGGAATTTCCGGCAGGGATCTCCCAGCTCATTGAGGTGCTCAATCTCGAAGCGGAGAACCCGTTCCAGGGAAGGCTGGGTAATGCTTATGATTTTTCCGCCGTTTAGATGCTTGCGCAGAAGCATGCAGAAACCAGGGGCTGTCATGGGGCTTGGCTTATTGCTTTCCGTCAGGTAGAGCAGGGGAAGGCTGGCCGAGGCGGACATGAGAAGCCGGTATTGTTTCTTTTCGTTTTTTATGGTAAGCAGAAGCTCGTCCGCCTCCGGCTGGGCGATCTTGGAGATTCGCCCTCCCGTGAGGGCGCCGGACAGTTCTTTCTGAAGTGCTGCTACGGTGATGCCGTCAAATGCCATGGTATGTCCTCCTGTTCCGGTATCAGAATTTTGATTGCCGGTTTCTATCACATAACATTATAGCATAGGATGCCCGGGAAATGGAGCATAAATTAAATTCACAAAAAACGCAAGGCCGCACACCGCCGGGGTGTACAGCCCTGCAAACGCAAGAACATTCATTTGCCGATGCTTGTAATACGGTTTCTGCCGTTTCTGCGGCAGAGAGTGCTTTTACTGGTTGGCCCAGAGAGAGGGATCGTCCACATTGTCCAGAGTAACCAGCTGGGGAGCCAGGGCCTCGATGGTTCCTTCCGTGGCGGTAACTTTTCCTTCGAAATAGGAAGCTATGTAATCCAGGGCTGCCGTGGGCATGTAGGATACCTGCTGGGATGCGGTGGCGTCAATGTATTTGCTGCGGATGCCTTCCAGGCCGTCCGGGCCTCCGTCTACACAGGTAATGATAATGTGTCCGTCCTCACCGGCTGCTTTCAGAAGACCCAGCTGCTCCAGGGCCGACATAGCGGCGGAAGCGTAGCAATCCGTGTGCAGAAAGAAGGATGGACTTATCTGGCATCTGTCATGGATTTGTGCAGCCG
>CAJUNN010000020.1:2502-46883 GCA_910587955.1 uncultured Lachnospiraceae bacterium | reverse complement strand
TGGTTAGAAGCACATAGGACGGGAAAGTCAGTAAAGCTTTCTCCAGTCCTATTTTTTATACCTATTTGTACGGAGTACCTCTGTCCGCAGGGACATGTATTACGGTGTACCCGTAGGAGATGCTTCTTGAACTGCTAACCACAGAGAAAAAAGGAGAACGGAATGAAGAGAAGAGGAGTGTCCCTGTTTCTGGTATTGATTTTGTGTATGGTTTCCCTGTCAGGCTGCAAAAAGAATGACAGCGGAGAGAAATTATATGTCTATAACTGGACGGAGTACATTCCCCAGGAAGTTTATGACGCCTTTGAGGAGCAGACAGGAATCCATGTGGTGGAGTCCACGTTTTCCTCCAACGAGGAGATGCTTGCCAAGCTGACGGCGGGCGGTACGGGCCAGTACGATCTGGTGATTGCCAGCAATTATGTGGTGAAAGCTATGGTGGAGCAGGAGCTGATTCAGCCCATTCACAAGGAAAATTTAAAGAACCTGGGAAATATCAGCCCGTCCTCCCTGGGACAGTCTTACGATCCCGACAACACCTATACCATTCCGTTTATGAGCACCATCACCGTCATTGCGGTGAACCGGGAAAAGTGCAAAGAACTGGGTGTAACAATTACAAAATTTGAAGATCTCTTGAACCCGGCCCTGGAGAATAACATTGTGGTAGTGGACGATGTCCGGGAGATTGTGGGGATTGCCCTGAAAGCCCAGGGACAGGATTCCAATTCTACAGACGAGGAAACGGTTAAGGCAACACTTTCCTGGCTGCAGAAACTCCAGCCCAACGTCAAGGCCTACGACAGCGACAGCCCCAAGACCCTTTTGGCGGCCAATGATGTGGCAGTGGGAATTGTTTACAATACAGACGCAGGGATGGCTATCAAAGAAAACCCTGATATTGATGTGGTGTTTACCCAGGAGCCCTGCGAGATTTCCGTGGACAATTTTGTACTCACCTCCGGCGCAGCCAATGTGGAAAATGCGGAGAAATTCATTGATTTTATCCATCAGCCGGAGATATATAAAATGATTCTGGATGAATATCCAAGTGTATGCTTAAACGATGCGGCCATGGAGATACTGGAGGCCGACTATCTGGATAATCCGGGCAGCAACGTGGATCGTTCCGAGATTGAGCGGGCTACTCTCATAGAAGAGGTGGGGGACGCAGTGGCCTGGTACGACGAAGTGTTCACCAAGATGAAGACAAACTAATTCCGGGAAAGCTGCGGAACTAAAAACAGCAGAAGCCCGTACAGCACACAGAAAGAATTGCAGACGCAAGATTTTGCGGCTGAAAGTCTTTCTAAGAGAGGTGCGCTGGTAGGGCGAATGCGGAACTGGAATAGGAGGACTACCGTGAAGAAAATTGAGATTATCACCAGACCGGATAAACTGGATACGATTAAGAGAATCCTGGCCGAGAATGAATATTCCGGCATGACGGTGACAGCAGCCATGGGCTGCGGCCGGCAGAAGGCCGACGCCAAAGATTTTGAGGAACTGAATCTGGAAATGAATCTGCTGCCGAAGATCCATGTGATGACAGTGGTGTGGGATGAGGATTTAGAGGACATCTTGTGCGAGCTGCAGCAGAAGCTGACCACGGGCAGTGTGGGGGACGGCAAGATTTTTATTTCTACCATCGATGATGTGGTGAGAATCAGGACAGGGGAGCGTGGATACAAGACCCTGTAATGCAGGAGGACGACAGATGAATCAGGCTGGCGGAAATGTGATTGTCCGTTTGACAGATGTAGATAAAAATTTTGAAAACGACCGGGTTGTGAAGAAACTGAATTTGGACGTGCAGGAGGGAGAGTTCCTGACCATGCTGGGTCCCTCTGGCTGCGGAAAAACCACAACCTTGCGCATGATTGCAGGCTTTGAGTATCCCACAGGAGGCCGGATCTTTCTGGAAGGCCAGGACGTGGACGACAAGAAACCCAACGAGCGCAATGTGAATACGGTGTTCCAGAACTATGCCCTTTTTCCCCACATGAATGTATTTGACAACATTGCCTTTGGCCTGGTGGAAAAGAAGGTAAAAAAGGATGAGATCCGCCGGCGGGTGGAAGAGATGATCCGCCTGGTGCGCCTGGACGGCATGGAGAAACGGATGCCCTCCCAGATGTCGGGAGGACAGAAACAGCGTGTAGCCATTGCCCGGGCGTTGGTAAACCAGCCCAAGGTGCTTCTTCTGGATGAGCCGCTGGGAGCGCTGGATTTGAAGCTGCGCAAGCAGATGCAGGGGGAACTGAAGCATTTGCAGAAACGGCTGGGCATCACCTTCATTTATGTGACCCACGATCAGGAGGAGGCCCTTACCATGAGCGACCGGATTGCCGTGATGAACAACGGCTATCTGGAGCAGGTGGGGACGCCGGAAGAAGTTTATAACCATCCTCAGACCAAGTTTGTAGCTGATTTTATCGGGGAATCCAATATCATTGAGGGCTATATTGAACACATGACCAAGGATTCCATTGAGGTGACCATGGAGTCGGGAAAAGCAGTCATCCATGAGAGCGGATACCGCCTGGAGGAGATGGTTTACCTTTGCGTACGGCCGGAAAATCTGAAAATTACTACGGATGCAGTGGAAGGGTTCCGGTTCCGGGGCCAGGTGCGGGAGCATATTTTTATCGGTTCTATAAACAAGACCATGATTGAGCTGCCCAACGGGCAGATGCTCAAAGCAGAGACTCCTGCAGAGGATGCGCTGGTTCCGGTGGGCACGGTGGTAAATGTCTTTTGGAATCCAGGTAAAGCAGTAGTCATGCGCACGAAGGAAGAGCAGATTTACAATGTAATCGAACAGTCTGTTTCCATAGAGGGGATGACCAATGATCAAATCTTTTAAGAAACGTCTGGCCGCCATAGTCACGGTGGGACCGACGGTCCTGTGGCTGGGTGCCTTTCTGATGATACCGCTGGCCTACGTGATTGGAATTAGTTTTCTTACCAAAAACGCTTACGGCGGCGTAGATTTTGCGCCGACAGTTTCCAACTATATCAGCCTTTTCCAGAGTGAGTATGCCAAGGTATTTCTGGATTCCCTGTGGCTCTCCCTGGAAACCACGGTGATCTGCCTTCTGGTAGGTTATCCCTTTGCCTATATCATTGCCAATGCCCCCAGGAAGTGGAAACCTGTGCTGGTGCTTCTTCTGATGCTGCCTTTCTGGACAAACTCCCTGATCCGGACTTACGGCTGGAACACCCTGCTTCGCACGGAGGGGATTATCAATCATGTTCTGCAGAATCTGGGTTTGATAGAGAAGCCTTTGGAAATGCTCTATACGGACGGGGCTGTGCTGCTGGGCATGGTCTATGCGCTGCTGCCATTTACGGTGCTTCCCTTGCACACCTCCATAGAAAAGCTGGATAAATCTCTTCTGGAGGCAGCGGATGATCTGGGAGCTTCCCGGCTGCATGTGTTTACCCGGGTGGTGCTTCCCCTTACGATGCCGGGAATTTTCGCCGGTTCCATCCAGACCTTTATTCCCTCTCTGGGATTTTTCTTTATCTCCGATATGATGGGCGGAGCGAAAACCATGTATATCGGAAACTTGATCAAAAATCAGTTCCTTTCGGCCCGGAACTGGCCTCTGGGAGCTGTGCTTTCCATTGTGCTGATTGTGATCACCCTGATCCTGATGAAGCTCTACACCCGGGTTGGGAGCTTGGAAGATATGGCGTAAGACAGAGCCGTTCAGAAAAAGGCGGACTCACGTAGGCGTGTGCTCGCACACAGGCCGAAGTGAGGATAGCTTTTTCTATAGGGAGAAGCCCGGCGACACGGGGGACAAGGCGAAGGAAAAGGAGGAAGTATATGAAAAAACAGAGAAAAGTCCGGGAATTTAAGCCAGGCAGCATACTCTATGCCTGCCTGATTTATCTTTTTTTGTACCTTCCCATCTTTGTGGTAATCGCCTTTTCCTTTAATACTTCAAAGATGAACATTACCTTTGAGGGCTTTACCTTTGCCTGGTACGGCCGCATGTTTGAGAACCGCCAGCTGATGCAGTCCTTTGTGAATACGGTGATTGTAGCTGGGGCCAGCACCATTCTCTCGGTGATTATCGGAACCCTCTGCGCCCTGGGCATGTACAAATTTAAATTTAAGCTGAAAAAAGTGATCAGCAGCTCCCTCTACATTCCCATTGTGATCCCGGAGCTTGTGTTTGCCATTGCTCTTCTGATCTTTTTCACTTCCCTGAACATCAGCATGAGCATGGGAACGCTGATCATTGCCCATGTGACCTTTTCTATGCCCTTTGTAGTGATTACTGTGCGGGCCAGGCTGGCCGGATTTGATAAATCCATAGAGGAGGCGGCCAGAGATCTGGGAGCCAATGAATTCCGAACCTTCTGGAGGGTGACGCTGCCTATGATTTTTCCCGGCGTCATCTCCGGCGGGATGCTGGCGCTGACCATGTCTTTAGACGACGTGGTAGTCAGTTTCTTTACGGCCGGACCGGAGAGTACGACACTGCCCTTAAAAATTTTGGGCATGGTGCGAAAAGGCGTTTCCCCGGACGTAAACGCTCTGTCCACGCTGATGATCATAGGGACAATCGTGATACTGCTCACCTCCACCCTGATTCAGGGACGTTTGGAAAAGAAACTGTAGCAAAAAGAAGAGAAAGGCGTTATACTTGTATTAAGTATGCGGAACTGGAAAACAGCAGAAGCCCGTACAGACCCCGGAAAGAATTACGCACGCATGTTTTGCGGGCGGAAATCTTTCTAGGAAGTGGGTCCGGAAGGGGTTCTGCGGAACTGGAATTAAAAAATTATGTTTAAAGTTGAAAGAATGCAGGAAACCATGCGCGAGGATGTAATGGCCATGGTGGAAGAATTTTATCACAGCGATGCGGTCAGCCATCCGGTGAAGAGGCAGGTCCTGGAACAGACCTTTGCGGATGCGGTGGGCAGCGATCCCGTATTGAACGGCTATGTGCTGACAGAGGACGGACGGATCGTAGGTTTTGCCTATACTACGGTCTATTATGCCTGCGAGGTGGGCGGACGCTGTATGATGTTTGAAGAAATATATCTGAAAAAGGAGACTAGGGGCAAGGGATACGGAACCCGGTTCCTGGAACTGATTATGGAAGAAAATCCTCAGGTGAAGCGCTTCCGGCTGGAGGTGACAAGAAGCAATGAAGGGGCAGTGCGTCTCTATGAAAAACTGGGCTTTTCCTTCCTGGAGTACGATCAGATGGTACTGGACCGGCAGGGGTAACTGCCGTTATAAAAACAGTGGGATAAGGAGGGATTCGGATGAATCAGGCTTACGAGAAACTGTTAAACTGCTATGAAAGCTGCAGGAAGAGGATCGATTTTGTGCCGAAGATAGCTCTGGTGCTGGGATCGGGACTTGGGGATTATGCGGAGGGAATCCGCGTGGAGGCTGTTCTGGATTACCAGGATATTGAGGGCTTTCCCAGGTCTACGGTGGAAGGACACCAGGGCCGTTTTGTTTTCGGCTATGTAAGAGAGGTTCCGGTAGTCTGCATGCAGGGCAGGGTGCACTACTATGAGGGGTACACAATCAGTGATGTGGTGCTGCCCATACGGCTGATGAAGCTTATGGGAGCGGAGGCGCTGTTTTTGACCAATGCGGCGGGAGGAGTCAATACCTCCTATGGTGCGGGAGATTTTATGCTGATCCGGGATCACATTTCTTCTTTTGTTCCCTCCCCCTTGATTGGGCCCAACAGCAATTCCCTGGGACCCAGGTTCTGCGATATGAGTGACACTTACGATGAAAAACTCCGGCAGGCCATTCGGGAGACGGCCGGGAGGCTTGATATTCCCCTTAGGGAGGGTGTGTATCTGCAGTTTACGGGGCCTCAATATGAGACGCCTGCAGAAATCCGAATGGCCCGGAGCCTGGGAGCGGACGCGGTGGGCATGAGCACAGCCTGCGAGGCAGTGGCAGCCAACCACATGGGCATGCACATCTGCGGCATTTCCTGTATTACCAATATGGCGGCCGGGGTGACGGAGAATCCGCTTTCCCATGAGGAAGTACAGGAGACGGCGGACCGGGTGGCACCTCTCTTTAAGCGTCTGGTAACGGAGAGCATTGCGGCCATAGCAGAAGTTTTACCGGAGGGACAGGGATGAAGTATGGTGAACTAATGAAGCTGGCCCTTGAGGCAAGAGAGAAATCCTACAGCCCTTATTCCAATTACCGGGTAGGGGCGGCGCTCCTTGGGGAAAGCGGGACGGTATTTACCGGATGCAATGTGGAAAATGCGGCCTATTCCCCCGGGATCTGTGCGGAACGGACGGCTTTTGTGAAGGCAGTCAGCGAAGGGGAGCGCAATTTTCGTGCCATTGCGATTGTAGGGGGACCAAAGGACGGCATGCCGGAGACGGCGCCGCCCTGCGGTGTGTGCAGGCAGGTAATGATGGAGTTTTGCAGCCCGGATACCTTTGCGATCATACTGGGAACCGGACCGGAGGACTGCCGGTCATACACCCTGGCGGAGCTTCTGCCTAAGGGCTTCGGGCCGGGAAATTTGAAAAAGTAAGGGAGACGGCGGAAGAGATATGATAGTTACATCCAAGTGGAATATGCGGAAAAAAGAAGTTTTGCTCCTGGCTCTTTTTCTGGGAATGGGACTTCTCAAACAGTTTCTTGTCTGCAATCTTCCCCTGATGGCAGTTCCCAAGGGAATCCACGATGATTGGATTATGGTGCATCTGGCGGATACTTTGCGGAGCGGACAGTGGCTGGGGGAGTACAACGATCTGACCCTGACCAAGGGGATGTTTTTCCCTCTCTATCTGGCAGTCTGCAATTTTCTGCATCTGTCATATCTCAATGCCACGGCTCTTTTTTATACGGCAGGCTGTTTGATCTTTGTGTACGGGATCCGGCCGCTTTTGAAAAAGGACTGGTCCTGTGTGATACTTTATCTGGTGCTTTTGTGGAATCCGGTTTCCTATTCGGTGCAGACGTTCCAGCGGGTGTACCGGAACAGTATTTCCCATGCCCAGGTGCTCCTGATTTTCGGCGGCTTTTTGGGCCTGTATCTGCGAAGGAAAGAGCCGGTCCGCAAATCTTTATTCTGGATAGCTGCAGCGGCTGCGGGAACGGTGAGTTTTTTCTACACCAGGGAGGACGCCATCTGGGTAGCGCCCTTCCTGGCAGTTTTTCTTTTGGTGTACCTGGGAAACATTTTCATATCCTGGAGAGAGAATAGGCAGAAAGAACACGTTTTCCGGGGGCTCCTGGTCCTCCTTCCCTTTCTTCTGCTCTGGGTGACAGGAGAACTGATTGCCTCCCGGAATGAGAAATATTACGGCATCCGCACGGTGAATGAGCTGCAGGACAGCGGATTTTCGGAAATGTACCGCAGTATGATGGCGGTGAAGCCGGAAGAAGAAATTCCGGGCGTCACTATCACCAGTGAGAAAATAGCCCGTATGTGTGCAGTCTGTCCCACTTTAAAGGAGCTGGAACCTTATTTTCAGACCAGCAAAGAATACTGGGCAGGGAAAGAAGGAGATCCGGAAGGATGGGAGGTCCGGGACGGCTGGGTCTTCTGGATTATCCGCACAGCCCTTGCCCAGGCCGGTTATTACGAAGACGGGGCCGCCGCAGACGCTGTCTGCCTTCAGATCCGGGATGAGCTGGAGGCTGCCATGGATGCAGGGCTTCTGGAGCGCCAGGCCACCATGCCTTCTACCTATATGTCGCCCTGGAGGAAGGGATATCTGGGAGAGCTTTTGAAAGCTTTTGGAAAAGCCCTGGCTTATACGGCCTCCTATGAGGAGATGGAGACTTTGGTGTATCTCTACAGCGAACCGGACGAAAACGGGGGCAATCTGCTTTTTGAGCGGATTACCGGGGACAAGACCGTCTGGTATGAGTCTGATATGTTCGAGATGGCCGGATGGTATGCCTGCTATGAAGGAATGGAGGGCGTGACTCTGGAAGCCCGGACAGAGGACGGGACGGTTCTTGCTGCTGCGGAGTTTACGGAAAGCACGGACATTGAATCCTATCTCCGGGAACAGGGAAGAGAAGTTTCCGGGGCGGATAAGTGCCGTTTTCATTTGAAATTTTACGCAGAGGATTCAAACCTTCCGGTTTATCTGGCGGCATACCGGAACGGGACGCTCTTGGATACTTTTGCGCTGGGTGAAGACAAGAAGAATTTTGAGACGGAAAAGGGCAGGCTGAATCTGGACTGGTACTGGGATGTGCCGGAGCGGCACGGCTTTCTGGCTGACATTGCCTACAAAGGCGTGATATTAAACGGGATCCGGCAGGCGTACCGCTGGACAGGAGGAATACTCGCAGTGCTTGGTTTCCTGGCTTGGGTTTTTTTAAGCGCCTGTCTTTTCAAAAAGGAATACAGGGCAAAAGGCCCGGACAAATGGCTGGTCATAAGTGCCCTTTTGGGGAGCTATTTTGTGCTGCTGGGCGGAATTTCCTATACGGAGATCTCCGGCTGGAATGCAATCCTGTATTGGTATCTCTCGGGGGCCTATCCGGTGATGGCTGCTTTTGAGGTGCTGGTAATTCTATTTGGCTTGGATGCGTTTATAAAATTAAGAAAAAAGGAGAAAGAAAATGAAACTGATTATTGACAATGCGAACATCGACAACATTCGTTCTATGTATGAATTTTTTCCTATGGACGGTGTTACCTGTAATCCTACCATCCTGGCCAAAGAGAAACGGAATCCCTATGATGTGTTAAAGGAAATCCGGGACTTTATTGAGGACGGAGAGCTGCATGTCCAGGTGGTCAGCGAGGACTCGGATACCATGGTGGAGGAGGCTTACCGGATTTCGAAGGAGTTGGGGAAAGATACGTATATTAAGATTCCCACCAACAAGGAAGGACTGCGGGCTATCCGCAGCCTGGCGGCTTCCGGCTTCCATGTGACGGCTACGGCGATTTATACCCAGATGCAGGCGTTTCTGGCGGCTAAGGCAGGGGCTTCTTATGTGGCGCCCTATATCAACCGCATCGACAATCTGGGTTCCGATGGTGTGCGCACGGCCCGGGAGATTCACGATATGTTCCGTAATTACGGGTTTCAGACCGAGGTTCTGGCGGCCAGCTTTAAAAATTCCAGGCAAGTGATTACTTTATGCGAATACGGAATCGGGGCTACCACCATCTCCCCGGATGTGCTGGAGCTGCTGATCAAGAATGATTCCGTGGTGGCAGCCCTTCACACGTTCCGGGATGATTTTGAGAAACTTTGCGGCAAAGGAAAGACCATGCTGGACTGCTAGGAGGGGCTATGATTGATCTGCATCTGCATTTTGACGGTTCTTTGCTGCCCCGGACCATACTGGATCTGGCAAAGGAACAGGGAGTGGAACTGCCCGCCCAGGAGCCGGACGAGCTGAAATTGTTTCTGACGGCGCCGGAGGACTGCAAAAGCTTAAACGAATATCTGGAAAAATTTGATCTGCCTCTGCTGGTGCTCCAGACAAAGGAAGCTCTCCGGCGGGGCATGTATACCTTGGCCAGCTCCCTGAAAGAACAGGGAATGCTGTATGCGGAAGTGCGCTTTGCCCCCCAGCTCCATCAGAAGAAGGGCCTGACCCAGGAAGAGGTGGTAAAGGCAGCGGTTTTAGGAATGCAGGAGGCTTTGGCAGGTTCATTTTTTAAGGCGAACTTGATTCTGTGCTGTATGCGCGGGGGAGACAACCGGGAGGCCAATCTGCAGACGGTGCGGACGGCGGCTTCTTTTTTGGGGCGCGGTGTGGCAGCCGTGGATCTGGCAGGGGCGGAGGCCCTCTATCCCACAGCAGATTTCGGGGAGATCTTTGCCTTTGCAAGAAAGCTTGGGGTTCCCTTTACCATTCATGCAGGGGAAGCCGACGGACCGGAGAGTATCCGGGCGGCTCTAAAGTTCGGTGCGTGCCGTATCGGACACGGGGTGCGGGCGCAGGAGGATGAAGATGTTTGGGAGTTTCTAAAAGAACACAGGATTCCTTTGGAAATGTGTCCCGCCAGTAATGTGCAGACGAAGGCTGTGAAAAATTTCCAGGAACATCCGGTTCTCTCTTATCTGCGTTCCGGGCTTCTTGTGACTGTGAATACGGACAATATGACAGTCTCAGATACGACCATAGAGAAAGAGTACGAAAGGCTTTCCGGGGAGCTTGGCATGACGGCAAAGGAACACCGGCAGCTTTTGTTCAATGCTGCAGATGCTGCCTTTCTCTCCGGAGAGGAGAAGGGGCGGCTGAAGGATGTAATTGGAAAGGTACTTGGGTGAAATTGTTATGGCGGAAGCAGCCTTTTGACTTTTCCAACATCCATCCGCCTCCTTTTAAAAACAAAACTCCAGTTCTTCCAAGTCCAGACACCTGTACCCCAGGGCAAAAGCCTCCGAGACTGCTTGCGGGGAAATTTCCCGGATGGACAAGACAGGCGGCGGCTGCCGGTCATAGGGGGCAATCCATTTGTCGAACCACATGGTTTCGTGCTTTTGACCGCACATGCAGGTTCCGCCGAAAAAATGACTGGAAATTCCGAATCCAAAATGAATCAAGAGCTGCTCAGCCTTCGGGTTGGGCGCTTTTATTTGGGCAAAAACCCGCTGCACATGCTGGGCACGCAGGAGGGCGAAGAGGGCGGTGCTGAGAGAGACGGCAACCTTGCAGTCCGCGTAGGGGCGTGCGGTTGATACAAAGAAGCTTACATCCCGGTCGATGGTGGCGCCTTTTACACCGGGACAGGCATAGGCATAGCCCAGGAGGGTTTCCCCATAGAAGCAGAGAAGAAAGGGGTATTCCCTGGAAATTTCCCGGATTTTAAGTTTGCTCTGAGCCAGGGAAGGGATGGGGGTACGGTCATGGAGCAGGGATGCCCTGGTGCGGTTGGATTTGAGAACGGAAAGGATGGCCGGGGCATCCTCCGGGGCGGCGAAACGGAATTCTGGAACCATGGAAACCTCCTGAAAATTTCGGTAATTAGGGTATCTGTCCGTTATTTTAGTGTTTATGAGCGGGGAAGTCAATGAAATGTGCGAAAAAGCCAACAAAGTGCAAGTATTGGTCAATAATTGTGGGTGACTTTTCCATCGGCGGGTGGTATTTTGGACTGGAAAAGAGAAATCGCGCGCATCAAAGCATCCAAGTAACCCAGCAAATGAATGGAGGTTTGTATATGTTTCAGGAATTAAAGAAAAATTTTGCCCACCCGTCCAACCGCTACGGCCCCGCCCCGTTCTGGTTCTTAAACGGGGATCTGGATCGGCAAGAGCTGAAGTGGCAGGTCAACGAGATGAAGGAGAAGGGACTGTCAGGCTATGTGATGCACTCCCGCTACGGCCGGAGAATCCCGTATATGTCGGATGAATTCTTTGACCGGATCGGCTGCATTGTGGAGGAATCCGAGAAGATCGGCATGAATCCCATTATCTACGACGAGGATGACTGGCCCAGCGGCATGAGCGGAACAAAGGTGCTGGACCTGCACCCGGAGTATAAGCACAAACAACTCTGCATCGCCCGAATCCGCATGAAAAAGGATGAGAAGGTCCGCAAGACCTTTCCCAAGGGTGCTGTTCACCGGGCGTTTGTGTGCCGTATCGTGAAGGATGATGCGGATCTGGCCAAGGTTCAGGTGACGGATGTGACGGATGTGACCTGCCTGGCCAAGGGATGCAAGTTCCGCTATGAGAACACGGAAGGCTATGACCTGCTGGTAATTTTTAATTTTGAAAGCGCCAGCGGCTATATTATGAAGACCACATTCCCCAGGATGAAGGGCTTTGAACCAGCCCTGCAGGAGTGGAGCTGGTATTTCCCCCTGGGAGAGTACGTGGATATTCTGAATCCGGATGCAGTCCGCTGTTTCCTGGAAACTACGGCAGAAGAGTATCTGGAACGCTGGAGCGATAAGTTCGGAAAGACTCTTCAGTTTTTCTATACGGATGAGCCGGGACTTTATACCACCATGCGGGGAGACGATACGGCAATCCCCTGGTCTGATATTTATGAGGAAACTTTTCAGAAAGAGTTTGGCTATAACATCAGCGACGAGCTGATTTCCCTGGCTGTGGGAGCCGGGGAGAAGTCCGGGAAAATCCGCCACGATTTCTGGCGGCATCTGACGGATCTCTTCCAGAAGAACTTTTTTGATCAGTACAGCCAGTGGTGCCGGGATCACGGTATGAAGCTTACGGGACATCTGCGCCTGTGCTATCCGCAGCTGGTATGGCAGAGGAACTATGCAGGGGATGCCATGGATCTCTTTAAAGCCATGGATGTTCCCGGTGTGGACCGGCTGGATACCCCCAGCGTATGTAAACGTCTGGGCACGGAAGACTGGCAGTGGCAGGTGGAGGACAAGGCAGCTTCTTCCATCGGCCATCAGTACGGCAAAGAGCGCCGGATGACTGAGTCCTTTGCCGTGGGCGGCTGGGATTACCGCTTTGCAGATATGAAGCGGGTCAGTGACTGGCAGTATATGATGGGTATGAATCTCTTGGTTCCCCACGCATTTCATTACTCCCTGTCCGCCCAGCGCAAGCATGAGTGTCCGCCTTCCTTCTTCTATCAGAATCCCTTGTGGCAGCGTTACCGCCATTACGCAGAATACTTAAGCCGTCTGGGTGAGATGATGATCGGCGGGAGAAACATTGCGGAGATTGCGGTGCTGTATCCTATGACCACTATCTGGGCAGATGATGTGCCGGAGGCGGACGTGCAGGATGTGATTAACAATATTGACCGGGACTTTGCCTATGTGACGGATCTTTTGCTCCGCAGGCAGATGGACTACGATATTCTCAATGAAAATCATCTTGGGGACTGCACGGTATCCGGCAAAACGATTGCCATCGGAGAGGCCGTCTATCAGCTTCTGGTAGTTCCGCCCATGATAACTATTAAAGCGGAGACAGAAGCATTTATCAAGGATTATGTGGAAAAAGGCGGAAAGGTGCTGTTCCTGTCCTTAGTTCCCTGGAAGAACCTGGAGGGCAAGAGGCTTGATTATCTGGCGGAGCTGTTTGACACATCCTTTGGCCGGGATATCACAAAGGGAGGGTCAGAATACCTGGAGACAAAGGTTTCCGTGATTTCGGAAAAATCCCGTAACGGCCGGATTGGGTTTGTGTATGGGGGTGTGATGAAAGATAATCTTCCGGGAGATGCAGTGGCGGATATGATTGCCTCCATGCTGGACTTGGATGTGCGGATGAAGACGGAGGCAGGGGCCAATCTGTACTACAACCATCATGTAAAAGAAAACCTGGATATTTATTTTATTCACAATTCGGATGAGATCGGCCATCACGCAGACATTTCCCTGCGGGCCTTAGGAAAGCCCTATCTCTTTCTTCCCGAGAAAGGAGAAATCAAAGAGCTTCCCTTCTACCGGCAGAAAGACGGCCGCACGGAGCTTTCCAATTACTATCTGGAGCCACTGGCATCCATGTTTCTGGTGCTGGAGGGCGACGGGGTACACGCCGGGGCCTGGGAGGAGAGCAATCTTAAGATGTTCGCGGCGGACAAGGGCTATGTGCCGGCCTATGAGGCATCCGGGTATACGGTCATTGAGGGAAAACGCAGGGAGTACGCCAATACTATGAAAGAGCGTACCCTTCAGGATACCTGGACAAGAAAGCTTCGGGATCCCAATGTTTTGATACTGGATCACTGGAATATGGCTCAAGATGAGGCCAGCGAGGAGGGCTACACAGCCCAGTCCTTCGGAGATTCCGGGCGCTCCTGCATCAAGTATACGGCAGAGTTTCTGGTAGAGGATCCGTCCATAGAGCTGCATCTGGTGGTGGACCGGATTTCGGAGATTGTCTACGACGGCCAGCAGATGCCCATTGAGATTCTGGTAAACGGTACGGTGATGAAAGAATTCCGCCATTCGGAATTTCTGGATCATGAGATGAGTGAAGCGGATATTTCCTCCCTGATCGTAAAGGGCATCAACTCGGTGGTTATGATTTACGAGCATAAGCTCTACGGTTTTGAGGGCAAGACGGGAATTAACAAGATCGGTATGTTGTGGGATCCCGCCTATATTGTAGGAGATTTCAGCCTGAAAAAAGAGGCCGGATGTCCCAACACCTATGCGATTGTCAGCCAGGAGAAGACCATCCGCACCGGTTCCTGGGCACCCCAGGGGCTGGTGAACTATAATGGAGCAGTGGAGTACAGCCAGACCTTTACACTGTCGCCGGAGGAGGTTTCGGGGAAACGAATCCTTCTGGATGCCGGGGATGTGCGGGAGTGCCTGGACGTGACTGTCAACGGAAAGCGGGCGGAGTCCCGGGTGTGGCTGCCCTACACGGCGGATATTACGGATTATGTGAAGGAAGGGGAAAATGAGATTGCTTTGGAAGTGCGCTGTACGCCGAAGAATCTTATGAACAAATCCATGACTCCTTACGGGCTGCTTGAGACGGTGAAACTTCAGATTTGCGACGAGATCACCTTGTAATTTCTTTCTTAAAATAGAATCCTCTTAGCAGAGCTGTAAAAACGGACAGCTCAAAACAGCGGGGAGATGTGCTGTGAAAAGGCGCATCTCCCCGCTGTCCATTATTTCCTAGTCCTCTTATCCGAGATCACCGGCCAGAGCCTTCGGAATTCCTGGGGCGTCATACCCTCCTGGGCCTTAAACTGACGGGTGAAATGGCTGGTATTTTCAATGCCGACGGCATAAGAGATTTCGCTGATGGAAAGCTGGGAGGTCAGCATCAGCTCCTTGGCATGTTTGAGACGCAGATAGATCACGTACTCCGTGGGGGACTGGCCGGTGTAGCGCTTGAACTGTTTCTGCAGATAGAACTGGTTTAGATTGAACTGGGCGGACAGGCCGGCCAGGGTAATTTTTTCCGTGTAGTGGGTTAGAAGATAGCTTCGGATTTCCTGGATCACGGCGGGAATATTTTCCGATGAGGCGGCTGAGGCTGTGATCAGGGAAATCATCAGCTGGGTAATCAGCCCGGAGGCATAGATATCTTTGTCCAGCTGTTCCCGGGGAGAGGCATAAAGCTCATCCAGTTCCTGAATGAGATTCAGCACCGGAGAATTTAGGGGAAGGGTCGCCACCGGCTCGCTGCCGGTATTTTTCTGGAACAGGTTGTAATAGGCCCTGGAAGCGCCCCCGGCAAAGTGCAGCCAGATTACATGCCAGCTGCCGTAAGCCTTGCTGGTTCCATAGTCCTGCGGGCAGAGACAATCGATCCAGAAAAATTGTCCGGGCCTTAAGATATAGCTTTGATTGTTGTAGTTTAAATATCCCTCTCCCGAGAGGGTCAGCTTGACCAGGAAAGAATTCAGCCCCTCCCGGTCCGTAAAATAGTTCTGCCGGCTGTAGAAATTTCCAATATCCGTGGTATAAACCAGGGATGCTTTGGCGAATCCGGTGGCGCTGATCACCTGCCAGGTGGAATCCTCCGTGTAATCCAGATTGTAAGAAATGTGTGTAGCCATAAAAAACCTCCATACTTTGCGGGAGTTTGAAAAGTCAAGATACTGCGGAAAACAAGCAAGATAAGCTAGAGCTATCTCTGCGTTTTGCGTATATAATATAACAAATAGCACAAAACAACAATCATAATTTGAGAAAAATATATATATTATTAAAAATGAACAAAAAAATTGTTATAAATTTGTGCAAATTATACATAAAAGCAAATAAAGAATGAAAATAAAAGGAAAATATAGGAAACGACGGAATTTTATGCCAAGATTACACAAGTGACAGTTATTATCGGGATACAATAGGAGCCGGACGAGCGGATGCGAAACTGAAAATAGGAGAGGAAGCCATGTCAGAATATGTTCTTGAGTTAAAAGGAATCACCAAGATATTTCCGGGGGTCCGTGCCCTGGACAAGGTACAGTTCCAACTGAAGCCTGGGGAGATACACGCACTGATGGGGGAAAACGGAGCCGGCAAATCCACTTTTATTAAGGTGATTACCGGAGTACACCAGGCGGAAGAAGGAGAGATTTTCCTGGATGGCCGGAAAGTAACCTTCCGCAGCCCCCTGGATGCCCAGAAAGCGGGCATTGCCGCCATTTACCAGCATGCAACCGCTTATCCTCATCTGACGGTGGCAGAGAACATTTTTATGGGCCATGAAAAGATGCGGCGCGGCATGATTGACTGGAAGGCCATGAACCGGGCGTCCCGGGAACTTTTAGATACCCTGTCGGCAGAATTCGGGCCTGAGGATCTGATGGGATCCTTGTCGGTGGCCCAGCAGCAGATGGTAGAGATTGCCCATGCGCTGTCTGTCAATGCAAGGATTTTGATTATGGATGAGCCTACGGCGGCCCTGACCAAGGCTGAGTCGGAGAAGCTGTATGAAATTACGGAGCGGCTCCGGGACAACGGGGTGTCTGTAATCTTTATTTCCCACCGGTTTGAAGATATGTACCGGCTGGCCACACGGGTTACCGTATTTCGGGATGCCCACTACATCGGAACCTACGATGTGGACGGCATATCCAACGGGGATCTCATCAAAGCTATGGTGGGCCGTGATATTCAAATGCTGTTTCCCAAGCCGGAGGTAGAGCTGGGGGAGGAAGTTCTCCGGGTGGAAAAGCTTTCCCGGACCGGTTATTTTGAAAATGTTTCTTTTTCCGTGCGCAGAGGAGAGATCCTGGGGCTGACCGGTTTGGTGGGAGCCCGCCGCACAGAGGTGGCCGAGACGATTTTCGGAATTGGGAAAGCGTCACACGGTGCTATCTATGTGGAGGGCAAAAAGGTGCAGATTCGCAATCCGGCGGATGCTATGAGGGAGGGCATCGGACTTCTCACGGAGGACCGCCAGAAATACGGATTGATACTGGACTGGGGAATCGGGCGGAACATTACCCTGCCGGAGATCCGGAAGTTTACCAGAAACGGACTGATCCGGGAGAAGGAAGAAAACCGGACGGCAGCCCAGTGTGCCGAAGACGTAGATGTAAAGGCAGTGACCGTCTTTGACCAGGCCGGCAGCCTCTCCGGGGGCAACCAGCAGAAAGTGGTAGTGGCGAAAGCTCTGGGCTCGGAGATGAAGGTCTTGATTCTGGACGAGCCTACCAAGGGCGTAGATGTGGGCTCCAAAGCTGCTATCTATGAGATTATGGGGGAACTGGCCAAGAAGGGATATGCTATTATTATGATTTCCTCGGAAATGCCGGAGATTCTGGGTATGTGCGACCGGGTAGCAGTCATGTGCGACGGCCGGGTGACCGGGGAACTGAACCGGGAAGAGCTAGACCAGGAACAGATCCTGGTACTGGCAATGACCAGAATGAAGAACGCAGAGAAAGGGGGCGGCGGCCTTGCATAAAATGAAAAAGCTGCTCCAGTCCAGGGAGGCCAGTCTGCTGCTGGTGCTGGTTCTCCTCTGCCTGGTGATTCAGATGCGCAACTCCAGTTTTTTGACAGCAAACGTGATCAATTCTATTTTGAAGAATTATTCTTATACCATGACTCTTTCCGTGGGGATGCTGATGGTTCTGCTGATTGGGGGAATTGATATTTCCGTGGGCGCCACCCTGGCCTTTTCCGGGATGACGGCTTCCCTGCTTATGCGCAGCGGTATTCTGACAAACGGCTTCGCCGTATTTGCAGCCAGTACTTTGATCGGAACTCTGTGCGGCCTTATTACGGGACTGGTGATTTCCAAAGGAAAGGTGATTCCCATAATCGCTACTTTAGGTATCCGCTATATTTACCGGGGCATGTCTTATCTGATTTCGGATTTTAAGTCGGTAAATGCTTCCAGCATGCTGCCGGACTATAAGGATTTTGCCCAGAGTTCCACCCTTGGTATCAACCATTTGGTTTGGATTACCCTGTGCGTGTATGCGGTATTTTTTGTAGTGCTGCGGTGGACCAGGCTTGGCCGCCGGATCTACGCAGTCGGGTCTAATCCTTCAGCGGCCGTGGTCAGCGGCATTCCTGCGGACCGGATTAAAATATTTGTGTATACGGTCATGGGAAGCATCTGCGGTCTCTGCGGCTCCATGTATGTGAGCTATTATGCTTCTGCCCAGAATAATATGGCCATGGGGATTGAGATGGACGTGATTGCCTCCTGTGTCGTCGGGGGAGTGGCTTTGAGCGGCGGCCGTGGAAGCATTGCCGGAGTACTGATCGGATCCGTTACCATTGCGGTTATCAGCAAATCCTTAAGCCTGGTGGGGATCAATCCCTTCTGGCAGCAGGCGCTGAAAGGGGCGATCATTCTCTTTGCTATTGTGGTGAATGTGATTGTCCAGCGGAATATGGACAGACGTGTCCTGGAAAGAAGGGAGGTCTAAGTATGGCGGCGAAATCGGGAAGAACGATTCAGTTTGAGAAAAAGACAAGCCTGCGCTCGGTTCTGGCCATGCGTGAGACCATGCTGCTCCTGCTTTTTCTGGCAGTCAACGTGATGAATATCAGCATCTCGCCCAACTACCTGAACAGTTACACGCTGTTTACCAATATTAACAGTTTTATGGTAAAGGGATTGATTGCCCTGCCTATGGCATACATTCTGCTACTGGGCGAGATCGATATATCCGTGGGCTCTATGGTGTGCCTGAGCGCTACCCTGCTGGGAGTGGTTTACAATGCTACAGGCTCCATAGGGGCAGCAATTCTTGCGGCCCTGGCCGTGGGAACACTCTGCGGCGCCTTTAACGGTCTGGTTGTGACCCAATTTACAGAGCTGGCTTCCATGATTGTGACTTTGGCGACCATGACTCTGTACCGGGGGATTTCCGAAATGATTCTTGGGGATAAATCCACCAGCGGAATGCGGAATGTGGAATGGTTCGCTAATTTATACGATGGCCGTGTGGGACATGTGCCTTATCTGTTTTTGATTTTCTGCGTGCTGGCTGCTGGCTTCGGCATTGTAATGCACAAGACCGTGTTCGGCCGCCGGATGTATGCCATTGGGGCGAACCGGGATTCTGCCCGGTATTCCGGTATCCAAGTACAGCGGATCCGCATGGCGGTCTTTACGCTCACAGGACTGCTTTCCGGCTTGGCCGGGGTGTTCTACTGTGCATGGATGGGGACCGTGAAAAACAGCATTGCAGAAGGCTATGAGATGGAGGCTATCTGTATGTGTGTGCTGGGCGGGATTTCCACAGACGGAGGCAGGGGAAATTTCCCCGGGGTTCTGATCGCTATCTTTACCATGGGCCTTCTGCGCTACGGCCTGGGCCTTATCAATATCAACTCTGAGATTATCAATATTATTATCGGCTTCCTATTGGTTCTTGTGGTTATGCTGCCGGAGCTGAAACGGATGTTTAAGGTATAGGCACGGATGTGTTTATATAGATGCAGGAATATGCAGCCATGATGCTGCAAAAGGAAACGGTTCCCAGCCGGAAAGCGCGCGGCCGGAGGGGAGGGCTGGTTTGAAAAAGAAAGGGAAAAATAGTATGAAGAGACGAATTGCACTTATGTTGGCTTTTGTAATGATAATGAGCCTTACGGCCTGTTCCGGCAAAAAAGATTCCGGTGAGCAGCCGGCAGACGCTCCTGCAAAAGCTCCGGCAGAAGAAGCCCAGGATCCTTCGGAGGAGACGGGAGAAAAAGAGGGACTGACCTTTGCCATTGTGCCGAAGCAGGCGGGCAACGAGTACCATGAAGTAATTGCCACAGGTTTTAATGAGGCTTGTGCAGAGCTTGGGATTACCCCCATTGTACAGTATCCGGAGGATACTTCCGCAGAGGCGCAGAGCACGGTTATCAACAATCTGATTGCCCAGAAAGTGGACGGAATTGCCATCGGCGCCAACGATCCGGAGGCTTTGGAGGGCGCTATCAAGACGGCCCGGGATCAGGGAATTGTAGTTGTTACGTTTGACTCGGATACCAAGGGAAGCCAGGTATTTGTAAACCAGGCCTCCAATGAAGCCGTGGCACAGGTCCTGGTAGATTCCATCCTGGATATGACCGGCGGAGAAGGAGAGTTTGCCGTGCTGTCTGCAACCTCTACAGCTACCAACCAGAACGCATGGATTGCAGCTATGGAGAACCTTATCGCTTCCGATGACAAATACGCCAAGCTGGAGTGGGTGACTACCGTTTACGGTGATGATGAGGATCAGAAGTCCTACGATGAGACGGAGTCCCTGATGACCAACTATCCGGATCTGAAAGTAATCTGCAGCCCCACCTGCGTCGGCTATCTGGCGGCCTGTAAGGCTGTTATGAACGCAAACAGCGAGATCAAGGTGGCCGGGCTGGGAATGCCCTCCTGGTCACTGGGCTATGTGGGAGAAGGAACATGCTCGGAGTACATGTATTTGTGGAATCCGGTTGAAATTGGAAGTACCACAGTTTACACCATGAAGGCTCTGAAGGACGGTCTGACCACAGGGGCAGAGGGTGAAAGCTACACGGCGGACAACGGCAAAGAGTACACGGTTACGCCCTCTGACGAGTCGCTGGGCATCTACTCCACCCAGGTAATCGTGGGCGATCCCTTCCGGTTTGACGGAAGCAACATCGACGAGTGGGCGGCAAAATTCTAATAGGAGCTGCGGAACTAAAACAGCAAAAATCCGAACAATGTCCAGAAGGAATTACGGATGCAAAGCAGCCGGAAATCCTTCTCCGAAAGGACATTGGGAGGAGATTTGCGGAACTAAAACAGCAAAAATCCGAACAATGTCCAGAAGGAATTACGGATGCAAAGCAGCCGGAAATCCTTCTCCGAAAGGACATTGGGAGGAGATTTGCGGAACTAATATAGGAGATTACTTTTATGGCAAGATATGCTTGGAAATGCAAAATCCTTCCGGGCCGCCTGGAGGAGTGGCAGTACCGCCACGATCACCTCTGGCCGGAGATGGCCCAGGCTTTGAAGGAGGCCGGCATCCGCAATTACACCATCTGGACGGACGGAAAAGAACTCTTTGGCTATTATGAGTGCGACGACGTGGAATTTACCACCAGGTCCCAGGCGGAAAATCCGGTGGTGGACGCATGGAACATCCATGTGAAGGATGTGATTACCATGGAGATGGATCCGGAGACGGGGGCACAGCCTCCGCTCAGACAGGTTTTCCTTTTTGAATAAGAAGAGACGGAAGAAGAAAAAGATGCCCCGGCAGCAGGATGCAGTGAAAATGTATCCTGCTGCCGGGGCATTTTTCTTAGCAGTTGCTTTACTCTGCATGTATGGTTTCCGTCACCGACATTCTCCGGATCCGGAGGGCTGGCCCACGGACGGCAGCCAGGGCCGCCAGCAGGACTGCCAAGAGGATAAGAGTCACGGCGGATAAAGGAAAGTGCCAGGGAGTTCCCCAGCGGACCGTCACCATCTTTTCATAGAGCAGCCAATGCAGAGGCAGGCCGAAGGCACAGCCCAGTAGGCAGCCAGAGAGGGCATAGGTGAGGGCTTCCGCGGCAATCATTTTGGTGAACTGGCGGCAGCTCATGCCTACGGCCCGCATGGCCCCGTACTGCTTCATCCGGGCCGCCGCGCTCATGGAAATGCTGTTCACAATGTGAAAGCAGGTGATGAGAACGATGACGGCCAGGAAGCCGTACAGGAAGAGGGCATAGGCCCAGAAGGCGCCCCGGGTTTCCTGGTTGCTGAGGCGCTGATCGGAAAAGAGTATAGGATCTCCGGCCAGCTCCCGAATCCGGCGGATATCTTCTTCCGCAGCCTGCCTGGTGAGCTGGATGTCCACAATGGTGTAATTTTCCTCTCCGGTGAGCCGGGTGAAGGTTTCCTCCGAACAGATGAGAGTCTCTGCTCCCGGCAGGGGATCAAAGGGGCAGTGGGACAGGATTCCCGCTACGGTAAGCTCTCCCAAGGAAGTTTCTATGGACTCTCCCGTTTCCAGGGTGCCTTCCTGATTATAGTGGACATTCAGCACATAATTGGCGTCTTCGGTCAGAAGAGACAAATCTCCGTCCGTCAGATATTGAGATTCCTCCACCCAGTTCAGCTGCTGCAGATCATAGGAAATCAGCATAACGGTCCGGCTTTCCCCGCGAATCACTGCAGGTACATCATAGGCAAATTTTCTCGCGTAAACCCGTTTCACTCCGCTTATTCCGGCAATTTTCCCGGGGAGGCTGCTGTCAACGGAAGGGCTTTGGTCCGGGCTTGCAATAGACAGATCCGGCGTGTAGGGCTGCAGAGGTTTGATGGCATGGCGCATAAAGTCTGTGGAGACGGAAAACGTCAGAAAGAGGATGATGCTTAAGGCAAAGGAGCAGGACATGAGCAGGAAATTCTTTTTCCTCAGGGTAGCGTGGCGGATGCCAAGTGCTGTTTCCACCCGGCCCAGGGACGTGTCTGCGGCTTTTTGGCTGCCGGATATAGAGACAGCGTTTCCGGAAACTGCAGTGACGGGAGATACCCTGGCTGCCCTCTTGGCAGGGGAGCGTGCCGCCAGCAGAACAGTACAAAGTCCGGTAACGGCGCCGCAGAGAATACCTGCCGGACTGATGCCCAGGACAGGCATGTCGGCAAAATATCTGGGACTTAGAAAACGCAGTGCGGCGCAGAGAACCCATACGGCTGCAGAGCCCAGAAGAATGCCCGCCGGAATGGCCGTGCAGCACCAGTTCAGGGACTCCAGCAGTACAAAGCGGCGGATCTGTTTCCGGCCGGCTCCGATACAGCGGAGAAGCCCGAAGAACTGTGTCCGCTGGGCAATACTGCTGTTCATACTGCTTGCCACCATCAGGACTCCGGCGGTCAGAACTAGAAAAAAGAGAACCAGGGCGGTAGCATACAGGCCCAGCATATAGGAATCCTTGCTAAAGCCAAGGAGCCCCAGGAGAAGGGTGTTTTCTCCGATCTGCTCCCGGGACAGGGAGAATTGCTCCCGAATGTCCGTGATGGCCTTGCGGATATTGCAGTGCCGGGAAAATTGGACATAGTACACCAAATCCACGTCACCGCTGCCGGAATTTATATTCTGGTACAGGTTCTGAAAGGCGCGGAGGGGTAAAAAGGCGATGACAGCGTCTGTTTTCAGGGCACTTTGATTGTCCATGCCGAAAGCGGATATGGAAAATTCCGCCGATTCCCCGGAAGGGGTCTGTAAAGTGACGGTGTCTCCCAGGGAGAGGCCAAGAGTTTCCCTGGCATTGCTGGTGAGAACGATCTGACGGTCATTTTCCGGGAAGCATCCGTCCAGCAGGTCGTATTCCATGATGTCAAGCATAGAGGGTTCCATGCCGCAGACGGCGGCGCGCTTCCCTTGGATGAAATAATCCTCCTTCAGGCGGTAGTTGATCACATTGTACCAGGAGGAGAAAGCGACATCCGGGCGCGCGGCAATGACTGCGGCGTCTTCCGGGGACAAATCCTTTATCTGGATGTGCCAGTTTCCGTACTGGGAGATGGCATTCACCTTCTGGGCACGGATTTCCATGTCTGCCATGCCGAAGATAGCCGTCACTAGAAAGACGGCCAGGATAATGCACAGGATGGTCATGCGGTTCTGCTTTTTGTGAACTTTTGCATAGGCGGGAATGAGACTAAGATAGCTTTTCATTGCAGTTCCCTCCTAAGTCTGTCAAAATTCCGTCAGTTACCTGGAGCACCCGGTCCGCGTAGGCGGTCAGTCCGGGATTGTGAGTGATCATGAGAATTGTCTGACGGTAATGGCGGGCAGCCTGGGTGAGAAGCTCCATAACCTCCTGGCTGTTCTTGCTGTCCAGGTTGCCCGTAGGTTCGTCGGCCAGGATCAGCATGGGGCGGTGAATGAGGGCACGGCCGATGGCAGTCCGCTGCTGCTGGCCACCGGAGAGCTGGCTGGGCAGATGATTCCGGCGGGGCGCAAGCCCTAAAAGATTCAAAAGCTCCAGAAGTTCTCTGCCGTCCGGTTTCCGGCAGTCCAAAAGCAGAGGGAAAGCAATATTTTGTTCTACGGTAAGCTCCGGGATAAGCTGGAAAGACTGGAAGACAAAGCCGATGTTTCTCCGGCGGAAGACGGTACGCTCCTCCTCTTTCATGGAGCTAAGCTCCTGACCGCTCAGAAGGATCCGGCCGGAAGACGGCTCATCCAGGCCGCCGATGAGATTCAGAAGGGTTGTTTTTCCGCTGCCGGATTCCCCGACAATGGCGGCAAATTCCCCTTTCTGCAGGGTGAAAGAGACGTCTCGGAGGGCCTGGACACTGTTTTCGCCCTGGCCGTATGTTTTGCATAGATGCTGTACGGTTAAGATTTCCATAAATAAAGTACCTCCTTTATACCTAGTAGTCTACCAGCAGGAGATTACAATGAGGTGAATTCTTCCTTACAGTTTTGTAAGCCGGCGGAAAGGGGAAGATACAAGGTAAAAGCGCAGCCCAGGCCCGGCAAATTCTGTACATCGATCCGTCCGCCTTGTCCCTGGGCAATGGCCTGGGCCAGAGGAAGGCCTAAGCCGGTGCCGGGGGAATCGGCAGAAGCTTTGCTGCGGTAGAAGCGTTTGAAAATATGATGGAAATCTTCCGGCGGAATGCCGGGCCCTTTGTCGGACACCCGGACGCCGGCTTCTAAGGCAGTCTGCTGAAAGGAAATCTGGATTTCCCCGCCGGAGGGGGAGTGCTCCAGGGCATTTTTCAACAGATTTCCCAGGGCCTCGGCTGTCCATATGGGATCGCAGAACAAGGTTTTGGCGGAAAGATTTAAAAATGAGAAAGTTTTTTGCTCCTGTGCGGCCTGCTGGGTAAGCGGTTCGGCGGCCTTGAGGAGAAGTTCTTTCACAGGACAGGTCCGTTTTTGAAAAGTGATGGCCCTGCTGTCCAGACGGGCGATTTTTAGAAGGGAGAGAATGAGAGTCTGCATCCGATCGATGGCTGCGCCGGATTTCAGAGCGAAGGTGCGGACTGTCTGCACCTGATCCGGTTCTTCCAGAAGGATTTCATTGTACATAGACAAGGCAGCCAGGGGCGTTTTCAGCTGGTGGGAGATGTCAGAAATGGTATTCTTGAGAAAATCCTTTGTCTGGCGTTCCAGTTCCTGTCCGCTTTTCAGGGCCGCAGCCATGTGGTTGACAGAAGTGAAAAGCCGGTAGATTGTGCCGCTGCAGGACTGGGGGAGCTGTTTTTCAAACCTGCCTTCCGTATAAGAGGCTATCACGGAAATGGCGTTCTCATATAGGCGTTCCTGTCCCAGGAAGAAGCGGAATGCCGCGGCAAAAAGAAGGGCAAAAATCAGGAGCAGGGAGAGAAAAGAGCACACAATGGAAAAGTCCGAGAGCCGGAGGGAAGGCAGGGAAGCATTTTCGGCCATGCCAAGCTGCTTAAGGAGGCGTATGCCTTCCGGTGAGGTCCGGGTGCCGGTGAGTGCCCTGGCGGCCAGATCTCTTGGTACTTGTTCTTCTAAAAGGGCGGAGGCTACAGCTTGGCTTTGCTCCAGAAGGAGCCGGCGGGTGAAGCGTCCCTGTTCCAGAACCAGTATCACGTTCAGCAGCAGGGAAAGCAGGAAGATGAAGAGGAGAGAGAATATGAATCTGCGGGCAGCTTTTTCCTGAAGGATATTCATAGATGCACCTCATTCCACCGGTAGCCGAAGCCCCGGACTGTGATCAGACGGATAGGGCGGGAGGGCTCAGGTTCTATTTTTTCCCGGAGCCTGCGGATGTAGACGGATAAGGTGTTGTCATCTACGAAATTGCCGGTGTTGTCCCAGAGGGTCTCCAGAATCCGGCTGCGGGATACGGTCTGCCCTGCGTTGCGGGCAAGGAGGCAGAGAAGGCGGTATTCTGCAGCCGTCAGATCCAGGGGAAGGCCGTTTAAAGAAGCCCGGTTTCCTGCGTAATCGATGGACAAATCTCCGCAGTGCAAGACCGGTTCCTCTGCCTCTTTTGCCATACCGGCCCTGCGAAGCAGAGCCCGGATGCGGGAGAGCAGTTCCCCCAGCTTAAAAGGCTTGGTGATATAGTCGTCCCCGCCGCTGTCCAGGCCCCGGATAATGTGGAGCTCCTCGTCGGAGGCAGTGAGAAAGATGATGGGAACCTGGTTTCCCCCGGCGCGCACCCGGGAGCAGACATCAAATCCCGTTCCGTCCGGCAGGGTTACATCCAGAAGCAGCAAATCGTAGGAATGTCCGGGATTGTGCAGGAGGGCCAGGGCCTGTTCCACAGTCTGGGCCGTATCCGCAGAAAAACCGTTCCTTTCCAGTGTATATAAAAGCCCGTCTATAAGGCTTTGGTCATCCTCCAAAAGCAGAATGTGATTCATGTGTCTTACGCTCCTTTCCGGGACACTGGCAAAAGGGCTGTCGCAGACGCAGGAAGTACGTCTGCAGCAGCCCTCTGGCAGCTATTGCAAATGCTGTGTTACAGCTTGATATTCTTAAACAAATCCCCCAGGCTGGTGGTCACATTCTCCGCTTTGGGAAGCACAATCTTTTCCTCGCGGATTTCCTCGGCTGCCGCATCGTTCAAAGCTTTCATGCTCAGGGAGAGCTTTCCGTCTTTGATGGCGATTACTTTAACCTTAACGGTGTCCCCTACTTTGAGTACTACGTCCGGGCTCTTAATCCGTTTTTCGGAAATCTGGGACACGTGAACGAGACCGGAAAGTCCGTCGCCCAGATCGATGAATGCACCATAGGGCTGAATGCTTTCCACCTTGCCCTCTGTTACCAGTCCGATTTGAACGTTTGAGATCTTATTTCTGCGCGCTTCCGCAGCCTTTTTGCGCAGAATTTCCCTGGCGGAAAGTACCAGCTTCTTCTTCTCCGGTTCCACGGTAATGACTTGCACTTCTATCTCCTTGTGAAGCCAGTCTTCCAGGTTTTCCACATAGCTTAAGGAGAGCTTGGAGGCAGGAACGAATCCCCGCAGCCCTTCCACATAAGCAATGACTCCGGCGTTGACTACGCCTGCTACTTTCACATCCAGAACGGTTCCGTTTTCCAGATATTCGTTTACTTTCTTCCATGCCGTCTCATCGGCAGCCGCTTTGCGGGAGAGCAGGATGTGTCCCTGTCCGTCGTCTGCGCGGAGGACAGTTGCTGTCACTTCTTCTCCGAGCTGCACATCATTCTTGATGGAGAATGCAGGATCACTGGAGTAATCTTCCGGACGGATGATGCCCTCGGTGTAGGATTTCAGATCCAGAGTAACCTCTGTCTCCGATACACCGATGACGGTTCCGGTCAGGATATCTCCTTCCTGCACTTTGTGGAAAGATGCCTCCAGCTCGGCTGCGTAGTCGTCCATAGTCACTTTTTCTTCCATAACTGTTTACCTCTCTTCGTTTCGAAATAGTTCGCCAATATCTCTATTATATGGTAAAATGAATCAGAAAGCAATGATAATAGAATAAAAAACGGCAGCAGCGGAACTTTAATAGGAGAAAAAACATGAACGTTGTCCAGGTAAGAAATTTGGTCTTTGGAGAGGGCCGTCCCAAAATCTGCGTACCCATCGTGGGCAGGACCCGTGAGGAGATTCGAAAGCAGATGGGAACAGCTAAGGCTTCGGGAGCAGACTTGGCGGAGTGGCGTGCCGATTGGTATGAGGGGACGGGAGACCCGGAGAAACTTGCAGAGATCCTGGAGGATCTCCGGGAAGGGCTGGGGGAGTTCCCCTTGCTTGTGACCTTCCGAAGCGCAGGGGAAGGCGGAGAGCAGGAGATCTCCGCAGAAGCTTATGAAACATTTTTATGGCAGGTGCTGGACCTTGGAAAAGCCGATCTTTTGGACGTGGAATTTTTTATGGGGGAGAAGCTTCTTTCCCGGGTTTGCCGCAAAGCCCGCGGGCAGGGGGTGAAGGTAGTAGCTTCCAGCCATGATTTTCAAAAAACGCCGCCCAGGGAGGAAATGCTGGAACGGCTGAAAAGAATGCAGGAGGCGGGAGCCGATCTCTTGAAAATTGCAGTGATGCCCGGAGATCCGGGAGATGTGCTGACCCTTCTTTCGGTTTCCTGGGAGATGAAAAGCCGATATGCCAGGCAGCCTTTGATTGCCATTTCCATGGGAGCGCTTGGAGCGGTCAGCCGGATTTCCGGAGAAATATTCGGCTCGGCCATGACGTTCGGGACGGCGGGACAGGCTTCAGCGCCCGGCCAGATTTCAGTGGAGGAATTGCAGGAGGTGCATAGAGTAATAGGAAGGAAACGTTGAGGGATGCAACAGGTGTTATGGATAATTCAAAACTGGAAAATATGCTGAATCTGGCGTTGGACGCCACAGAGGCGGAGCGGGAGAAGTCCCTGAACTTGGATGTAGGTTATGACCGGCAGGAGCGTACCTGGGAACTGATAGTAAAGTACAGCGGAACCATCGGCCGCCTGGCGGACGAAGGTATCCAGGTGGTGGAGCTGATGAATGAGTACGCCATCCTGACAGTGCCGGAGTCCCTCATTTCCAGGCTGGCGGAGATCCCGGAAATTGAATATATTGAGAAACCAAAGAGGCTGTTCTTCTCCGTGAACCAGGGAAGGGCGGCCTCCTGCATTACCAGCGTGCAGGGTCCGGGATATGATCTTTACGGGCAGGGGATTCTGGTGGCTGTCCTGGACTCCGGGGTGGACTATACCCACCCGGATTTCCGCAACGAGGACGGGAGCAGCCGGATTTTGGCGCTCTGGGATCAGACCATTTCCGGAAATCCGCCGGAGGGCTACCGGATGGGGACGGAGTATACGAAGGAACAGATTGACGAAGCCCTAAGACAGTACGACCAAGGACAGGGAAGAGGGCTTGTCCCAAGTGTGGATGCCAGCGGCCACGGAACCCGGGTGCTGGGAATTGCGGCGGGAAACGGGAGAGCCAGCGGCGGACGCTACCGGGGAGTGGCAAGCCAAAGTCCCCTTTTGGTGGTAAAGCTGGGGGTGCCCAGGACAGAATCTTTTCCCAGGACTACAGAGCTGATGCAGGGGCTCGATTACTGCCTGCGCAAAGCCATCGCCTACGGCCTTCCTGCGGCGGTCAATGTCAGCTTTGGCAATACTTATGGGGCTCACAACGGTACTTCCCTTCTGGAAACGTATATTACGGATATGGCGAATATTTGGAAATCCGTCATCTGCATCGGTACGGGAAACGAGGGATATGCCAGCGGCCACACGGGGGGGACCCTTCAGGAGGGCAGCCAAACGGAGGTTCCTCTGGCTGTGGGAGAGTACGAAGCTGCCTTAAATGTGCAGATCTGGAAATCATACCTGGATACAGTGGACATTATGCTCACCAGTCCCGGCGGGAGAACGGCAGGCCCCATTCAGAATATTTTGGGCCCTCAGCGTTTCACTTTGGAAAATACGGAGATTCTTCTGTATTACGGGGAGCCCACGCCTTACAGCCCGTCCCAGGAAATCTACGTAGAGTTTCTTCCGCGCCGGGATTATATTGATTCCGGGATCTGGACCTTTACCCTGATTCCCAGACAGGTGAAAGACGGGGAATTTCATCTTTGGCTTCCCAGCAGTGCGGCTCTGAATGAAAATACCCGCTTTCTGTATCCCACCCCCTATGCAACCCTGACCATTCCCTCTACTGCCCGGAAAATTATCGCCGTGGGCGCCTATGACAGCCGGAACCTGACTTACGCGGACTTTTCCGGCCGGGGCGTTTCCGGGGGAGACGGCTTTCCGGGCCCGGACCTGGCGGCTCCCGGAGTAAATATTGTAACCACGGCTCCCGGCGGCGGATATGCCCAGGCCACGGGGACTTCCTTTGCTACCCCCTTTGTGACCGGAGCGGCGGCGCTTCTCATGCAGTGGGGGATTACGGACGGGAACGATCCCTTCCTTTACGGGGAAAAGGTAAAGGTTTACCTGCAGAAAGGAGCGCGTCCCCTGCCGGGATTTGAGGTGTATCCCAATGCCTGGGTGGGATGGGGGGCGCTTTGTGTGAGGGAGAGTCTGCCGGGGTAGAAACTTTTATTGGGTGTGTATTTATAGGGAATATAATATTCGGTGGATCAATAAAAAATTGTCGTTGTCAGGATATGAGGATAAGGAACTTTCCAGAAGAATTATAGATAATATGGAGTTTGCCGGAGTAAACATGAAAGCAAATCTTGATTGAATTAGATTTTGTGATAATATATTTATATAAGTATATAGAGATTATAAAATTGTGAATACTGGTGAAAGGAAAGCAGCACAAAGTAAAGTAGACTCTAAGGTGACAGATGGAGTTGAAAGTGTGCATAAGGAGATACGAATGAATTGTGAGGAATTAAGTTTAAAGGGATTTATATATGAAGTGAAAGAAGTGTCAAGTGGTCCTCACCCAAGAAAATTTTGTTTTGTACTTGGAGCAGGTGCATCGCTCTCTTCCGGAATAAAATCTGGGCAGGAACTGGTTACAATGTGGGACGAAGAACTTGAGCTAAGAAATGAAAAATCACATGTAAAGTGGAAAGAAGATTTAAACATAACGGAAGAAAATAAGTACAGTTTTTACAGTAAATTTTATGAAAGACGCTTTCTAAGACAGCCAGTGGATGGATATAATTATCTGGAAAAACAGATGGAACATGCCAGACCCAGTATCGGATATGTTATGCTTTCTCATTTATTGACAGAGACCCCGCATAATGTTGTGATAACAACTAATTTTGACCATTTGACAGAAGATGCTGTGAATTATTATGAGCAAAAAATACCTTTGGTTATAGGACATGAATCTTTAGCACATTATGTTACCAAACACATATCAAGACCTACTATCATAAAAATTCATAGAGATCTTTTGCTTGATCCAAAGAACAGGACAGATGAGTTAGAGGTGCTTCATGATAATTGGAAAAAGGCGTTAGGAGAGGCTTTTTTCAGAGTATCATCCGGTTTTTATTGGGTATGCAGGTAATGATAACAGCCTCATGAACTTTTTAATTGAAAATAGCGAAAAGTTTAAAAAGAATGAATGGTTGTTTCCGTACTGGATGATTTATAAAAAAGACAAAGCATATGGAAAGGTTTTAGATTTTTTGGAAAAGGCGGAGGGATATTTAATTAAACATAATGGGTTTGATGAAGTAATGTGTTTTATGGGAGAGGCATTTGATTATAAACTGCCGTCCAAAGAAACCTTTTTGAATGATGCAGAAGAACGCTTTCAGATGCTTTCCAATGCTATTGATAGATTTACGGAGGTATCGTTAGGGGGCAAAGAGTTTGAGCAGGGGGAACACGTAGAAGATAAAACTGAAGAAGGAGAGATTAGCCATGTTGTTGAGAAGATTACAAATCAGGCGGATCAGCAACGGTTATATAGAGAGGCTGTTGTATTACATAATAACGGTAACTATGAAGAAGCTTGGGAGATAGAGAAGCAGTTAGTAAATCTGAATGCAAAAAATTCTCGATATCATTATATTATGGGAGTTACCCTGCATGAGATGGAGAAATATGAAGAAGGGGCAATAGAGAAGAGGAAAGCGGTAGAGCTAGAGCCTGAAAATGCAAGATATCATGACAGCTTGGGAGTTACCCTGCATGAGATGAAGAAATATGAAGAAGCGAAAATGGAGAAGAGGAAGGCAGTAGAGCTAGAGCCTGAAAATGCAAGCTATCATAACAGCTTGGGAATTACCCTGCATGCAATGGAGAAATATGAAGAAGCAGAGAAAGAGTCAAGGAAGGCGGTAGAGCTAGAGCCTGAAAATGCAAGGTATCATAACAGCTTGGGAATTATCCTGCATGCTCTGGAGAAATATGAAGAAGCGGTGAAAGAAATGAGGAAAGCAATAGAATTGGAGCCTGAAAATAAGAAATATGTTAATCATCTGGATATTGTTTTGCGTGTGATGAAGGAAGAGTAGAACACATCAGAGGAAAATAATTCTTTAGCTTAAATTATGTTTGTAGGGAGGATAGAGTAAAGAGAAACTAACTTGATAATAATTTGCCTCCAATTTTGCCCCTACTAAGTAATAATTTACCATGTGCCCCAGGAAGTTATGCGGGTTTCACCGATTTTTACGCGGGAAAAGTAAAAAAATCTGTGACATCAACTTGACACATGCGGGGTATGGGACCCTTTGTGTGAGGGAGAGTCTGCCAGTGGAGGATTAAGAATGTATTTTTCGGATATGTTCCTATATGGTATACTCTTCCAAATAAAATGTTTTCGTTCAGGCTGCAGCAAAACGGCGGCAGTAAATTTGAAGGAAGAGGGAGTTTTATGCAGTATACATGGAACGACATCGAACAGCACATTGCCGTCTGCACCCAGTGTCCATTAAGCCGGACCAGGCATCTGCCGGTTATGGGGCGGGGAGACCGCAAGGCGGACATTATGGTGATCGCCGAGGCGCCCGGAGGACAGGAAGACCAGCAGGGGATTCCCTTTGTAGGACCTTCCGGGGAAATCTTGGACAGCCTTTTGCGGGACTGCGGGCTCACCCGGGAAGAAATTTACATAACGAATATTCTGAAATGTCATCCCCCTGGAAACCGTGATCCGAAAGAGGAGGAAAAAGAGGCATGTTTTCCCTATCTAAAGTACGAGACCTTTCTTCTAAAGCCCAGGATCATTGTCTGCCTTGGCCGTGTGGCCGCCCAGCGGATTATCTCCCCGGATTTTAAAATCACCAGGCAGCACGGCACCTGGACACTTCGGAAAAACTGCGCGCTGACTGCCACCTATCACCCTTCCGCAATTCTGCGGGATCCTTCCAAGTATGAGAGTGTGAAAGCAGATTTCTTGGAAATCGCAGGAAAGCGGGCGGAATTAAATGGCCGGGTAGCTACTGTGTAACATGCAAAAGAAAAAGGAGAATGCCGAAATATGGGAAACTTAAGATGGCTGCATTTATCGGATTTTCATACGGGAAAAGATAATTACGGACAAATAAAATTATTTAAATCCATACATGCTCATATGAAAGAACAGAAAGAAAAAGGCTTTGTGCCAGATATGATTTTTATAACCGGGGACATTGCAAATAAGGGAAGTGAAAAGGAGTATGCCACATTTACCAATGAATTTTTGCTTCCGGTTATTGACGTATATGATAACTTCCCGAAGATTTATATTATCCCGGGGAATCACGATGTGGACAGAGAGAAATGCGGGGTAGCAGCCATTTCTTTATATGACGTGATTCAAAAAAGGCCGGATTTTTTTGATGCAGACGAAGTGGGACTGAATAAGCGCCGGGAAATTTTTGAACGTTTTTCCGCCTTCCGGCATGGCATTTCTATGGATGATTTGTGCTTTCCTATAGAGGGCTTTTTTGATGTTCCTGCCTGTATTCATGACATAGTAGAAAAAGAAGGGAAAAAAATAGGCATTGCAGGGATTCATACAGCCTGGCTGTCAAATTCGGATAAGGATAAGGAGCAGCTTACGCCTGGAAAATGGATTTTAAAGGAAGCGCTGCAAAAGCTGGAAGGCTGCGATTATAAAATTATATTGGGACATCATCCGCTGGACTGGCTGCAGGGGGAACAAAGAGACCAGATTTCCGTTTTATTTGCAAAACATAAGGCTATTTATCTTCACGGGCATATGCACAAAAACAGCGGAGGCTATACAGCGGCGGCTGGTTCGGGATTTTTGTCTATACAGTGCGGGGCTGCTTTTCAGGCCAGGGAAGATGAAGAATATTACAATTCCTTGTATTGGGGAGAGCTGGATTTTCATGAACATGCGGTCCGCATTATGCCCAGGCGCTGGTCAGCAAGAGATGACGGATTTGTGCTGGATGCTTCCGGGAGACTGCCGGAGAATTTTCGGGCGGAGGGCACGGATACATGGGTATTTCCCTGCGTTGGATTTTCTGCCGGAAAAGGGGGAGGAAAAAAAGAAAAAGGGGAGGAAGTGAAGGCGCCGGCAGGGTGGCATTTGATAGATGAAAAATTTATCAGAAATAGGAAAGAACCGGATAAAGAAGATATTTTGAAATACTTTGACGGGAAAGAGCCGTCCTATAATGACATTTTTTCTTCTTATATACCGCTTCGAGGAATTGTACCTGTTTTGCAGAAAGAGTTTTTGAGCTGCAATGAGAATAATCAAACCAAATGTATTTTGCTTTCTGCAGCAGGCGGAGAGGGAAAAACTACCATTTTGCTACAGACCATCCGGGAACTTTGTAAAGAAAACGGGTGGCAGGCGCTGGTTTTGCGGCGTCCGGAAAAGGATACGCCCCTTCATGAGGAACAGCTATTAAATTTCACAAGAGAAGGAAACTGGATTATTGCGGTGGATGACTGCTTTCCGGTGGCGCAAAAATTATTTGAATTATTAAAAAAGCTAAAGAAACGGAAGTATCAGCATATACATTTTTTGATTTGTGCCAGGGATACGGACTGGATTAACAGTGATGCAGATAAACAGCAGTGGAGGAGTGTTTCCAATTTTAGCAGGCCCCGCCTTAAGGGCATTGATGAAAAAGATGCAGGAAAGTTTATAGATGCCTGGAGAGTTCTGGGAGATCAGGGACTTGGGAGGCTGAAAGGATTGAGTGCAGAGGAGGCCAAAAAGCGTTTGGTACAGTCCTCCCGGAATGAAGAAATTAACGAGCCGGATGAAGGTGCGCTGCTGGGCGCCATGCTGGCAACGCGGTATGGGGATGAACTGCATGATCATGTGCGGGAAATGCTGAGGCGTCTGGGAGAAATACCGTTGTATCAGGAGACTTTGCTGGATGCCTTTGCCTATATTGTGGCCATGCACTCCGAGAAATTGTATTTTTTATCAAAGCCTGTTATGGCACAGCTTTATCACTGTAAGGAAACGGACATTAAAAAGAGTATTCTGGGACCTTTAGGGGATGAGGCGGCCAGTACCGTAAGCGGTGATATGATTTATACCCGGCATTTATCCATTGCAAGATCGGCAAGAAAGATACTGGATGAAGAATTCCACTATGATTTCGACGAAATTTTCATCCAAATGACGCAGGCCGCAATAGAGGCCCACCAAAGGGGAGAATATGTGGAGCGCCTTAGAAGCTGGCGGTACATATCCGAATATTTTGTGAAGAAAAACAATACCTTGGCTGTTAAGATAGACAGAAAGGTTTTGGAGATTGATCCCTATGATGAGTATATCATTGTCCACTTATCAAAACTGTACCGGACAGTAAAACAGCCGGAGCAAGCGGTGCAGTTATTCCGGAATGTCCACTATGTCGTAGAATCCCGCCCGTTTTTCTGTGAGTGGGCTTTGATAGAGGCGAATTTGGAAAACAGGGCCACAAGTATATGTTTATCTGCCATTGCTTTGTCGGATAACATAGAGAGGAAAGCCATTGATATAAGAAACGCACATATCAATTTGTATTCCATTGCTTTGACATTTCTTGAGCTGTACCATATGTATCGGAATGAAACTTATTTTTGGGCTATGGCATCCGCTTTGTGTCTGGATGATCGAATTGGAGGACAGCAGGCAAAGAAAAGGCATCCCGTTATGTCCGAGGAAGAGGCATTCCGAGTAGAGGCGTTTAAAAAGGAAGGGAAAAGTCTGGAGAGCTGTTTAAAAAAAGGAATTTTAACAGCGGAATCCGTCCGGGAGATAGATTTTTGGGAAGGAGTGCCTAAAATTGAAAGTCTGGAATATAAAAGGCTGTTTGCATTAGGGGGCGCCGATACGGCAGTGGCGATCAATAAGTTTTAAGGGAACAACTCACGTCCCTGCCGGCTGTATAGCGGCAGGGACGCCGGCCCGGATTGTCCGGGAGCATGTTGCATGGACCTTGTAAAGAAAGCTGCTAAATACGGAATTGGCCGATGAGCTGATTCAGTGTTTTTGCCTGATTGGACAGTTCATTGGAAATCGCGGCGCTTTCTTCGGCAGCAGCGGAGTTTTCCTCCGTTACCTTGGATACTTCTTTGATTCTGTTTTCCACAGAGACAATCATTTCCGACTGCTGGGCGCTGGCCTGTGCGATTTCATCCATCAGTGTTTTGATAGACTGGATACATTCATTGATAACCTGCATGGCAGAGATTGCAAGGCTTGTGGATTCCGTACCCGTTTTTACATCGTGAATAGAACGTCCGATCAAAGAGCTTGTGTTTCTTGCGGCTTCGGTAGATTTGGCTGCCAGATTTCGGACTTCATCCGCCACCACAGAAAATCCTTTTCCTGCGGTTCCTGCCCGGGAAGCCTCCACGGCGGCGTTTAGTGCAAGAATATTTGTCTGGAAGGCAATGTCTTCAATGGTTTTTATAATGCTGCCGATCTGGGCCGAGGACCGATCGATATTTTGCGTGGCTGTAACCAGCTGCTCCATCTTTGTGTCGGCTTCGTCTGCATACCCGGTAGCCTTGTCAACCAGATCGCTGGCATTGCCGCAGCGGACCGTGCTGTTCTGGATTTGCGAGGTGATGTCGGTAACATTGGACACAAGCTTGTTGATGGAAACCTTCTGCTGCATAGTTCCCTGGGACAGGGCCTGGGCTCCCGCAGAAACCTGGTTTGCGCCGCTGTTCACCTGGTTTGCGATCTGGGTAATATCACGCATGACATCCGTTAGATGGGTGCGGATACTCTTCAGACTTTCCGCCAGAACCCGGAAATCTCCGATATAGTAGTCTTCATTTTGCCTTACATCTACGGCGATATTGCCGTTTGCCATCTCTCCCAGGATACGGCCGATATCCTCGATGGTCTTGCGCAGGCAGCCGCAGACGTGATGGACGGTTTGAGCAATCTTGCCGATCTCATCGTTGCGCCCGTAGAAGGGTTCCAGTTCCTGGTCTGCGGAAAGCTCCAGATTGCCCAGGCGGCTGATGGCCCGTTCCATGGCCAGAAGTTCCCGCCCTTCCCGGTGCAGAATTAGAAGTGTAACGAGTATGATTACTCCTGCTACGAGTGCACACAGGATTCCCACGGTAACGCGTACGGCCGTTACCTGTCCGTAAACTTCCGCTGCATTGTCGCGTACCATAAATACCCAGTTCCGGTCTTTCAGATATTTATAAACAATCAGCTGTTTTACACCGTTTTCATCCTTGTAGGAGAAAGTGGCTGCCTGTGTGTCCCCGGTGGCTTTGATCCGCTGAATGATTTCCAGATAACCTTTGTCCGTGGTTTCTGTGTTGAGCAGCTCTTCGTCCTCGTGATACAGGTATGTACCGGTGTCTACGTTTAAAAATACATATTCACTGTTAGGGAGTCCCTTAATATTCAAATCCAGCAGTACATCCATCAGATGGCTGGCGTATACGCCGGCACCTACATAGCCAATGCACTTCTGGCCTTCAAAAAGCGGATAATACATGGAGAGAATCATGCTTCCGGTTCCCGGAGATTTCATAATTCCCAGATTGGTCAGCTGCGGCCGGGCCAGTATGGTATTGCGGAATTCTTCCAGGGAGTCGCCGGTACGGGTCGTCATCCCGATGGCACCCTGGGAGGTATGCGTCAGAATGTAGGTGGAGGGAGTGGCGATGTACAATCCTTCGAAGATGCCTTTGATTCCGGCAAAGTCTTCCGTGTACTTTTGTCCCTTCTGCAGCAGAACCGGATCCTCCGGATCGTTGAGCAGATCGCGGACTTCATTTCCGAGGGCGAAGGCCATCATATATTCTTCCGCGGATGATACATAATCATTGATGATGGAGGCTCTGGATTCTACGGCGTCCGTCATTTGGTTGGTAATGTTGTTCTCCACCATAGAAGAAACACGGTTGGATACGATGAGCCAGAGCAGCAGCATACCTGCACAGATAATGGCTGTTGTAATGATGCTGATGCGCGTGGCAAGCTTTTGATTAACTAGAATTTTCATACAAGATTCCCCCTGAAATTAAGAATACAATGTGAGACTGAATGCCTCTCCGAACATCGCCATATTTATATGGCGCACATAATTTTATCACGAATGGTTCTGCCTTTCAAGTCCTGCGCCGCCCCGGATTTGTTCCGAAATTTGTTTCCTCCGGCAGGACGGAAAAATTGTCTGAATTCCGGGCTGTTTCTATTATTGACACGATTTCTAGGTCTTGATAAAATAGTCCTGTAGGTAAAGAACGGATTTGAAAAACTTACAGAGCAGAGAGGAGACAGTGGGATGTACCATTGCCATGTTTCGTTTTATCTTGCAGGCCGCCCTTGCAGAGCATTTGAAATTGCAAAGGAGATGCAGCCGCTGGAATATTTTACCCATGAATTTGTCTGGAGCGGGGAATTTGAAGAAGCGCTTGCCGGGCAGGCCAATGTGGTTTTTGCCAATTTAGAGGGACTTCCGGGGGAGGAAGCGCTGCGGATTCTGTCTGGAGACGGATTCGCAAAGGCGGAGCTTATTCTGCTGGCAGATTCCGGGCAGATCCCTTTTTTGAAAGATATTCTGCCCAGGGTTCAGGACCTGTGGCCGGAAGCCATGTCAGAGGAGGAGATTCGTTTCCGTTTTCTGAAATGGCAGCAGAAGTGCAAAACGGATAAAGATTTCTGGCAGACCAGCCAGTACCTGGAGGCTGCTATCAACAATGTGCCGAATCTCGTATGGTTTAAAGATAAGGACGGGATTCATGAGAAAGTGAATGACAGTTTCTGCAAGACGGTGAATAAGACCAAGAACCAGGTGGAAGGGCGCGGCCACGCCTATATCTGGGACGTGGAGGAAGACGATCCCGCCTGCATCGAGTCGGAGCGGGTGGTTATGGACAGCAGAAAAACCTGTGTCTCCGAGGAAATGGTGAAAAGCGGGGAAGGGACAAAGCTTCTGACTACCTACAAGTCGCCCCTTTATGATCTGGACGGCAGCGTGATGGGGACCGTGGGCGTTGCCATCGACGTGACCCAGGAGCGGGCCTATGAGCAGGAAATCATACAGAAAAACCACACGCTGGAGACGATCTTTACAGCCATGGACTGCGGCGTGATGTGCCATACGCTGGACGGTTCCCATGTTATCAGTGTGAACCGGGCGGCTCTCCGGCTTCTGGGATACAGTTCCCAGGATGAGATGGAGGAGGAAGGCTTTGATATGGTAGCTTCTGCTGTTCTGGAGGAGGATCGGGAGAAGCTTCAGGAGGCTATCCGGGAGCTGAAAAAAGAGGATGACAGCATTAGTGTGGAATACCGGATCCGCCATAAGAGCGGGGAAGTCCGTCACGTGATGGGAAATGTAAAGCTCCTGAAAGAAGACGGAGTACTCTTTTACCAGCGTTTTCTTCTGGACTGTACGGCCCAGAAGCTTGAGGAGAAAAAGAACAAGCAGCGCCAGATGGAGCTGGTCCACGCCCTGAGTATTGATTATAACTTAGTGTGTGTGTTCGATCTGGATACGGGAGACGGAATGCTCATCCGAAGCGAAGAGGAAGATAACTGGCTCCTTGGCGCGGATGCGTCCGGCAAGCTGTCCCTGACAGAGAGCATGGCGCTTTACATACAGAATCTGGTGTATGAGGAAGATAAGGAAATGCTGTGCCGGATGTCTTCCCCGGAGCATATGCGCGGGGAACTGGAGGGAAAGAAGCAGTACCATGTAAATTACCGGATTCTGAAAGACGGCGAGATCAAATATTTCCAAATGAAAGCCGTGCGGGCGGGGGGATGGGAGGAAGGCCACGGCGTTGTCCTGGGCTTCCGCAGTGTGGATGAAGAAATACGCAATGAAATGGAACAGAAGAGCCTTCTGGAGGATGCCCTTCTCCAGGCAAACCGGGCGAGCAAGGCAAAGAGTGTCTTCCTCTCCAATATGTCCCACGACATCCGCACACCTATGAACGCCATTGTAGGATTTACGGCCCTTGCCATTACCCATATCGATCACAGGGAGCAGGTGGAGGGGTATCTTAAGAAAATTATGACTTCAGGCAATCACCTTTTGAGCCTGATTAATGATATTCTGGATATGAGCCGCATTGAGAGCGGGAAAATACACCTGGAGGAAAATCCCTGCCATCTGCCGGATATCCTGCACGGCCTGCGCAATATCGTACAGGCGGATATCCATGCAAAGCAGCTGGAGCTGTACATTGACACGGTAGATGTGCTGGATGAGGAGATTTACTGCGACAAGCTGCGGCTGAACCAGGTGCTTTTAAATCTTTTGAGCAACGCCATCAAGTATACGGGCGCCGGCGGCATGATCAGTATGCGGATCACGGAGAAGGCCGGTGCGCCGGCGGGCTGCGCCAACTATGAGTTCAGCATCCGGGATACGGGAATCGGTATGAGCCCGGAGTTTGTAGCCCATATTTTCGAGCCCTTTGAGCGGGAAAAGAATACCACCATCAGCGGAATCCAGGGAACCGGTCTGGGAATGGCGATAACAAAAAATATTGTAGATATGATGAACGGCTCCATTGAAGTGAAGAGCGAGCAGGGGGCCGGCACGGAGTTTGTGGTTGCCTTTACCTTCCGCCTGTGCGGAGATTCCAAGGAGCCTCAGGGTATCCCGAAGCTGAAGAATTTAAGGGCCCTGGTGGTAGACGACGATTTCAACACCTGCGACAGCGTATCCTACATGCTCCAGCAGGTGGGAATGCGTGCAGAGTGGACGCTGTCGGGAAAGGAAGCTGTGCTGCGCACCCGCCAGGCTATGATGCGGGGAGACGGCTACCGCGTCTACGTGATCGATTGGATGCTGCCGGATATGAACGGTGTGGAGGTAGCACGGAGAATCCGAAAAGAGATGGGGGAAGACGTCCCCATTATTGTGCTGACGGCTTATGACTGGTCGGAGATTGAAGACGAAGCCAGGGAAGCGGGAGTGACGGCCTTTTGCAGCAAGCCGCTGTTTCTGTCGGAGCTTCGGAGCTGCCTGCACTCCATTGTGGAGGAAAAAGAGGAAAAGACAGAGGATGAGAAAAGCTGCCCGCAGCCGCTTCGCACCGGGCGTATTCTTCTGGCGGAGGATAACGAGCTGAACCAGGAAATTGCCATGGAAATTTTGGGGGATGCAGGATTTACGACGGAGATTGCGGAGAACGGAAAGATTGCCGTGGAAATGCTGGAGCAATCTGAACCGGGGTACTACCAGCTGGTGCTGATGGATGTCCAGATGCCGGTTATGAACGGTTATGAAGCAGCCAAAACCATCCGCAGGCTGGAAAATGCCAAACTTTCCTCCATTCCCATTCTGGCCGTTACGGCCAACGCTTTCGAGGAAGAGAAGCAGGAGGCGCTGCGGTGCGGCATGAACGGCCATATTGCGAAACCCATTGATGTAGATGTTCTTCTGGAGACCTTGAATGAACTGCTGTAGATAGAAAGAGAGAAGAGGAAAATTCTGAAGAAATTTTTAATTTTTTGATCACAATTTCAACACAATTCCCTGCTACACTGGACACAGACAAAGGAAGGGAGTTATGCCTTATGTATGAGTTTGACAGCAGCAAAACGGATTCGGAAGGCCATTCGGGCAGCGAGTACCGGTACAGCGGTCCCTTTTACCAGGACAGCTACCGCACCGGATCTTCCGGCCGGACGGCGGGAGATGTGCCGCCGAAGAAAAAGAAGAGTTTTCTGCGGCTGCTCGGCAGGGCGGCCTGTGTAGGGCTGGTGTTTGGAATCATCGCAAGCGCGGCATTCCAGGCTACGAATTATGCGGGCAGGCAGATGTTCGGGGAGGATATGACGGCTCTGAACCAGGACAGCAGCCAGGCAATTCCGCAGATTGAGAGCGTGGTACCCCAGACGGGGGAGGGCTCCGGGCTGATGAATTCCGGCAGTGCGGATGTAACGTCCATTGTGGAGAAATGTATGCCTTCCCTGGTGGCGATTACGAATGTCAGCGTGCGGGAGGTGCAGAGCTTTTGGGGGTTTGGATGGTACAATATGCCCCAGCAGCGGGAGCAGACCTCTACAGGTACAGGGATTATCATCGGACAGAATGAGACAGAGCTTCTGATTGTGACAAACAACCATGTAATTGCAGGGGCAACCAATCTGACCGTCCTGTTTAGCGTAGACGAGGGCAAGGATGGGGCGGATGCGGTGGAAGCCCGGATTAAGGGAACGGATGTGACCAAAGACGTGGGCGTGATTGCCGTTTCCCTGAAGGATATTCCGGCAGAGACCATGGCGGAGATTAAGACGGCTTCCATCGGCGATTCCTCTAAGCTTAAGGTAGGAGAACAGGTTGTGGCCATCGGAAACGCCCTGGGATACGGGCAGTCTGTGACGACGGGCATTGTCAGCGCCCTGGGCCGGGAAGTCACCCTGCAGAACGATGACGGAACACTTATTAACAACACCCTCATCCAGACGGATGCGGCAATCAATCCGGGAAACAGCGGCGGGGCCCTTCTGAACATGCAGGGTCAGGTGATTGGAATCAATGAAGCCAAGTATTCTTCCAACAATGTGGAAGGTGTGGGTTATGCCATTCCTATTTCCGATGTGGAGAGCCTGATTGGGGATTTGAAGACCATGACTACCCGCTCTGAGGTGGATGCGGACAAGATTGGCTATCTGGGCATCAACTGCCAGGATGTGACGGAGGAGATTTCCAAGCAGTACGATATGCCGTTGGGAATTTACCTGAAATCCGTAGTGAAAGGCTGTGCGGCGGACAAAGCCGGGCTGAAAAAAGGCGATATTCTGACCCGGTTTGACGGAGTGGCCGTGAGCAGCTATGATTCCCTGCGGGAACGCCTCCAGTATTATGAAGCAGGCGAGACCGTAGAAGTGACGGTGCAGACACCGGATGACGACGGTTATACGGAAAAGACCGTGAGCGTGACGCTGAATTCCAGGGAAGAGATCGACGCGGCTTCAAAATAAGATTGTGCGGGATAGACCGGGCATGAGAAGGAAATACTTGTAATTCCTTTCAAATGCTTGGTCTTTCTGTCTTTTTGTGATAGAATAAAGCATGAGGATATATCGGATAAAGAGGTGGAACGATGGACGAGAAGGATTACAAAGACGAGACACTTGAAATAGAAGAGGAAAAAGACGACAGTACGGATAAGGAAACAGACGGATACGAGGATGTCTGCTTTCTCTGCCACAGGCCTCAGAGCAAAGCCGGAAAGATGATTACCCTGGGGCAGGGGATCTGCATCTGTGCGGACTGCCTGCAGAAAACCATGGATACTTTTCATGACAGCAACGGGGATCTTTCCCGGATTCCGGGGATTAGTATGATCAATCTGGCGGATCTGCAGAATTTGATTCCCCAGCGGCAGAAGGTGAAAGCCAAAAAGAAGAAGCCCAAAGAAGAGGCAAAAAAAGTCTTTGATATCCGAAGCATACCTGCGCCCCACCGGATTAAGGCCAGCCTGGACGAGTATGTGATTGGACAGGAGTATGCCAAGAAAGTGATTTCTGTGGCAGTATACAACCACTACAAGAGAGTGGCCACGGGAACTCAGGACGAGATTGAGATTGAGAAATCCAATATGCTGATGATAGGCCCGACGGGATGCGGGAAAACTTATCTGGTAAAGACCCTGGCCCGTCTTCTGGACGTGCCTTTGGCCATAGCGGATGCTACTTCCCTGACGGAGGCAGGCTATATCGGCGACGATATTGAGAGCGTGATTTCCAAGCTTCTGGCAGCGGCGGACAACGACGTAGAGCGGGCAGAGCAGGGAATTGTCTTTATCGACGAGATCGACAAAATTGCCAAGAAGAAAGACACCCACCACCGGGATGTGAGCGGGGAGTCGGTGCAGCAGGGACTATTGAAGCTTCTGGAAGGCGCTGAGATTGAGGTTCCCGTGGGTGCCAACAGCAAGAATGCCATGGTTCCCCTGACCACGGTAAATACCCGGAACATTCTCTTTATCTGCGGCGGTGCTTTCCCGGATCTGGAAAACGTGATCAAGGAGAGGCTGAACAAGAAATCCTCCATGGGCTTCCAGGCGGATTTGAAAGACAAATACGACAGCGATCCGGATCTGCTGGGCAAGGTGACGCTGGAAGACCTGCGCAATTTCGGCATGATTCCCGAATTCCTGGGACGCCTTCCGGTGATTTTTACCCTGAGCAGCCTCACAAAAGAGATGCTGGTGCGTATCTTAAAAGAACCGAAGAATGCCATACTCAAACAGTACCAGAAGCTTCTGGCCCTGGATGAGGTACAGCTGGAGTTTGACGAAGGGGCCCTGGAGGCCATTGCCGGAAAGGCCATGGAGAAGGAAACGGGAGCCCGGGCTCTGCGGGCCATCATTGAGGAATTTATGCTGGATATCATGTATGAGATACCCAAAGACGACAACATCGGCCGCGTTACCATCACCCGGGAGTACATCGAGCACACCGGCGGCCCTGTTATCGCCATGCGGGGCGTCCTGGCCCTGGAAGGCGCCGGAGCACAATAAACAGCATTCGGCCCTGGCAGGGCGGATGCGGAACTAAAAAAAATCAGCAGGAGCCCAGTCAGCGCACAGAAAGAGTTACGGGAACGGTAATATGTGACCGGAAATCTTTCTAAGGCAGGTGTGCTGACAGGGCGAATGCGGAACTAAAAAAAATCAGCAGGAGCCCGTACAATGCCCAGAAAGAATTACGGACGCATGTATTGGCGGCCGGAAATCTTTCTAATGAAGGGGCATTGGAAGGGCGAATGCGGAACTAAAAA
>CAJUNN010000020.1:0-2402 GCA_910587955.1 uncultured Lachnospiraceae bacterium | reverse complement strand
GGCCGGAAATCTTTCTAATGAAGGGGCATTGGAAGGGCGAATGCGGAACTAAAAAAATCAGCAGGAGCCCGTACAATGCCCAGAAAGAATTACGGACGCATGTATTGGCGGCCGGAAATCTTTCTAATGAAGGGGCATTGGAAGGGCGAATGCGGAACTAAAAATAGGAGGCAGCCATGAACAAAGATATTTTTGACAACATCGGAAGAACCATCTCCGATGCAGCCGAAACCGTCGGCCGCAAGACAGGGGAACTGGCGGAGATGGCCCGCCTGAAAAACCAGGTGTACGGCCTGGAACGTGCCATCAAAAAAGACTTTACGGATCTGGGAAAGATGATTTACGAGCGGTATGCCGGTCAGGGGATTATTGACCAAGATCTTCTGCCTATCTGCGAAGAAATTGCCCAGAAAGAGATTTTGATTGACCAGTACAAAGGAGAGATTGACGGCTTAAAGAATGAGATCTGAGAGGAAAGACAAAAAGAAAAGAGATGCGTATTTCTGGGGAGGCTTATTCGGTATGAGCCTCCTTCTGAACCTGGCGGCAAGAATCCTGCCTGGATTTGCGGAGTGGTATGCAGTTCATATTTATCCGATCTGGGTGCGTCTGCTGGGAGGATTGTGTTCTCCCCTGCCCTTTTCCGTCATTGAGGTGCTCTTGTATCTGGCCGGCCTGGGAATTCTGGCAGGCATTGCCGCGGTTTTGGCAAAGAAGCTCTCTCACCGGCGGGCACTCTGGATTCTGGCCCGGTGGACCTTGCTTGCATTTGCCCTGTTTACCTTAAACTGCGGGATTAACTATCAGCGGACGCCTTTTTCCCGGCGGGCCGGGTTTTCCCTTCAGGAGTCCACGGAGGAGGAGCTGATTGCCCTCTGTGAACGCCTGGTAGAGGAGATCAACGAGGCGGCCGGAGAGATTGAAGTGGACGGGGAAGGACACTGTCTGGTGGGAGGCGATCTGGCGGCGGAGGCCCGCCGCGCCATGCAGGCAGCCGGAAAAGAATACCCGGAGCTTGCAGGCTACTATCCAAATCCCAAGCCGGTGGCCAGCACCTGGTATTTGTCCTATCAGCTTCTGCAGGGAGTGTACAGTCCGTTTACCGTGGAGGCCAATTATAACAGCAAAATGCCGGATCACGACAAGCCTTCTACTGTATGTCATGAGCTGTCTCATCTGAAAGGGTTTATGCGGGAGGACGAGGCAAATTTTGTAGCATATCTGGCCTGCCGCAGCTCGGACAACCCGGAATTCCGCTACAGCGGCAGCATTCTGGCCTATATTTACAGCGGAAATGCCCTCTATTCCCAGAATCTGGAGGCCTTCCGCCAGGTGCGGGAGAAGCTTTGCGATCAGGCGGTGGCAGATCTGCTCCACCACAATGCTTATTGGGATACATACCGGGGAACGGTTTCGGAGGTGTCCGACAAGGTAAACGACGTATATCTCAAGGTCAATTCCCAGGAGGACGGAACCAAAAGCTACGGGCGCGTGGTGGATCTTCTCCTGGCCTGGAACCGCGAACAGCCGTAGACGGGAATTGCGCTCAGTTTCCCTTTCGGAGCTCCGCGTCCAAAAGGGCGTTTTCGTAGCGCCTTCCGGCTTCGTTCCAGTTGATAACATGGAACCAGTCCCGGATGTAATCGGCCCGGCGGTTCTGGTGTTTCAGGTAATATGCGTGTTCCCAGAGATCCAGATTTATAATGGGCTCCAGATTTTTTGGCAGGGGTGTTTCCTGGTTCGGCAGGGGGAATAGGACCAGCTTGCCCCGCTCGTCGGCGGCAAGCCAGAGATAGCCGGAGCCGAAGAGCTTTAGGGCCATCTGGTAAAAGGTCTCGTAAAAGGCATCCAGGTTTCCGAAATCCAGCAATAGGGCTCTCTCAAGCCGTCCCTGGGGCAGGGTAGGGTTGGGCGTCATCCCTGCGAAAAAGAGCTGGTGGTTGTAAACGCCTCCGGCGTTTTTCAGAACATCCTCCCGGATGGATTCCGGCAGCTCCCGGTTATCCAGGATGAGGCGTTCCAAGGTCCAGTCGTGGTATTCTGTCCAGGGCTTAAGCAGACGGTTCAGATTGTCCACATAAGTCTGGAGATGTTTATCGTGATGGTAGTACATGGTTTCCATGTCCACATAAGGTTCCAGGGAATCATAGAGATAGGGAAGGGGCAGAAGCGTAAAGGGATAGTGCTGGATCATGTATTCACCTCGCATTAAGGGCTTGGGACGCAGGGGGTTTTGCGCTTTTTTCAATTTTATGTGTAAGTTTGCAAAATATGCACTTGACAAATATCGTCATATAGACTAAAATAATATCTGCACGTGAGTTATCGGAGTATGGCGTAGCTTGGTAGCGCGCTCGGCTGGGGGCCGAGAGGTCGCAGGTTCAAATCCTGTTACTCCGATT
>CAJUNN010000019.1 GCA_910587955.1 uncultured Lachnospiraceae bacterium | reverse complement strand
CATTTTAAGCTCTAAAGCCTTCCCATTCTGATTTATTTTCTCTGTATATAGTACCGTAACAAAAAATATCAAAACACTTATGATGATAACTATTAAAATACGGTATATTTTTTTACTCACTTTCTATTCCTCTTTGTGATATTTAACATTATCTGTCAAGAATGATTATCTGCAATAACCCATAATCGCTTGGATTAAAATCCAACTTGTCTGTTGCAAACTCTATGATGCTTCCGTCTACATTATCAGGCGCAAGTGCCGCTGAACCACCAGCATTATAAGAGTTCGGATATGAGATCCCTGTTTGAAACCAACCACTGTCAATATCAAAGCGGGCCTCCCCCAATGTGCTATTTTCATGCCCGTCTGGATAGGTATTATATGTATGAGCCTTGTTCGTTAACATATAGCAATTTTTGCTTATCTGCTCTCCTGTTTTTTCATTTTCCAAGAGGATAGTTAAATATCAGTGCTCTATTTCCGATTCCCATAATTTTCCACTATCTGCGTAATAAAAATTTAACACTTTCGGTCCTACACAAATTATATAGTTTCCTTCACTATCTTTCATAGGTTTACCAATATAATTCCCTTTTCCTGGGGCTCCCCAAACTTCATAGGGACTACGTATTCTTTTCATTCCATTTACATCCCCTTCTATTGTTGTCGTCACCGGAAACAACCACTGCGTTTTATCCACTTCCGAAACCACCAACACCGTTTCATACCCCAGGCTGTCTTCCGTAATCTGCGCTCGTTTCAGCAAGTCTTCTATTCCGTTTTCACTGAAGGCTCCATTACGTTCCGCATCTGAAGCCCCATACCTCAACTCATACCGAGACTCCCAAATCCGCTCCTGCTCCTTCCTCTGCTCCTGCTCTTTGATAACCCTCTCCGTTATCTCCATCACCGTATTCCCAATCCCAGGCCCGGACTTCTTCCCCGGCTCCGGGAACAGCTTCCCTATGGGGCTTGCGGACATGGACTGGTTCCAGATATCCGTGACGGCCTGGCTGATTCCCTTTAGGACCCCATCCCCCAAAGCTGCGTTTCCCTTGGACAGCCAGTCCGCATTGGCGCAGAGCTTCCGCTCTGCGGCGCTGCTGGCCGTGAAAAGCTTGTTGTTGATATAGCTCTGGCCCGTGGTGACCTTCCGCACCGTCCCTGCCGCTGTACCGCTCATGCTGTTGGCTATGGTCTGCTGCCAGTCCGTCTTGGCCGGACTGCGGTTGCTGGCTTAAGGGCTCCTGGATGCTTCCGCCGTAGCTGTCTTCCGTCAGGAAGCTTCCTGTGCGACTGTTGTAATAGCGGCATCTTAAGTACTGGAACCCCGTGCCGGGATCCGTAAACTCTCCGTTGTAAAGGGCTGCCATCAAGAGACGCTCTTCTTCCATAAGGAACTGACAAACTTATAAAAACCATATTTTATCCCAAACTAGGATCTATATCCCATAAATACACTACTCTGCCATCTTTTTCATCTAATACAAGTTCCACGCTATAACCAAATGCAGAGGCCCATTCATTTAAATAAACAAAATAATACCCATAATCTGGAATATACTGTACACTAAAATAAATATTTTCTCCCAAAAACTTATTAAAGTAAGGTTTTAAAAAAACCCAAGCTACCTCCTTTGCCATCTCTTCATTTAAAATCATTTTTTCTATATCCTTTTTATAATAATCATAATGAAATTCATCATCTACTTTGTTATCCAAAATATTTTTAGGCAAGTTCATATTGTCAAAATGAATTTCTACAAACTGTGTATCGGAGATAAAAATTCTTTCATATTCTTCCTCATTGTTTGATAATTTTTTTAAACTTTCTACAGTCTCAATGCCCTTCTCTAATACTACATTTATTTTTTCTAAAAATAACCTTTTGGGCAACTCCTCTGCCTCACACCCCGTTAAGCTCATTAATATAATTATTATTAATATCCCTATATATCTTCTCATTATATTGATACCCCCTAATTCGACGTGTAATATAAATCCAAGGCTCTTTCTAATCGTTTTTCCCATCCGTTTTTATTGGATTCATAATTTCCATTTTGAGATAAATGATTTATAAATATTTCTTTCAATTCCCCTCGGACTTGAATGTTGCTTTCTTTCCCGCCGCCGCTATCTTCGCCGCCGTTCCGCTGTTCCAGGCATGTCCGCTGAAATCCGCCAAGAAATTTCCGGCTTTTACATCATTTGCACTGCTATAAGCTGAAACCTCTTATACCGTTCTTCTGAAACTTCATTTATAAAATTACATCTTTGTCCATCTAAATTCATTTCCGTACTATAATAGTGATTCTCTCCGTCCTGTTCTAACACTTTATACATCATTCTTACTCTATTCGAATAACCATTCCATAGGCCGAGATAGACTTCGGAATCTTCTGAAAAATTCAATTGGCGTTCCATGCAGAGATCAAAATTTTGATATATATAGGTACTTTGCAAATCTTCCACTTTATATTCCGGCTGCTTTGCCTGGGGCCATTCATACTCTTCAATCGTCTTTACATAATTTAATTTCTTGCCAATTATTTTTTCTATTTTTTCTAATGCCGTTTTTATTTCATCACGAGAATCCACATACCTTCCATTTCTCTCCGTCAAGCCCTCTATACTTCCATCCAAAACACCATATTCCATTATATAAAAAAAGGAAATCTCATCACCTTTCCCATTTAAAAATGCCACCTTTTCTGATGGAATAAGAACAATGTGCTCTAAATTCTCAATATCATTCACATATATATCCAGTGCAGTTACCCCTTCCGTTTTTTCCTGGGTTCCCCAAAGCCAATATTCCTCAGACATATTTTTATCGATCTGAGTTAATAATCTTGAAATAGTGGCATCTAATTGCTTTCTCTTTTCCTCTTCTTCCTCTGTAAGCCTTTTTAAGGCATTCGCAGTTTTTGTATTTAATTGTTTTTCAATGCCTATAAACGGTGTCAAAACCTTTTTAGGACAAACTTGTGCCTGAAAGACAGCACCAATACTGACTGTTATTATTACAAATCCCAATAAAATATATTGTTTTTTCATTGCACATTCCCTTCTAATCATAATATTCAAAAAACACATTTCCCCCCTTCGGAACATAATCAGGCCTTATTCTATTTCCATTATAATAATAAGCTTTTTCTCCCCCTTCTTCTTTTATTAACAATTTCTCCTTAAAATCATCTTCTGCACGGAAAAACTGACCTGTTCCTATTGGACTTTCTCCGATTGCCTCCTCTAGTCTCTTTCTTGCCACTTCTAATTCCTCTTGAGTTGTATTTTCCCCAATATCCCCCAAGATTTCATCCATCCAATAAGCGATTTCAAAAGCATGCTGCCAACCAGACCATTCACTTGTTCCAAAGTCTTTCTCTTCATAAGACTGGAAATTATCTCGCTCTTTTTCTAATACAGTATATTGACGTGGTGTTGTCAAAACATTATACAAGGTAACCTCCTGGCTCCTTGTATGTGCTTTATTCTGACTTAAAACTCTATTAATCATCGTCCAAGCCACAACATCCTGCCCCTCACCTGCGTTTGTCTGCTCTCCATATATAACTCTGGCCGTTAAATTAACTAGAGGACTGGAAATCAATTCTTCTCGAGAGGTATAGCTTTTCTCCCCATAAGTCCGTGCCAGCTCCTGAATTTTTTCTTTTGCTGCGCTGCCATCTGGCGACGATTCCTCCCCATACCTCAACTCATACCGAGACTCCCAAATCCTCTCCTGCTCCTTCCTCTGCTCCTGTTCTTTTATAACCCTCTCCGTTATCTCCATCACTGTATTCCCAATCCCAGGCCCCGACTTCTTCCCCGGCTCCGGGAACAGCTTCCCTATGGGGCTTGCGGACATGGACTGGTTCCAGATATCCGTGACGGCCTGGCTGATTCCCTTTAGGACCCCATCCCCCAAAGCTGCGTTTCCCTTGGACAGCCAGTCCGCATTGGCGCAGAGCTTCCGCTCTGCGGCGCTGCTGGCCGTGAAAAGCTTGTTGTTGATATAGCTCTGGCCCGTGGTGACCTTCCGCACCGTCCCTGCCGCTGTACCGCTCATGCTGTTGGCTATGGTCTGCTGCCAGTCCGTCTTAGCCGGACTGCGGCTGCCAGTGCTCCCGCCGCTCTTTACCGAGGACAGGCCTGCGTTCATAATCTTTGTCCCTGCGGTCTTTACCCCTCCGCTTACATTCTGCTTGGAAGTCCCCTTGCTGGTCTGGCTGCTGGATGACACCGTGTTCTTTGCGGCAGTCACTGCCTTCTTTGCGGCGCTCTTTATGGCCGACGCCGCCCCGGATTTCACTGCGCCGGATTTGGACGTACTTGGCTTGGCCGCGGCTTTCTTTCCCGCCGCCGCTATCTTCGCCGCCGTTCCGCTGATCCAGGCGTGGCCGCTTGGGTCTGTCAGGTTTATGGGATTGTTTCCCGTGTAGGCGTAGCGGTTTTGGCTTAAGGGCTCCAGGACGCTTCCGCCGTAGCTGTCTTCCGTCAGAAAATTTCCTGTGCGGCTGTTGTAATAGCGGCTTCTTAAGTACTGGAACCCCGTGGCGGGATCCGTAAATTCCCCGTTGTAGTCATAGGGATTTCCCAGGGCGGAAGCCGGGCTTCTGCTCCCCGTGCTGCTATAGGCGGAGGCTGTCCCGTAAGCGTCATAGAAATAGCTTATCACGGATCCCCCGGACTGGAAAGTTACGTTTGAAACGCTTCCCCTCCCGTCGTACAGGTAGGTGAACAGGTCTCCGCTCCCGGTATCCCGGTAACTTAAGCGCTGGAGGCCGTACTCGTAGACGGCGCCTTCAGAAGCCTCCGGCCCGGGAGGCGAACCGGCTCTTTCCCCGCTTATCCGGTACTCCGCCAGGGTCTCTGTATACGCCCGGTTCACGTCGTTCACGTAGCTGGTCTGTACGTAGTTCTCCCGGGCCTCCTCTCCTACCTGGTAGGGGATGAAGATCTCATCATAGAGGAGAGAAGTCCAGGTATCCCCCTCCTTAGGCTTCCTGGCCTCGTCCCCCTTCTCCGCAAAGGTGTGGATCTCGCTGGTCCTGTGAAGCTCGGTTCTCTTAAGAATATACTCCCAGTGTTCGTGGAGCCACCTGCCCAAATACCCGGGCACCGAAGTCAGGCCCTGGATAAGGCCCTGGCCGAAGCCGTACCAGAAGATATTGTTCCGGGTCTCCGTCACTTCCTCCCATTCCTCCCGGGCCTCCCAGGCGTGGGGAATCAAGGGCGAGCCGCTGCTGCCTGCCTCCCCCTTGGTCTGCTTCGTTATGGAAGAGACGGTCTCCTCCCTGGCTGCGCCACTCCAGGCGCCGCCTCCGCTGGTTCCCTCGTACTCCATCCGAAATACCCGGTTCCCGTCCCCGTCGTAGAGGGCCGCCATCAAGAGGCGGTCTCCCTCCATAACCGCTTTCAGGCGGTTCTCCACGTCATAGGCGTACTCGGTGATCTGCTCCTCCGGCCCTATCTCCCGGATGAGATTTCCGTTCTTGTCATAAATATAAGAGGTGGTCCCGTTCCGGGAGGGGTGCTCCCGGTTTCCCGTCACCCTCCGGCTCTTTAAACGGCCTGCTCCGTCGTAGGCATACTCCTCCAGGTATGACCGGACCGTGTCTTCATTCTTCTCTACAGTGATCCGGTTCCCCGCCTGATCGTAGGCGTAGCGGATCTCACTGGTCTTGCCCTCCTTCTCGGTGGATACAAAGACAAGCTGCCCTCTGGCGTCATAGGCATAGGCATTGGTGAACTCCTCCGTCCTCCCCTCCCTCTTCTGCCGCACTTCCTCCCTTGTGACAAAGCCGGATCCGTCGTAGGCATAGCGGTAGAAGGACAGCTCCCTTCCTCCCTTGTCCAGGTTTTGGATGGTCTCTGCCCGTCCGGCCCCGTCGTAGGTAAGGACGGTCTTTGTCCCGTTGGGACGCTTTACCTCCAGAAGAAGGCCGTCGGGATCGTAGGCATAGGAGGTAATTCCTCCCTGACGGTCCGTAACCTCCGTGAGGCGGTCCAAGATATCGTAGGCGTAAGAGACACGGCTCCCGTCCGGGTAGATGAGAGCGGAAAGGTTTCCGAAACCGTCGTACTCGTAGGAAACCTTATTTCCCCTTCCGTCCGTGACGCTTTCCATCCTGCCCGCCTGGTCATAGGTGTATGTGCTGGTTCCGGTCACATCCTCCATGGAAATCCGCCTTCCCTGCGGATCGTAGGCATAGAGCACCTGGGAGGCGCCTTCCTCCGCCCCGCTGTAATCCGTGACGGCAAGCCGGTTCAGCTTATCATAATCGTAGGTTATGATGCTTCCGTCTCCCCGGGTAAATGCTTCCAGGCAGTCGTTCAAATCATAGGCATACCCCTGTGTTTCCCCCAGGGCATTGGTGCGGCTGATGAGGCGTCCTGCCAGGTCGTAGGCATAGCTGGCGGTATGCCCCTCTCCGTCGGTGACGGTGCTTACATTCCCTGCGGAATCGTAGGTATAGGCAGTGACAGCCCCCTCCTCGGCAGCTTGGATCAGCTGATCCGCCTGGTCGTAGGTATAGGTGACGGTCCGTCCCTCTCCGTCAGACAAGCTTATGAGATTATCGTTGCCGTCGTAGGACAGGCGGGTTTCCTTCCCCAGAGCGTCCCTGATCCCCGTCATGCGGCTGTCGCCGTCGTAGGCGTACTGCTCCCTGCGTCCTCCGGCGCTGGCCGTCTCAATGAGGCGGTTCCGGCTGTCATAGGCATAGGTCTTTCTCTGATCCAGGGGATCGGCTTCCGTAAGGAGATTCCCGTTGAGGTCGTAGGTATACCGGGTGGTGCGGCTTTCCCTGCCTGTTTCCGTGACGGCCGCCAGATTGCCGGCCTCGTCATAGGTGTAGGAGATCTCCGGAAGTCCCGGGGTATAGCTCCGGCTCAGCCGGTCCAGGGCGTCGTACCGGAAGCTGCTCTCTGTTCCCATGGGTGAGACGGAACTTGTCAGGTTTCCCGCTTCATCGTAGGCATAGCTGGTCTTCCCTCCCTCAGGATTGGTGACAGAGAGCAGACGGTGCAGATTATCATAGGTATAGGAGATGGCATTTCCTTTGGCGTCCGTCTCCCGGATCAGATCCCCTGTCCCGCTGTACTCCCAGGACAGGTTTCTTCCTTCCGGAGCCTCCAGCCCGGTAATGCGGCCCAGAAGATCGTAGTGATACCGGTATTCGGCTCCGTCCGCCAGGGTTCTCTTTACCAGCTCCCCGGACTTGGAGTAGGCATAAGACGTCTCCCTTCCTAAGGGGTCCGTCTCTTTGATCACTTTTCCGTGGCCGTCGTAGGCGTAATGCCAGGTTCCGCCTTCCGGAAGCACAAGCTCCGTCATCTGGCTTACGCTGTCGTAGCCGTAGGAGGTTACGTGTCCCAGGGCGTCCTGGTATTTCACCAGATTTCCCAGAGCGTCATACAGGTAATCCTCCCTGCTTCCGTCCGCCTCCGTTATAGAAATCAGCCGATCCAGGGCATCGTATTCATAGCTGGTTTTATTCCCGTTGGGATCTGTCTCCTCTGTCAGATTTCCGGAGGCGTCATAAGCGTACTGTGTGCGCAGCCCGCCGGTTTCCAGGATCTCCGTGACACGGCCCAGGGCGTCATACTCATAGGCATTGGTCTCTCCCAAAGGATTGGTATCGCTCTTAAGGTTTCCCAGGGCGTCATAAGTATAGGCCTGGGTCCCGTGAAGCGCATCCGAAACCCCGATGCAGCGGTTCTCCTGATCATAGGCATAAGAAGTGGTAAACCCGGCCCCGTCCGTATAGCTTTCTATATTTCCCATGGCATCATAGGTATAGCGGGCGGTGCTTCCTGCCGGGTCCGTCACGGAGAGCACCCGGCCGTAAGCATCGTAGGTATAGGAGGTCGCGTTTCCCAGGGCGTCGGTAACAGACAGCAGGTTTCCGGCCTGATCATAAGCATAACGGGTGCTGTGTCCTTCGTTATCGGAAGCTTCCAGCAGATTTCCCGCCCCATCATAGGCATAGCTTTTTACCAGTCCCTCACTGTCCGTACTCCTTATCTGGCGGCCCAGGGCGTCATAGGCATAGCGGATCCAGGTCCCGTCCGGGGCCTCGATACGGATGCGGCTGCCGGATGCGTCAAAGGTGTTCCGGTAGACATTCCCCAAAGCGTCCGTAACCTCCACTGCAAGCCCCCGGCCATCGTAGGCGTAGGCCGTGGTTCCCTTTAAAGCATCCGTGAGAGAGGTTAAATTTCCGGCTCCGTCATAGGCGGCTGCAGTCAGGAAGTTCCGGCCGTCTATGTATCCCACAGCCCGGTTCAGGCCGTCATAGACGGTCCGGGTGGTGTGTCCCAGGGCGTCCGTCCGGGAGATCTCATTGCCGTTGGCGTCATAGGCGTAGGATGTGGTATTCCCCTGGGCATCGGTCCGGGACAGCACCCGGCCGCAAGCGTCATAGGCGTAAGCCGTCACATGGCCCAGGGCGTCCGTCTCTTTCGTCACCCGGCCGCAGGCGTCGTATTCATAAGCCCTGCTGCCGCCGTTTGGCAGGATCTGTTCCGTGAGGTTTCCGGCCCTGTCGTAGACATAAGACCAGCTCTTTCCCTGGCTGTCCCTGCAGTTTGTGAGATTCCCGTTCTTGTCATAGGCATATTCCATTATAAGGCCGGAGGCTTCGTTCTCCTCCCGGATAAGGCGGCCCAGCTTATCATAAGCGTAAGTTACCATGGCCCCGTTTTCCATGGTAAAGCGGACGGGATTCCCCTGGATATCATACTCCAGCCGCAGCACGCCCCCCAGGGCGTCCGTCCTGGTCTCCAGCCGGTTATTCCGGTAGTCGTAGGTGTAAGCGACAGTCCGCCCCTGGGGATCCTTCTCTTCCAGGAGGTTTCCCAGGGGATCGTACCGGTAAGTGTAGGCGTTGTCTTCCCCGTCCGTCTCCAGAATGCAGTTTCCCTCCGTATCGTACGCTTTTCTTATCCGGGTCCCGTCGGGAAGGGTTTCCATGACGCAGCGGTTCAGAGCGTCATAAGTATAGGCATAAAGATTCCCCTCCGGATCTTCCGCTCTTAAGACATTGCCGTTGGCGTCATAGGTAAAGGCCGTTGTATTTCCCGCGGGATCCGTGATGGACCGGACGTTCCCTCCCTTGTCATAGACATAAGAGGTGCACCCTCCCAGGGCGTCTGTCTCCCGGATCTTTCTTCCTTCCCCGTCATATTCCCTCCGGCTGGTATTCCCTTCCGGATCCTTCACGGAAATGAGATTTCCCAAAGCATCATAAGCGAAGGCCGACTGGTTTCCTTCGGCATCCCGGATTCCGGTGAGATTTACCCCCGTATAGGACAGGGTGACGGTGTTTCCTTCCGGATCCCGGATGCCGGTGATCTGGTTTTTCCCGTTATAGCTGTAGATGAGGCTGCTTCCGTCCGGCCGCACCGTCTTTGTGAGATTTCCCTTTCCGTCGTATTCGTAGGAGGTTTTCCCTCCGCTGTAATCCGTCTGGGAAACAAGGCGGTTCTCCCCGTCATAGGCGAACCTGCGCACCGCCCCGTCGAACCGTGTCTCCGCCGTAAGGTTTCCTCTGCCGTCGTAGGCGTAAGCAGTGGTATGGCCCAGCCGGTCTCTATGAGAAGCCTTCTGGTTTCCCTCCGTATAGGTGTATGCTTCGCTGGTGCCGTCGGGATAGACAATTTCTTTTGTCCGGTACTGATCGTCATACCGGTAGACGGTCTTTTGTCCCAAAGCATCTACGGTTGTGGTCTGCCCCTCCTGGTAAGAGAAGGAAGATACGCCGCCGTTTCCGTCTCTCTGCTTTGTCACCCGGCCTTGCTCGTCGTACTCGTTTTCCGCCATCCGGTCCCCGTTTCCGTCATACCAGGCCGTCATGCGGTGATTTTCGTCATACTCATAGCGCAGGGTAATCCCCAGAGAATCCGTATAGGAGATCAGCTCGTTCTCCTGGCTGTACTCATAGGTGAGCTTTTTCCCGTCGGGACGGGTAATGGTGCGGATATGGCCCTTCTCCCACTGGAAGCGGTAAGTCAGGCCGGAGGCGGAGGTAAGGCTTGCCAGGAGGCCGTTATTCCCGTAGCCCAGGGTGATCCGGTTTCCTTTCTCATCCTGGATCCCGGTCAGAAGGCCGGAGGAATCAAAGCTGCGCACTGCCCTGCCGCCTCCGTCCTTCTGCTCCTCCAGCTCATAGCGGTAGCGCTGGTAGGTGCCGAAGGAAGTCTCCCCCTTGGCCTCTTCCTCCGCCTGCTCCTCCGTGGTGGGATTGGTGATCTCTCCTTTTCCGTCCGGCACCTGCCGCAGGATCATCCCGTATCCCGCCGGGGAGGTGTAAGATCCGTCCTCCTGCCGGGCAAACTCCAGGATGCTTCCGTCTCCCCTCCGGTAGAGAAGGGTGTCTTCATCCTTTCGGGTAAGCTGTTCATCATAGGCGAAGGAGAAGCCTCTGCCGAAGGCTCCGGCGGCCTCCGCTCCCCGGCTGTTGTAGCTCCGGGTGATGGACAGGGCTTCCCCGTAGTCAGGCACGCTGCTGTCCTCCTGCTCCAGATAAAAGTTTCCCGTGTTCAGATTGATCGGCTCGAAGCCGAACTCGCAGTGCAGCCCCCGGCCCATAAGCTGGGAGTCTATGGCGGCCTTATCTGCATCTGTCAGGGCCGGAGGCTGGTAAGGCTTGTCCTTATTCCTGGCGGGATTGCGGATCAGCAGGGTGTTCCCTTCCACCAGAAGCATGTCCTAAACCCGGTTGTCGTACATAAGCTGCCCCAGGGGAATGCCGTAATAGTCCGCAATCTTGGGCAGAGTATCGTACCTTGTTACCTTGTATTTCAGAAATTCTTCGCTGTATACGGTCTTTCCCGCCTTGCCTCCCTTAACTGCGGATACTTCCAGCCGGTAAACCTTATTGGCCTCCAGAGCTGTAAAGGGAACGGCTGTCTGCCAGTTGCTGACTCCCTGGCGGTAGCGGGTGCTTCCCTGAGGAAAGGCCTTCTCAAAGCCCGCGCTGTTGGGATAATCCGTCCGGCTCTTTGCCCTGGCGGCCCCGGAATACGTTCCCCCATCCTCCGAAAGGGCATAGACCACCTGGGAGTCCGGTGTAGCTATGCCGTCTGCAAACACACCCAGAAGGTTTAATTTTCCCTGGATATCGGTCTTTACGATAGGGCGCAGGATAACGGTCGTATCGTCCAGGGGATAATCCGGATCGATTTCATCCTTGTATTTCCAGTTGATCTCGTAATAGGGACGCAGGCCGGTATTGCTGTCGCACTCGGATGCGAAGGCCCCCACTCCCTGGTTTTCATTTGTGGCAATCAATACAAGGCCGTGGCTTTCATGAAGGCCTTGATTCCAGCCGTTCACCGCATCGGTAATGTCGAAGGTCTGCCATCCCACTTTGGAGCTTACGACGCTGTTAACCCCTGCCGGATGGCGTTTCAAATTTACCAGGGCGTTCCAGCTCCCGGCTCCGCTGAACCGATAGCTTTGATCGATGGCATAGCAGGCCAGTTGTCCGCTTCCCAGCTTGCTCCTCTGGTACAGGTGCATGGAAGCGGAGAGGACTGTCACAGACCCCTCCTTTTCCGCTCCGATCCCTTCATACAGAAAATCAGAAATAACAAAAAGCCTGCATTTCCCCATTCTGCTTTCATAGCCTGCGTAAACAGGCGAAATGGCGTTATAAGTTCCCAGGGGATAGTCCGAACCTACGGTAATCAAAGTCAGCTCGTTTTTCAGCACGATGGTATGGGGATCGATTTTTACCGGATATACCCTGGCGGGATCTGAAAGCCAGTCCCTGTCCGCCTCCGCCGTTATCCGGTAGGCCTCTTCCTCCTCCGAAAGGCTCAGACGCAGTTCCCGGCTCTCCTTGCCCGCAGCGTCGCTCATCACAGGCGCAGACATAACTGCGGCGGGTTCCTCCCGGCCCTCCGGGATGATGAAAATAAGCCCCTCCTCTTCCCTGGCGGTGAAGCCGTCTTTCTTTAGCAGGTAAGAAAAGCTGTTCCGCTCCGTAGGCGCAAGAAGGATAATGTCTTCCTTGACCCCCGTGTCCTGGACGGTGTACTGGACGTCTATCTGTTCAAATACCTGGTTGTAGCGGACTGCGTTTTCCTCCGCCGCCCCATGGCTGTAATCCCCCTCCGCCGGAACCAGGGTGAGGCAAAGACCCTCCTCCTCTATGGTAAGGCCTCTGCCGTTTTCCGGATCCATCACTGCCGGAAGCTCCACCCGCATGCTGTTGGCCCTGTTCACGTATACGCCGCCGGGGACCTCACCGGAAGCCGGATGGTGCTCTTTTGAAGGGTCCCACTCCAGGGCTTTTGCTGCCGCAGCCAGAACCATGGGCCTTTCCTCTTCCAGAAATACCAGGGTATTGTCAATGGGACGCTCCTCTCCGTTCTCATCCTCATAAAGATTCGGCGAAGAGGTGTAAACCGTGCGGTAGGAACCGTCCGGATTCTGGTAGGTTTTGTAATACTTCCCCACTTCTATGGGTTCTTCCCCTTCTTCTGCATAAGGAATCTCCTCCTGGGCAAGCTCCGGTGCAAGGAGCGGTACCTCTTCTTGGGAAGCTTCCGGCTCCTGCTCCTCTTCCGGTTTCTCCAAAGAATGTTCTTCTTTTTCTTCCTCCGGCTCCGTTTCCTCCTCCTCTTCCTGTTCCGGTTCTTCTGGTTCTTCCTCCGGTTCTTCTCGTTCTTTCTCTTCTTCCTGCTCCGGTATTTCCGTCCCGGATTCCTGATCTGCGGAAGGTTCCGTCTCTCCCTCATAGACATTTGCCTCAGGATAATCAAACACTTCCCTTTCTTTTTCTTCCCCTTCCTCTGCGGTATTTTCTTGGGGAATCAGCGCTCCGTAGGCAGACAGTTCGCTGCTCACAAAGAAAACTGCAGCCAAGATTCCTGCAGCCGTCCTTTTTATCTTCCGTACTGTTCCGGGCTTCATGTTAATTTCCTCCCTCTTCCTGTGTCTCTCTTCCTTCCAGATACCGATCCGTAAATACCAGCATGGCCCAGAGTATTCCGGACAGCAGACATCCCCCTAGAAATCCCTGTGCCAGAATCCCCGCCGTGCTGTCCGGCAGCCGGGACAGGCAAACCTGGCACAAGGCCGCCAAGACGCACAGAGCCAGGAACCGCAGGAACAATCTCCCCGGAAGCCAGAGGGCAAACCGCCCCTTCCGGCTAAGGAAACCTGCCAGGCAGAGCATCCAGGCGTGCAGGGGAAGTGCCAGGACTGCACTTCCCCAGTCCGCCGCTTCTTTCGCCAGCGTTCCGTTATCTCCGGACAGGAATAAGACAAGAAAGGCCAGAAAGCCGGAAAGCAGGGAAAGACAGATTTGCAAAGCTCCCCAAAAGAGAAAGAGCTTCCCCCACTCTCCAAAAGCCTTCGCTTCCAGCCCCCAGAACAGAAGCGCCGCCCCGGCCGCCAGCAAAAATATACCTGCCAAACGGATTTCCCAGGGCGCCCAGGCGCCTCCCAGACGATTGGAAATTACAAAAGGGACCCACAGGGCCCAGCCCATGCTGACGCAAACTGCCCCTGTTCCCAGTTTCAAAAATTGCTTTTTCATTCTCATTTCCCCCTCTTACTTGTAACATCCCGAAAAAACGCCAAAAGGTAACAAGTTTTTTAATTTTTTTCAAAAAAGGGGCTGTCCTAAAAACGTAATTTGCTGCTAAATTACGTTTTTAGGACAGCCCCTTCAAACTATTCTGTGTATTCTTTTGTTCAATACAAATTATATTCTAAAGTCCCCGTTGGCATTTAAAATATCTCTTATTTCAATATGTAATCATTCCGGATTCCGCATAAGCCGTGTACTCTTTGCCGTTAATAATGGCGAAGTGAATTCCTGTAGCACGGTAGGTGCTTCCGCTGGCGGGATTTTTATAATAAAATCCGCCGGAATGGCTGCGGGCATTGGTGCGGCTGGCTTTCTCCAGCGTTGCCACCGGAATCCAGAAAATTCCGTTCTTTACGTCCAGAATCAACTGCTTGGTGCCAAGCTCGCTGGCGATCTCAGATGTGTTCGTGGCGCATACCACCATCAGCTGGCCGTCATCCTTTAATACATGCAGGTTCACATTCGTAAATATCCCCCGCATCAGGCTTCCGGCTCCTGTTTCACAAAGACGCAGATAATATGCTGCCTCCTCCTCTGTCATCCCGGCAATCTCCGGTTCTTCCGCCGGCCCTGAAGCGTGCACCTTCAGCGGCAGCAGCAAAAACACCAGCATAAGCGCTGTAATCCCTTTGGAAAGCTTTTTCTTCATAGTCTCTTTTCCTCTCTTTCCGGGAGTTCTCTATATGCCTCCCTTACTTATAACATCCCGGAAATCTTTCAAAAGGTAACAGGACTATTTAATTTTATTTCAGATTTTCTATCACCCTCTCCGCTTCCTCCAAGCCAAGAGTTGTGTCAAGGGAATAAAGGACACCATCTTCTGCAAAAATCATATGGATTCCGTCTCCTATACGTACATGCACATTCCGTCCCCCTATCTCCCGGTACTCTCCTTCATCCGTATCTTCGCCGCTGCCTTTCAATCCCACTCCGGGAATCATATAGTACTCGCTGAAAATGCTCAGATAAGCATCCTCCCCTTTATAGTAGGCTGAAAGATTCACACTGTTTTCAAACACATTTTTTTCCAGCTCTTTCAGCACCAGGCCCTCCGGGATATACTCCGGCGTCAGAATCGGATGTTCCAGAGAGCCTTTCAGGGCTTCCCAGTCCGTATAACTCTCATAGTGTTCCCGGATCTGTTCTTCTGCGTCCTTTCCTACCCCCAGAGTCCCAAAATAAATGCCGTGGGCAGTCTCTTTCATCTTCCACCACAAAGACTGATCCATAGCCACCGTGGAGATCCTGTCTGCGATGCTTGCCAGAAGAGCGATTGCTGCAGCTGCGGTTATAGCTTTGGCTTTCCAGGATATCCGCTTAACCGAATAGGCAGGCCCCGGCCTTTGAGAGGCTTTCCACGCAGATGACAGATCAAGATCGTATTTTTTGTCAAAACGTTCCAGGAACTTTTCGGGCTCCATATCAGGAGGAAGTTTTTCTCTTCTTTCCAGTCTGGCCAGGAGAAGATTGATCTGCTTGATTTTCTGGGTATCCATCTCTGCCGGATCCCGTTCCAGCTCTTCCTCCATTTCCCGGTACAGTTCCCGGATAAGAGTTTCATTTCTCTTCTCTGTCATTCCCCTGCTCCCGTTCTCTCTTCCCGGCTCTATCCATCAAGTCCCGGATCCGCCTGCGTATTCTCGAAAGCGCCATTTTACAGGCCCCTTCACTCTTTCCGAAATCCTCCGCCATCTCCGCATAAGTGTTCCGATCCTGATAGCGGCTTTTTAAAAGCTCCATCTGCTCCGCATTTACCATATGGCTAAATTCATCCAGCACCAGAAAATCATAGGCATCTTCAGAACCAGGCTTCTGCAAGAACTCCCCCGTCAAAGTCTCATATTTCAAAACCCTGGCCTCTTTGCTGCGTATTTTCATAATCTCATTTTTGGCGGCATTATAAATCCAGCCCCGCTTGTTTTCATGCTCCGCCAGAGTGTCCGCGTGACACCAGGCCTGATAAAATACTTCCTGCACTGCCTCCTCAGCTAGCTGCTTATTCCTTAAGTATGCAAGGGCAAACTGAAAAATCTCATCATACATTTCACCGAACAGCTTTCCCAAAAGCTGTTCCGCTTCCTCTTTCGTCATTTTCTCACTCCCTGCAGGCCGGTTAAGATCCCGTCTAAGATTTCGGAAGGCTTCTATACCTCAAACAGCAAATCCCCATAAGAAGGCATGGGCCACATGTCCTTTGCCACCAGCATTTCCAGACGATCCGCCGGGCGGCGCAGGGATTCCATAACCGGGACCACCGTATCCCGGAAATAGACGGCCCGCTCCCGGCCCTCCCGCTTTCCGGCAGAGGCATCCGTCACCTCCGTCAGCTCCTTCAAGGCCGCCTTGGTAGCCGCCAGCAGGGAGGAACACTCCTTTAAAAGTTCAATCTGTACGCTGATGTTTGCCTCCGCACAGGCGGACCGGATCTGGTTCACGGAGGAAGCCAGGGCCGTGGTGTACTGGAGCACCGCAGGGATAATATGCTTGCTGGCAATGTCAATCATGGATCTGGCCTCAATATTAATGGCTTTGGCATAAGTCTCATACTGAATCTCGGCCCTGGATTCCAGCTCCGCCCGGGTAAACACGCCGAAGCGCTCAAAGAGCTCCACGCTTCTTTCCTCCAGCAGGGCAGGAATGGCGTCTACCATATCCTTGATATTCGGCAGGCCCCGGCGGGCGGCCTCCTCCACCCATTCTTCCGAGTATCCGTTTCCGTTAAAGACGATGCGCTGGTGAGCGGAGGCATATTTTTTAATGAGATCGTGGACGGCCAGTTCCATGTCTTCCGCCTTTTCCAGCTCGTCGCAGGCCTCGCAAAATGCCTCGGCCACAATGGTATTTAAGACCACATTGGGCTCCGCAATGGAATCCCGGGAGCCCACCATACGGAATTCAAATTTATTCCCCGTGAAGGCAAAGGGCGAAGTGCGGTTCCGATCCGTGGCATCCTTGGCAAAATCGGGCAGGGTCCGGACTCCTGTGTGCAGATGGCCGCCCTTTAAGCTGTGCGTAGCTTCCCCGGTGCTGATAAGCTGGAACAGCACGTCTTCCAGCTGTTCCCCCAGATAAACGGAGATAATCGCCGGCGGAGCTTCGCTGGCTCCCAGACGGTGATCGTTCCCCACATCTGCTGCCGACTCCCGGAGCAGGGCCCCATGGGTATCCACCGCTTTCAGCACACAGGTCAGCACCAGAAGAAACTGGATATTCTCATGGGGCGTCTTTCCCGGATCCAGAAGATTGATCCCGTCATCCGTGATAAGGGACCAGTTGTTATGCTTGCCGGAACCGTTCACCCCCGCAAACGGCTTTTCGTGGAGCAGGCATTGCAGCCCGTGCTGGTAGGCCACTTTTTTCAACGTTTCCATCACCAGCTGGTTGTGGTCCACCGCCACATTGCACTCTGCATAGATGGGAGCCAGCTCATGCTGCCCGGGCGCCACCTCATTGTGCTGGGTTTTGGCCGACACTCCCAGCTTCCACAGCTCCCTGTTTACATCCTTCATAAAATCCGCGATCCGCTCCCGGATCACGCCGAAGTAGTGATCGTCCAGTTCCTGCCCCTTGGGCGGCATGGCTCCGAACAAGGTCCGTCCCGTAAATACCAGATCCTTGCGCTTTAAGTATTTCTCCCGGTCCACCAGAAAATATTCCTGCTCTGCTCCCACGCTGGGCGTTACCCGGCGGGACGTCTTATTTCCAAGGAGTCCCAAAAGGCGGAGCGCCTGCTTATTAACCGCCTCCATGGAGCGCAGAAGAGGTGTCTTCTGATCCAGGGCCTCTCCCTTGTAGGAGCAAAAGGCCGTGGGAATATAGAGGATCGCCCGCTCTCCGTACAGATCCTTCTTTACGAAAGCCGGGGAGGTGCAGTCCCAGGCCGTATACCCCCTGGCCTCAAAGGTAGCCCTAAGGCCCCCGGAGGGAAAGGAGGATGCGTCCGGCTCTCCCTTTACCAGCTCTTTGCCGGAAAACTCCATCAGAACTTTTCCGTCCGCCTTGGGAGCAGACAAAAAGGCATCGTGCTTCTCCGCCGTGGCTCCGGTCAGAGGCTGGAACCAGTGGGAATAGTGTGTGGCCCCCTGTTCGATGGCCCATTCCTTCATCTCGTGGGCCACCACATCCGCCACTGCCAGATCCAGTTCCTTGCCTTCCTGAATGGTCTGCTTTAGCTCCCGGTAAATCTTTTTCGGCAGACGCTCCTGCATCACCGTATCATTAAATACATTTTCACCGAATATCTCGGATATATTTGTCTTCTCTCCCATGAAAATCTCCCCTGCATGTTTTTTCTTTCTAAGATAACGGAAAGCGGGGGAAAATGCAAGGAAAACATCAAAAGGGCTGTCTTTGCAGAAAGATAAGGCGGCGCTTTTGCGCCGCCTTATCTTCCTGCGTTTTTCGATTTACGCCTTCCCTACAGACCCAAAGATCTCCATTTTCTCTTTCACGGTCTCTTTGATAGCCTCAAATCCGGGAGCCAGAAGCTTTCTCGGGTCATAGCCCTTGCCCTGCTGATCCTTGCCCTCTTCCACGTACTTTCTCGTGGCAGCCGCAAAGGAAAGCTGGCACTCGGTATTTACATTGATCTTGGACACGCCCAGATCAATGGCCTTCTTGATCATGTCGGTGGGAATTCCCGTACCGCCGTGCAGAACCAGAGGCATCTCGCCGGTGAGCTGCTGGATGGCATCCAGAGTCTCAAAGCTTAATCCCGCCCAGTTCTCCGGGTACTTGCCATGGATGTTTCCGATTCCTGCTGCCAGGAAATCAATACCCAGATCCGCAATGGCCTTGCACTCCTTGGGATCCGCACACTCGCCCATGCCGATAACGCCGTCTTCCTCGCCGCCGATGGAGCCTACCTCTGCCTCCAGGGAAATGCCTTTCTCTGCGCAGACCTTCACCAGTTCTTTGGTCTTCTCAATGTTCTCCTCGATGGGGTAATGAGAACCGTCAAACATGATGGAAGAGAAACCTGCCTCAATGCACTTATAGCAAGCGTCGTAGCTGCCGTGATCCAGATGCAGAGCCACCGGAACCGTAATCTTCAGCTCCTCCAGCATGCCGTTCACCATACCTACCACAGTCTTGTAACCGGCCATATATTTTCCTGCACCCTCGGATACGCCGAGAATCACAGGAGAATTGTTCTCCTGTGCGGTCAGAAGCACAGCCTTGGTCCACTCCAGGTTGTTGATGTTAAACTGGCCTACTGCATAGTGTCCGGCCTTTGCTTTTTTGAGCATTTCTGCTGCTGATACTAACATAATGAATTACCTCCGTTTTCCTTTTTCATACTCGTCCATTATATACGATCTGCATGACTCCTGGCAAGGGGTTTGCCAAAGTTTCCCTCCCGCATCCGACAGACCTCACTGCTCCTCCAATATCCGGTGAATATGCAGGGCCAGGTATAGTTCCTCCTGATTGGTCAGCTTCATATAAAAGCTCTCCGAAATATAGAGCTGGATTCTGCGGACACAGTCAAACTCTTTCTGGCAGACAGCGGCAATCTGGTCATGAAGGAGACTGGAATGCTCCTCAGGAAGAAGGCTTTTGCTCACCAGACGCTGCGCAAACAGACGCAGGTGGGTTACATACCGGGAATAGGCCGTACTGTCCTCGTTGTAAGTAATGCCGAAATTGTATTTGACAATACCCAGAATATCATCCACCACCCGGGCAATCTTCTGGTTGTGGCTGTTATAGGGATGGTCATACTGGGCGTTGATAAAGTGAAAGGCGATGTTGCCGGCCTCGTCCTTGGGAAATTCCACGCCGAATTCTTCTGAGAGAAGTCGGATGGCATACTCTCCCACTTCGAACTCGTCCGGGTTAAATTGTTTCATATCCTGGGTGTAAAAGTTCTGAAGCACAATCCCATCCCTAAGCCGCCTGGCCGCAAAGGACAGGTGGTCGGTGAGGGAAAGGTAGATGTGATCCATCAGCTCCATGCCGAAAGTCTCAATGGCATAGTCAATGACGTTTTTCGCCATCTCAAAATAGACGGCATCCGTCTCTGCCGCCAGGCGGATGATATTTTTCGATACCTCCCGGTCCTGAAGGACAAAGACCTTCTCAATCTCATTCTCCCGAAACTGATAGCCGATGGATTTCTGATATCCGATTCCCTTTCCCATCAGAATTGTCTCCCGGCCCTGGGCATCCAGCGCCAGAACCAGGGAATTATTCAGCACCTTTACCACACGCATGCTATCACAAACTCTCCCCGTTTGTCTTAATCACATTCTGATACCAGTAAAAGCTGTCCTTGCGGATACGCGCCAGATCCTTCAGGTCGTGATCGTCCCGGTTGATATAGATAAAACCATAACGCTTCCGGAAGCCCTGATGGGAGCTTAACAGATCCATCACAGACCAGGGGCAGTACCCCATCATCTCCACGCCGTCCTCCATGGCATCGCCAATGGCAGCAATGTGTCCCCGCAGGTAATCGATCCGGTAATCATCGTGAACCTTTCCGTCTTCCGTCAGCACGTCTCCCATACCCAAACCGTTTTCCGTGACAATCATGGGCAGATGGTATCTGCGATAATACTCGTTCAATACAATCCGAAGGCCCATGGGATCGATCTGCGCCCCGTACTCGCTGGCTTTCAGGTTCTCGTTCTTCTCGTCCCGGCAATACCCGTACTGATCGAAATCCACCTCGTTCCCCCGGAATACCCGGGAGCCCGCCGGATGCTCTTCATCTGCCGGAAGGTAGCTGGCGCAGAGGGTCCGGTAGTAATTAAGGGCAATATAATCAATCTTTGCCTTCTTGAGAATCTCCCGGTCCCCTTCTTCTGTCTTGGGTACAATATTCCGCTCTTTCAGATAGCGCATATAGTAACCCGGGTATTCGCCGTTGATGTGCATCTCCAGGCAATAGTTGGTTTTCAGCCAGTCATTCATCTTCGCCGCCCACACATCCTCCGGCTTATTGGTCAGAGGATAGGTGCAGGTAGAGGAAACCGCCGGAGCCGCCTTGCCGCCTTCCACCAGCTCATGGCAGGCATTTACTGCCAGTGCATGTCCCAGAAACATATGGTAATCCATCTGGGCGCGCATCCGGTCCGCTTCCCAGTCATCCTCCGTATAGATATTCATCCGGTTGTTTACCCGGATCATCAGATTCTGTTCGTTGATCATCTGCCAGTACTTCACACGGTCCCCAAAAGCCTTATAGCAGATCCTGGCATAGCGCTCAAAGGCAAATGCGCAGTCCCGGCATTCCCAGCCGTTGTACTTCTTCACCAGTGCATAGGGAAGGTCAAAGTGGTACAGGGTTACAAGAGGCATAATCCCCTGGTCAATGAGATAGTCGATCACCTGGTTGTAGAAGGCAATTCCCTTCTCATTTACCTCGCCGTCCCCGTCCGGGATGATTCTGGCCCAGGATAAGGAGAAACGGTATGCCTTCATTCCCATCTCCTTCATCAGGTCAATGTCTTCCCTCCAGTGATGGTAAAAATCGCTGGCCACTTTACTGTCCGCCTGTTTCTCGGAACGCTGGAAAGAATTGTAATCAGCAACGGTCATGCCCTTGCCGTCTTCCTCCCATCCGCCTTCAATCTGGAAGGCGGAGGAAGACGCTCCCCACAAAAAATTTTCTGGAAAATGATAGCTCATACTCAAACCTCCTGCTTGCTACCGGATGGCCCGGATAACGGTCCGGCTGTTGTCCGCCGACTCCATGGGAACTCCCTCCACTTGGCTGAACGCTTCCATATTGGAAACAACAACGCTCACTGTGGTATCATAACCTGCTTTCTTAATTTTATCAATGTCAAAGGATACAATCTTCGTTCCCTTTGTAATGCGATCGCCTTCGTTTACGTGCTTGGCAAAGCCTTCGCCCTCCAGCCTCACCGTGTCCATTCCGATATGTATCAGAAGCTCCACGCCGTTCTCCAGCTGCAGGCCCATGGCGTGCAGGGTGGGATACAGCACAGATACCGTACAGTCAGCAGGCGCTGTCACCTCTCCCTTCGCAGGAAGAACTGCGATTCCTTTTCCCAGTGCTCCCGAGGCAAAGACCTCATCCTGTACCTCTTCCAAAGGATATGCCTTCCCCTCTACAGGAGACGCAATCTCTACCACCGTTCCGGTGCCCAGCGCTTTCGGCGCATGGTCTTTTGCGGGAGCCGCCTTACCCAGAGAACCGCTTTCTCCCTCGTCAAAGCCTACAAAGTAGGTCAGAACCGCCGCTCCGAAGAAGGCCACTGCAATGCCAATCAGATAAGCCAGGAAACGTCCGAAGCTGGTGCCCTCGCCATAATAGGACATAATTGTCAAAATACCATTGTTTGCAAAACCTGTATTTACCGCGTTTCCGATTCCCATAATAGCACCGCCCAGGGCTCCGGCGATAACCGCACAGATCATGGGTTTTTTCAGCCGCAGGTTGCAGCCGTAGATAGCCGGCTCCGTAATTCCCACCAGGAAAGCGGACACAGTCGCCGCACCGGCTACCTGCTTGGTATCTGCATTTTTGGATTTCAGCATAACGCCCAGAGCTGCTCCGGCCTGAGAGAAGTTAGCGGATCCTGCAAAACACATCAGCGTGTTGGTGCCGGAAATAGCCACATCATTGAGACCGATGGGAAGCAGCGCCCGGTGCGCACCGAAGATAACGAACACGCCCCACAGGCCGCCGACAATAATACCGCCCAGCAGAGGGCTGAAGGAATAAAGGGCCTGATACAGCCACTGGATGGCATAGCCCACATAGATTCCCACCGGGCCTACCACAACCAGCATCACGGGAATCATGACAATCAGGGAAATTCCCGGCACCAGAATAACCTGCAGGATCTCAGGTATGACTTTTTTCAGCCACTTTTCCAGGAAAGACAGCACAATCACCGCCAGAATAATGGGAATGACCGACTCCGTATAGCTGAACACCTTCGTAGATTCGCCGATGGTAAAAGCCTTCTTTATCACAGGCAGTCCGAAAATGGTGGATGCCGTCTCCACATCCTGGATCAAAGCGTCAATCACCGGATGGCAGAGAAACGCGCCCAGCAGCATAGAGATAATCTGGCTGCACTTCAAAGCCTTGGCTGTCGTATAGGCCAGGAACACCGGCATAAAATAGAAAATAATATTGCTGGCCGTATTCAGAATCGTATAAGTGCTGGTGGCCGTAAAGGCATCAAAAGCCGGCAGTCTGCCTGCCGCCGAGAGCAGTCCCTTGATAAGACCCGCTGCCGCAATGGCAGGTACAATGGGAGTAAAAATCTCGGAAATCTTCTGCAGAACCAGATTCATGGCTCCGCCTTTTTGTCCTTCTCCCCCGCTGCTCTCCTCCAGCTCTCCAATCAGCGGGAGCACCGCTTCATAAATCTTTGTCACTTTCGCGCCGCATACTACCTGGAACTGTCCGCCCGCTTCCACTACAGAAATCACGCCTTCCAGATGCTCCACCACAGACTTGTCCGCTTTGCTGTTGTCCTTCAGCACAAAACGCAGACGTGTAAAACAGTGTGTTACATTTTTTACGTTTGATTTTCCGCCCACATTGTCAAGAATGTCCTGGGCTACTTTGTTGTAATCCATAACTCATCCTTTCCTGCTCTTTGAAGCATTTCCATTTGTTTTATCCGGCCGGGATAACGCTGACAGGCACTCACTGAAATTTCCGACAAAAAAAAGATCCGACAGAATATGAATTGTTCTAAAAGGCTGTATGTTGCAGCCCTCTTGTTTCATTTCGTCCGATCTTGCCTGCTTTACCAGTAACACGTCGTCTGGAATCTCATGTAATTGTCTATCAATCTGGAACTACTATATCACAAAACACCCCACCGCGCAATACAGTTCCCAAATTTTGTGAATTATGTTAAAAACAGGAGGGATTATTTTGTACAATCTGCAAAAAACTCCTCCTGTTTTTATGATTATTTCGAATGTTTCAATTCTGCCCTGCAGGTAATGCCTTTCCTGCACTCCGCTGTAACCCTTATCTCCACCGCCCGCGGATTGTTGGAAATCACCGCCTGCTTATGCTCTCCCCCGAACTCCCCGTCCAGAGTCCAGGGAATGGGCTCCTCCGCCTCCACTAGAATCCGGGAGCTGCGGAAAGAGTACATGTACTTGGTATCAATCTCTTCGATCAGCAGAGCCGCCAGGATCTCCTGCAGCTCCAAGGGATTCTTCGGCCGCCGGATAAACGTCACCTCATATACACCGTCGTCAAAAACAACGTTTTTTCCGATGATGCTCTTAAATCCTCCCACTGACTTGGAATTCGTCACCATGCCGAAGAGAAAGTCACCTTCAAAACACATCTCCTGGCTGGTCACTTTCAGATAGTAGGATTTTACATTATAAAGGCGCTTCATGCCCTCCAGGATGTAAGCCATCTGCCCCAGGGCATTCTTCGCCTCCTGCTTGGTAGAATAGGACACATCCGTAAAAATACCGAAAGCCGCAATATAGATAAAGTTTTTATCATTAAAAGATCCCACGTCAAAGGAAAAATCCTCTCCGTGTACGGCAATCTCCGCCGAGCGCTGCATATTAGCCGGAATCTGCAGGGACCGGGCGAAATCGTTGCAGGTTCCCGCCGGAATGTAGCCGATGGGAATCCTGTGCTCTCTCTGCATCATCCCCGTGACCACCTCGTCTAAGGTTCCGTCCCCTCCGCTGCACACAACCAGGGCGTAATCTTCCGAAAGATTCCGGATCCGTTCTGTAGCATCCTGACATCCCTTGGTGGGGTACACCGTCAGCTCATACCCTGCATCCGCAAGCACCTTTATGATGCCGTACATCTTGCCCTTGATATGCTCCTTGCCTGCATGGGGATTGTAGATAAAAAAGAGCTTTTTTTCCGTACAATCCATGAATCTCACCTCTTAACCAAAAATCGAACCCAAAATAGTATACGACAGTATTGTCATAAGAAACGCCGCCAGAAGAACCCCCAAGATCACCGCCGGAAACGCTTTCTTAAACTTGATGCCAAGAAGGGCCGCAATGAGGGAGCCCGTCCAGGCCCCTGTCCCCGGCAGGGGAATCCCCACAAAAAACAGCAGGCCCCAGAACTCATACTTTTCTATCTGATCCTTCTTGCTCATAGCCTTACGTTCCATCTTCTCCACCATAGGGCGGAACAGCTTCGTTCCTTTCAGCCAGCTGAAAATCTTTGTAATCAGCAGCAGGATAAAGGGAACGGGGATTAAATTTCCTACGATGCAGATCGGAATTGCCCTCCACATCTCCACATCCAGAAATGCGGGGCCTGCCGCCAGCAGTCCTCCCCTAAGCTCCAGAATCGGGATCATGGAAATGACAAAGATAACTACTTCCTTTGCCGCGCTCCCTCCCAAAGTTTCCACAAACCACTGTACCAATGTCTCTGTCATGAATCTGTTTTCCTCCGTTTTCCTGAATGTTCTTTCAGGTAGTCTCTCAAAAATGCCAGCAGGGCCGCCATCTGTTCTTCTGTCCCTATGGTAATCCGCAGGTAATTCCCAATCCGCGGTCCGTGAAAGTGCCGCACATAAATGTGTTCTGCTTTGAGCGCCTCAAACAATTCCTCCGCAGGACAGCTCTCATGGGAGGCAAAGATGAAGTTGGCACGGGAATCAGGAAATACAAAGCCAAGTGCGGACAATTCCCGCTTGGTCTCTTCCCGGACCCTGATAATCTTTCCCAGGGTCTCCCGGAAATACGTTTCATCCCCTACAGCCGCGGCGCCCAGCTCCAGAGCCGCCTGGCTCATGGTATAGGAGTTAAAAGAATATTTTACGTCATTCAGATACCGGATTAATTCCGGGTTTCCCACCGCAAAGCCAATGCGCATGCCCGCCATGGAACGGGATTTGGAAAAAGTCTGCACCACCAGCAGATTGTCATACCGATCTACCAGTTCTATGGCGGAAGGACCCGCAAAGTCTACATAAGCCTCATCCACAATGACAATCACATCCCGGTTCTTTTGCAGTATCTCCTCAACTTCCGAAAGCTCCATGTATATTCCCGTAGGTGCGTTGGGATTGGGAAATACAATTCCGCCGTTTTCTCCGAAGTAATCTTCCTTTACTATCCGGAACTCAGAATCGAGAGCAGGGCTTTTCCAGGGAATCCGGAAAAGTTCTGCCCATACCGGATAGAAAGAATACGTAATATCGGGAAAAAGTATAGGCTTCCCCGATTGGAAGAACGTCTGGAAGGCCATGGCCAGCACATCATCCGATCCCACACCCACAAAAATTTCCTCCGGTTTCCTGCGGTAAAAGCCGGCCAGCGCCTCTGTCAGCACAGAAGAAGCAGGGTCCGGATACAGGCGCAGCCGGTCCGCGCCCAGCTCTTTCGCCGCCTGTTCCACCGCCGGAGAGGGCGGATAAGGGTTCTCGTTGGTGTTCAGCTTAATCATCCGCGGTTCTCTGGGCTGCTCCCCCGGTGTATAGGGAGTCACCCTGCGAATATTCGCTTCCCAATTTTTCATAATCTTCTCCTCTTTTGCGCTCTCTCTTATTCTACAAAAGAGCTTTTCTTCTTACAACCCCTTTTTCGATCAGAAAAACGGGTTTATACGACATCTTTGCCTGCCGGAGGCCTTCCTCTCCCATATCCTCCTCCCGGTTCAGATAGGGAAAGCCTGTCCCCTCATGCTCTGCAAACTGCTGGTTGATCATAGCATACGCGCCCTGTACATCCGCAAACGCCTTCTCAATGTGGACCACCAAGGTATCCGTTCCCACCTGCTCCCCGATGGTGAACGCTGCTACCTCCCCGTTTACCCGCAGGGCCCCGCCCCGCATCTCCAGCTCTTCAAACAGGCGCAGGAAGTTTAATGCCACGCAGATCTCCGCGTGTTTCTCCTCATCCTCCTCACAGCCGTTCAGCTCCCGCCAGCGCAGGGCCATCTGGAAGCATTCCTCTACATTATCCTTCGTGATAGGTTCATAGCTCCAGTCGGGATATGTGGCCTTAAACTTATTCACATGATTCTTTTTGCTGTGGTATTTTTTCCCGGAAAGGCGGCTCAATTTCTCCGTCTCATACACATAATCCGCATAATCCCGATCATACTGGATAGAAAACTCTCCCGGATAAAACTGCTGAAGCTTTGCAAAATCTTTTTCCGTAATATTGTGAAGCTGAAAGGGAACCCCCTTCTCCTCACAATATACCATCAAAGCGTCTATTGTCTTCTTCTCATCCCCCGGGCCCACCGGAAAGGTAAAGGAAGTATCCCCAGCCGTATGTCCGAAGACCAGCATGCCCTCTACAATGGCAAATCCCGTGTCATAGTGCCTGGACCACAAGTAACTGTTGGCAAAGGTCATCTCACAGCTTCTGGTATCCGCATATTTCAAGTATCCGTTGATCAGTTCCCGGTCTTCAAGCTCCGGGCGTTTTAAATTGATTTCCATAAATCAGGTATCCTCACATATTATACAGTTTCTCATAGACGCCGTGCAGCGCCATCAGTTCCTCATGGGTTCCCTCTTCCTCAATGCCCCGCTCCGTCAGGACCAGGATTCTCTGGGCATTGCGGATGGTAGACAGCCGGTGGGCGATGACAAAGGTAGTCCGGTTCCTGGCCAGGTGCTCCAGGGACTCTTGTACCACCCGCTCGCTTTCATTGTCCAGGGCAGAGGTAGCCTCATCAAAAATAAGGATGGGGGGATTTTTCAAAAATACTCTGGCAATGGACAGACGCTGTTTCTGTCCTCCGGAGAGTTTCACGCCCCGCTGCCCGATGTCGGTATCGTATCCTTGGGGCAGCTCCATAATAAACCCATGGGCGTTTGCACTCTTTGCCGCCTCGATGACCTCCTCCCGGGAGGCACCGGGCCTTCCGTAAAGAATGTTGTCCATTACGGTCCCCGCAAAGAGATAAACGTCCTGCTGGACGATTCCGATATTTTCCCGCAGGCTTTTCAAAGTTACGTCCCGGACGTCATATCCGTCGATCCGGACACTGCCCGATGTCACATCGTAAAACCTGGGGATCAGGCTGCACAGGGTAGTCTTTCCGCCCCCGGAGGAGCCCACCAGAGCCACATAGCTCCCGGCCTCTACCTCCAGATTCACATGGTCCAGCACAACCTCCGTGTGTTCCTCATAACGGAAAGAAACATCCTCAAACTCCACACGCCCCTTCACATCCCGGAAGGGTATGGCATTCTTTCCGTCCGCAATATCCGGCTCCACCTCCATAATCTCCCGGAAGCGCGTATAACCGGAATACCCGTTCTGGAACTGTTCTGTAAAGTTGATCAGCTTTTTCACCGGCTCCGTAAAATTTGCCACATACAAGAGAAAGGTAATGAGATCCGTCACTTTCATAGCGGATTTGGTGATCAGTCTGGCTCCCACCAGCACCACGGCAATGGTTACGCCTGTGAGCATGGCATTCAGCACCGAGTGATACGTGCCCATATACAGGTAGTTGTTCCGCTTGGACTCCAAAAACCGGCTGTTTCCCTGCTGGAACTTCTGCAGTTCAATTTCCTCGTTGGCAAAAGATTTGACCACCCGGATCCCGGAGAGATTGTCCTCTATCTGGCCGTTGATATCTGCCATCCTAACCCGGTTCTGCTTAAAGACCCCTTTCATCTTCCTGTTGAGGTACAGGGCAAAGCAGAAAATAAAGGGAAGAAATGCCGCTACCGTCAAAGTGAGACGGAGATTGATATTCCAGAGAATGGCAATGGCTCCCAGAATTTTAATCAAAGAAATGACCACATCCTCCGGCCCGTGATGCAGAAGCTCCGTAATCTCGAACAGGTCATTTGTAACCCGGGACATAAGCTGGCCCACCTTTTGGTTATCGTAAAAGGCAAAAGACAGTTTCTGGTAATGCTCAAAAATCTCACTGCGCATTCCGTACTCCATCCGGGCCCCCATCATATGGCCCCAGTAGGTAATATAGAAATTGCAGGCCAGCTCCAGGACCAGAAGTCCCAGCATGAGAGCACTGAGAGAGATAATGGTATTCCACGCCGCGCCGCTCTCCTCATAAATTACCTGGTTGGTGATATAGCGGACAATCAGGGGAATGGAAAGGCTCACTCCCGCCCCTGTCATGGCAAATAGAAGATCCAGGGCTAAAAGCCCTTTAAAAGGTCCGTAATAAGAGAGCAGGGTCTTCTTCTTTGTTTTCATATTCCACCTGTTTTTAAAGGGCACCGCCTGCGGGGTGCCCTTGCTTTCTTTAAGAAAAAAGTTTTTCTTTGTATACGCCGTCGGCAATCAGCTTTTTAAAGGAATCCACCACCGACTGCTTATCTTCCTTGTAGGTTACGCCAAACCATTTATCATTGGTTTCCAGTACTTTAACGGCTGCCTTCTGGCTCTTCAGAAGCCCGTCGATGATTCCGGGCAGCAGATACTCAGCCTTCAGATCCCCGGGTTTCACATTGCCCAGGAATTCAATAAAGCCTCTCTCGATTTCATCCAGGAAATCCGGAGTCAGTCCCCACATGTTCATGGAAACATAACTCTTTGCATCCACGGGAACCAGCTTTCCGTCCGCACCCGGCACGGCAGCGCCGCCGTCCGGCAGCTTTTCAATCCCGGATGTCTCCACTACGTCTGTCAGGTATCCGTTTTCCACCTTGCAGATTCCCCTGGTAACGGCTCCGTTGTCACTGAGAGTATTTCCCAAAATAAAGCCTGCCATACAGAAATCAAAGATTCCGTTAGAGGGCCGGTCCTGAACCAGATAGTCATGTACTTTCTTGAAAGCCTCTTTTCCGTAGTAGTCGTCGGCGTTGATTACCACGAAGGGCTCGTTTAAAAGACCCTTGCAGCTTAAGACAGCCTGGCCTGTTCCCCAAGGTTTTGTCCGTCCTTCGGGATTCTTAAAACCGCCGGGAAGATTCTCCACTTCCTGAAAGGCGTAAGCTACTTCCGTCAGCTTCTCAATGCGGTTTCCGATGATCTCCCGGAAATCCTTCTCTAAGTCTTTGCGGATGATAAACACAACCTTATTAAATCCTGCCTCCAGGGCATCATGGATGGAGTAATCCATGATAATTTCTCCGCTGGGGCCTACAGGCTCCAGCTGCTTGATTCCTCCCCCGAAACGGCTTCCGATTCCGGCTGCCATCACTACCAGTGCTGTCTTTTTCATATCCATTCCTCCTATTTTGAGTTCCGCATCCGCCCCTACGGCACCAGCCTTTCGCAGGATTTCCGGACGTATTCTACGTCCGTCATTCCTGCGGGCGCCGTACGGGCTTCTGCTGATTTGAGTTCCGCATCCGCCCTCAGGCACCAGCCTTTCGCAGGATTTCCGGACGTATTCTACGTCCGTAAATTCCTTCTGGGTTCTGTTCGGGCTTCTGCTGATTTGAGTTCCGCATCCGCCCTCAGGCGTCCGCTGTTTTGTGAATCCCTTACAGGGTTCCTTTCATGGCATTAATTACGTGCAGCACATGCTCCTCGCAAAGCTCGTCGGTGAGGGCTTCCACCATCACACGCAGAAGGGGCTCGGTTCCGCTCTTGCGGACCAGGATGCGGCCTTCGCTTCCCAGCTTTTCTTCCACCTCTGCGACAGCCTTCTTCACCTCGGGGTGATTAAGGGTGGCGTCCATATCCCTCACCTTCAGGTTCTGCAGAAGCTGAGGATAAATCTTAACTTCGGAAGCCAGGGTAGCCAGGGACGTCTTCTTCTCCAGAATAACCTCCATAATCTTCAGGGAAGTCAGGATCCCGTCTCCGGTGGTGGCGTGCTTGCTGAAGATAATATGCCCGGACTGCTCTCCGCCTAGCTGGAAACCGTTCTGGGTCATATTTTCATGTACGTACTTATCGCCCACGGCTGTCTTTTCATATTTCATGCCAATGCGGTCGCAGGCTTTGTAAAGGCCCAGATTGGACATGACCGTGGTAACAATCGTGTTGTCCCTGAGGGCATTCTGCTCCATCATATATTTGCCGCACACATAGAGAATCCGGTCTCCGTCCACCACATCTCCGTTCTCGTCCACGGCAATGCACCGATCCGCGTCTCCGTCGTAGGCAAAGCCCACATCCAGATGCTTCTCCCGGACAAACTGCTGGAGCACCTCTATGTGGGTGGAGCCGCAGTTTGTATTGATATTAGTCCCGTCCGGATCGTTGTTAATCACGTAAGTCTTGGCCCCCAGGGCATCAAATACGCTCTTGGCAATGGACGAAGCGCTGCCGTTGGAGCAGTCCAGGCCCACGCGCATATTCTTAAATGAACGGGTGGGCAGGGAGATCAGATAACCGATGTAACGGTTCCGGCCTGCGGAAAAATCGATGGTCCGCCCAATGTCCGCCCCGGTAGCCAGAGGGCGCTCCTCCGCTTCACCGTCAATATACCGTTCTATTTTCCCCTCGATCTCAGCCTCCAACTTATGGCCGAGGCCGTTGATCACCTTAATTCCGTTGTCATAAAAAGGATTATGGCTGGCGGAAATCATAATCCCGCAGTCAAAGCCTTCCGTCCGCACCACGTAGGATACGCTGGGGGTAGTGGTCACATGCAGAAGGTATGCGTCCGCACCGGAAGCCGTAATACCTGCCGCCAGGGCGTATTCAAACATGTAGCTGCTTCTCCTGGTGTCTTTTCCAATCACAATTTTCGCCTTGTGATCCCTTCCATAGTACCAGCCCAGATACCTTCCCACCTTAAAAGCGTGCTCCACTGTCAGCTTCACATTCGCTTCGCCGCGGAAACCGTCTGTTCCGAAATATTTTCCCATAATCCACTCCTTTTTAGCTTTTACACCAGACAGCAGTAAAAAACCTTCCCTGACATAACTCGTTTCCGGAAGGCCAGCTGGCTGTTTTTGACAGTTCTATTATATCAAATTATTGAAATTTCACAAGATATATTTTCTTAAAATCGGCATTCGCCCTTGTCCCTCCTGGTTTTTTAGGTTATTCTATATATATTATACGTTTTCGGAGGTCACATGTACACGTTAATCTTTCTTCTGCTGGCGGTTTTCTGCCTCTATATCGGCATTTGGTCCTTTATAAAATGGGATTCGTCCTGGCTTAGGAATCTGGATACCCTTCCGGTCCGTTTTCTTCTCATTCTGGCCGGCGTCATCCTGCTGCTGGCCGCTTTTCTTCTCATCCGCCGTCTTTTAAAGAACCTGGAAGAGAAAAATCTGCGGCGCCTGGCCGTCTTGTGCATCCTGATTCTGGCTGCCGGACAGCTTATTTTCCTGTTTGTGTTCCGGCCCATGCTGCGCTACGATCCTCTGAAAACTTTTGACATGGCTGTGGAAATGCTGCAGACCCGGACCATTTCCGGCACTTATGAAACCGGGTATTTTGCCCGGTATACCAACAACTACCCCATCACCATTCTGACCTACTGGTTTCTGCTTCTCCTCTCCAAATGCAAAGCGGCAGAATCCTTTTTCATGCCCGCCGTACAGCTTATCAACATTGCCTGCATCACGGGCTCTATCTGGCTGGGTTTCCGGATCACAGAAAAGACCTCCGGCCTGCGCACAGGAGTCTTTTACCTGGTTCTCTGCGTCCTCTGCCCGCTCTCCTATGTGTGGGCCGGATATTTCTATACAAACACCTGTTCCATGCCTTGTCTTATGGGAATCCTCTATCTCTATCTGGAGCTTCCCAAGTCCCGGACGCGGCTATGGCAGGGACTCTCAGGCGGAGCCCTGGGGCTTATCCTGGTTCTCGGATATAAACTGAGGGCCACTACCATGATCGCCATGATTGCCGTGGGACTGGCAGCCTTTTTAAAGCTCTGGAAACAGGCAGGAAGTGCAGGCAGCCCCCGTCAGGCAGTGATATCCCTTGCGGGAACCGCCCGGAAGTATGCCGTTTCCCTTACAGCCTTTCTCCTGGCCGTTATACTCTCTCTGGGCTTCTGGCACAGCGTCACAAACCGCTATGTAGATTTTGACTATCAAAACACAGGCTTTCCCGTGATCCACTGGATCATGATGGGCTCCCGCTGGGACGGGGCCTTCGAGCAGCTGGACGAGCTGTACACCTCCGGCTTTGCCACCAAGGAGGAAAAAATCGCAGCCGACAAGCAAGTGCTCCTGGAACGCCTTGAGGAGGCAGGACCGGCCGGCCTGATAGCCCTGGCCGGGCGGAAGCTTCTGAATACCTGGGCGGACGGAACCGACAGCTATCTCCCGGAAAACAGCTACAGCGTTCACGGCAAGCTGTATGATTATCTCCTGGGAAACAAATGCGGTTTTGCCGCCGTTTATGCCCAGATATTCCGGGCGCTTCAGATGCTCTCCGCCGGCCTTGCAGCTCTGGCCGCTCTTTGGCGCTGGCGCACCAGGAAGGAGCTTTCCGGCTCCTTCCTGATCCAGCTGACCCTTCTGGGAGCCATGGCTTTCCATCTTATCTGGGAGACCAACCCGCTCTACAGCATTCCCTTTACCTTTCTGGGCCTCATTCTTCTGGCAGACAGCGTCTCCCTGCTCTTGGAAAGCACCGCCCTTAGGCCGGTTTTAAAAAGAAGCTGGCTGGGTTGTACCGCTGCCTGGGTTCTGCTGTCGGTTCTGCTGGTTTTTTCCAAAAAAGAACTGGTAGACACGCCCATTGAGGAGCGCAGTTACTCCGTAGATCAGTACCAGTATGCCGGAGGCAGCGACGGCTATGTAACAGACTATGACCAGATTTATAAACAAACTTTCACCACCAGCCGTCCTTTCAACCGCATTGCCATCCGTGCCGTGAACACGGTAGGCCCTTATAACCAGTCCGCCTTTCTGGTAAAGCTGACCCGGGAAGACGGAACCGTTCTCTATGACAACGACCGCTTTCTTTCCGGCATGGTGGAAAAGAATAAACCCTACGAATTTCTCCTGGATATGGTCGTTCCCGACGGCCCCACCTCCTATACCCTGGAGATCACCCCCGGCTATATCAAGGGGGAAGACAGCCTGGAATTTCTCTCCTACAACACGGGAAACTGTGATATGTATCCCGGCGGTTCTCTCACCGTCGGCGCCCAGGAGCAGAAAAAAGGCGACCTTGCATTCGCGGTCTGCGAATACAAAGTCACCACCTATTTCAGCATCAAAGCCTACGCGGTACTTTGTGCGGGAATCTTAGCGCTGGCGGGAAGCATCGTCTTCCTGACCCGGAAAGCATGGAAGGCCTTTCCGCCTAACTAGTGTTTTGTTTGTTAGTTCCCCAAGAGAACATATCCCTCATTTTCATAGAGAACTTCCATATCTGCCAATTCCTCCCGGCACTCTTTGTACCGTTCCCTGCTCAGGTACAGGACTGCCGGGCGTTTCTCTTTGAGGAACCCTTCCGTCCCTCCGTCCTCACAGTGAAAATCCCCGTAAATCTCCGCCACAAACAGCATATTTTGATCCCAGGTTCCCACATTCTCCGGCTTTTCATTGTCCGCCGTCACATAAGCCCGTCTGCCGGCATAGGCGCTGTCCCGTTCCACGCTCTCCTTTACAAAGAGCTGGAATCCGTTCCCTTTGGCTCCGCGGATCACCGTCAGATAAGTATTCCACATAAAATGAGCCGTCAAAAAAATACAGCCCGCCGCCGTAATCCAGGCAAAAGCCGACACCAGTTCCCCCTTTCTTCTCTCCTGCATTCCTTCCGGCAGGACAAGAGGAAGCCGCAGGGCATATCCCAGCACAATGGCCGCCCCCAGAAACAGGGGAACCGTACAGGGATAGCAGTACCAGATCAGCTTGCTGCGAATCAGGGAAAATCCGAGAAAGGGGATCAGGAACCAGAGCAGATACCCAAGCCCCTCTTCGCAGGCCTTCCGGTTCCAGGCTTTCTTCCGGATCATCAAAGCCAGTCCTGCAGCGGCTCCAAGGATGCAGACCAGAATGAGCCAGCGGTAAATAAATTCTTCATGACCGAAGACGGTATCGTAATAAAAAGAAAAGGGATATTGGTGGCCTTCAAAATTTCCGCTTCCCGTCCTTGCCAGAAGATCTACCTCAATCATCTGCCGCAGGAAGAAAAAGCCGTCCCTGGAAAATCGCCATCCGAACCAGAACACCAGCGGTCCGAAAACCGCACCCAGAAATCCGGCCCACTCCCGGAACCGGAGACGGAACAGTTCCCGGGATACAAGCAGGTATACGAAACCAATCACCGCAATCATGCCGGCATGCCAGCTTTTCGTGAGAAACGCCAGGGAAAACATCAGACCGCAGACATACACCTGCTTCCGGTTCTCCCGGATCCGGAACATAGCCAGCATAGCCAGGGTAAAAAACAGCAGATAGAGGGCATCCGCGTCACCTGCCCGGGCCAAGTGGGCCGACAGGGGCCTTGTGTTGGCACAGAAAAATCCCAGGACCAGAACGGAAGCCTCTTTGCTGTACCTTCTGGCAAAAAGCCCCGTGCAAACACCGGTCAGCAGGTAGGCCAGGGCCGAGAAAAACCGCAGGCCGAAAACTCCGTAGCCAAAAATCCGGAATCCCAGAACGATGGCCCAATAACTGACCGAAGGCTTCAGGTTCCAGTCGTCCACCTGGTAATTGTAGGTGTGGCGGATATAATCGCCGTTCTTTATCATCTCATAGGCATTTACTCCGTGGCGGGCTTCATCCCAGGAATCCACATACTGCACATCCAGACAGCGGAAACAGTAAAAGGCCAGCACCAGGCAGGCCGCCCCAAAGAAGAACCAGTAATAAGTTTCAAAAAATTTTAAGACTGCCGTATAGGACTTCCTTAACATGTCTCCTCCTGCTATTCCAGAGTTCCGCAGTAAACACTGTACATCACATCTGCAAACTGCTGATCTCCATTGTCGCCGGGATGCAGGGCATCGCCTGCTTGAAAATTTTCCGCACTGTTGTGCATCAGCGCCAGGGGAATCAGCGTCACCCCGTCCGCATGCCGGAATTTCCGATCCATAGCTTTCATCAAATCCATAATCCGTTTGTCCGAACGGTTTTTAAACTCTCCCGGCAGAAAAGCCGTCCCGTCCTGGCGCAGCATGGTCCCGATCGTCTCCTGATCCGCCCAGTAAATGGTATTCACCAGATAAATGGGGATCTCCTTGTCGTGCCTGCGGATGTTTTTCACCATCTGGGCAATGGCATCCACCGTATCCGACGGATCGTCCTTCAGTCCGTTGGTTCCCAGAAAAATCTGAATGACATCCGGATCCTTCCCGGTGTACAGTTTATAATAATTCCAGTCAAACATTTCCTGGGCCGGGTCGTAAAAAGGCTGAATCCCCTCGCTGACTCCCTCGTTTATATATTCCGTAGGCTTTAAGTAGTCCTCGGCAGAGAAGCCGCTGCGTCCCTCATGGCTGTACTTGGTCCAGCCGCGGATCCCGGAAAAAGTAATCTGCCCGCCGGACAAATAGAAAATGGTGCGGTACCATTCCCGGCCGTCGGACAGACTGTCACCCATGTTCATAATGGAATATTCCTTTTCCAATACCTGTTCCACCACGTGGAGGGTGGTTTCCAGGGTCAGTATCTCATTCACATTGTAATCGTAGACCGTCAGAGTCAGGGAGTACTCCCCCATCTGCTCTTCTTTTCCCGTAACGGAAAACCGATCCTTAAGATTCTCGCCGATCACGCAGTCCCAGTTGCAGGCGTAACCGTCCCGCAGTCCGCTCCAGACTACCTGGTCATTGTAAAGCTCCACAGTGCTTCCCACGGCTACATACACATCCTTTGGCAGATAAGCTTCCACCTGAGGCCTATATTTTTTCAAGTCCCGCTGCAGGCTCACATTCCAGGCCAGAAGCCCGGCCAGCAGAAGCACCGTCACTGCCAGAAGCGGCCTAAGTTTGCTGTTTCCCGTCATTTTCTATATTCGTCTCCTTACAGATAAAAATCGGACGGTGTTTTGTCTCCATGTAGGTTTTCGCCAGGTATTCACCCAGGATTCCCATGCAGAACAGCTGGATTCCTCCCAGAAACACAATGATACAGGTCATGGAGGGCCAGCCCGACACCGGATCCCCATAGAGAATGGTGCGTATCACAATAAAGCAGATAGCGATAAAAGCCATGAGGCAGAACAAAATTCCCAGGAAAGCGGCCATCACCAGAGGCGCCGTGGTAAAACCTACAATCCCCTCAATGCTGTAGATCAAAAGCTTCCAGAAAGACCATTTCGTCTCCCCGGCGCTCCTCTCTACATTTTCGTATTCCAGCCACTTGGTCCGGAATCCCACCCAGCCAAACAGGCCTTTGGAAAAACGGTTGTACTCTCCCAGGCGCAGAAGCTCGTCCACAAACTGCCGGGTCATCAGCCGGTAATCCCTTGCCCCGTCCACAATCTCCGTCTTAGACAACCGGTGCATAAGCCCGTAGAAACGCCGGGCAAAAAAAGAACGGATGGGCGGCTCTCCTTTCCGGGTTACGCGCCGGGTCGCCACGCAGTCGTAATCCTCTGTAGTAAGAATCCGGTACATTTCCGGCAGAAGCGCCGGCGGATCCTGCAGATCCACGTCCATAATGGCTATATAGTCCCCGGAGGCATAGCTTAAGCCTGCATACATAGCGGCCTCTTTTCCGAAATTCCGGGAAAAGCTCACATATTTTACCCGCGGATCCGCTTCCGAAAGATGCTTCATCTCCTCCAGGCTTCCGTCTTTGGAGCCGTCGTTGACAAACAGAAGCTCCAGTTCCTGATGGGAAAGCTCCTCTGCCGTTTTTTGAATCTCTTTATAAAAAATAGGTATTGCCTCCTGCTCATTGTAGCAGGGAATAATGACAGAAATCTTATCCATTTTTACCCTCATCTGGCCGGATCTTTCGGAAGCATCCGGTTAATTTTCCAAAAATCCCGGACTGCCTGACAGCCGATCCCAAAAATTTTCTTAAGATTGATGGAATTTTCCCCTCCCTGTCTGGGCCGGAAGGTAATGGGAATGTACTTCACACGAAGGCCCTTCTTTGCATAAATCACGGAAAGAATGACGTTGGACAAATTGAAATTTTCCGGTATCAGCCGGATCTGCTCCCGGAGCACCTCTGCCTTCATAAGCCGGAAAGGCGTATTGGCATCTGTCACGTCCTCGTGAAAGCACAGACGGATCACCAGCTTTAATACCTGGGTCACGAAGATCCTGGAGCGGCCGTCCTCCCGTCTGCATCGGTGCCCGATCACCATATCGTACGCTTCCCTCTGCTCCCAGAACTCCCAAAATTCCCGGGGATCCGTCTGCCCGTCCGAATCTGTCTGGAAAATATAGTCCGGTTCCTGCTCCAGTGCATAGCGGTATCCATAGAGAACCGTAGCCCCGTGCCCCTGGTTTTCTTTCTTCACAGGTATAAGAAGCGGGTGATCGGCGCAGGCATCTTTCAGAATGGAATAAGTCCGGTCTTTGCTCCCGTCATCAAGAACCACCAGCCGGCTTTCCCCGCCGATCTGCTCTACCACCGGATACCAGTCCGCAATCACTTGTCCGATATTTTCTTCTTCGTTATATGCCGGCATGACAAGATACAGCTTATCCACTTGATTTCCTTTCCCTCAAATGCTATATTGTTTCTATTATAAACAACTTGGAGATATGATGCAACCATGAAAACTTCAATCTGGAACAAACTTGTCCTTTGGCTCTCCCTTGGACTGCTGCTATTTTTAAACGCCTACACCTTTTCTCACACAGCATCCGGCTGGATCTTCGGTATATTTCTCTTTCTTCTCTTTCTCTTTGCCCGCCGCCGTTTCTTCCTCATAGAAGAGCGCTTCGTCACCCGGCTGGCATGGGGATGCTGGATTTTCCTGATCGCCCTCCAGATCGCCTATGTGTTCCTGATTCGCAACAATGTCCGCTACGACGCCTTCTGGATCCTGGATCAGGCTGTAGAGATGCTGGATACCCGTCAGATTTCTCCCACACTGGCAAACAATTATTTTTCACAGGTTCCCAATAATTACGGCCTTACCATCCTGACCTATTGGTTTCTAAGCATCCTGAAGCTGTTCGGCGTTCCCTCCGGCTGGTTTATGAGGGCTGTTCAGCTTTTTAACATTGCTTTTATAGATTTGTCCCTGCTTTTTATCTACCTGTTTGTGTGCAAAATCCGTGGGAAGGCTCCTGCTCTGTTTTTCCTGTTTTTCTGTACCCTGTCCCCCTATCCCTACGTGTGGGCTCCCTATTACTACACCTCCACCGCATCCATGATGTTTGCCTGCGGAGCCGTTTGGATCTGGCTGTGCATCTGCCATGCCGCCTCCCGCCAAAAAAGGTTCCTGCTGGCTGCGCTTTTGGGCTTTGTGTGCATCCTGGGCTTTCAGGTAAGAGCCACCTCTTTTATTGCCTTTATCGCGATAGCTCTCTATTGGAGCCTGCACCGTGAGCGCGGCAGCTTGAAAAACCATCTGGGCCCTATCGCCGCCTTCCTTCTCACTGCTCTTTTAACGCTGGCAGCCTGGAAGGGTGTGATCCGCCATTATGTTCCCTTTGATACCAGGGATACGGCCCTGCCTGTCACCCATTTTATGATGATGGGAACCCACGGGGACGGAAGCTTCTATATGGATGATCTGCGCTACACCGTTTCCCTCCCCACTGCCGAGGAAAAACTCTCCGGCACCCTCTCCGTGATCCGGGAACGCCTCTTAGAAAACGGCTTTTCCGGAAATGTACGCCTTCTCCTGGCCAAACAGCTGAACTGCTGGGCGGACGGGACGGACTCCTTTGTGACGGAAAACGCCCTCTGCACGGACTATAACCGGCTTCACACGTATGTGGTGGGGAGCAAATCCGGCTTTCTGACTGCATACAGCCAGGCTTTCCGGGCTCTGCAGCTTCTTCTCACCTGTATCTACTGCCTCCTAAGCTTCCGGAAAAAGCAAGGGGACGGCATGTTTCTCATAGCCCTGAACCTGCTGGGCGGAATGGTCTTCCATCTGCTCTGGGAGGCAGGTGCTGTCTACAGCATTGCCTTTACCTTCTTTTCCTATGCAGCGGCCGGGGAGGGACTTGGTCTTCTGGAGGAATGGGACTTCTGGAAACGCCGGTCTCCCCTTCCCATACTGGCCGTCTCTTCCCTCTGCTTCCTGGCAAGCGCCCTGTTTCTCTTAGCCCGGAAGGACTATTACACATCCCAGGAACAGCTTGCCAGCGATTTCGTAGCCAACCAGCATATGGAAACCTCCGGAGAGAACGGCCCCCCTATGAAGACGGGACAGATCTGGACCCAGACCTTTGAGACAGACAAGCCTTTTAACGTCCTTGATCTGTATTACGGCTGCCCGGATACCAAGAACAACGCCTCTGTCTACCGTCTCACCCTGACCGATGAATCCGGCCGGGTATTCTACGACGGTTCCATATACGGAAAGGAGCCCCTGCAGGATCTGGCCTATTCCGTGCAGTTTGAGCCTGTCATCCCCTCCGGCCGGACCGGCTACGCAATCACCATAGAACCATTGGTGCAGACGGAACAAGATTTCCTCCACTTCTGCTCCCTGGATACCAGCCGGGTAGATATGTATCCCTACGGAGGCCTCTTTATTGACGGCGCTCCCCAGGGGCGGGACCTCTGTTTCCGGATCCGGGATCTCCACATTGCCATGAGAGCATCAAAAAAGGAGTACTGCCTGTTCGCCTTACTCCTTTTATCTATGGAATTAGTTTTTGTCTTCGAAGCCTTTCGTCTCGTCCACCAGAAACGGAGGCCGGTTGCGTGAGGCGTCTAGGGCTCTCCAGATATATTCGCCCAGAAGGCCCAGCATAACCATAATCACGCCGAAGCCAAAGAGCATCAGCACCATCATGGAGGTCCAGCCCGCCACGTCCTCAATGCCGCGCAGGCGCTCAATCACCAGAACAATGGCCCAGATCACGGCAATCACGGCAAAGGAAACCCCAAGGCCCGACATAAAGCGCACCGGGAAATAAGAGAAGCTCATCATGGAATCCATCACCAGCTTCACCTTCTTAGACAAGGTCCAGCGGGACTCCCCAATCTCCCGGGCCTTTCTGTGGAAATAGACCTTGTCGCTCTGAAAGCCTACCCACAAAACCTGAAGGGTCAGAGCGGAATTTTTCTCGTCCAGCATCAAGAGAACCTGGATTACCTGGCGGTCCAGAAGGTAGCAGTCAAAGCCCCCCTTGGGCATGTCTTTGATCACCAGCTTGCGCATCAGGGTATAGTAAAGGTTGGCAAAGAACTTCTGGACGGCTCCCTCATCCCGGTCGGACCGGACTGCCAAAACCACCTTATTGCCTTCCTTCCATTTCTCATACATCTCAAGAATCAGTTCTGAATCCTCCTGGAGGTCCGCCTGCTTAGTGACTGCGCAGTCTCCCGTACAGTTGGAAAGCCCGGCCAGAATGGCAGCATGCTCGCCGAAATTCCGGGACAGCTTCACAAGCTTCACCTTCTGATCCATCTCCCGGATCCGGTTCATGATCTCCCAGGAATTGTCCCCGGAACCGTCATCCACAAATACGATCTCGTAATCCTCCAGCTTGTGAAGGATCTTCTCTTTCATGTCCTCATAGAGGAGCATTAAAGTATCTGAATTCCAATATACAGGAACAACTATGGAAAGCTTGCTCATCAGACGGGGCTTCCTCCTATCTCTTTCAGAAATTCCTCATAATCCCGGATATATTCTTTTCCGTCATAATGGGTGTTTGTCAGCACCAAAAGCACGGAATCCTCACTGAAATCATACATATCTTTCCACATCATCGTGGGGAGATAAAGTCCCATGCGCGGACGGTTCAGCTCAATGATATCTTCCTCAAAGCCGTTATTCACCCGGACCTTGCTGGTTCCGCTTACATTGATCAGGACAAACTGGGAATTCCGGTTTGCGTGCTGTCCCCGCACCACATCCCCATCAGAGCCATAGATATAAAATACCCGTTTAATCTCAAAGGGAATGTCCTGTTCTCCCTCCACGACTACGAGATTTCCCCGCTCATCTCCCAAATCTCCAAATTCCAAAATCCGATACTGTTCTTTGATATTCATACGCGCACTCCTAAAACCCGTTGACAGCATCTATCACATACTGCTGTTCTTCTTCCGTCATTCCGTTGTACATGGGCAGGGAAAGTACCTGCTTTGCATACTGCTCGGTAATGGGGAAGGAGCCCTTGCCGTATCCCAGATACCCATAAGCTTCCGATAAATGGGGCGGAATGGGATAGTGGATAATCGTCCCGATCTCTTTCCCGTTCAGATATTCCATCAGCCGGTCCCGCTCTTCTGCACGGACCACAAACTGGTGCCAGACTGCCGTAGCCCCTTCCCGGACTCCGGGCAGCATCACCTTGGGATTCTGGATTCCCTGCAGATAACGTCCGGCAATCCGGATCCGCTCCTGCTCGCATTCCTCCGCATGGCGAAGCCTCACCCGCAGAAGTCCTGCCTGCAGCTCGTCCAGCCGGGAATTGGCCCCTACAATCTTATTGTAATAGCGCTTTTCGCTTCCGTAATTGCGGAAAATCCGAAAATCCTCCGCCAGCTTCTCATCCCGGACTGCTACGGCGCCGCCGTCCCCGAAGGCTCCGATATTCTTAGAGGGATAGAAAGAAAAACAGCCCACATCCCCAAAGGTTCCCGTCATCTGCCCTTCAAAGCACGCCCCGTGGGACTGGGCGCAGTCCTCCACCAGTTTTAAGCCGTACTTTTTTGCAAGGGCCGAAATTTCGTCCATTTTGGAGGCCTGTCCGTAAAGATGCACCGCCAGAATCGCTTTGGTGCGTTCCGTAATCTTTTCCTCAATCTTTGCCGGATTCAGATTATAATATTCATCCGGTTCTACAAATACCGGAGATGCCCCGTTCATGGTAATCCCCATCACGCTGGCAATGTATGTGTTTCCCTGGACAATGACCTCGTCCCCCGGTCCGATTCCCAGCACCCGGAAGGCAATCCACAGGGCATCCAGGCCGCTTGCCAGGCCCACGCAGTAACCTCCGCCCAGGTAAGACGCAAACTCTTCCTCGAAGCTCTTCACCTCTTCCCCCAGCACATACCAGCCGGAGCGCAGAACCTTAAGCGCTTTGTCTTCAAATTCTTTCTGGTACCGGAAGAATCCCCGGTCCATTCTGTTGGCCAAGACTTTCATTTGCAATCTCCTCTTGTATACAGCCATGCCCGGACATTCCCTTAAGGGAACTCTGCCGGGCTAGTTTCATCATAACACGGGTTAAAGTATTCGTCAACGTGCCATGGATCTCCGTCCATCTGCGCCAGAAGACGGGTTACTTCTTCCGCTCCCCTGCCGTTTAAATGATCTACGTCCAGGAAACTGTCCGCATCCAGCTCCAAGTACTCCTTTTTACAAAGGTTAAAATCCAGATAGGGAACCTCATACTGTTCTGCCAGATCCCGGATATACGTATAAGCCTGATCATAAGGTCCTACCTGTTCCAGATATTGCGCCAGATAAGGGGATGCTACAAAAATCAGCCGGATCTCCCTTTCCCGGCAGAATTCCACAATCTTTTCAATATACGAAATCATATATCCCGGCTCTCCCGCCATATCCTCCGCAATGGGGGTAAAATTATCCCACCAGGTAATGGCTTCCGCGTCCAGCTCTTCCTCGGAATAAACGAATCCTCTGCCCGCATAATATTCCTTCTCCCGGGACACCGGAGCATAGTTCTTGTAATCCTGGGTCTGCTTCTTCTCCCAGACTTCCTTTAGATACTCCAAATCCCCAAGCTTCTGCCATTCCCTGCGGAAAGGCAGCAGACGGTTGGTGTAGTGTTTCGCCTCTGATGTGGAAGTGATAAACTCCATTTTATTCCAGGACAGGGGCATATAGTCGGAAATAATATTGGCCTGCACCAGATCCTGGCCCTCCCGCTCCAGAAAGAGAAATTTATAGGTCATATCCAGATACACCGTCTGAATGTCATTGTATCTGGCTGCCTCCTTAAGAAGGTAGTAAGTGGTGTCATAATGCTGGGCGGAAGAGCCCAGGTTAAAGGAAGTTTTCCCCGTCAATTCCGTGAAAAGTTCCGGATCATAGGACCGGAAGCAATGGGAAGCCCCTATGAAAACCGTATCGATATTCTCCGTATTTTCATACAGATCGTGCATGGTAAGCCTGGTATAATTCTGGGTATCATCCACCACCAGATAATTGCAGGCCTTTACCAGCAGAAATGTCAAAAGAATGACTGCCGCAGCCATCCCCGCAAACGCCCAAACCCGCCTGTATTTCCTTTCTCTCATAGCTCTCCTTCCTGCTAGAACTGGGTATATAGAAACCCGCTTGTATCGTAAGCCGCCCCGTATACGCCGAAGATTACAATTCCCCCAATCATCGCCGTGTAGATCAGGCAGCGGACAACGGCCGGTCCTTCCAGAATTTTTTTCTGAAAAGATACCCCCCGGTCATTGAAAATATCTTTTGCCAGCACAAGGATTATTCCAAGCAGGGCCAGTAGCCATTCCAGGCCTCCCAGCTGCATTCCCGCAAAATCCCGCAGCCGGAAATCCGTCGCCAGAATCTTAAGCATCCCCCGCAGATCTCCCAGGGAATTAACCCGGAATACCATCAGCGTAGCATCAAAAAAGAGAAACACTATGATCTGCTTAAGCACTTTCGGAATCTTCCAGCTGGCAATGTCTACAAGCTGTCCCACTCCCTGCAGAACGCCCCAGAGCAGATAATGCACCCCCACCCCGTGCCAGACTCCGCTTAAGGTAAAGGTAATCAGAATGTTAATCTGTTTCCGGAGCTTTCCTTTCCGGTTCCCGCCAAGAGGGATATAAACGTACTCCCTCAGCCAGCTTCCCAGGGTTATGTGCCATCTGCGCCAAAAATCCTGTACAGATTCCGACAGAAACGGCCGCCGGAAATTCTCCAAAAGATCAATGCCGCACATTTTCGCCGCGCCCCGGGCAATATTGGTGTAACCCGCAAAGTCACAGTAAATCTGGAAAGCATAAATCAGCGTGGCCAGAAGAATCTCCACGCCGCCAAAGGCCCCGAACTGCCCAAAGACCGCATTCACCGGAACAGCCAGTCTGTCCGCAATCATCAGCTTCTGGAACAATCCCCAGAGAAGGAGAAGGGCTCCCGAGCGGATGCTGTCCAGATTCCGGATATCCTTCTCATCCAGATGCCGAATCTGCTCCAGCAGATTGCCGGATTGCTCAATGGGCCCCTGCACTAGTTTGGGAAAAAAGGCCTGAAACAGGGCAAAGCGGATCACGTGATGCTCTGCTGCCCTTCCCCGGTAGACATCGACCAGATAACCCACGGCCTGGCAGGTATAAAAGGATATGCCAATGGGAATGAAAAAATTTGCTCTGTTATATTTCACAAAAAACAGGAACATTACATGGAGCAGAACGGCCCCTGCCAAAAGGACTCTCCTGCCCTGCCCTTCTCTGTGCGCCTCCAGTCCCACACCCACACCATAAGTCACCGCTGTGGAAGCCAGAAGCACCAGGACGTTATTAAATCCGAAGCTCCAGCAGAAGGCATAGCTGGCCGCCAAAAGCCAGAGAATCCTTGCTTTCGGAGGAATTGCCAGATAGATCAGCCATATAATTGGAAAAAATACCAAAAAGGATAGTGAAGTAAATCCCATACGAATCTCCTGTTTTTAAAATTTCCCGTACATTAAAAAATCAAGCAGCTTTATTTTTTTCGTCACCGCAATGATAACCGCCGTAACGGCACTCATAACAGCAAAAGACGCCAGCACAAAAAGGACCCCTTCCGGGCTGTACAGCACATAAGTCTTTCCCCGGTTCAGCAGCGTAGCGAAATGAAAATGCAGCACATAAATTTCCAGCGTATAGCCCCCAAGCCATGCCAAAAAACCTTTTGCTTTTCCGTCCCTGAACCGGGATGTGAGATACACTACCCCGTAGCAGCCCAGAAAGGAAGCCGCCGTCTGCCGCAGAAGTCCTGCCAGGCTGCCCACATCCAAAAGGTCAAAGGCTGCCACCAGATAGATAAGACCGCAGACTGCCGGGATACATGCAAGGGCCTTCCGCCTTTCCGGTATCGCAGACACCTTTTCCCGGTATTCTCCGGCCAGGTATCCGGCCAGATAAAAGGGAAGATACAGCCGCGTAAGACCCGGGCTTAGAAATTCCCAGCCCAGCAAGGTTTCCAACACCACGAAAGCTGCCAGTCCCAGATACACCATCCAGAAAACCGGTATTTTGTGTGTTCCCGCCCGGGCTCCGGCCAGCTGCGCCGTATAGACCATAAGGTTCAGCAAAAAGAGCGTCATGAGAAACCACAAGCCTTTGTCTAACTGGAACAGAGTCTCCCTTATGCCGGATATAGGATGCAGCGGGTGCTTTAAGATAATCCAGAAAAAGAAGGGAACCAGATAAGAGAGCCCCCGCCTTCCCAGGATTTTCCAATAATCTTTCAGACTCCCAGCCCTGCGGCCGATTCCGCACAGATAACCGCTGACGATCATAAACAGGGGCATCTGCAGCACCTTGATCGCATCATAGAGATACCCGTCCTCCATATGATTCCAGCTTAAGACGTGTCCTACCATCACAATGAGGATGGCAATTCCTTTCAGGGCATCTATGGTCTGGCTGCGTGTACCCGCCATGCAAATCTCCTTCCTCTACTCTTTGTAAAGCAGCGTATACCACCCTGACTCCTGCCTGGTAAACCCGGCCTCCTCCAGACGCCCCGCATAGCCGTGACGTTTAAATATAATGTAGAATCCGTTTTCATCCGGCTCCTCGGGAAGATCAAACCAAATGCCGTCCCTTCCCTTGGTTCCCTTCTCCACCAATTTAAATTCCAGGGGAGACAGCTTCTCTCCCAGGGCATAGTAGGCATAGGGACATTCTGTGTAAACAGTCCGTTCCCCGATCACATCCTCCCACTCATCCAGCACTTCCGCATAGGTCCCCCAAAAAAGAGGCAGGGGAAAGGTGTCCTCTTTATATTCTGTAAAATAGTATTTCCCAAAGGACACAAAAGAAAAGAGGTAGACTGCCGAAATACACAGCATATAAATCCTACGGTTCCGCTGCTCCCGGATTTTACAGTAAGCCTTTCTTAATCCCAGGACCGTAAAGAACAATAGTACAAAATATACGGCATTCATTTTGTTTACATTCGGGCCGTCGATCAAAAGGCCCATGCCGGTCTGGGCAAGAAACCACAAAAACAGCAGCACCTTAGGATTCCAGCATCTCTCCCGGAAGGAATTTACCGTATCTACGCAGACCTCCCAGATTCCTGCCATGCAAAAAGGAATGGAAATAAGATACAAGCTGAAAAAGGTAGGAAGGGAATTGTACGCCAAGTCATCGTTAAAGAAATAGCATTTCACCAATGACGGGATATTGTTAAGCGCATTGTTCAGGGACAGCTCCGTCTCCCGGTAAACCATCAATTTCGGTATCGTAAAATACCCGGTCATAATCTCCGGCAGATCAAAGGTATTTATCAGAACCTCCAGTATCAGAGGAGCAGCCAGAATCCCCAGGGGAACTCCTATGCAGAGAATCTGTTTCCAGTCTATTCTCTTCAGATACCAAAGATATGCCAGGAAAAAAATCAGAAAGAAGGGAACTGCCAGCCAGCTCAAAGCATAGGTGTAGAGGGTTACACCTAAGGACGCTCCGGCCGCTGCATAGAACAGACAGGACTTTTTCCCCGCAGACTCTGCGGCCCAAAGCAGAATATACAGGGACAGAACCGACATTCCGGAGAAAAGAAAGCAATCCATACCGATACGGGAATGAAGAATAAAGCAGGGGCACACGGCCAGCAGAAATGAGCCCAACACTGCTATTCTTTTTCCCAAAAGCTTCCTTACCGTCAAAGTGCCGAACAGCCAGACAATCATTCCGAAACAGACGGCCGGCGTCCGGATCAGCACCACGGAGGGATCGAAAAATTTCATCAGTACCGCACAGCAGTAGCCGTACAGTACGCTCTGTCCGCTTCCGTAATTGATGAAATAAACGGGACGGATCTTAAAATAACGGTCCATTCCCCAATGGGCGAGAGAAAAGGCATCATAGCCCATGCCGGCTTCATCCACATTTAATCCGTAGGGAAGCTCTCCCAGACGGTACACACGCAGAAAGAGCGCCAGCAGAAAAATTCCAATATAAATCCACAATTCCGGTTTGACAAATCTCTTCCTATTCAAAACAGCACCGCTTTCTACTCTTCGTTCATCCGGGCCAGCTTCGCCGCCTGGTCCGCCGCAATACAGGCGTCAATAATCTCCTGGATATCTCCGTTCATAATCTTGTCCAGTTTGTACAAGGTCAGCCCAATCCGGTGATCCGTCACCCGCCCCTGAGGGAAGTTGTAGGTCCGGATCTTCTCGGAGCGATCCCCGGTGCCGATTTGGCTTCTCCTGGCCTCTGCCTCCGCATCGTGGGCTTTCTGGCACTCTATATCATAAAGCTTAGCCCTGAGAAGGGCAAAGGCTTTCGCCTTGTTCTGGAGCTGGGATTTCTCCGTCTGGCTGTACA
>CAJUNN010000018.1 GCA_910587955.1 uncultured Lachnospiraceae bacterium | reverse complement strand
ATGGCAAAAAAAGTAACAGGTTATATTAAATTACAGATTCCTGCTGGAAAGGCAACACCGGCTCCGCCTGTCGGACCGGCGCTTGGTCAGCACGGTGTAAACATCGTAGAATTTACGAAGCAGTTTAACGCCAGAACCGCAGACCAGGACGGAATGATCATTCCGGTTGTTATTACAGTTTACGCAGACCGATCTTTCAGCTTTATTACGAAGACGCCGCCTGCAGCGGTGCTGCTGAAGAAAGCCTGCAACATCCAGTCTGGTTCGGGAGTTCCCAACAAGACGAAGGTTGCGACCATCACTAGGGCAGAGGTTCAGAAGATTGCAGAGCTGAAGATGCCGGACTTGAATGCGGCAAGCATTGACGCGGCCATCAGCATGATCGCTGGTACAGCAAGAAGCATGGGTATCACTGTAACAGATTAATGACGTAACTGTATAGAAAGAAGACGTGGGAGGGATTAACCCAGATTCCCGCAATCACCACCAGGAGGTTATTTAATATGAAACATGGAAAGAAATACGTTGAGGCTGCAAAGCTCTACGACAAACTGGCTCAGTATGATAAAGAGGAAGCAATCGGCCTTGTAAAGAAGCTGGCTGTTGCAAAATTTGACGAGACCATCGAAGCTCACATCCGTACCGGCTGCGACGGACGCCATGCGGATCAGCAGATCCGGGGCGCGGTGGTACTCCCCCACGGAACAGGTAAGACTGCCCGTGTTCTGGTATTTGCGAAGAATGCCAAGGCTGACGAAGCTCAGGCGGCTGGCGCAGATTTCGTAGGAGCCGAGGAGCTGGTGCCGAAGATCCAGAACGAGGGATGGCTGGACTTTGATGTTGTAGTAGCGACCCCCGATATGATGGGTGTGGTAGGCCGTCTCGGACGTGTGCTTGGACCCAAAGGCCTGATGCCGAACCCCAAGGCCGGAACCGTAACCATGGATGTTACAAAAGCAATCCAGGATATCAAAGCAGGTAAGATCGAGTACAGACTGGACAAAACCAACATTATCCACGTGCCAATAGGAAAGGCTTCTTTCACAGAGGAGCAGTTAGCGGACAACTTCCAGACGCTTATCGATGCAATCAATAAAGCCAGACCGTCAGCGGTAAAGGGCCAGTTCTTAAAGAGCGTAACCCTTTCTCCCACTATGGGACCGGGTGTTAAACTGAATCCGGCTAAGCTGGTCTAATTTATGGATTGACATTTAGAATCAGATATGCTATCCTAGCATAGCATAAGCACTACCCGAAGACAGCAGGTGCCGAGAGGCATAAGGAGAAAACGCCTGCCGAGGACGATACATTCATCGGAATGATTTAAGGACCCTCTCTGTCTTTGGCAGGGAGGGTTTTTTATATCCGTCGGGTTGGTGGACAAATAGGAAAAGGAGGTACACCATTCATGGCAAAAGTCGAATTGAAGAAACCGATTGTAGACGAGATTGCAGAAAATATTGCAGACGCCAAGTCTGTAGTGCTCGTAGACTACTGCGGCCTTACGGTGGAAGAAGACACCAGACTCCGCAAAGAGCTGAGAGAGAACGATGTCATCTACAAGGTTTACAAGAACACAATGATGAACTTTGCTTTCAAGGGAACCGATTGCGAGAGTCTTTCCCAGCATTTGGAGGGACCGAATGCGATCGCCATCTCCAAGACAGATGCGACGGCTCCGGCGAGAGTTCTTGCAAAATTTGCAAAGAATGCAAAGGCATTGGAGATTAAGGCCGGTATTGTAGAGGGAAATTACTACGATGCGGCAGGCATGGACGCGATTTCGAAAGTTCCTTCCAGAGAAGAACTTCTCGGAAAACTGCTTGGAAGCATCCAGTCTCCGATTACCAACTTTGCCCGCGTCCTGAATCAGATTGCAGAAGGCATGAACGCGGAAGAAGCATAATCACAAACACGATATTTTAAAAGAAAATTGAAATCAGGAGGAAAATGAAATGGCAAAATTGACAACTGCTGAGTTTATCGAAGCGATCAAAGAGTTATCTGTATTAGAGCTGAACGAGCTGGTAAAAGCTTGCGAGGAAGAGTTTGGCGTATCTGCAGCAGCAGGCGTAGTTGTTGCAGCAGCAGGTGCAGGTGAGGCAGCAGCTGCAGAGGAGAAGGATTCCTTCGACGTAGAGCTGACCAGCGCAGGAGATTCCAAGGTTAAGGTTATCAAGGTTGTCCGCGAAGTGACAGGACTTGGCCTGAAAGAGGCAAAGGACCTGGTAGACAGCGCTCCGAAGGTAATCAAGGAGGGTATCTCCAAGGCAGAGGCAGAGGAGCTGAAGAAGAAACTGGAGGAGCAGGGCGCTTCCGTTACTCTGAAATAAGGCATCTGCTTTACAGAATCACAAGAAGAAAACCGCTGTGCGTAAGGGTTTCGCACAGCGGTTTTTTGCGTTCAGAAGCTCTGCGTTTTGGTGACAGCCCCGCTTTTGTTGTGGAAGGTTCAAATTTTTCCGAAAAAAGATAAAAATTTTCCGGTAAAAGTTTGTGAAATGAGATACAAGACGGAAAAAATGTGATATAATAAAAAACCACAGGAAGCAGTAAAAAACAATCAGAGAGGGGCAGGAAACAATGAAAAAGACATGGGATGTAAATGTCAACGGAGTCGCACATACGATCGAGTACAAAACTGGGTTCGGCGGGGCCAAGATTCTGGTAAACGGCGTGAGCTACAAGGCGAAGTCGAAGAACTGGTGGATTGTTATGATTGACTATCCGGTGGTAATTGACGGTACAGAGCTGAGGGTGGTAGTAATTGGCAACAAGGTACGCCTGGCTGTGAACGGGATTTACCAGGGAAGCGGGGAAGCTTATGTTCCCCTCAACAAGATGCCGGCCTTGAGCAATGTGTTTCTGGGTATCAGCTGTCTGGGAGGCGCTATTATGGGGGGCTGGCTGTGCTTAATTATCGGTCTTTTGTTTGGCTTCTTGTACATAAAGCTGGGACTGGAAGGAAAGATCAAGAATGTGGTGGTAATGTTTGTGATCTGTACGATTGTTCAGATTCTTTATTGCGCCGTTGTAATCTGGCTCCGCCAGCAGATAGGTATATAATCAGGAGGACATAAGATGGAACAGGATCCGAGATATTATAATAACAATGAGTGGAACAATACACCGCAGCCGCCTTATCAACCCACGATTATTGTGGGAGAGCGGGAGCAGAAGGGGAGCAGCAATCTGGCGGTGACATCGCTGGTTTTGGGAATTTTATCTATTTTATTTTCTATTCTTTTATTCTGGATTTTTTACTTTGCCTTTATTATGGGGGTCATCGGGATAATTATGGGAATAGTCAGTATTGCTCAGCACAGGGAAGGAAAAGGGCTGGCTGTAGCGGGAATCATTACTTCCGTCATAGGCCTTTTGATTTCGCTGGTGCTTGGGTTATTGATCATTATTGGGCTGGCCGTAATGGCTGTATAAAGATTTGGTAAGATAAGCCATCGCTTTACAGATTCCGCAGGGATTTCTGTGAAACGATGGCTTTTAGTTTCTGCCGGAACCGGTTATGTATTTTCCCTTGGGCAGGAAAAAGTCTTGCGGGCTACGCCCAATTCCTCATTGGCCGGAATCACATGGATGGTGACGGGAGATTCCTTCCTGGAGATCACGGCGTTTTCGCTGTAAGAGAGATTTTTGTCCGGATCAAGAAGAATACCCATATGCTTTAACTGATCGCATACAATCCGGCGTATAGTAGTCCCGTGCTCGCCGATACCTCCGGTAAATACCAGGTGATCAAGACCTCCAAGCTCCGCATAGTAGGAACCGATATAGCGGACAATGCCGTTGCAGAACACATCAATAGCCAGTCCGGCCCGCTGGTTCCCCTCCGCGGCTGCCTGCTCAATATCCCGGAGATCGTTGCTGACGCCGGAAATTCCCAAAAGTCCCCCCTGCTTGCTTAAGCCTTCCAGTACCTGGTCCAGATCCATACCTTCTTTCAGAAGGAAAGGAATAATAAAGGGATCCATGTCTCCGTTGCGGTTAGACTGGATAAGCCCTGCCTGGAGAGAGAGGCCGAAGCTGGTGTCCACGCTCTTTCCGTTGTCGATGGCGCACAGGGAACCGCTGCCTCCTAAGTGGCAGGAGATAGTTTTTCCGGTAGTACCATAGAGCTGCGTCAGGGTTTCTGCTACATAGCTGTGGGAGGCCCCATGGTAGCCCAAGCGCTCAATGCCATATTTTTCATACCACTCATAGGGAATACCGTAGAGCTTGCGCTCCAGGGGAATGGTGGTGTGGAAAGCCGTCTCGAAAGCGCCAACCAGCATGGCGTCCGGGGTCAGCTTCTGGAACTGCCGGATAGCCTCCAGATAGGGAATGTTGTGAGCGGGGGCTACCACCAGATAATCCTCCATACCCTTCAGTACCTCCGGGGTCAGTTCGTGGATGCCGTAATGGCCCTTGGACAGTACGGTTTTGAAGCCTACCCGTTCCAATTCCTGAAGGTTCTCAAGGACACCGTATTCCGGGCTAAGCAGACAGTTGAGGAACATCTGAATGCCTTCCGTGTAAGTGGGAATACACTGGCCCTCCCGCAGAATCCGGAATCCGTCCGGTTTCCCGAAGTGGAAGACGGCGCTGTCCCGGCTTCCCACCCGTTCTACTTTTCCTTCCGCCAAAACCTGATCTCCGGGCATAATAAATAATTTAAATTTCAGTGAAGTGCTTCCTGCATTACATACTAAAAGTTTCATAAAACCTCCGTTCGCGATCATTCTTATTTTTATTAGTATAACAAAAACCAACTTGCCGTACAATAAGAAAAAACAGCGGAACCGGAAACTGAACCGGAAACAGCGTAATCCCGGACAGCACCAGGCACAAGTTACGGATGCAGAATGCAGCCGGAAATTGAGCCGTTGAAGAGGTGAAGTCAGGGATGAAGCGGAACTGGAATAGGAGGCCTTCCATGATTAAAATAGCTTTTTTTGACACAAAACCCTACGAGCAGGATGTGTTTGAGCGTTACTGCGGGAAAGACATGGATATTAAATTTATGGAGCACCGTCTGAACAGCGAGACGGTAGAATCGGCAAAGGGATGCGACGTAGTGTGTGCCTTTGTAAACGACAACCTGGATGCGGCCGTTATGAAACGGCTGAATGAAATGGGGGTCCGGCTGATTGCCATGCGCTGTGCGGGATTTAACAACCTGGCCCTTAAGGAGCTTGGAAACCTGCGGGTGGCCCGTGTTCCGGCCTACTCGCCCTATGCGGTAGCCGAACATGCCATGGGAATGCTTCTGGCTCTGAACCGGAAGATCCACAAGGCGTACAACCGAACCCGGGAATATAATTTCAGCCTGAACGGCCTGACCGGCGTAGACCTCCATGGAAAGGTGATGGGGGTGGTGGGAACGGGAACCATCGGCCGGGTATTTGTCGATATCTGCCGGGGATTCGGCTTGAAGATCATAGCCTACGATCCCTATCCTCAGGAGGGGATTGAATATACGGATTTGGACACCCTGTTCCGGGAGAGCGACTTTATTTCCCTGCACTGTCCCCTGACGGATGACAGCTATCATCTTGCAAATGAGAAGCGGTTTGCGCTGATGAAAAATACGGCAATTCTCATTAATACCTCCCGGGGAGCCCTGGTAGACAGTGTGGCCCTGGTAGAGGCACTGTGGAACAGGCGGCTCCGGGCGGTGGCTCTGGATGTGTACGAGGAAGAGGTAGGGTATTTCTTTGAAGACCGTTCCGGGGAAGTGGTAGATGACGCAACACTGCAGCTTCTGGTGTCCATGCCCAATGTGCTCATTACATCCCATCAGGCATTTCTCACAGAAGAGGCCCTCTCTAATATTGCCTGCACCACCATCGGGAATATCGAAGAGTTTTTTTCCAAGGGAATCATTACCCATGAAGTGACGTACAGCGCGAACGCTTAATGATTTTTGCCAAAGGGCCCGGAAGCATTGATGTCTTCCGGGCCTTCCGTGTGGGCAAGCCCGCAGATCAGGGCGGGCACTGCAAAGCCCAGAGAGAGAAGAAGCGGCAGGGAGACGGGGAGAAACAGAACCTGTATGCAGAGAAGCACAGCAGAAATAAGAAAGGCTGTCAAGGTTTTGCCCATGCGTTCCAGAGCTGTCAAAACAGCCAGACGCGGAAGGTCCGGCTTCTTATCTTCTGAGAGGAAGGGGAACAGGTGGATAAAAAATCCTCCAAGGAGAAGAATGGCCAGCAGAGACAGCGCGGTAAGAGGGACAAAGAACCAGTTTTCGCCAGCCTGTTTTCCGTAGAATAAGACGGCGGTAATCAGGATGCTTCCTGCGGCCAGAACGGCAAGCCCCCAGAAAAAGGAAACACGAAAGCAGGAAACAAAGAAGACCCGGTAGGAATGAAAGGGCCGTTCCTCCCGCAGATCCCCTTCGATCAATTCCCGGATACAGGCGCTGAGAGCTGTCAGGGCAGGTCCCAGGGTCAATAAGGGCAGGCAGGATATAAGAAACAGAACATTCAGCTTGATCAGGCTCCAGGAACTTTCTCCCAGAACTTCAAAAAAGCGGCGGAGAGAACCGGGGCGGGAAGAAGCTGGATGGGGTTGTGTAAGCATAAGGGCATCCTCCTTGGAAATAGAATGTTTGCTTTCAGTATAGTATGAACAGAGCGTGTAAGCGATTGGCAAATATGCACAAAAATACTCCTCCAGATTTTGGCATATTCACAAAAATACAGGAAAAGGAAAAGTTTTACTTGCATTTTTAAGTAGAAACGTCTATCATGGATTTAGAGAGAACTGGAAACGTTTCCAATGAAACATTTCCAAAAAACTCGTTAATTTAATTCCAGAATGGATAGGAGGAAAAAAGATGAAAAAGAGAATGTTAGCACTTGTTCTTTCGGGTGTGCTTGCCGTTTCCATGCTTGCAGGCTGCGGCAGCAAGGGCGGTGAAGATGCACCGGCTCCGGCACCGGAAGGAGATTCCCAGGAAACTGAAGCTCCTGCAGCATCCGGTGCAGAAGGTTCCGTTTATTATTTGAATTTCAAACCGGAACAGGGGCCGGATTGGGAAGCTCTGGCTAAAGTTTACACGGAAGAGACCGGCGTTCCGGTAACGGTTGTTACCGCAGCATCCGGACAGTATGAGACAACACTGATGAGCGAGATGGGCAAGAGCGGTGCGCCGACCTTGTTCCAGGTAAACGGCCCGGTGGGTCTCGCAAACTGGAAAGATTACTGCTATGATCTGTCCGGCTCCGCCGTATACGGCGAATTGACCAGCGATGCGTTTGCGCTGAAGGACGGCGATGCAGCCCTTGGTATTGCTTATGTAGTAGAGTCTTACGGTATTATCGTAAATAAGAAGCTTCTTGAAGAGGCGGGCTACAAGGTTGAAGATATTCAGTCCTTTGCGGATTTGAAGAAGGTTGCAGAAGATATTACTGCACGTTCTTCCGAGCTCGGATTTGCGGCGTTCTCTTCCGCAGGTATGGACGGTTCTTCTGACTGGAGATTTAAGACCCATCTGGCAAACCTTCCGATTTATTTTGAATATCAGGATGAGGGAATTGGAAGCACAGAGGCTATCAAGGGTACATATCTTGACAACTACCGGGCAATGTGGGATCTGTATATCAACAACAGCACCTGTGATCCTTCTCAGCTTTCTGCAAAGACCGGGGATGACTCTCTGAATGAATTCCTGGACGGCCAGGCAGTATTCTATCAGAACGGTTCCTGGGCATATGGAGATTTGACCAAAAACGGAACCTTTACAGATGACGATCTTGCTATGATTCCGGTTTACATCGGAGCAGGCGATGAGGCTAAACAGGGACTGTGTACCGGTACGGAAAACTACTGGTGCGTAAACAGCCAGGCTGACGAGAAAGATATTCAGGCAACTTTGGACTTCCTTTACTGGTGTGTGACTTCCGAGCAGGGAACTTCCTCTATGGCAAATGATATGGGATTTGTAATTCCGTTCAAATCAGCAGTAGAGTCCCAGAATTTGTTTGTAAAGCAGGACGCAGAGCTGACAGCTTCCGGCAAGACCCCGGTTTCCTGGAACTTCCCGACCATGCCCTCTGAGGAGTGGAAGAACGGCGTTGGTTCCGCACTGACTGCTTATGCGGCAGATCAGACAGATGCGAATTGGGAAGCAGTGGTGTCTGCATTTGTGGATGGCTGGGCTACCGAGTATCAGCTGGCAAATCCGTAAAAAGCGGCAGTACCATGTGGTATGATGTAGGGCGGGCAAGAGACTTGCCCGCCCTATTTCTATGACAGAAAGGAGTTTCGTTTATGGAAAAGGCATTAAAACGCTATTCCCCCCTGTTTGTTCTGCCCACATTCCTGGCTTTCGTGATAGGCTTCATCATTCCTTTTGCGGAAGGACTGTATCTTTCCTTCTGCCAGTTTACCACCGTGAGCAATGCCAAATGGACGGGGCTTTCCAACTACAAAAGTATTTTTAGCGATAAGACTTTTTTGGATTCTTTCGGATTTACCGTTTCTTTTACCGTGGCGTCCATTGTATTTATCAATGTATTTGCATTCTGCCTGGCACTGCTTTTGACAAAGAAGCTGGCGGGAACAAATGTATTCCGTACCGTGTTCTTTATGCCGAACCTGATTGGCGGTATTGTGCTGGGGTATATCTGGCAGATTCTCATCAACTGCGTGCTTTCTATCATAGGAGAGCCGCTGCTGGCTCTGAACAAACCGGCCGGATACTGGGGGCTGATTATTCTGATGTGCTGGCAGCAGATTGGTTATATGATGATTATTTACATTGCGGGGCTTCAAAATGTATCGGATGATTTGCTGGAAGCGGCCCAGATCGACGGAGCCTCCTCCTGGAAGACTTTGTGGCGGGTGAAGCTGCCTATGGTAATGCCCTCCATCACCATCTGCGTGTTTTTGACCCTCACCAACTCTTTCAAACTTTTTGATCAGAACCTGGCGCTGACAGGCGGTGAGCCGAACCATACGACAGAGATGCTGGCCATGAATATTTATCAGACCTTTTATGCAAGGGCGGGTGCCCAGTGGAAAGGATTCGGCCAAGCCAAAGCGGTTCTCTTCTGTATTCTGGTCATTGCCATTTCCATGATTCAGCTAAAGGCTACGCGATCCAGGGAGGTGCAGCAGTAATGAGAAAACGTAAAAATGCTTTGAATACTTTTTGGACGGTACTGCTGTCCGCTTTGGCTGTCCTTTATATGTACCCCATTGTAATGATTCTGTTTAACTCCTTAAAACAGGAAAATGCCATTACCACCGACGGAGCATTCCGGCTTCCTACCGGGGATACATTTGCAGGGCTGGCTAACTATGCAAATGCAATCAGCTCCAAGGGTTTTCTCCAGAGCCTTGGCTACAGCCTTGTAATTACGGTCACTTCCGTGGCAGCTATCCTGGTCTGCTGTTCCATGTGTGCCTGGTTTATTACGAGGGTGAAGGGGAAAATTTCCTCTATGCTGTATTTTCTATTTGTATTTTCCATGGTAGTACCCTTCCAGATGGTAATGTTTACCCTGTCCCAGACGGCGGATCAGCTCAAACTAAATACACCCTGGAACATTTGGGTGATTTATCTGGGATTTGGGGCGGGACTCGCGGTGTTTATGTTTGCGGGTTTTATGAAATCGGTGCCCTTGGAAGTGGAGGAAGCTTCCATGATAGACGGATGCAATCCTATTCAGACGTTTTTCCTGATTGTGATTCCCATGCTGAAGCCCACTTTAGTTTCCGTAGGTATCTTGGAAGCTATGTGGGTGTGGAACGATTATCTTCTGCCCACTCTGGTACTGGACATTAAGAAATATAAGACCATTCCCATGCTGATCCAATACTTCCGCGGAAGCTACGGCCGGGTGGAAATGGGCCCCATGATGGCTTGTATTATGCTGACGGTTATTCCGATTGTAATCGTATATCTCCTTGGGCAGAAGCACATTATCAAAGGTGTGGCTGCAGGAGCGGTCAAGGGGTAAAGGTGTATGACAATCAAAGATATTGCCCGGGAATCCGGCTATGCGGTGGGAACGGTCTCCCGCGTGCTGAATAACCATCCGGAAGTGTCGGATACGGCACGGAAGAAAATTATGGAAGTGGTGGATAAATACCATTTCCGGCTGAACAGCAATGCCAAGCATTTAAAGCAGCAAGCCAGCAAAGGCGTGACTATCATTGTCAAAGGTTCCCAGAATATGCTGTTTGCGGCAATTCTGGAGCGGATGCAGGGACTGCTGGAAGAAAAAGGCTACGCCTGCAGGATTTCCTATATCGGCGAGGAGGAGAACGAGGTAGAGCAGGCACTGCAGGTATGCAGGGAGTTAAGACCCCTGGGACTGCTCTTTCTGGGAAGCAATCTGGAATATTTCCGGGAACGTTTTTCAGAGGTTCCGGTTCCCTGTGTGCTGGCAACAAACTCTGCGGAAGGACTGGGATTTGAAAATCTTTCCAGTGTGGGTACGGACGACGCGTCGGCAGCGGCAGCGGCCATTGACCATCTGGTATCCCTGGGACATGTGAAGATTGGAATTCTGGGAGGACAGATGGAATCTTCCCAGGCAGCCTACACCCGCTATCAGGGCTGTAAACAGGCATTGGCATCCCACCGGATTGTCTTTGATCCGGAACGCCAGTACGAAGCGGCGCTGTTCTCCATGCAGGCAGGGTATCAGGCGTTGGAACGGCTGATGGAGAAAATGCCGGATCTGACGGCGGTGTTTGCCATGTCGGATGTGATGGCTGTGGGGGCTGTCCGGGCCATACGGGATAAGGGCAGACAGGTCCCGGGAGATATCTCGGTGGTAGGATTTGACGGAATTGAGCTGAGCCAGTATCTGACGCCCAAACTGACGACTATCCGGCAGGACCGGGAACGCATTGCGGACAGAAGCGTGGAACTTCTGATTGAGAGTATCGGTGAGGGAAAGGCGGCGGCTCACGAGGTTGTGCCTTTCCGGGTGATTGTCGGTGAGAGTACCGGAAAGCTTTGAAACTGCGGGAACTGTGGAACTGGAATGGAGGAATGAGTTATGGCAAGCATTACATTTAAAAATGTAGTGAAACGATATGATAATAAGGTAACGGTAGTTCCGGATTTGAATCTGGAAATCCAAGACAAAGAATTTATTGTACTGGTAGGGCCTTCCGGCTGCGGAAAATCCACCACATTGCGGATGATTGCAGGGCTGGAAGAAGTGACGGAGGGAGATTTGTTTATCGGGGATCGCCGTGTGAACGATGTGGCCCCCAAGGATCGGGATATCGCCATGGTGTTCCAGAGCTATGCTCTTTATCCCCATATGACGGTATACAAAAACATGGCTTTTGCCCTGGAGCTCCGCAAAGAGTTCAAAGAGGAAATTGACAGAAAGGTTCATGAGGCGGCCCGCATTCTGGAGCTGGAGCCTTATCTCAACCGCAAGCCCAAAGCACTTTCCGGCGGACAGCGCCAGCGCGTGGCTCTGGGCCGGGCCATGGTGCGGAATCCGGCTGTATTTCTTCTGGATGAGCCTCTGTCCAATTTGGATGCAAAACTGAGGACGGAGATGCGCAGCCAGATATCTGCACTGCATAAAAGACTGCAGACCACCTTTGTCTATGTCACCCATGACCAGACGGAAGCCATGACCATGGGCGACCGCATTGTAGTGATGAAGGACGGTATTATTCAGCAGATGGATACCCCTCAGAACCTCTATAATTATCCATGCAACATGTTTGTGGCCGGATTTATCGGCTCTCCCCAGATGAATTTTGTCACTGTCCGGGTGGAGACCGAAGGAGACGGATATGTGCTGGTGTTCGGGGACAGCCGGATTCCGGTGAAAAAGCCGGAGCTTAAGCCCTATGTGGGAAAAGAAGTGGTGATGGGAATCCGCCCGGAGGATATTCATGCGGAGGAAGCGTATCTTGCGGTTTCCGAGAAAGCCAATATTCAGGCCCATGTGGATCTGGCGGAGATGATGGGATCCGAGATTTACCTGTATCTTACCTACAATGAACAGAAAATTGTAGCGCGCGTGCCTTCCCGCACGGGGATCAAAGCCGACGATACGGCGCGCTTGGCGGTAGATACAGAAAAGCTTCATATTTTTAACCCGGATACGCAGGAGATTATCTGCCATTGAGTCATTACGGAGAAACTACACGGACAGCAAAGGATGTGAGAAGAAGTGAAAAGAAATGGAGTTTTGATGCACCTGTCTTCCCTGCCTTCCCCTTACGGAATCGGCAGCATGGGAAAGGCCGCCTATGAATTTGTTGATTTTTTGGAGAAAGCAGGACAGTCTTTTTGGCAGCTTCTCCCCATCTGTCCGACCAGCTATGGAGATTCCCCTTATCAGTCCTTTTCTACCTATGCGGGAAACCCCTATTTCCTGGATCTGGAGGAGTTGGAACGAGAGGGATATCTTGGACGGGAAGAGTACGCGGATATTGATTGGGAGAGCCGCCCGGATGATATAAACTATGGGGTTCTCTATCGGAAGCGGTATCCGGTTCTGCGCCGGGCCGCAGAGCGGTTCGGCCGCAGACCGGCGGCGGATTTTGAAGCTTTCTGCAGGGAAAACGCTTATTGGCTGGAGGATTATGCACTTTTTATGGCTCTGAAAGAAGATAACGGCGGGGCATCCTGGCAGCAGTGGGCTCCGGCTCTTTGCGGCAGGGAGCCGGAAGCTTTGGAGAAAGCGAAAGAGCGGTACCGGGGGGACACGGACTTCTGGAAAATCCTGCAGTACCTCTTTTTCGTACAGTGGAGAAAGCTCCGGGACTATGCCAACAAAAAGGGAATCCGGCTTATCGGAGATCTTCCCATCTATGTGTCTATGGACAGCGTGGATGTATGGGCACATCCGGAATTATTCCAGCTGGATGAAAATAAGAGGCCCAGGGAAATCGCCGGCTGTCCGCCGGACGGTTTTTCCGATACAGGACAACTCTGGGGCAACCCGCTTTTTGACTGGACGTTTATGGCCCGGGACGGATACGCCTGGTGGGTGGACCGGATTGCTTACCTCTGCCGGGTGTATGATATACTGCGCATTGATCACTTTCGGGGATTTGACTCTTATTATGCAATTCCATACGGGCTTTCGGATGCCAGAAAAGGAGTCTGGCGCCAGGGACCGGGTATGGAGCTGTTCCGTGCAGTGGAAAAGGCCGTGGGCAGGCCCCGGATCATTGCGGAAGATCTGGGATTTCTTACGGATTCCGTGCGGAAGCTTCTAAAGGAAAGCGGTTTTCCGGGCATGAAGGTACTGGAATTTGCGTTTGACAGCCGGGATGCCAACAGCGCCGATTATTTTCCCCATAAATATACTCCCAACTGTGTGGCATACACGGGAACTCACGACAATGACACAGTCAACGGATGGATGGAGACGGCGCTTCCCAAGGATGCGGCTCATGCGAAGGAGTATCTGGGCCTGACAGAGGAAGAAGGCTACAACTGGGGAATGATGCGGGCTTTGTGGAAAACAGAGGCGGATTTAACTGTGGTTCAGGCCCAGGATCTGCTGGGTCTTGGAAGCGAAAGCCGTATGAATATTCCGTCTACTGTGGGGAACAACTGGCGGTGGCGTGCGCTTCCGGGAAGTTTTACCGATGAGCTGGCCCTGAAAATCCGGGAAGAGATGAGCCGCTATGGACGGCTGGCGGACGGCAGGGAAAATACATAATATCTTTTTTGAACTGAATAAAATTCCTCTATTTACAAATACTACTTCCAGAAATGGTTAGTACAGTAAATGGAGGAATTTTTTATGAAAGCTACAGGAATTGTCAGAAGAATTGATGACCTGGGAAGGGTGGTCATTCCAAAGGAGATTCGAAGGACGCTGCGTATCCGGGAAGGCGATCCGCTGGAAATATTTACTGATCGGGAAGGGGAAATCATTTTAAAAAAATATTCACCCATTGGGGAGCTGGGGCTGTTTGCAAAGCAGTATGCAGAGAGCCTGGCTCAGACTACGGGCCTGATGGTCTGCGTGGCGGATCGGGATGCTGTCATTGCGGCGGCCGGAGGGGCAAAGAAGGAGTATATGGGAAAGGCTATCAGCAAGCAGCTGGAGGACGCCATCCAGGAACGGGAAAATGTGCAGGCCATAGCCGGGGAACGGCAGTTTGTAAAAATTGTGGAAGAGGATATGGATGACTGCGGTTCCCAGACCATCAGTCCAATCCTCTGTGAAGGGGACGCCATCGGGGCAGTGATTCTATTCTCCAAGGATCCCAAGGCGAAGATGGGAGAGGTAGAACAGAAGCTGGCCGTTTCCGCAGCCGGATTTCTGGGACGGCAGATGGAGCAGTAGAGACGAAGAGAGAGACTGAAAAGGGATTTTCCGGGCCGGAATAAGGCCGGGGAAAATCCCTTTTGTGTTGGGGAGACAGCCGGCCTAGGAAAGGCGGCAGCGCTTTACAAGCTCTTCCAGCTCCGCATGCGTGTGGAAAATCGCATCCTGGACTTCCAGCTTTTCATCCAGCAGCTCGTAGACCCATTTGCACACGACTGCGTCAATGTCATTCTGCGACACTATGGAATGATTTCCCAGAACCGGCGGCAGGGTGGGTTTGGTATACTGGTAGGTGGAATGGTACAGGGGAAGCCAGGGGTAGAGCTTAATCAGCTCATCGTTGGTGTAGGTGGAAGTAATCGCCGACTGGCCGCCCAGGAGGGAGAAATAGTTGGCGATTTGTTCGTCGCAGATCCATTTGAGGAAAGAAAAGGCTTCTTTCTTCTGGGCGGAACGGCTGCTGACTCCCAGGCTCCATCCGCCAAGCAGAGGGCTCCGGCCGGGAATATGGTGATATCCGATGGAACCAATCATGCTGCTTTTGCGGAGATCTACAATGTCGGTCAGAAAAGAAGGGTAGGAGATCAGCATGGCTGTGTCTCCCTTTAAAAAATCCTGTACTACGCTTATATCCGTGGCGGTCCGGTAGTCCGGCTTCGCCAGCCGGAAGGAGCGCAGGAGGCTGATGTAGGCTTTGAGAGAGGCGTCCTTTGCCAGACAGACGTTGCCCCGGCTGTCGAAAAGGCTGCCTCCGAAAGCCCGTAGACGCATATAGAGTTCCGGGGCCAGACACTCATCGTAAGCAGCAGGAATGGAGATGCCGTAATCGATGCTGTCCGTATGATTGGTAAAAAAATCGGCGATGGTATTGAATTCTTTCAGTGTCAGGGGCGGCCGCAGGGTTATGTTGTTCTGGCGCGCATAATCGGCTTTCAATTCCGGATTTTCGAAAAGATCTTTCCGGTAATAAAAGATCTGGGGGGCGTACATAAAGGGCAGCCCGTAATAGCGGTGGTTAAAGCAGCTGAAATATTTCAGGCAGTCCGGCAGAAAAATATTCAGATCCATATCCTGCAGTTCCGGGGTAATATCTTCCAGAATATGGCTGGAGGCCAGGGCCGGAAGCCAGGGGATATCATACATTACCACATCATAGGGAAATTCTCCGGCGGAACCGTGTTCCTGGAGAATGGCGTCATAGAGCGTATGATGAGGGAGAATTGTGACCTCTGTTTTCAGGTTTTCCCGGTTTTCAAAATTCTTCAAGAGGCCCAGGAGCGTATGCACCTGCGGAGTATCCAGCATTAAGATGCGGAGACATTTTACAGGAACCGTCTCCTTATGGGGATTCCATGGGGAGGAAGGAAGCTGCAAAAAGGTATGGCCGGAGGCAGGACTCTCCTTTAAGATAATTTTCTCGTTTTCTTTTGTAAGAGGAGATTCCAGCTGGCCAAGGAGAAGGCCGGCGGCAGTCTGTCCCAGCTTGATGGCAGGGCGCACTGCGGAGCCGGAAGCAAAGGAATGGGTGTAAAGATTCCAGTGTTCCTCTCCCAGGGTAAGAACCGGTATCTTGTCTTTGGAGTAGCCGAGAATGGTGAGGCCTTCGATCACCCCCGAGGCAACGGACTCCGAGGTGGCAATGATGGCGTCCGGGATCTGGGAGCGGAGAAGCTGGATGGTTTTCCGGAAAGCGTCTTCTTTGCTGAGATTCGTCTGAATCAGAAAAGAAGGGGAGGGCGCAAGAATATTATCCGTAAAGGAATCCAGGAATCCGTGGATGCAGTTGGATTCGCATTCAAATGCTTCCGGGCCGGAAATGAGAAAGATCCGACGGTAGTTCCGGTTTAAAAGATAAGTGGTAATCCGGCGGATAGTGGAATAGTTGTCAAAAGAGACGAAGTTTGCATCCAGACTGCGGATATCCCGGTCGATCAAAACCAGAGGGCGGTTGTCGGAGGTAAAATGGTCATAATAAAACTTCCAGTTGTCCGGCTGGCAGGATACGAGAAGAAGGCCGCAGATCTGTTTTTTTAGGAAATTGTGGAGAATCGCCTGTTCAAAATCCGGGATGTCGTAAGAAAAAGCCAGGTTGGTGTAGTAGCTTGTATTCTGGAAAGCACTTTCGATACCCTGAAAAATCTGGACATAATAGGGGTCGTCAAAATTCGGAAGAATAACGCCGATGTCAGAATAAGACCGGGATTTCAGATTTTTGGCGGAAAGATTCTGAGAGTACTGCAGGGCATCTACAGCTTCCTGGATTTTGGCGGAAACTTCTTTGCTTACGGGTTTGGTCTGATTCAGATAGTTGGAAACGGTGGCAATGGATACGCCGGCCATACGTGCTACGTCTTTGATAGTTGCCATAGGGATGCCTTTCTCTCCTGCGGATTGTGGAACGATGCCCCTCTCTTGAAAAGGGTAAAAAATAGTTGTTTCCATATTATGACTATAGCATGAAACAGGGAATATGTAAAGTAAAACGTTTAAATTAAATTTAAGTTAAAAGTGGTTAAAATCGTTGACGGAGGGGAAGAAAGAATCTAAAATAAGAATCAGAAAACAATCGGGAAACAAAAGAAACAAAGGAGGATTGTAACATGAAAAGAGTAACTGCTTTACTACTGGCTGCGATCATGATAATGAGCTTGGCCGCCTGCGGCTCCAAAGAGGAACCAGCACCAGCACCTACGGAAGCGCCGGCCGAGACGGAGGCGCCTGCGGAAACAGAAGAACCCGCAGAAGGGTCAGGGGATGTAAAGTCCCTGAAAATCGGCGTATCCATTATGGAGCTGACGGCGTACACTTGGTTCCAGGGTGTGATTGACGGCTGCAACAACTGGATGGCGGATCACGGAAGCGAGTACGGCGTGAATATGGAGTTTGACTTCGAGGATTCCCGCTCTGACGTACAAACTATGCTGACCAATGTGGATAATATGATCTCTGCAAAATGTGACGGCATTATCCTGTTCCCGGCAGATGCGTCTTCAGCCATTCCTACCATGAAAGAGGCGACCGCTAACGGAATCCCGTTTGTTGTCTGTGATTATGCACAGGAGACTTCGTCGGATGCGGATGTTGTATGGTCCACCTTCGTGGGGCACGATATGAAATCTCTGGGTATCAAAGCAGGAGAAGAAGCGGTGAAATATCTGGATACCCTGGGGAAGGATGATCCGGTATGCCTGTTTATTTCCCGTCCCACTTCCGGGCAGGCTTCTTCGGACCGTTTCGACGGATTTAAAGAGACTGTCCTGGCAAAGTATCCCAATGCGAAAATAATCGAAGAAGGCGATACAGGTGCCGGAAACCGTGACTCCGCACAGACCCTCATGGAAAATGTATTGCAGAGAGAGGCCGTGATTGATGTGGTCAGCGGACACAACGATGCCGAGGTGGTGGGTGCATACAATGCGGCTGTTGCGCAGGGACGTAACGAGATACGCTTTATTGGAATTGCCGGTGATATTGATGTGCTGAAATGGCTGGAAGAAGGCAATGAGATGTGGCTGGCAGAGGTTCTGCAGGATCCGGCCGTTCTGGGTTACCAAGCTACGGATGCGATTTACCGTGTGCTGGTACTGGGGGAAGAACTGCCTGATAAGTATGACCTTCCGGACCCGGAAGCGATCACCAAAGACAACATCAAAGACTACGACTGGAAAAACTGGGGATGGCTTGGCTGAAAAAATGCAGATGAAATAAGCGGTAAAAGACGGCGGGCATTTTGACCCGCCGGCTTTTATATCGGAGGTTTTTAGAATTGGACGAGAAGGAGGTTTCAAATATATGATTAATTTATTGCCTGAACCCAAACGGCTTGTGGAAAAGGGAGGTTTTACCGGAGTATTCCGAGAGATTTTCCTGGAGTTTGAGAAGGGAGAAGAGGAGCTTTTGGAGCTTGCGCGCCTTCGCTTCTGGAATTATCCGGAGCTTGCACTAATACAGGAGGAGAAAGAAGAAGCTTTCCGGCTTTGCGCCAGACGGTCTCTTGAGGGAATTGAAACGGAGAAACCCAAGCTTTTCCGGGAGCAGGGCTACGATCTGGAGATTAACGAGACAGAAGCAGTCCTGCGGTTTGAGGATCGTGCAGGCTTTATTAACGGCGTCACATCTTTAAAACAGATACTTTCGGCAGAGGAGAAAGGTTTCCGGCTTCCCCTCTGTCATATTACGGATTATCCCGCCTTGCCGGTGCGGGCCATTGCCCAGACCTTTTCCTGGTATGCGGGCTATGGGCGGTTTGGCTTTGACAGCCAGCTCTGGGGGTACGAGGACTGGGTGCAGTATCTGAATATCTGCCTGGACAATAAAATCAACCAGTTTAACCTGGTTATGTACGGCTACTGGCCTTTTGACCTGCCGGGGCATCCTGAGACCGTCTTCCGGGACGTGCCCATCCAGATTTGGAATGCGGAAAACAGGCGATGGCTGACGGTGCGTTATACCCATCCCAACCTGGAGGAACCTTTTATGGACCGGTTTATCCGGCTGGCACATCGATTCGGGGTGAAAATATTTGCCTATGTGGGCCTCAATTCCTATAATGGGGCCTATACAATTAAGCACCCGGAAGCGAGAATGAAACCGCCCAAATCCAGCGGATTCCTCAACGACTTTGACTCTCTTTGCTTAAGCTATCCGGGGACCGCGGACTATATTATCGAATCCATGCAGGAGATTGCCAGGCTGGGCTTTGACGGCTATACCCTGGAGGAGAGCGAGGAGGGATTCTGGTTCTGCGAATGTGAGGGCTGTAAAAAACGCTGGCATGATACCACCAACACGCCGGGGGAGGCAAAGCATAAGGCAAATATGTGGCTTCTGCGGAAAATCTACGATGCGGTCCGGGAGATCAACCCGGAGGCAGTGATCGGCATCCGCGCATTCCGCCAGCCGCCCCTTGAGAAGGAGCCGGCCTTTTTGAAGGAGTGCGTAGATTCTATGCCGGAAGATATTATGCTCTTCTGGGCGCCGGGACTCTATGTGCCGGAGGATGAATTTACCAAATGGTGCAGTGCGTTCGGAAAGGAGCGGATCTGGGCCCGGGATACGGAGTCCAATTCCATCACTTCCACCATGGGACGCCTTTACCGGACTTTCCGTTCTAACCTGATCCGCTATGAGGACGAGGCCAACGAGCAGGTGATTGAGACGGATATCCGCCAGCACAAAGGTAGCGTGCGCATGGGGGTACACGGAATCAACGGTTTTATGTTTGAGTGGTACGGACTGTTTATGCACCTGTTTGCCCACGGGAATTACGGCTGGGGCTCCGTGATGGATGAGGAGGAATTTTACCGGAAAGCATGTGAGCTGAACTTCGGAGAGCTGGGAGAGACGGTGCTGCATGTGATGAAGTCCATGGTGACCATTCATGAAAGCCAGATTCCGTTGTATACCACGCCCTTCCCCTTCCAGAAAAACAAGATGACGGATGGGGATATTCCGGCTATTATGGCGGCGAAGGAGAATCACCCGAAGCTGATGGAGGAGATTGAAATGCTTCGCAGGAGGGCATACAACGATCCAAAGCTCCGCCCCTGGCTGCCGCATTTTGATAAATGGGCCAATGCGGAGCGCAGGAACGAAGTGATCTACGATCTGGTTCTGGCAGCGCTGGATTACGAAAGGGAAACAGATCCGGCCAAGAAGGATGAGCTTCTGGATCAAATTCTTTACTATAATGAGAAGGACTTTGACATCGCCAAAGAAATGTTTTTCGATATTAATCCGGTCAATGAGACGGGCGTGAGCAGCTGTATGTTCCCGTACCATGAGATGAAGCGGCTGATTCACAACATCCGGCACCCGGAAGCGAAAGATGAGAATATTATTTGTTCCGGAGTGGAGGCTCTGGGATGGCTGTGGCTGTAAGTGGAAGGAGCTGGAACAATGAGTGACAGAAATACAGACCGGACGCCTCTTATTGAGATCAAAAACTGCACCATGGAATTTCCGGGGGTGAAAGCCCTGGACGGAGTGAATTTTACTCTGATGCCGGGAGAATGCCATGCACTGGTGGGAGAAAACGGGGCCGGAAAGTCCACCCTGTCTAAATGTATCACCGGAGAGAACTGTATGACCAAGGGTGAGCTGTTTGTCAAAGGGGAGGCTATTAAGATTCCTTCTTACAGCGTCCGGGAATCCCAGAAGCGGGGCATTGCCATTGTACATCAGGAATTTACCCTGATGAGCGACATGAACGGCGTAGAAAATATTTTTGTAGGGCGCTATGAGAAAAAGCATGGATTTATTGACTGGCGGGCTTTGGATCGCAGGGCCCGGGAGCTTATGAATTTTCTTCAATGCGATGTGAATCTCCATGTGCCGGTTAAGAGCCTGCGGACTGCAGAGAGGCAGATTATACAGCTTGCAAAAGCTCTTTTGGAGGAGCCTCAGATTATTATTTTTGATGAGCTAACGGCTGTTCTGCAGGAAAAGGACATTCAGAATATTTTCCGCATCATTGGCATTTTGAAGGAGAGGGGGATTGGCATTGTCTATATTTCCCACCGCCTGGATGAGGTATTTGCCTGCTGTGATTCTTATACGGTGCTCTGCGACGGGCGCTATATCAATTCCGGGAAAGTAGCGGAAATAGATAACAGCCAGCTGGTAAAAATGATCATCGGCCGGGAGTTGGCCAATGTCTACCCTCCGGTCAACGAGGAACTGGGGGAGGTGATTCTGGAGGTTAGGAACCTGACGGCACCCAAAGCTTTCCGCAATATCAATCTCACCGTACGCGCCGGCGAGGTGGTGGGCCTGGCAGGGCTTTTGGGAGCCGGGAAGACAGAGCTGGTCCAGGCCATCTTTGGAAACCACAAAATTATAAGCGGAGAAGTTCTGGTAAAAGGAACCCCGGTTCACGCAAAGAAACCCTATCAGGCTATCCGGCTGGGTATGGGACTGGTGCCGGATGAACGGCGTACGCTGGGATTGAATATGAAGTTTGACATTAAGGACAACACAACCCTTCCTTCTATGAAGCTGTTTCGGAAATGGGGGATTTTCCAAAACCATGAAGCGGAAGCAAAGGCTGCCTATGACATGAATGAGAAAATGAACCTGAATTATTATTCACTCTGGCAGAATGTCAGAAAATTGTCGGGAGGCAACCAGCAGAAAATTGTAATCGCCAAATGGATGCTGCGGGAAACGGAGATTTTTCTGCTGGATGAGCCTACCAGAGGGATTGACATCGGAGCTAAGTTTGAGATTTACAACCTGATCCATCAGCTGACAAAGCAGAAGAAGGCCGTGATTCTGGTATCGCCGGAGATGGAAGAGCTGATTGGACTGTGCAACCGTATCTATATCATGTATGAGGGAGCCATCATGGACGAAGTGGAGGGTGACAGAAAGACCCAGGAGGTTATCATCAATAGTTTGTTAGGAGTGAATGCGGAATGAGTGATTACAAGACAAAATCAAAAAAATACAGCGGAGGCTTTAAGGCCCTGCTCAGCGACTGGATGATTCTATTTTTATTTGTTGCCCTGTTTGCCCTGTGCTGTCTCAACAGCAATTTCCGCACAACGACAAATATTATGAATGTACTGCGGCAGGCATCTTTTATAGCGATTATCGCCATGGGTGAATTCTTTGTAATCCTGATTGGAGAGATGGATATGTCTATATCCTCCATTATCGGCATGGTGTCCATCTTTTTCGCCGGTTTTGCAGCAAAAGCGGGCCTTCCTATCTGGCTGGCGTTTCTGGCAGTGGTGGGAATGGCGGCACTGGTGGGGGTTGTAAACGGCTGCCTGGTGGTTTACGGGAAGATGCCTTCCTTTATTGCAACCCTGGTAGTTACGAATATGCTCAAGGGCGCCAATTATATCTATTCAGACGGCCTGCCCATCTCCGGCCTCCCGGAGAGCTTCGGACAGATGGCGCTGGGCCGGATCGGGATTTTCCCGATTGCAGTGATTCTAATGCTGATAACGGCCGTTATCCTTTACATATTTACAGCTCACACAGCCCTGGGCCGCAGCTTTTTTGCAGTGGGCGGCAACAAGGAGGCCTCCAAACTGTCCGGGCTTAATGTGACCTTTGTGGCGATTCTGGCTTTTGTCATGAGCGGCGTGCTCTCTGCAGTGGGAGCCCTGGGGCTGACCTCCCGGACGCTGTCGGGGAATGTCACCCTGGGCGACAATCTGCTCTTCGACGTAATGACCATCTGCGTGCTGGGCGGGACCTCCCTGACCGGAGGCCGGGGCCGTGTGGTAGGAATTGTGATCGGAGCCCTGTTTTTGCAGGTAATTTCCAACATTATGGTACTGATGGGAATCAACACGTACTGGCAGTGGCTGGTCAAGGGTATTATACTGGTTGTAGTAGTGCTGATAGATTCCTATTCCAAGAAGGATGAATAAAAAAAGCAGCCGCCGGAACTCTTTCTATAGGAAGGGTGCTGGAAGGGCGGATGCGGAACTAAAAAACAGCAGAAGCCCTGACAGTGCCCAGAAAGAGTTATGGCCGGATGTACTGCGGCCGGAACTCTTTCTATAGGAGGGTGCTGGAAGGGCGGATGCGGAACTAAAATTAGGAGGAATGCAGTATGGGTTACGGAAAGCAAGTATGGGTGTTTCCGGATGCGGAACTTCCCCCGGAAGGCGTGAATGCAATACCGGGGCATGAATCCATTATTATTACGAACACCGGAGACAGAGAAGCGCATATAAAAATCACCCTCTTTTATACGGATAAAGACCCCGTTACCGGGATCTGCATTACGGTGGGAGCAAGGCGCGTCCGCTGTCTGCGGACCAATGAAGAAAAAGATTTTGGAGTACATAGGGCTGATTTTGGAGAGCAGTACGGCATTATGCTGGAGAGCGACGAACCGGTTGTGGCCCAATATGGAAGGGCGGAGCCGCGGGCTGTAGCGTTCTACACTACGCCCGGCTATTGCTGCGACGGGAACTAGAATTAAGGAACTAAAAACAGCAGAAGCCCGTCCGGTGTCGGAAGGCGGATGCGGAACTAAAAATAGGAGGTTAAACTATGGCAGAACACGGATCAATCCGGATTCCGGATCACGAGTACAAAGAGAGAGCCCAGAGGGCGGCAAAAATCATTCAGAGAGAAGGGCTGGATGCCCTGATTGTCAATTCCAATGAGGCGGATTATGCCAATGCGCGCTATTTTTCCGGCTATTGGTCTTTGTTTGAGCGCAGCGGGGTTGTGATTGCTCCTACAGGAGAGGCGGCGCTGATGGTGGGGCCGGAGAGCAAGGAATTTGGAGCGGATCGCTCTAAAATTGAGAAAATTTTCGTTCTCAAAGCATACAGGGAAGGCGCGGATCCTGCATATCCCGAACTTCAGGCAGATACCTATCAGGATGTATTCCGTTCCTTGGGGATCACAGGAAAAAAACTGCGCATCGGGGTGGCCAGCTATCTTGATACTTCCGTTGTGATTATGGAAGCCATCAAGGAGGCATTTCCGGAGGCGGAGATTGTGCGTGCGGATCATATTATGGTAGAACTGCGGTCCATTAAGACTGCAAATGAGATTAACTGTCTGACAGAGGGTTACCGCATTGCGGAGCTGGCAACCCAGCAGGTCATCAAAGAAATACGTCCGGGCATGACGGAACTGCAGATGGTCGGCGTGGCCCAGAGGGTAATCTATGAGAACGGTGCGGAGTATGAAGGACTTCCCATGTATGTATTCTCGGAGGCATCTACCCGCCATGCAATTTCCCGCTCCAGCTACCGGAAGTTTGAGAAAGGAGATATTGTTCAGCTCAATCTTTCCGCAAAGATTGACGGTTATTCGGCAGCCATTGGTTATCCCATTGTTCTGGGCAAGCTGGAAGGACGCCGCAGGGATGTAGTTATGTTCGGTCTGGAGGCGCACCGCTGGACCCAGAAGCAAGTGAAAGCAGGTGTATGGGCGGCGGATATTGCAAAGGAATTTTACCAGTATTATGTAGATAACGGATTTAAGGACAATTTTGTGTACGGACCTCTGCATGGAACCGGCATGATAGAAGTGGAAGCCCCCTGGGTAGAAACCAGTTCCGGCTATGCGCTGCAGACGAACATGACCTTCCAGATCGATACCTTTATCTCCACAGATACTTTTGGAGTCCGCTGGGAGAAGGGAATTGCTGTTACCGAGGATGGCTGTGCGTCTATGTGCCCGGAGATTGGGAAACTGTACGAACTGGAATTTTAAGCATAGATCAGCCATGCAGCGGCGGAATCGAGCTTTGCATGGCGTAAAGTATAAGGAGGATGCGCAATGCAGATGGTTGATATGTTCTTCCAGGAACTGGAAGATGCCAAGAATCGGAAAGTACCGTTTATCATACCCATAGGAACCATTGAATACCATGCGCTGCATGCTAGCTGCGGCACGGATACCATGGTGATTACCGGGGTGCTGAGGGAGCTGGAGAAAACGAAAGAGATGGTGGTGTGTCCGCCCATTTGGTATGGGGTGGCCAGTTACGCAGTGGCGGGACCTGAAAGCGGAACAATTCATGTTGACGTGGATGTCTATGAGAGCTATATTTATTGTATCTTAAAGTCTATGGTTTACGGCGGCGTAAAAAATATCTACTGCATCGCCCATCACCAGACGGAAGAAGCAGGATTGATGCCTATGACCCTGGCCTGCCATAAGGCGGCCAAGAAAGTGATTATGGAATATATGGAGGATACCAGAGGAAAGGGCTGGTGGGGCAGCAATGACTACGCCGATTACTATGAAAACCTGGGCTCCGGGGATGACCCGTTCTCGTACATTAAGGTGATTCCCCTGCTCTCCGCAGAGGCCCAGCATAAGTGCGGCGGTTTCGACCATGCAGGGAAATTTGAATCCAGCCTTATGTATGCCTTGTACCCGGATCATGTGGATTTGGAGCGAACCAGGCAGAATACCGAGTGGTTTGCAATAAACTCTGTGGAAACCAGTATGGAGCTGGGGCAGCACATGGTCCGCTGTGCGCTGGAGACGCTGGACAAGATTATCGTTTAGAACGCATGTTTAGGCGGCCGGAACTCTTTCTAAAGAGAGTGTGCTGTCTGAAAAATTGCGGGACTGGAATAGGAGAGATTATGACTGAGTGGGAAAAAGCAGAGGCTGGGATATTGTATGACGCAAAGCAGGATCCGGAGATTGACAAAGGCCGGAAGAGAAGCCAGGAGCTGAGCTTTGATTACAATTCCCTGCGCCCCTCCCAGATTGCGGAGCGGGAAGAGATTGTACGGAAAAATTTTAAAAAGACGGGGAAGAAGTTCCTGATTGAGCAGCCCTTCCACTGTGATTTCTGGGAGCGGGTCAGCATCGGTGAGAATTTCTATTCCAACTACAATTTTATTATTTTGGCTGGGAACCAGATTGAAATCGGGGATAATGTAATGTTTGCCCCGGATTGCGGCCTTTATGCGGCCGGCCATCCCTTTGACACAGAGACCCGGAATGCAGGGCTTGAGTATGCCTGGCCTATCCGGATCGGGAACAATGTGTGGATCGGGGGCGGTGTCAAAATCATGGGAGGCGTGACTATTGGAGACGACAGCGTCATCGCCGCCGGAAGCATTGTGACCAGAGATATTCCCCCCGGTGTTTTGGCAGGAGGAAATCCCTGCCGGGTAATACGGGAGATTTCCAAAGAGGATGACAGGAAGTATAGGGAAGGATTTTCGCGGAAATGATTATTTAGAGATGACGGAATTTACAGCGGAAAACCCAGTAGATGCTGAATGTATTGCAATCCTGCATCAATAATGAATAGCCTGATTTACTCCTTATTTACAACTGATTTATAAATATGCTATACTGCGTGTATAGCATATTTTTTATTTCGGGAAAACTAGATAGAAAGATAGATGCTCCCGCAGTGCCTGCCGACAGGAAGAACGAATGTCTGTTTTGGGTGTGCGGGAATTAGAAAGTACATGGAGGTTGCAGTTATGTGCGGCATTTGCGGATTTATAGGAAAGAGCAGGAACGAGCTGGATCGGGAGGGGATCCTGGAGGATATGAAGGAAGCCATTCGCCATCGCGGCCCGGACGACGGGGGCAGCTGGCTGTCTGCGGATGCGGCTCTTGGATTCCGGCGTTTGAGCATTATTGATTTGGACACGGGTGCACAGCCCATGGAGAACGAGACCGGAGACAAGATCGTAGTCTTTAACGGCGAGATCTACAATTATCAGGAACTGCGGGAGGAGCTTTTGGCAGCAGGGCACGTGTTCAAGACCCGCGCCGATACGGAGGTGCTGCTTCACGGCTATGAGCAGTGGGGAGAAGAGATGCTGGGCCGGCTGCGCGGCATGTTCGCTTTTTTAATCTGGGATGTCCGCAAGAAGGAAGCATTTGGAGCCCGGGATTTTTTTGGCATTAAACCGTTTTTTTATACACTGGCGGCCGGAAACCTGGTCTTTGCTTCGGAGATTAAAAGTATCTTGAAATATCCGGAATATCAGCCGGAGCTTAATGAGGAGGCTCTGGAGCATTACCTTTCTTTTCAGTATTCCGGTCTGGAGGAAAGCTTTTTCAAGGGAGTTTACCGTTTGGATCCGGGATGCTTCCTGCGCTACCGGGTAGACGAGGGAACTCTGGATATTCAGAGATATTTCGAGCCGGAGCTGCAGCCTGAAAAGGGAAAGAGCGAGGAAGACTGGATCCGGGAAGTGGACGATCTGATGAAGGATTCTGTCCGGGCACATAATATTGCGGATGTGGAGATCGGAACCTTTCTGTCCGGAGGAGTGGACTCCAGCATGATAGCGGCGGAGTTCGAGGGAACCCGGGCTTACACGGTAGGATTCAGCCATGAGGGGAGCAGATACAGCGAGATTGACTTTGCCCGCCGGACGGCTGAGCGCTGCGGTCTTTCCCACAAAGGGCGGGAGATTCAGGAGCAGGAGTTCTGGGAAGCAGTTCCCAAGGTCCTGTATTATATGGACGAGCCGCTGGCGGATCCGTCAGCCGTAGCCCTGTATTTTCTCTCCAAAGAGGCGGCCAAAGATGTAAAAGTGGTAATGTCCGGGGAAGGTTCTGACGAATTTTTCGGCGGATACCGGATTTACTGTGAACCAGGCTCCTTAAGGGGGTATCAGCGCCTGCCCAAGGGGCTCCGGGCGGCCTTGGCGAAACTGGCCCTCCATCTGCCCAAGATGAAAGGAAGGCAGTTCCTGATCCGGGGCAGCAAAACCATAGAAGAGCGCTTTATTGGCAATGCCAATATTTTCTCCTATGAGGAGCGGCGTCAGATTCTGAAACATACCACTGACGCGGTGAGCCCCCAGGATTTTCTGGCCGGGGATTACAAGCGGACGAAAGGAATGGCGGATGAAGACCGGATGCAGGAGATAGACCTGCGCCGCTGGCTGCCGGGTGATATTCTCCAGAAAGCAGACCGTATGAGCATGGCCAATTCCCTGGAGGTGCGGGTGCCGTTTCTGGACCGGGTGCTTTTTGAGTCTGCCCGTCATCTTCCGGCAGATTTGAAACAATGCAAAGGAACAACCAAGTATGTTCTCCGCCAGGCGGCTAAGCGTTATCTGGATCCGGAGACCAGCGCCCGGCCCAAGCTTGGCTTTCCCATTCCCATCCGCGTGTGGATGCGGGAGGAGAAGGGCGGCTATGAGAAGATCCGGAAGGTGTTTGCCGGGGAGACGGCAGGGAAATATTTTTATCAGGATAAACTTTTGAAGCTTCTGGATGATCACAAGAACGGAAAAGCCGATAACAGCCGGAAGATATGGACGGTATATGCGTTCTGCGTGTGGTATGACGTTTATTTCTGCAGACAGGCTTGAGAGAAAAGAAGATTTGAAACATGCGGAGTTGCTGCAAAGCGCAGCAGCTCCGTTTTTTGCGCCGGAAAGCGAAAAAGGCCTTTAAAGTGCCGTTTTACCACCCTATTTTGCGGCATTGTCACACTGTAAACTGCATAAAAAAGAGATAAAATATCTATAGATTCTAAACAAAATGACGGTTAATACCGGAGTAAAAAAGAAAGCGTCCGGCAGATACGACAAAAATGGGAAATAAAGAAGCGAGAGAAGAATACGTACCGGATGGGGAGATTCCGTCCGGTTCAGTATAAAAAAGATGGAGGGATAAAGTATGAAAAGAAGAATTGCCATTGTAATGGCGCTTGTGGTAGCCATGAGTTCGCTGGCTGCCTGCGGCAAGAAGGAAACACCTGCAGAGGCACCGGCACCTGCGGAGAGCGAAGGCGGAGACACAGCGGCGCCGGAGGGCGAAGAGCCTGCAGCCGAAGGAGAACTGGAGGATACCGGAGAACTGACCCTGTATTATTCCAACTCTACGGAGTGGGCGGATCCCATTATCCAGGAGTTTGAGGAGCAGACAGGCATTAAGGTAAGCCTGGTGCAGGATGGAACCTCCTCCCTGTTTGCGCGGATCAAAGCCGAGGCAGGAAATCCCCAGGGTGATGTTGTATGGGGCGGCGTCATTGACACCTACCGTGCAAACCAGGATCTGCTTCAGCCCTATACCAGTTCGGAAGCGGCAAGCCTGAAACCGGAGGCAGTGGATCCCAACGGATATTACACCGGATTTGACATGGGCCCCATGGTTATGGTTTACAACACGGATCTGATTCCTGAGGATGAAGCTCCCACCAAGTGGGCGGATTTGCTGGATGAGAAATATAAAGGAAAGATTGCGAACGCAGATCCCACGGCATCTTCTTCCGCATTTGCCTGCATTATGTCCATCATTTTGGCTTACGGTACGGATGACGGCAAGGGTTATGAGTTTATAGAGAAACTGGTTGAAAATCTGGACGGCAAGGTAATCAGCTCTTCCTCAGGCGTGTACAAGGGAGTGGCGGACGGCGAGTACCTGATCGGCCTGACCTATGAGGAAGCAGCGCTCCGCTACATGGAGTCCGGCGCCAGCATTGCCATTGTATATCCCGAAGAGGGTACGTCCTCCAGTCCTTCCGGCTGCGCCATTGTTAAGGACTGCAAGAACCCCAAGAGTGCCCAGCTGTTTATCGACTATCTGAGCGGCAAGGAAGTACAGTCCCAGCTTGGCGCACTGAACCGCCGTTCCGTTCGTACGGACGTTGAAGATCCGGATACCATGGAAGCATGGGAGAACATTGCTTTTGTAGACATGGACATTGACTGGACTTCTTCCCATACAGAAGAGTTTAATGAGAAATGGAATGATTTTATCACAAGATAAAAGAGTTTGAGATGGAAGGGGCGGCGCCTGGACGCCGTCCCTTTTCTAGTTGGAGGGAAAAGAATGAGTAGTCAGAGAGTAAAAATTGAGGGAGCTACAAAAGTATACGGGGATTTTAAGGCCTGTGACCATATCAGCCTGGATATCAATGAGGGAGAATTCTTCACTCTTCTGGGCCCATCGGGATGCGGCAAGACGACATTGCTTCGGATGATTGCAGGGTTTAATCCCATTGATGACGGAGCTATTTATTTTAACGAGAATATGATCAACCACATTCCGGCAGATAGGCGTAATATCGGAATGGTGTTTCAGAATTATGCCATCTTCCCCCATATGACGGTGCAGGAAAACGTGGCATACGGACTGCGGGCCAGGAAAGTAAAAGGGCAGGAGCTGGAAAACCGGACCATGGAAGCCATGAAGATGATGCAGATTGACAATCTGAAGGACCGGATGCCCAGCCAGCTCTCCGGCGGACAGCAGCAGAGAGTGGCCCTGGCCCGGGCCATCGTGATTCACCCGGATGTGCTCTTGATGGATGAGCCTTTGTGCAACCTGGACGCCAAGCTGCGTGTGACCATGCGCACGGGGATTAAGAAGATTCAGAAACAGTTAAACATTACGACTATTTATGTAACCCATGATCAGGAGGAGGCCTTATCGATTTCTGATCGGATTGCGGTTATCCATGACGGAAAAGTGGAGCAGGTGGGAGAACCCAGGGAAATTTATACCAGGCCTTCCAATATGTTTGTGGCCAACTTTATCGGAACCTCCAGCTTTCTGGATGGAACGGCAAAGGCAGGAGAAGTGACAGTCCTTGGCAGGAAAAAGCTGAAACTCCCGATGGATCCGGACTTTGAGGGTGCTGTGAAGGTTTCTATCCGTCCGGAGTATGTGCTTCTGGGAGAACCCAGGGAAGGAGAGATTCCGGGAACGATCACACTGGCCACCTTCCTGGGCGACTTTATGAACTATGAGATTGAACTGGAAAACAAGCAGATCATAGAAATCAATGAATACACGGATCGGATGGATACCGTCCGCAGAGCCGGTGATCGGGTCAGCCTGAATCTAATGGAAAACCGGATTAGCATCTTTGACGCCCAGACAGAGCAGTCTCTTATGATCTAAGGGAAAGGAGCCGGAGATGGAAAAAACAAATAAGAAAAAATTGTATGAGCGTCTGCATATGGATAAGTTCAACTTCTGGACCATTACCAGTTTGTTGATTCTGATTGTATGCCTGCTGTTCATTGTATATCCGTTTTTGAATTTGATTGTCCAGAGTTTTCACAATGGGGAGACCAATGCTTTTACCCTGGAAAATTACATGAAGTTTTTTGAGAAGCGTTATTATAAAGAAGCGCTGCGGAACAGCCTGCTTATCAGTACAGTTGTCACCATACTGGCCACTTGCCTGGGGGTTCCGCTGGCCTATCTTGGAACCCGCTTTAACCTGTATCTGAAACGGGTGATTTATGTAATGGTAGTACTGTCCATGCTTTCCCCGCCCTTCATCGGCGCATACGCATGGATTACCCTTCTTGGCCGTGCAGGCTTTATCACCAAGCTGCTGGCGTCTGTGGGCATCCAGTTGGGCGAGATTTACGGATTCAAGGGAATTGTCCTGGTGTTTACCTTGAAGCTGTATCCCATGGTATATCTCTATGTTTCGGGAGCTCTGGGCAGCATCGATGCGTCTTTGGAGGAGGCCAGTGAGAATCTGGGGGTATCAGGAATCCGGCGTATTATGAAGGTGACTTTTCCGGTGATTACGCCCACCATACTCTCCGCTGCGCTGATGGTATTTATGACGGCTCTGGCAGATTTCGGTACGCCCCGTCTGATTGGAGAGGGATACAATACCCTTCCTGTTATTATTTATAAAGAGTTCTTAAATGAAGTGGGAACGGATACCAGCTTTGCAAGCGCCCTGAGTGTTATTATCATTGTCATTGCCCTGGCAGTGCTCTTTGTACAGAAGCGGTTTGTGGACAGCAAGAGTTATAATATGACCAGCCTGCGTCCGCCTAAGGTGGTGGAACTTCCCCGGCCCAAGAAAATCCTGGCAACGGCAGTGGTATTCTTCGTATCTTTCCTGTCTGTACTTCCGCAGATTACAGTGACCATTCAGTCTTTTCTGAAGACGAACGGGCCGATCTTTGTATCCGGGTTTAGCCTGGACAGCTACCGGAATGTGCTGAACAAGCTGGGCCAGAGTATTACCAACACCTTTTTATTTGGTTTTATCGCTTTGGCTATCATTGTATTTCTGGGGCTTCTGGGTTCCTATTTGATTGTGCGCAGAAAGGGATTTACGGCAAACCTGATTGACTTGCTTCTTATGTTCCCCTATGTGATTCCGGGAGCGGTTCTCGGTATCTGTTTAACGGTTTCCTTTAACCAGGGACCGGTGATTCTCACCGGCAGCATGTGGATTATTATCTTATCCTTTGTCATACGGAAACTGCCTTATACCATGCGTTCCAGTGTAGGCATTCTGTACCAGATTGATAAGTCCGTGGAGGAGGCATCTATCAGCTTGAGCGTCCCGCCTATGAAGACTTTCTTTAAGACCACAGTACCCTTAATGATTCCCGGGGTGGTTTCCGGTGCGGTTCTCAGCCTGATCAGCGTGATCAATACCCTGAGTGCTACCTTGATCCTGTATACGGGAAAGACAGTTACCATTCCGGTAGCCATCTTCAACTGCGTGAACAATGATGCTTACGGGCAGGCGGCAGCCTTGTCTACCATACTGACTTTGGCAACCATCCTGTGCCTGCTGGTATTCCATAAGATTTCCGGCGGAAAGAGCGTGGTTTAACAGAGCGTACGGAAGCTATATTTATTGAAAAGAAATATTGAGAATTATATAATGAAAGCGATCAATGGGAAACGGAGCTTTCAGCGATGCACAAAAAGATAAACGAAAGTTATTTTTACCGCATATTTACCTCTATGTTTGCAGTATGCCTGGTGTTTGTTCTGATTATGGGATTTGTCACCGGAGGTGTTTTCTATGGCCTTTATGAGACAAACCTAAAGGAATCCTGCCAGGCAACTGCAGAGAGGATCCGCACATCCGTAGAAAATGTGATTTGGAGCTATGAGGAAATGCTGCTGGAGCTGGATTCGGACGAGGCGGTCCGCTCTTTTATGAGAGGAGGGCAGCAGGACACCAATGTGCTGATGCAGGAGCTGTATATGCTTCGGAACAGTTTTGTAGAAAAGGCCACTATCAGTGCCATCCGTCTCCGGGATCGGCAGTGTATCTCTACATCGAAAAACAAAATCGCTGATTTTAGCGGGGAATTTCCCAACTGGGGAGTGTTTCGGAAAGCCAATATGACGGAAGGCACAGCCCTTTACGCGGTGGCCCGGGATGCGCTTTTTGGCCCGGAAGATCGGATCTGCATGGCGAAAGCCTGCCGGGGAGAAGACAGTACGGTACTGGGCTATCTGCTGGTAGAGATACCCAGAAGCACGTTGGATTTACTGGTGGAGGAAAGCTCGGATCAATATAATACCAGTACGCTGATTGTCAACAAAAGCGCGTCCGTGATCTATCATTCAGGCGGAACTGCCCTGGAAGGCCTGGGGAAGGCGGAAGCTTACGGCTATTCCCGGGAAATGGCGGCGGAGGAAGGAAATGCAGACCCTAATTTTGCGTTCAGCAGAAGCAAGTATCTGGATTTGACAATTATGCAGGAGATCCCCTCGGGGACCCTTTCAATCATTATGACGCCTCTGCTTCTGGCTATGGCAGTGGGGGTTCTGGTGATTGTCCTGCTGGCTTTTCTGTATTCACGGCGGCTGGCAAAGTCGGTCTGCGATCCCATAGAGGAGATTATAAAGTCCATGGGAATAGTAGAGGAAGGGGATCTGTCTGTGCGCCTGAATTTTGAGCGGGAAGATGAGATAGGACAGCTTGGACGGGCCTTCGACTCCATGACCGGACGGGTAGAGGAGCTTATGGAACGGGTGGAGGAGGAAAAACACAGTCTCTGGGTTGCGGAGACCCGTTCTTTGAGCCTTCAAATGAATCCCCACTTCCTTTATAATACCCTGGATTTGATTAAGTGGAATGCCAAGCTGGGCAAAAATGAAGAGATTGTAAATATTGCAGTGCTGCTGGGCCGGGTACTCCGCAGAGTCATGAATACGAAAAGTGATCTGGTGGAAGTGTCCTATGAGCTGGAAATTGTCCATTCCTTTGTGGAAATCCAGAAGAAGCATTACGGCGATCGCCTGTCTATGTGCATAGATGTGGAGGAAAAGCTGATGGGACTTTATATCCCCAAGCTGGTAATACAGCCCATCGTGGAAAATGCCATTGTACACGGTTTTTCCGGGACAGCGGAAACCTGCCAGATCCGCATTACCGGCCGGCTTCGGGGGGAGTCTTTTCTGGTATTTGAGATTGCGGATAACGGAATTGGCATGACAGAGCGGGAGCTGGCTCATATACTGGAATTCCGTCAGGAGGGGATGCACCATATCGGCTTGAATAATGTACAGCGCAGGGCAAGGCTCTTTGGGGACGAAAGCTGCGGAATCGCTGCAAAAAGCCGTCCGGGCGAAGGGACGACGGTAACTTTGGTTCTAAAGGCGGTGGAGAAGCCGGCCTAGAAAGGCAGAGAAAACAGATGATGCGAGTGCTTTTGGTGGAAGATGAAGAATTAATCCGGGAAGGTCTGCGGCTGACCACACCATGGGAAGAGATGGATATGGAGGTGGTGGGAGAAGCCGGAGACGGGGAGGAAGGCATAGAAAAGATTCTGGATTTGCAGCCGGATATTGTGATTACTGATGTGAAAATGCCCAAGCTCGGAGGTCTGGAGATGATTGAGCATCTAAAAGGGAAGACGGACTGCGAGTATATGATTTTGTCCGGATACGACGAGTTTGCCTTTGCAAAACAGGCCCTGCACCTGGAAGTCCAGGAGTATCTTCTGAAACCGGTGGATGACGGGGAGCTTAGGGAAGCCCTGGAGAATATTGCGGCAAAGATAAAAAAGAAGCAGAGGGCGGGAAGCGAGGAGGAACTGCAGCAATCGCCGGATGTCCGCAATATCCAGGACAAATATCTGGACCGGGCCAGAGAGATTTTAAGAGAGCGCTATTGGGAAAACCTGACGTTGAAAAGCGTGGCGGATGATTTGCTGATAAGCGACAGCTATCTGGGAAAGCTTTTTAAGAGCAAGACCGGCTATACCTTTCTGGAAATGCTCACATTCTACCGGATCCGGGCAGCCGTTGACTATCTGTGCGGTACAGACAAAAAGGTATATGAGATTGCCTATGCCATCGGGTATAGCGATCCGAAATATTTCAGCCGGGTGTTCTGCCGCGTAACGGGAATGAAACCCATGGAACTGAAAAACGGCAGGCATCTGCCGAAGGATCATATCCTGAGGCGGCTGTAGGCCGAAGAAACATAAGACGGAGGGCGTTTATGGAGAAGGAAGTTTTATTTGAAAGAATGTGCCGGACTGTGCGGGAGGCCGGGGATTTGATACGCACCTGTACGTCCGCCGGTGCGTGCAGGACAAAAGAGGGTACGGCGAACTTTGTGACGAAATATGACTCCATGGTCCAGGAATTTCTGATTCAAAGGCTTTCTGCATTGGTGCCGGAGGCAGTCTTCGTGGGAGAAGAGGACGGCTATTCAGAGGGAAAGATAGGGAAGGGGGATACGTTTATTATTGATCCTATCGACGGAACTACAAATTTCATCTGCGGCTTTCCGGTCTGCGGGATCAGTGTGGGACTTTCCCGGCAGGGAAGGATGGAGATTGGCGTGGTGTACAACCCGTTCCGGGAAGAAATGTTTGCGGCCGGAAGAGGAACAGGAGCCTTTTTAAACGGCAGGAAGCTGGTACTGCGTGACTGTGCTCTCGGGGAGAGTGTTCTCTGCATGGATACGGCACCCTATACGCCGGAACTGCGGGACGGGATTTTTGAAGAACTGCGCCGTCTCTCCTATCTGTGTATGGATATGCGCAGTATCGGATCGGCGGCCTTGAGCATTTGCTATGTGGCCTGCGGCCGTGCGGCGGCCTATATTTCGCCGAAGCTGTGTGTCTGGGATTATGCGGCGGCGTCCCTGATTCTGACGGAAGCCGGCGGCGTGATTACCGGGAAAAACGGAGAAGAACTGAATTTGGCGACCCGGGCTGCGGTTCTGGCCGGATCGCCGAAAGCTCATGCAGAGATTTTGGAGAGCGGAACTTAATTTTCCTGATTCATCTGATCCAGAAGTCCTGCCTTGATCCTGAACAGCTTGTCTGACAGATCCACATAGACCTCGTGGGGATTGGTAAGACGCCGGGTTTCATCCCAGAGGGTATTTTGCTCCTTGATGCAGTAGTCCCGGATATCCATGACGCTGGGAGAGGCATAGACGCATACTCCCTTTTGGAAAATGGGAATCAGAAGTTCCCGCATATGGTAAGTACCGCCTTTGAGCTTTGTCTTCTTCCAGGTCTCGATGGAATCGAAAATCAGCAAATCCTGGGATACGTCAAAGGTCTCGTCCGCCAGGGCGATGAGATCTGCCCGGATCTTTCCGGTCTCATTGTCGTAGATGCGGAAGACGGTCTTATTTCCGGGATTGGTGATCTTCTCGGAATTTTCAGAAAGCTTGATCTTGGGGATAAATTCCCCGTCTTCATCCAGAACGGCCGCCAGCTTGTACACGCCCCCGAAGGCGGGGCAATCGCTGGAGGTAATCATATTGGTTCCCACGCCCCAGGAGGTAATGGCTGCATTCTGGCCCTTCAAACTGGTGATCAGGTACTCGTCCAAATCGCTGGAGGCGGAGATCACTGCGTCAGGGAAACCGGCCTCATCCAGCATCTTCCGGGCTTTCTTGGACATATAGGCCAGGTCGCCGCTGTCCAGACGGATTCCGTAGAAGGTCAGGGGAATTCCGGCTTCGCGCATTTCTGTAAAGACACGGATGGCGTTGGGCACGCCGGATTTCAGAGTGTCGTAGGTATCTGCCAGCAGAATGCAGGCGTTCGGATAGAGTTCGGAATACTTCTTAAAGGCTGTATATTCGTCCGGGAAACTCATAATCCAGCTGTGGGCATGGGTTCCCTTCACCGGTACGTCAAAGAGCTGGCCGGCCAGGACGTTGGAGGTGCCGATACAGCCGCCGATCATGGCAGCCCTTGCGCCGTAGATGCCGGCGTCCGGTCCCTGGGCGCGGCGGAGTCCGAATTCCATAATGCCGTCGCCTTTTGCCGCGTGAACCACCCGGGCAGTCTTGGTGGCGATGAGGCTCTGGTGGTTGACAATCGTAAGAATAGCCGTTTCGATAAGCTGGGCCTCCATAATGGGGGCCACCACTTTTACCAGGGGTTCTCTGGGGAAGACTACCGTTCCTTCCGGGATGGCATAGATATCGCCGGAGAAGCGGAAATTGCTCAGGTAGTTCAAAAAATCTTCTTCAAAAAGCCCGAGACTTTTTAAATAGGCGATATCATTGCTGTCAAAGGTCAGGTTTTTGATATAATCAATGACCTGATCCAGTCCGGCCGCGATGGCAAATCCGTTTCCGGAAGGGTTTTTCCGGTAGAAGGCGTCAAAAACAACCGTCTCATTTGTATGATTTTTAAAGTATCCCTGCATCATGGTAAGCTCGTAGAGATCTGTCAGCAGGGTCAGTTTCATAGTACTCATAATATTTTCTGCACGCTCCTTCTCTTGCCACTGTCTTGTCAGTAACAAAACAATAGCATATTTCCGGGAAAATAACAAGACGGTCTTCCTTTTTTCAAAAGATTATATTACAATAATAAGAATGCAAAAAGAAGGGAACAAGAGAATGGTAGACTTTCTGGTACATAAATTTGTAAAAAATTACGAGAATACGGAAAATGCCCAGGTACGCACGGAGTACGGCGTGCTTGCGGGGTTGGTAGGGATTGTGTGCAATCTGCTGCTGTTTGGGGGCAAGCTGGCTGTTGGTCTTCTGCTTCACAGTATTTCCGTTATGGCGGACGCATTTAATAATCTGTCCGACGCGGCTTCGTCCGTCATCGGCTTTGTAGGGGTTAAGATGGCGAGCAAGCCCGCGGACCGGGATCATCCCTTCGGACACGGCCGGATCGAATATATTGCGGCTCTGATTGTTTCCTTTCTTGTGATACAAGTGGGATGGTCTTTTCTCAAGAGTGCAGCCGGAAAAATCCGGGATCCGGAAGACTTAAGTTTCCGTGCGCTTTCTCTTGTAGTTCTTTTGGGTTCCATTGGCGTGAAACTTTGGATGGGGTACTTTAACCGGAAGCTGGGAAAGCGGATCCATTCCAAAGTGATGATGGCTACGGCGGCGGATGCCATGGGGGATGTGGTTACTACTTCTGCCACCGTAGCATCCATTCTGTTTTTCCGTTTTACCGGGGTTAACATTGACGGTTTCGTGGGAATTGCCGTTGCCCTGGTGGTAATATGGGCCGGAATCGGCATTGCAAAGGACACCTTGGAGCCCCTTATCGGAGAGGCGGTGGATCCGGAGGTTTATCACAAAATTACGGAGATGGTGGAGAGCTACGACGGGATTCTGGGCAGCCATGACCTGATTGTACACAACTATGGGCCCACCAGAAGCCTGGCTTCCATCCATGCGGAGGTTCCAAACGATGTGGATATTGAAGTGTCTCATGAGATTATCGATCGGATTGAGCGGGAGGCAGCCAAGAAGCTTGGCATTTTTCTGGTGATTCATATGGATCCGGTAGCGGTCCGGGATGACCGGGCGGCTGCAGTCCGGGCGGAGGTGAAAGCCGTGGTGGAGGCGCTTGACGGCCGCCTGTCTATTCATGATTTCCGTATGGTGGACGGGGAGCAGCAGATCAACCTTATCTTTGATGTGGTTGTGCCCCATGCTTATCAGGGAAAAGATTTAAAGCAGCTTCAGACGAAAATTTCGGAAAAGGTGAGGGGCCTGGATTCCAGGTATCACTGCATAATGACCCTGGAAAAGAGTTATGTGGCAGAGGAGTGAGAAAAATGCTTGTGTGCAAATGTGGCAAAAATCACAAGGATTTCCTCTATATTTTATAAGTACTTCTGGAATTTTCAAAGTATGAAATATAGATCTTTGATTTTTTGCGGAAATGCGGTATAATCAGAACGTATAAGACAATCTGTCAAGCCCGCCAGAGTTTCAGGCGGCAACTCCCTGAATGAGAAATGAAAGCTGGATATATATCATAAAACAGAGATCAGGAGGATGTATAGAATGACCAGAGAGCAGTATGAATCGCTTCCGCTGTCGGAATTGAAGGAGATTGCGAAAGCGAGGGGGATGAAGGGAACGTCAGCGCTGAAGAAAGGCGATCTGATTAACCGGATGCTGGAAAAAGATGAGGAGAACGGCGCGCAGAAAGAACCTGAGAAGCGGGAGCGGAAAAGTCCTCAGGAGAACCGGCAGGAGCGGGGAGCAGAGAGAACGGAGCGTCCGGCCCAGGATATGTCTCAGCTGGACAGCGGGCAGGTGGCAAACGGCATCCTGGAGGTACTGGCAGACGGGTACGGCTTTATTCGGAGCGCCAATTATCTGCCGGGTGAAAACGACATTTACATCAATCCGGCCATGATCCGCCGTTACAATCTGAAAACGGGAGATATCCTCTGCGGAAATATTAAAGTGCGCAGCCAGTCGGAGAAGTTTGCGGCACTTTTGTATCTGAAATCCATTAACGGCTATCGGCCGGAGGAGGCTGCCAGAAGGCGCAGCTTTGAGGAACTAACCCCCATTTTCCCCAACGAGCGCATTCATCTGGAGCGCCCGGGCGGAAGTACGGCCATGCGGATTGTGGATTTGATTTCCCCTATCGGAAAGGGACAGAGAGGCATGATCGTCTCCCCGCCCAAGGCAGGTAAGACAACCTTATTAAAAGACGTAGCGAAATCCATCACCCGGAATCACCCGGAGATGCGCCTGCTGATTCTGCTGATTGATGAGCGGCCGGAGGAAGTGACCGATATTAAGGAAGCCATCGAAGGGCCCAATGTGGAGGTTATCTATTCTACCTTTGACGAGCTGCCCGAGCATCACAAGCGGGTGTCTGAGATGGTGATTGAGCGGGCGAAGCGGCTGGTAGAGCATAAGAAGGATGTGGTAATTCTTCTGGACAGCATTACCAGGCTGGCAAGGGCGTACAATCTTACGGTTCCCCCCAGCGGACGTACCCTGTCCGGAGGCCTTGACCCGGCAGCCCTGCATATGCCTAAGCGGTTCTTCGGCGCGGCGCGGAATATGAGGGAAGGCGGCAGCCTGACCATACTTGCCACAGCCCTGGTGGAGACGGGAAGCAAGATGGACGATGTGATCTACGAGGAGTTTAAGGGAACCGGAAATATGGAGCTGGTGCTGAACCGCAAACTTCAGGAGAAGCGGGTATTCCCGGCCATTGACATTCCCAAATCCGGGACAAGGCGTGAGGATCTGCTGCTGACGCCGGAGGAACTGGAAGCTATGGACATTGTGCGCAAGGGCCTGAACGGTCTGAAGGCGGATGAGGCAGTGGAAAATGTGCTGAATATGTTTAGCCGCACCAGATATAACAGTGAGTTTGTACAGACGGTGAAAAAGACAAAGTTTATTTAGGCGCTGTATGAGAGCGCAGGGAAAAAGGGGCTTTCCGCCCCTTTTTTCTGTATGCTTGCTTGACTATCTATGGCAGATTCAGTATAATAAGGAGAATCTTGGCCTGTAATTTGTTTGAACAGAAAAGAAAGCTATGAGGTAGAAATACATGAGTGAATTGAGCCATCTGGATGTTCTGGAAGCAGAGGCAATTTATATTATGCGGGAGGTTGCGGCGGAATGTGAGAAGCCGGTGATGCTGTATTCCATCGGCAAGGACAGCTCCGTAATGCTGCATCTGGCCATGAAAGCCTTTTACCCGGAGAAACCGCCGTTTCCGTTTCTTCATATTGATACAACGTGGAAGTTCCGGGAGATGATTGAGTTCCGGGATCGGATGGCAGAAAAGTACGGCCTGGAAATGCTGGTTTATACGAACGAGGACGGCGTGCGCCAGGGGATTAATCCCTTCGATCACGGGGCGGCCTATACGGATATTATGAAGACGCAGGCTTTAAAGCAGGCCTTGGATAAATACGGGTTTACGGCAGCCTTTGGAGGCGGACGGAGGGATGAGGAGAAATCCCGCGCCAAGGAGCGCATTTTTTCTTTCCGCAATTCCGAACACGCCTGGGAGCCGAAGAAACAGCGGCCGGAGATGTGGAAGGCTTACAACACGCAGATTAAAAAGGGCGAGAGCATGCGGGTGTTTCCCATTTCCAACTGGACGGAGAAGGATATCTGGCAGTATATCCGCCGGGAAAAGATTGAGATTGTGCCCCTGTATTTTGCAGAAGAGCGTCCGGTGGTGTACCGGGACGGAAATATCATTATGGTGGATGACGACCGGATGAAGCTGCGGCCGGGTGAGCAGGTGGAACGGAAAAAGATACGGTTCCGGACCCTGGGGTGTTATCCTCTGACAGGAGGCGCCGAATCGGAAGCCGATACGCTGGATAAGATTATAGAAGAAACCTTAAGCGCGGTCTCTTCGGAGCGGACCAGCCGTGTGATTGACAGTGACGGAGGTTCTGCCAGCATGGAGAGAAGAAAGAGAGAGGGGTATTTTTAAGATGGAAAAAGGATTGCTTAAATTTATCACCTGCGGGAGTGTGGATGACGGTAAATCTACGCTCATCGGCCATATGCTCTACGACGCGAAGCTTTTGTATACGGATCAGCAGCAGGCGCTTCTTCTGGACAGCCAGGTAGGAAGCCGTGAGGGAATGCTGGATTACTCCCTGCTTTTGGACGGCCTGATGGCGGAACGTGAGCAGGGGATTACCATTGATGTGGCTTACCGGTATTTTACGACGGATCAGCGGAGCTTTATTGTGGCAGATACGCCGGGACATGAAGAGTACACCAGGAATATGGCGGTGGGCGCTTCTTTTGCGGATCTGGCGGTGATTTTGGTAGATGCTACCCAGGGAATTCTCACCCAGACCAGGCGCCATGCCAGAATCTGTGCGCTGATGGGGATCCGTTACTTTGTGTTTGCTGTAAATAAGATGGATTTGATTCATTACGACTTTTACCGCTTTGAGAAAATCGAGCGGGAGCTTCGCCAGCTGGCCCTGGGGCTGGAGCTTGAAAATGTAGAGATTATCCCGGTATCGGCCACAGAGGGGGATAATGTGACGAAGCTGTCCCACCGGATGACCTGGTACAAGCAGCCCCATTACTGCGGAAAATCTCTGCTGGAATACCTGGAGCAGGTGGATATCCATGAGAAGAATAAGGAGGCCGGTTTTGTGATGCCCGTACAGCGGGTGTGCAGGCCCAATCATACGTTCCGGGGATTCCAAGGACAGATTGAATCGGGAAGCATTCACACAGAAGATGAGATCACGGTTCTTCCAAGCGGGGAGAAGGCAAAAGTGCGCTCCATCCTGGTGACGGACCGGGAGACGGACCGCGCCCTTAAGGGACAGCCGGTGACCGTACAGCTGGACCGGGAGGTAGATGTATCCCGGGGCTGTGTCTTGGAGAAAAATTCGGGGCTTAAGGTCAGCAATATGTTTGTAGCCATGCTTCTGTGGATGGATGATGATCTGCTGGTGGCAGGGCGGAACTTCCAGATTAAAATTGGTACGAAGCTGCTTCCGGCCACGGTGATGAATATCAAATACAAAATAGATGTGAACTCCGGGGAGCATATTCCCGTGGATCAGATATACAAGAATGAGATTGCCTACTGCGATGTGATTTTGTCCGAAAAATGTGTACTGGACAAATTTACCGGGCACCGGACCCTGGGCAGCTTCGTACTCATCGACCGGGTGACGAATATGACTTCGGCCTGCGGCGTGATCCAGCATTCCCTGCGCCGGGCGGATAACCTGACTTGGCAGGAGACGGATATTACAAGGAAATACCGGGCGGGCAAGCTGGAGCAGAATCCCGTTACCATCTGGTTTACAGGCCTTTCGGGAGCCGGGAAATCTACCCTGGCCAATGAGCTGGAGAAACGCCTGAACCTGATGGGCAGATATACCATGCTGCTGGACGGGGACAATGTACGGATGGGGCTGAACAGGGACCTGGGATTTAAAGAAAAAGACCGGGTGGAGAATATTCGCCGGGTAGCCGAGGTGGCAAAGCTGATGAATGATGCGGGACTGGTGGTTCTGGCGTCTTTCATTTCTCCGTACCATGTGGACCGGGAGAGCGCAAGGGAAATTATCGGCAGAGAGAATTTTATAGAGGTTTATGTGAGCACTTCCCTGGAAGAATGTAAGCGCAGGGATGTGAAAAAACTGTATCAGAGGGCGGAAAATGGGGAAATCTCCAATTTTACAGGTGTCAACAGCCCCTACGAGAAGCCCCTTCACCCGGATATTGCGGTGGATACAGCCGGGCAGACCGTGGAGGAATGTGCAGAGGCCATTCTGGAGGTTGTCCGGGAACGGATTGCATACAGGTAAGGGTTGCGCCGGAGACGGCTTTAGAAAGAAGAGGTGTGATTCATGAGGTTTGGAAAAAAGGATTTGGGAAAGAAAAACAAGAAGGCCTGGGGAGGAGTTGTCCTTATGGGACTGCTTGGGATTTTGCTCTGCGGGGGCTGCGGAAAAAAGCAGGAACAGGCTTCCACGGTAAACATGGCTTATTTCCCGAATATTACCCACAGCCAGGCGCTCCTGATGAAAAACCAGGGACTTCTGGAGGAGGAGCTGGGAGAAGATATAAATGTCAACTGGGTTTCCTTTAATGCGGGCCCGGACGAGGTGACGGCCCTGTTTTCCGGAGACATTGATATCGGATACATCGGACCGATTCCTGCCATCAGTGCAAATGTAAAGTCTAAAGGGGATGTGGTAGTCCTGTCGGGTGCTTCCGACGGGGGTATGATGCTTTTGGCTGCACCGGGCAGCGGAATCAAGAGTGTTTCCGATCTGGCGGGCAAACATGTTGCCGTTCCCCAGATTGGCAACACCCAGCATTTGATTTTTCTCAATATGCTGGCGGAGAATAATCTGGCTGCTGCGGACGACGGCGGGGATGTGACCATTACGGCTACTAAGAATGCCTATATCCTGCAGCTGATGCAGAATGGAGAGATTGATGCAGCCTGCGTGCCGGAGCCCTGGGCGCAGACGTTGATCAAGGAGTGCAATGCGGAGATCGTGTGCGACGAAAATGAAGTCTGGGACGGCTCCTATCCCGTTGCAGTGGTGGTGATCCGCAAGGAGTTTATGGATAACAACCCGGAAATCGTGGAAAAATTCCTGAAGGTTCACGGTGAGGTGACGGATGCCCTCAATGAGAATGCAGAGGAGTCCATGACAATTATCAACGAGGAAATTGAGCTTGCCACAGGAAAATCCATTGAAGAAGACATATTGAAGGGTTCTTTTGAACATATTACTTTTAATACGAAAGTAAGCGCAGGAACCATGGATGCTTTTTCGGAGATCTGCGTGCGGGAGGAATTTGTTTCCCAGAGCCCTTATGAGGGATTCCTGCAGGTAAAATAGTTCCGCCAGGCGGAGCCCAACAGAGGAGGCGAGCGGATTGCTGGAATTAAAGGATGTATCGAAGCAGTATGAGGGGCATGGAGGCGAGGTTCTGACCGCCGTATCCCTTACCATAGAAGAGGGCGAATTTTTCAGTGTCGTGGGACCTTCCGGCTGCGGAAAGTCTACGCTTTTGAATCTGGTAGCGGGACTTGAGAAGCCGACGCAAGGGTCCATACGGATGGATGGAAAACCTGTGACAGGTCCGGGGAACGACCGGATCATGATGTTTCAGGATTCGGCTTTGTTTCCATGGCTGAATGTGATCGAAAATGTGAAATTCGGACTGAATATCATTGGCTGTTCCAGGGAAGAACAGGAGGAGAGGAGCCATCGGTATCTGAAACTTGTGAAACTGGATAAATTCTCCAATTACCGCATCCACGAGCTTTCCGGCGGCATGAGACAGAGGGTAGCACTGGCAAGGGCGCTGGCCATGGACTGCCGCGTACTGCTGATGGATGAACCTTTTTCCGCTCTGGACAAGCAAACTACCAATATTTTAAGGGAAGAACTGGCCGAGATTTGCGCCGTGGCAAAAAGAACGGTGATTCTGGTGACCCACAGTGTGGAAGAGGCGCTATTTCTGTCTGACCGGGTGGCCGTTATCGGGGCGGGAAAGACGGGACTGAAACGGATTTATTCCGTAGGTATCCCAAGGCCCAGACAGATAGGTTCCGAAGAATTTCTGAAGCTCAGAAGAGAAATACTCAACGATGTCCGGATCGAGGTGGAGCAGAGTGAAAAAGGAGAATTTGACGAATAAGTCATTGTTAAACGGAAAACTGTCGGTGGTATGCTTTTATATAGCCCTGATTCTTGTGTGGCAGCTGCTGTACTGGATAGGTACTTCCCAGATGCACTGGTGGAAGAGCTACGCGTTTCCCAGTCCGTGGAATGTGCTCTTGTCTTTCCAGGCGCTTCTTAAGAAGGGAACGCTTCTCCAGGCCATTTTCTACAGTCTGGCAAGAGGTGCGGGAGGCTTTGGACTATCGGTAGTCATAGGCATGGTGCTAGGGATTTCCCTGTCGCTGAGCGAGGGTCTGCACCGCTGTCTGCACCCGCTTCTGATGGGCCTCCAGACACTTCCGAGCATCTGCTGGGTTCCTTTTGCGATTCTCTGGTTCGGGCTTGACGAGAGCGCCATTATCTTTGTAGTCGTCATGGGTTCGGCTTTCAGCGTTGCGCTCTCTGTGAGAAACGGAATCCGGAATGTGAATCCCTTGTGGATCAAAGTGGCGAGAACTATGGGGGCGGATAAAAAGAAGCTGTATCTCAAAGTGATTATCCCCGCTTCCATGCCGGAGTTTATCGAGGGACTGCGCCAAGGGTGGTCTTTTGCCTGGAGAGCACTGATGTCGGGGGAAGTTATGAGCGCTACGGTAGGGCTGGGACATACGCTGACTATGGGGCGGGATCTGGCCGATATTAACCAGGTGATGCTGGTTATGATTGTAATCGTACTCATCGGCGTTCTGATTGACCGCTTTGTATTCCGCCAGATAGAAGAAGGGATGCTGAAAAAGAGAGGACTGTGATCCATGAAAAATTATGTGAAGATAATGAAAACCGTTGTGTGCGGTAATTTGCGGAAGCTGAAAACCCTTGTGAGATACGGGAATTTCCAGTCCCGGGAGTTCGTAGTAGACAGGGAAAAAAAGATTGTGTACCTGGTGAACTCCAAAGTGGCCTGTTCTTCCATTAAGGCGAGTATCTGCGGAGGCGGGGCGGATGACGACAGCATCCACACCATTGTGGGAAAGGGCGGATGGATCCGGCGGGATGTGCTGCCGAAAAATGAGCAGGGCTTTTTCAAATTTACCTTTGTCCGGGATCCCTTTGCCAGGCTGGTATCCTGCTATGAGAGCAAATATCACCACGATAAGGAATTTTATAAGAAGCAGGAATTTGACTTTGACCATTATCTGTTCGGTTATATCCGGCGGGATGAGGGGTTTGACCGTTTCATCCGTAAAATAGTCAGGATTCCAAACGGGCTGTTGGAGAAACATTTCCTAATCCAGTATGACTGGACCCACGACAAAAAGGGGAGGCCTTTGGTGGACTACATCGGAAAGTGCGAGACCCTGGATGATGAATTCCGGCCCATTCAGGAGAAATACGGTTTGAAAGAACTGCCTCATTTTAATAAGACCCACAAGAAGAAAAAAAACTGGATGGATTACTACACGCTGGAGACGGCCAGGCTGGTGTATAAGAAGTACCGGAAAGATGTGGAGGCCTTTGGATATCAGGATTCTTACAGGCGGCTGATTTCTTATTTGAAAAAGAAAGAAAAGGCTTGAAATAGCATTTTTCATATGCTATAATTTAAAAGCTGTCATATTGGCAGGGAACTGCAGGGACTTGCAGGGATAGCCCAGGGAGACTTGCTGTGGATTCATCGGAGCAGCATTGGCTGGGAATTGCATGAGAAGTTCACAAATACAATAAAGAGGTGAAAAACATGAAGGAAGGAATCCATCCGGCGTATTATCAGGCCACCGTTACCTGCAACTGCGGAAATACATTTGTGACAGGCTCCACCAAGAAAGACATTCACGTGGAAATCTGTTCCAAGTGCCATTCATTCTATACCGGTCAGCAGAAGGCTGCGGCAGCCCGCGGACGTATTGATAAGTTCAATCGTAAATATGGCATTACCAAATAAGAAGGTGTAAACAAGGGTTGAGGTTGGAATAATCTCAACCCGTTTTACTATATGCGTTGCTAGTGAGCCATGCGTCTCTGACTGCAGGCAGGAGCGCAAAGCGCTCCTATCCGGTATGGCTCAAGGTTAGGAGAACAGTATAGATATGAAAACGACAGGAAAATCTTCAGGTATCGGCGGACAGGCAGTTCTGGAAGGCATTATGATGAAAAACCAGGATGTATATTCGGTAGGCGTGCGCCGTCCGGACGGAGAGATTGAAGTACATTTGAGTACTTACGAGGGAATAGGGGGAAAGAAGGTTAAGAAGATTCCCGTTGTAAGGGGAGTGGTTAATTTTGTGGACTCCCTGGTTCTGGGAATGAAGTGCCTGACTTTTTCTGCCAGCTTTTACGACGAGGAGGATGATTCCAAGCCGTCTAAGGCGGATGTCATTATGCAGAAGGTGTTCCGTGATCAGGCGGAAAAGGTTGTTATGGGAATTACCGTGGCGTTCTCGATTGTCATGGCTGTCGCTATTTTTATGATTTTTCCCTATTTTCTGGCAAATTATCTGCGGTCATATATTGTCTCGGATTCTATATTGGCTGTCATAGAGGGTGCCATCCGTCTGCTCCTGTTTATCGGCTATGTGCTTTTGATTTCCCTGATGAAAGATATTCAGAGGGTTTTCCGTTATCATGGTGCGGAGCATAAGTGCATTAACTGCATTGAGACGGGGCTGGAATTAAATGTGGAGAATGTGCGGATTAGCTCCAAGCGCCATAAACGCTGCGGAACCAGCTTTATGCTGATTGTAATGGTAATCAGCATCATTTTCTTTATTTTTATCCGTGTGGATTCACCCATTCTGCGGGTGGTATTCCGGATAGCCCTGGTTCCGGTGATTGCCGGGGTTTCCTATGAGTTTATCCGCCTGGCAGGCAATACGGACAACCCATTGATTGGAATTCTGAGCAAGCCGGGTATGTGGCTTCAGTCCCTTACTACAAAAGAGCCGGACGATCAGATGATAGAAGTTGCCATTGCGGCAGTGGATGCCGTATTTGACTGGAGAGAGTATCAGGGAAGACCTGCAGAGGAAGACTATATCCGGGAACCGGAAGAATCCCCGGAGGAGGATCCGATCCAGGCAGAAGAGGAACCGAAAGAGGTGCCGGAAGCTCCTGCTGAGACGGAACCTTCCGTGGAAGAGGAAGCCGCGGAAGCGGTTGAGGAGGAAGCGGCCGCACCGGATATTGAGGAGATTCTGGAGGCGGAGGATTGACACTTCGGGAAGCATACCGCCGGGGGCGGGAGGCGCTGGAGAGAGCGGAAGTTTTGGAGGCGGCGCTGGATGCCTGGTATCTGCTGGAGTATGCTGCCGGGTGTACGAGAAGCCGTTTCCTGGCCTGCCCGGAGGAGATGCTGGAGGAGAGCCGGGAGGAGATGTTTTGGGAAGCGGTTCAAAAAAGGGCGCAGAGAATTCCCCTGCAGCACATAACGGGGGAGCAGGAGTTTATGGGCCTCTCTTTCCTGGTCAGCGATCAGGTGCTGATTCCCCGTCAGGATACGGAAATCCTGGTGGAGGAAGTGTTAAAATTCCTGAAGCCCGGTATGCGTTTTTTGGATCTTTGCACAGGTTCCGGCTGCATTCTTTTAAGCCTCCTGCACGCCTGTCCGGGCGCGGAGGGTGTGGGAGCCGATATTTCCGCCGGAGCTCTTGGGGTTGCCCGGAAGAACAAAGAGCGTCTTTCCCTGCAGGCGGATTTGGTACAGAGTGACTTGTTTTTGAAACTGCGGGGGAAGTTTGATGTGATCGTATCAAATCCCCCGTATATTCGAAGGGGAGAAATCCCGGCCCTGATGGAGGAAGTCCGCGGACATGAACCCTGGCTTGCCCTGGACGGACATGAGGACGGGCTGTTTTTTTATAGAAGGATTGCCGGGGAATGCCGGCCGTACCTGAAAGAAGGCGGGAGACTGTATCTGGAGATTGGATGCGATCAGGGAACTGAGGTTCCCGGGATTCTAAGGGAACAGGGATTTGCGGGGATTCAAGTGGTGAAAGATTTGGCCGGTCTGGACCGGGTAGTAATTGGGACTCTAACAGGAGGATGTTAAAGGATGTTTGATAAATTGGAAGATTTGCTGCTGCGCTTTGAGGATGTCCTGAATGAGCTGAACGAACCCTCTGTGGTGAACGATCAGGCGCGTTTCCGCAGGCTTATGAAAGAGCAGAATGATCTGCAGCCCATTGTGGATGCTTACAGGGAGTATAAGAAGAGCAAAGAAACCGTGGAAGAGAGCCTCCAGATGCTGGAGGAGGAAAACGATGAAGAAATGCGGGAAATGCTCAAGGAAGAGCTGAGCAGTGCAAAGAACCGTATTGAAGAGCTGGAGCATACGATGAAGATCCTGCTTCTGCCTAAGGATCCCAACGATGATAAAAATGTAATCGTGGAGATCCGGGCGGGAGCCGGAGGAGACGAGGCCGCCCTCTTTGCGGCGGAGATCTACCGGATGTATGCCCACTATGCGGAAGGACGGCGCTGGAAAATCGAAGTGATGGAGGCGGACGAGATTGGAATCGGAGGCATGAAAAGCATTACCTTCCAGATCAACGGCCAGGGGGCCTATTCCGTGATGAAATATGAATCCGGCGTTCACCGGGTGCAGCGTGTCCCGGAGACTGAGTCCGGCGGCCGGATTCACACTTCCACTATTACGGTGGCGGTGATGCCGGAGGCGGAGGAAGTGGACGTTCAGATCGATGAAAAGGATATCCGCATCGATGTGATGCGGGCGTCGGGAAACGGCGGCCAGTGCG
>CAJUNN010000017.1 GCA_910587955.1 uncultured Lachnospiraceae bacterium | reverse complement strand
AGAAGTTATTAAAGCAATCAGGTGTATTTAGTGAGCATGAAATTGAAGTATTGCTTTTATAGAAGAGATGTATTTGTTATGATTGAGTTTTTATTCGAGTTCAATCGAGTATAAACTGGAAAAACATTAGAAGGGGGATTAGTATGGACAAAACAGATGCAAAAACAGCAATGGAAGAATTGACAATGCTGTTGATTTACTTATCTCATTTTACGGAAAGAGACAGGATGGCAGACCCAAATAGTAAATATGCATGGAAGGGTTATGATTTTGAGGTTCTGAACCGGCTTGATGAAAAAGATTACATAAGGCAGGGTTCCCATCGGTCAAAATCCATGTATATTACAAAAGAAGGCGAGGAGAAGGCAAAAAAGCTTATGGAGAAGTATGGTGTAGAAGATTGGTAAGATGTAATGCTTAAGAATGCAAAGATATCACTATTAAAAACTATATAAAGGAAGTAGATGTATGATAAAATCTTCAATAAATCCGGTTCTTACATTAGATTATATGATTCATGAGGATGAAAATAAAATTTTTGATCGAAAATCCGCACAATTGAAACCGTCAGATATTGCTGATGAGATATCTGCATATGCAAATGCAGATGGAGGGACAATAGTATTTGGTATCAGTGATAAAACGCGCCGATTGGAAGGAATCAATGCTGTAGGGGCGGAAAAAATTAATAATTTTATTAATGCTCCTATGGATTGCTGTAATCCTACACCGGAATATCAAGAGGAATTTCTTGATATAGAAAATGCGGAAGGACAACCGGACAGACTATTGTTGCTGCATATATATCCAAGTGTCGATAGAGTAATCAGCACCGCTAACGGTTCTGTATTTTTGCGTATCGGTGACAGAAAACGGGAGTTAAAGGGCGATGATTTGCGAAAGTTAGAGTATAGCAAAGGAGCCAGACATTATGAAGATGAATTGAATCATGATGTAAAGATTTCTGATTTGGATGAGGAATTAATAAAGCAATATAAAGAAATTCTTGGAAGTCCGGATATTTTGGCAGAGCAATTACTATCTTCAAGAGGTTTTTATAAAGAGCAAAATGGAAAAAAGTATTTGACAAATGCGGCTGTATTATTATTTGCGAAAAATGTATATCAATTTTATCCAAATTGCAGGATCCGTTTTATACGTTATGACGGAACATCGGCGGGTGTTGGTACGCAGATGAATATGATTAAAGATACCAACATTGAATATCCGATATTGAAAATTGTAGAAGAAGCAAAAAGGTTTATTGCCGCACAATTAAGAGAGTTTACTTCGTTAGATTCAGAAACGGGTAATTTTAAAACTGTAGAAGAGTATCCGCCGTTTGCATGGGCAGAAGGCATTGTAAATGCTGTTGCCCATCGTGAATATGCTATGGAAGGAAAATACATTAAAGTTACTATGTATGATGACAGACTGGAAATTGAGAGTCCCGGCAAATTGCCTAATATTGTGACTGTTGACAATATTAGGACTACAAATTTTTCGAGAAATCCTCGCATGGCTCGTGTATTAGCAGATTTTGGCATTGTGAAAGAACTAAATGAGGGAGTAAAACGTATATACTCAGATATGGAAAACTATTTTCTTGAAGCACCGGAGTATTCAGAGCCTAGCGGACAGACGGTAAAATTGGTTTTAAGGAACAATATTATTGCAAGAACGGCAAGACAAACTGAGACTGCTGAAAAGAAAATGGCGGAATATTGGAACAAGCTGGATGCAGTTGAAAAGGACATTGTTACAATTATGGGAAGCAGAAGCTGTATTACCGCTACGGAATTATCTGTGATGGTAAGTAAAACGAGAAGGACTATTAATAAAAAGCTTAGTAATTTATTGGAAATCGGGGTAGTAAAAATGAATGGTAATAAACATGATCCGGCATTGACATATTCGCTGAACATATAATCCGCAGTAAATTCGCAGTAGTTCGCAGTTAGATAAGGCAAAATCTTTAATTATATGATTTTTTGGTTTTTTTCGTGGATGCAGCTTAGGAAAAAGATTTCGCAGTAAATTCGCAGTAGTTCGCAGTTGGTCTGGCAAGTGGCAAAAGGGTGCAATGCTGCGAGACACAATTCGCTCCGTGATAACACCATGATAACAAAAAATCCAAAAACCTCAGATACAGGGTGCATATCAAAGAAAAAACCGCCGAAAAAGCCCTGAAAATCACACAAAATCACCCTGATTTCCACCACAGAAAACCGTGAGGGCGGACGTACAGTAGGTTCTGGTCGTGTGGCTACGATCATTGAGTAATTAAACAGCGAATGAATTTCTGCAGGGCTTTCCGAGGGATCGGAAAGCCCTTTTTCTGTTTACAAACTAACTTTTTTGTGCTATTATGCAGTATCCGGGAATTGCAGACATGGTACGGAAAGGGAAAGGCGTTATGAAAAAAGCAGTGATTGTTGGCGGCGGAATTGCCGGGATGACGGCCGGGATTTATTTGCAGAAGGCCGGGATCCAGACAGAAATTTTTGAAAAAAATCCGGTTCTCGGCGGACAGTGTATGGGATGGAAGCGGGAGGGCTATACCATTGACAACTGCGTCCACTGGCTGACGGGAACGCGCAGAGGAAGCGGGCTTCATGAGCTTTGGAGAGAGATAGGGGTTTTGGGGGATGAGGTGGAACTGTACGAGAAAGAAATGTTTTTTTCTTCCAAATGGAACGGACAGGTACTCACCTTCTGGAGAGATCTGGAGAGGACCCGGAGGGAGCTTCTAGCTCTTTCGCCGGAAGATGAAAAAGAGATACATAAACTCATGGATTATGTAAAAATGGCAGAGACCATGGAGGTTCCGGTAGAAAAACCTATGGATGCCATGAATCCTCTGGATTTTGTGAAACTTGGCATGTCTATGAAAGATATGGGGAAGGTGATGAAGGAATACGGCAATATGGACATGGAGGAACTGGCCATGCGCTTTCGTCATCCGCTGATTCGGCGCGCCATAACAGATTACATGCCGAAGAAATACCAGGCGTATGCCTTTTTGGTCTCCTACGGGACGGTGACAGGGGGGAACGGAGATATTCCCAAGGGCGGATCCAGGGCAATGTCCCAGCGGATTGCAGATAAATACAAAGCATACGGCGGTGCTGTACACACCCGCGCTGCCGTAGAAAGGGTGCTGTTAAAGAATAAAAGCGCCGAAGGGATTCTGCTGGAGGACGGGAAACGCGTGGACGCAGATTATGTGGTGTGTGCCTGCGATACGGATTATACCTTCCGTGTACTTCTTCCCGGCCGGTATATGCCGGAAACCCTGCGGAAACAGTATGCGGAACGTGAGAAGTATCCGGTGAACAGCGGATTCCAGATTGCATATGCGGTGGAGGGCGTTTTTCCGGAGCTTACGGGCACACGGGTATTTTCCTGCCGTGAGATGCAGGCAGGAAGCCGGATGATAGAAAGTATGAGTGTTCAGTCATATGACTATGAGCCGGATTTTGCGCCGGAGGGGAAGATGATTCTCCAGTCGAATTTTTGCCAGTCGGAGGAGGACTACCGGTATTGGGAGAACTTGTATTCCGATAAAACGTCTTATGAGGCCAGGAAGCGTGAGACGGCGCAGGAAGCCATGGAACGGGTGGAGGAAGAATATCCTTTTTTGAAGGGGAAGATACGTATCCTGGATGTATGGACACCCATGGCTTACGTCCACTACTGCAATGCTTACCAGGGAGCCTATATGAGTTTTGTTACAGCAAAAGGGGCGAAAAATATCACGACACCGGGAAAAATCAAAGGGTTGGACAATGTGCTGCTTGCAAGCCAGTGGCTTATGGGGCCGGGAGGTCTTCCCACTGCTGCGGCTATGGGAAAATTTGCAGCCTGGCGGATACTGAAAGCACTGTAAAAAGGAACAGACGGGGCTGCATTAAAGAAATATATACTACAATCCTAAGAAAATATAAAGAAATATCCCCTTCTGATTTGTAATAATAAGAATAGAATTTCTTTTGAAGGAGGGGCGGAGCATGCAGCAGAATACAAGAGGGGGCCGGACAGGCGCCGGGGCGCAGGCAAGCGGACGGTCCGGACAGAGGCGGACCGAAGCAGGACGCCGGGAACCGAGACGGCCGGAGCAGAAGAAACCCGGAGGGCCCCGTTCCCAGGCAGCAGAACAGGCCAGGAAAAGAGCGCAGAAGCGAAGGAAAAAGCGCAGGGCCAGGAGACGCATGTTTGTAAAACTGGGCGTGTGTGCGGTACTCTGCCTTGTCCTGTTTACGGCAGTGCGGAGCGTGTGGAAATGGACCGTAAAACCCAAAGAGAAACCTGACACAGAGAAGCTGGCCCAGGAGGGATACCCGGAAAGTCTTTTGAAGCTTCTGGAGAAAAACCCGGAAACGGAACAGTTTGTGATGGACTATTTCAAAAACAAAGATAAACATGAGGAGATCGATGTATCCGGGGAGGTGAAGGAAGGGAAAATCCCTCTGTTTCTCCAGTGGGATGAGCGCTGGGGGTATGAAACCTACGGGGAGGATTTCCTGGCATTGACTGGGTGTGGCCCTACCAGCCTGGCTATGGTGCGCTGCGGTCTGAGCGGAAACGGAGACTGGGATCCCTGGCGTGTAGCCCGTATGGCGGACGAAGAGGGATATTATGTAAATGGAGCTGGATCTTCCTGGGAGCTGATGACGGAAGGGGCTTCGAAGCTGGGACTGGCGGCGGAGGAAGTAGTCTTTGATGCAGAGCATATCAAATCCACTCTGGAGGAGGGAAAGCCTATTATCTGCGTGGTGGGACCAGGAGATTTTACGGACAGCGGACATTTCCTTGTGCTTACCGGTGTGGATGGCAAGGGAAAAATTATTTTAAATGATCCCAACAGCAAGATCCGGAGCCGGGAGACCTGGGAAGTGGATGATCTCATGGCGCAGACCAAGAATCTCTGGGCGTATACCTTAACGGATGGTCCGTAGGACCTGTCATACGGGGTACCCGAAGGGATGCGCATTAGGAGAAGGGAAATGGATTTCTATCAGAGAATGCGGCAGGTATGCCTTCAAATTCCATATGGAAAGGCGGCGTCTTACGGACAGATTGCCCTCCTATGCGGAAAACCGAGAAATGCCAGACAGGTGGGCTATGCTCTCGGCCGGGGTCTGGCGGGAAAGGATGTGCCGGTTCACCGGATTGTAAATGCTGCAGGGATTTTAAGCGGGGCATCCTCTTTTGAGTATCCGGAGCTGCAGAAAATCCTTTTGGAGGAGGAAGGAGTCAGCGTGACCCGGACTTTGGCGGGCTGGAAGGTGGATTTGGAGAAAGACGGGTGGAAACCTGCCATAGATCAGGCGGAGGAACTGGCTGCACGTTACCGGAAAATGGGAATATAATTCAGGGAAAGGCAGGAACTATAATGCGGAAGATACGGCTTTGGCATGTGCCGGGATTGTGTGTGACGGTTTGCCTGGGGATTTTTCTATTACGCTTTCTCTGGCTGGAAGTTCCCATGCGGGAGCCCCGGAAGGAACCCGGGCGGGACTGCCGGGCTTATTATCTTTTAAATATGGACGGTATGAAGGGGCTGGGCCACGCAGCCCTTCTTTTGGTGGACGAAAAGGGAGAAGGGCGGCTTTTCAGCTACAACGGGATGGAATATAACCTTTTCTGGTGCCTGCTGGGGAAGAAAGGGCTGGGTAAAATGAAAGAATTTTCCCTGGATGCTTCTGCAGTAGAAGGGCGGCTCTTGACAGGTGATCTTCCTTCGGAGGAGTATGAGGAGTGCCGGAATTTTGACCGGGCTCTCTGGAGATATCTGTCCGGGGAAGAATATGAGAAGATCCTGCAGGGCACGGAAGCTTATCTGGAGCCTCCAGGCGCAGATACACCTTTGTATCAGATTTATTCCCATAACTGCGATACGGCCGCCCGGGAGCTTATAGGGCTTGCGGATCGGGACATGGATCGCTACAACAGGGGCAGGACCAGACTGACGCCGGGCGGGAATTACAAGCGCATGTGCCGGGAGCTGGGAAGTGCCTGGGGGGTTACATTTTTGGGAGAAGACACCCTGTGGGAACGGGCCATAAATGCGGCAATTTTTTGACGCCGGGTTACATAAAAAGCATTGCATAATTTTGTCTTTCATACTAAAATAAGGATGTGCAAAAGACAGAAGGAGAGAGACCAATGAAAAAAGGTGTATTGAGAGTTCTTGCAGGTTTTCTTGCAGTAATGCTTGCTTTTTCTTCCGGGAGCACAGCCGTGTATGCGGAAGAGATTTCCGCGGAGATTTCCGCCGGAGAGGACAGCCCGGCTGAGGAAGAGGAGATTGGGCAGGAAGATACGGAACCGGAACAGGCGGCAGAAGAGAAGGTCACAATTCAGGGTTCCGTGGAGGTACAGGTGATTTCCGGCATTGAAGTGCTGTCGGATCAAACATTTACGGTGACGTTAAGCGGTCCTCAGTCTTATTCCAGTGAACTGACGCTTTCCGGGCGGACAAAGGAGGAGCCGTCTGCTCCGAGAGCTTCGGTGCGGTTTGCGGGAGTGGCAGAAGGAGAATATGATCTGACGGTATCCGGCGCAGGTTATGTGAATTACACGCAGCATATTACAGTGGCGAAGCTGGGATACCGGGTACAGCTTTACACCGGAAAGGCGGCTTTGACAGACAAAAGTGCGAAGCCGGGGGTTTTGCCCTATGGAGACGTAAACGGGGACGGGAAGCTGGATGATCAGGATTCCGCCCGGATTGTAGATGCCATTGACGGCGGAGCGCAGGAGGGATTCTGCGATTTGAACGGCGATGGTGCGGTGGACCTTCTGGATCTGAATTATTTTACGGATCTGGAAGCCCAGAAAGAGCAGGCTTCCACCCTGGAGAAGCTTCTGCCTGCGGAGGCGGCAGAAGCAGTCCTGCATGAGGAAACCCTTATGGCAGGCGGAAGCAGCAGCTTGGAAGAGATGATGGCCGGTACGGGGACTCTGGTGCTGGCACCGCAGGCAGGAGGAGCGATCACGGAAGTGAATTCTGTGGCCGTGGGTTTTGACTTTGAACACTGCCAGGATCCCATGATGATGGAAGGTATGGTAGTCAAATGTCCGGAGGGATCGGACAACGGTATTACAGGCGGCCAGGTGGCTGTGCTGTATGAAGAGAACGGAACGGAAAAAGAAATCAGCATTTCCCTTGCGGATTCTTCGGGTGTGCGCGGGGTGAGCGCCGTTCCGGGGAATCTGAATGGAAGGGCTTCCCAGGACGGAAACGGGAACTGGGTAATTGATCTGGGAGGGCTGGTTGCAGTAAAGAAGGTAACACTTATCATTACCGGGACACGAAAGGCAACCAATCTGGCAGAGATCTCCAGAGTAGAATTTTTAAACGATATGGAGAGCCGGATTCCCGAACCAGTGATGAATATTCCCACGAATCTTTCGGCTGAGCCGGGGAATAAGTCTTTTGCTTTAAAATGGGATGCCCAGACAAATGTGACCGGTTATGAGATATCCATTTTCGGGGAAGAACATACAGAGACCAGAAGGACCACGTCAAATTCTGTCAGTGTAAGCCAGTTTAACGGGAAGCCTCTGGAGAACGGAAAGACTTATACTGTCTGCGTACAGTCTACCAACGGAGAATGGAAGAGCGGTTATTCGGTATCCGTTCCGGTTACGCCTAAGGCAGACAAGGTCCCGGATGCACCGGAAAATATTACAGTGACAGGGAGCTACCGCAGTATCAGTGTGCGCTGGAAAAGCTCTAAGGAGGCGGACAGCTATAACCTGTTCTGGAGAGAAAAGGGTGCGTCTGCATATGAAAAAGTTACGGGAATTGAGGGACTTTACTATCAGATAGAAAATTTAAAAGATCAGACTACTTACGAGGTGTATCTGACAGCAGTGAATGAGATTGGGGAGAGCGGAAAGTCCAGGGATTATTCCGGTGAAACCTTAAGCGGCCTGGTGGAAGCTAAGCTCCCTGCCTATAAGCTGATTAACACTTCCAACGGAAGAGGAAAGCTCAGCAGCCATATCCGGTCTGCCTCTATAGGCGGAGGCGGCACCATGGTGGACAGCCCTCTGGATAAAGAGAAGAACAGTGCTTTGGGGTTGTTTGACAACAGTTATACTTCTTACGTGGAACGCAAGGACTGGGATTTCGGCGGGGCATATCCGGATCAGGTGAAGGGTGTGACGGCAGAGCTTGATCAAACATATTCCATCGGTATGATTGCCTTTGCGGAGCCTCTGGATCTGGGAAGTTTCACCTACTTTACCGTCCAGTACTGGGATGAGAGCGGTGCAAAAAAGAAAGCGTCCGGCGGTTCGATTTCCCAGAGAAGCGACGGGAAAAGACAATATTACATGATAAAATTCCAGGAACCCATTCATGCGTCCAAGATCCAGCTGGGCATGGGAAGGTACAATCCGGCTATTTGGAATGTTTCTATTTCGGAGATTCGTTTTTATGAGTATGACAGTCTGGAAACGGATATCAATCAGCTTTACAGTGATGATCTGCATATTTCCCTCCGGGAAGATGTGACGGAGAAGACGCTTCAGGAGCTGCAGGACAGACTGGATACGAAGGATCCGGTGAGCGGCGAGTACCATCCCGATCGGACAGCCCTTCAGAAAGAACTGGATGCAGCCAAGAAGCTGCTGGCCGAGGGAAGCCTGGGAGGCGTGGTCCAGATAGATCCCAATATTGCGGCTGCAAGGGACTCCGGAATCTCTGTAGGAGGACTAAATGGCTGGCAGCCTCTGGGCGTCTCGGCGGTAGCAGAGGAGGACCTGGTCGTCTATGTAGGAAAGAAGGGGGCCAAAGAGGGGGCAAATGCCAGCTTGAAACTGGTGTTTACCCAGTATCATGCAGAGTCAGGCGGTTTCTTTAAGACTGTGGGGCTCAAAGTAGGAAGAAATGAGATTAAGGTGCCCAAACTCTCCAGTCTGGAGCAGGAGAAGGGCGGCGCTTTGTATGTCCAGTATACAGGAAACAACTCCGGGGATGAGTATGCAGTCCGCGTAAGCGGAGGAAGCCGGTATCCCGTACTGAATCTTTACGGCATTTCCGGGGAAGAGCGCAGCCGGCGGATACAGGCTTATGTGCAGGAGTTAAAGACCTATCAGGGAGAGATTGAGGGGCTGCATAAGGAACAGCATGGCGGCAGCGAAAACAAACATGTGAATTACGAATACGATCCGGCAAACTGTATTTTAAATTCGACGGATATTGTGACAGATCAGATGATGTTTTCAATTCCGGCCAGCCAGGTATGGGCCGGGCTGGGAAATGACCCGGTGAAGGTGCTTGACAACTCCCTCCGGGCCATGGACGGGATGATGACCTTGTTTTACCAGCACAAGGGCCTGACCAATTCTTTTGCAGAAGGAACCGAAGGAGGAGTCGTTGCCAAGAATCATCTGCCTTACCAATATCTGAATATCCGTTATATGCGGATGTTCGCAGGAGCCTTTATGTATGCCTCCGGAAATCATATCGGTATTGAATGGAACTCTACGAAAGGAATGATGGGAAGCGTTCCCGTAGTTTCCACGGATAAAGGCGAGTATCAGAGCGGCCGGTATTTCGGCTGGGGAATTGCTCATGAGATTGGCCATGAGATCAATCAGGGTGCTTATGCCCATGCGGAGGTAACAAATAATTACTTCTCGGTGCTGGCTCAAGCGAAAGATACCAACGACAGCGTACGCTTCCGGTATTCCGAGGTCTTTAAGAAAGTAACGTCCGGTGCTACCGGTTATGCCAGTAACGTATTTACCCAGCTTGGCATGTACTGGCAGCTTCACCTGGCCTATGACCGGGATTATAACTATAAGACGTACGGCACGTATCAGGAGATTTTTGACAATCTCTTCTTTGCCAGAGTGGACAGCTATGCCAGGGATACGGGGCTGGCTCCGGCACCGAAAGGTGTGAAGCTGACGCTGCCCGGGGACCGGGATCAGAACCTGATGCGCCTTGCAAGCGCTGCGGCAGAGCGGGACCTGAGCGAATTTTTCCGGCGATGGGGCATGGTGCCAAACGCAGAGACAACTGCCTACGTGAGCCAGTTTGAGCCGGAAACGCGGGCCATCTATTATGCAGACGATACGGCACGGGTGTACGAGATGAGGAACGGCGGCACATCGGCAGTTTCCGGGAAAAACGCTGTGACGGCTAAGGCTAGCGTGAAGGGAAGTGAAGTGACGCTGACTATGACGCCGTCTGTGGATAAGGGCGTGCTGCAGGGCTATGAGATTGTCCGTGTTTTCCTGGAACAGGGACAGGAGAAAAAGGAGATTGCGGGCTTTACCCAGACGGAAACCTTTACGGATCAGGCGGCTTTTGCGGCCAATCATGTGATCCGCTATGAGGTGACAGCCATTGACAAGTGCCTGTACCGTTCCAATACCTGCCGCACCAATGAAGTGAAGATTGAGGGAGACGGGCTTCAGGACAAGACGGCCTGGACCGTATCTACCAATATGGCCTCCCAGGACGATTCCAAGCCGGACGGCACGGAGGAGGATCCCTGCGAACAGGATACTGTATCTGCGGCAGCCCGCATGATCGATCAGGATAAGACGACGATCTTTACGGGAACGTCCCAGAACGGAGATCCCTATGTGCTTCTGGAACTCCATCAGAATACGGAGGTATCGGCCCTTCGGTATCAGCTTTCCGGGGGCGGAAAGGCCATTTCCGATTATAAGATTGAGATTAGCACGGACGGAAAGGTTTACCGTGAGGTGAAGAAGGGAACCTTCCGGCTGAAAGACGGCAGCGAAACGGTTTATTTTGAAAACGGAACGGATCCCTGGATCTGCACCTATGATGCCAGGTATGTAAGGCTGACGGCATCCGGACAGCAGGCGGAGACGCTTTCCATCGGGGAGCTGGATCTGTACGGCCCCTCCGGGGACAACATTGAATTTATGGGCGGCGGGGCATCCCAGTCCATCGGCAGACTGGCCAGTGACTATTCCTACGGGAATGGGAAGATTCCCAAGGGTTCCATTGTGTTTACGGGAACCTTTAAGGGAAATCCGGCTTACAATGTGGTAGTGCTTTACGATGAAAATGGTGACATTGTAGGCGGTATAGATGCAGAGGGCAGCTTAAAGGCCAGCCAGATCATACTGGCTCCGGATCCCGGCAATGCCATGCTGGGCGAGACATCGGAAGGAACCTGGATTTACTGGATAGAAGAAAAGACGGCAGGTTCTGCAGCGCTTCCGAAGCAGGTGCGGGCAGAATTGTACCGGGTGGATCATGCCCTCACGAATGAGGGACAGAGACTGGTCAGCGATACTGTATTTGTGAAGATGCCGGGTACACTTTCTTCGATTACCTTAAAGAATTAGTATGAATGCGCAGGGAGGATGCGGAAGATGCAGAAAAAAATAGTATGGCTGTTGGCAGTTCCGCTGCTCTGCGTTCTGGCATGTACGGTACTGACTGCCAGGGCAGGAGCGAAGGAATCCATATCCCTGTCTGCGGACGGCAGCGAGGCGGAAGTAACTCTGGAAGTGCCGCAGGAAATGGTGAACGAGGGGGAACGGGTGGTGTCCCTGCAGCTCAGTTTCCAGGTAGATGCAAAGCAGGGCAGTGTCGGAGCCGGGGATGTTTCTTTTGAATTTAACGAGGAAATCGGCAGCGCGGTCAAAGAAGAGCGGTACGATCCCAAGAGCGGAGTGCTGAATATTTACATTTCCGGCGGACACAATCTTTACAGCGGGACGAATATTCCTCTTGGAAAGGTGGTTCTAAAATCCGGATCCGGGAGCGGATCTACGGCAACAGTGCGGGTGGTTCCCAACAGCCTGAAGACCATAAACGCTGCCCACGGCACGCGGGAGCAGGGAGTGAACGCTCCTGGGACGGCTACCCTGGTAACAGGAGACGGCGGCCAGGCAAACGTGCCGGAGACACCCAAGGGACCGGATGAAACGGCGGGGAACCAGGGCGGCGGCCTGACGGGGGGCGTGGTTGGAAATTATACGGGAAATGTGACTTTGGGCTCCGAGAGCCAGAACGGAGGGAACACTTCCCAGGGGGTGCAGAGACCAATCCATGTGAGCGGGTCTCAAGAAAGCGGCGGAACGGAAAGTCTATCCCCGGGAGAAACGGGAAACGCTTCCGGGGGGCCGGATGAGGAAGCGGCGCATCCGGAACAGGAGCTTCCGGAGGGAGTATCGGGGTTTGAAAAGAAACTGTATGCCATAGAGATGGATGTCTGGACAAAAATATTTGTCGGGATGATGGCTGCTGCAGTTCTTGTGATTGTAGGAATCTCCGCGGCCTTGCTTCTGGGAAGGCCTAAGAAGCGAAAGAGTGTACGCCGCGGGGCGGCCGGAGATCCCTGGGAAGAAATACCGGAAAGAAAACCGGCATCCAAGCGTCCGCCCGCCAAACGTCCGCCTGCCAGACGCCTGCCGGAGGAGACGCGGGAGAGAAAACGGCCCGCAAAGCCAAGAACGGAGGGAATACCGGAAAGAAGGTCCCAGACAAAGCGGCCTTTGAGGGAGGAAACAGTTGTATCCAGGCACAAAAAAAGCGCCTCTATGGTACGTCATGCGCCGGAATCCGGATCGGGACAGCAGATTGCATGGAAGCAGAACGGAAAGGCGCCTCAGAGGCGGCGGAGGAGAACGGATTCCCAGGGAGCTTCCCGCACGGCAAGGAGATAAGCGAAAAGAGTATAAAAAGAGTTGACAGAAATTTTCTGCCAACTCTTTTCTTTGCCTTCTATGGATAAGGAATGTCTAAATTTTACAAAGTTACTGCATATTCATAATCCAGCACGAAATTTACCACTCCGTCCATAGCCAATTCTCTGGCATCCAGGGGGATCAGGCCGTCGCGCACTTTATTGTAGGAGAGAGGCATGTACTGGTGAAGCATGTTCATGGGAATGGGATACGCTTTCAGGTTGGCAAAGAGTTTGTCCATGGCTTCCACCACTTCCGGCTGGCCAATGTAATAGCGGGCCCGGTCAGAGAAGCTGTACTTTCTGGCAAGGGCAAGCTGCTCGTCATTTCCGTGGTAATGTTTCTGCCAGTTTCCGGGATTGTCCAGCATAACCTTCTCCAGGGTTTCGATAAAGTCTGCCCGTTTTTCTGCCGGAACCAGCTCTTTTTCCATAAGGCTTAAAGAGAAGAGGGCTTCCCGCAGGCCGTAGGTGAGAGCGGGGCCCACTTTCAGGATGGCAATGCCGTCCTGCACCATATTCCGCAGGCAGTCGGCGCTCTGGTAATCGGTGGAATGGCCTTCGAAGCAGACTTCCGGGTAATCTTCCAGGGCAGCACAGAGTTCAACGGCCGCTTCGCGGCTGTAAAGAAATACCTGATCGTCGCCAAATTCTACACCGGGCTGCACCACTACGGCCACAACGTCTTTCCAGCCGTCCTCGATTCCGGCTTCCCGGAAAATACGCTTGTAAGTAGCAACCGTATCCCGGAAAGCATCAGGGCTGGTGACAGCCAAAGAGTCTTCTGCTTCCTGGGCGCCGCCCGGAATGGGGACCTCGCTTCCGATAACAAACACAGGTCGGATGGCATCCGGTTTTACGGCTTTCAATTCCTCGTAACCCTTGATGGAAGCCTTGTAAAGTTCTGCGCCCCGCCGGGCAATGGTCTCGGTGGACAGAAGACCTTCCGGATCATCGGCTACCTTCATGCTGGTATCCAGGTGGATCTTGGTGAAGCCGGCTTTGGCGAACTGGTAAACCAGCTCTACGGAGCGCTCCATGGCTTCTTTCTCCGGCAGATTCTGCCAGGTAAGGGGGCCCAGATGGTCTCCGGCCAGAATGACATGATACTCCGGGACGCCTATCTTTGCCGCCATCTCGGAAACCATGTGATAGAAATCGGCGGGCAGCATTCCGGTGTAGCCGCCGTACTGGTTTACCTGGTTGGCAGTCGCCTCAATGAGTACCGGGGCATCCAGCATTTTTGCCCGTTTGAGCACGGTTTCCAGCACCAGTGGATTGGCGGTGCAGTAGGAGGGAATGCCGCATTTGATTCCCTGTCTGCGTTTTTCCATCATTTCCTGAATTGGATGTTTCATGATAAATCCTCTCTTTTCTTCTTAGTCTCGTACAAACCTGGGAGGGCTTTTTTTACTTGGAAAGCTGGGCTTTTCCCATGCAGTAAGTCTGGTGAACTTCGTAATCCTTCTCAAGAACTACCAGGTCCGCATCCATACCCACACCGATGCGGCCTTTGCGGTCGTCTGCGCCGATGCAGCGGGCAGGGTTGATAGTGCAAGAGTTAATGGCGTAGCTGAAGGGAACCAGGGCTTCTTCCACCAGAATCCGCAGGCCATCGTTCAGCTTCAGTGTGGAGCCTGCCAGAGTTCCGGTGGAGGTCAGGTGCGCGCTTCCGTCCGGGTAAATCAGAATTTCGTTTCCGCCGAAAATGTATTTGTTGCCGATGGGAAGGCCTTTTGCCATAAGCGCATCGGAGATCATAATGGCGAAATCCGGTCCTTTGGACATAAAGTAATTGTTCAGGGCAGCGGTAGTGGAATGGTTGCCGTCGCAGATGATTTCGCCGTACATGGTACGGATGCGGTAGGCGGCGCCTACCAGTCCGTTGGCCCGGTGATTGAAGGGAGTCATGCCGTTGTATACATGGGTCATGGAACGGGCGCCGTGGGCATAAGCCATAACAGCCTGGTCGAAGGTGGCGGCGGAATGGCCGATGCTGACGGTTACGCCGTTCTCGGTCAGGTAATGGGTCAGGGCAAAATCCTCGTCCGTCTCCGTAGCCATCGTGATGTAGCGGATATGTCCTTTGGCTGCATCCTGGTAGCGCTTGAACTGCTCGATGGTGGGTTTCACAATGAACTGCTCCGGCTGGGCGCCCTTATAGACCATGTCCAGATAAGGCCCTTCAAAGTGAATGCCCAGAATCTCGGAGCCCTCGTAGCCGTCTTCCATAACCTGGGCTACATTGGCTACCGCCTTGGTGAGGACTTCCTCACTCTGGGTAATGGTGGTAGGCAGGAATGCGGTCACGCCTTCCCCGGAAATATGCTTTGTCCAGTTGCGGAGTCCTTCTTCGTTGGCGTCGTTGGTGTCGAAGCCGTAGGCGCCGTGGCAGTGGATGTCCAGAAAACCGGGAACAATGCGCAGGTCTTCATAGTCCGTATCGGCTGTCCGGGTCCCATAGGGAAGGATGTCCGTGATTCTGCCGTCCTGAATTTCAATGGCGGCAGGGGTGAACTGATCTGCAATCCATACTTTTTTACTTTGAATTAACATGAATAAACCTCCTGTCCTGAAAACTTCTATATATATTTGTATTATAGCACTGAATGGAAAAATAAATTTGCATTTTTTGTTATAAAAATTATCAGTTTTAGTACCTGTATTGTTTTTTGGGAATTTCCTGCTATATAATGAGGACATACTATTTCAGAAATATTTTATCACAAATCAAGGGGGACGAAAACCATGAATATTTTTGATATTTCTCCAGAGAAACGCAAAGAGACTTCCTCGGAGTTTACGCTGACCGAGATTTACCAGCAGCCCTCCACATGGAAGAAGACCTGTGACCAGATTGCAGGGTGCAGGCAGGAACTGCAGGCATTCCTTAACCAGGTTCTGAAGGCGGATGACTTTGATATCATCCTGACCGGGGCAGGCACCAGTGAGTTTGTAGGGAATTCCCTGTACCAGGCTTTGAATCAGCGGTACAGCTACAAAGTGAAATCCTACGCCACCACGGACATTGTTCCGTCGCCGGAGAATTTCCTTTCCCGCACTAAACCGACGATTCTGGTGAGTTTCGGCCGTTCCGGCAATTCTCCGGAGTCCATCGGAGCCGTGGAGGCAGCCGAGGTGGTAAGCCAGAATTTGTATCATCTGTTTGTAACCTGCAACCATGAGGGGAGCCTTTCCAAGATGGCGGCGGGCAGAAAGAACTGCTTTGCCCTGAATCTGACTCCGGAAACCCATGACCAGTCTTTTGCCATGACGTCCAGCTTTTCCAACATGTACATGGCAACCTACTTGGCATTCAACTTGGATCGCCTGGAAGAGATAACGGCGGAGATTGACAAGGTGTGCGCAGCCGGAAGCCGGTTTCTGGAGAATGATTACCCCATTGCACAGAAAATTGTGGATGAGTTTGATTTCAACCGCATTGTATACCTTGGAAACATTGCCCTGAAAGGAGTTTCCCAGGAATCTGCCCTTAAGATGCTGGAGCTGACGGCCGGAAAAGTAGCTACCATGTACGATTCTCCGCTGGGCTTCCGCCACGGTCCCAAATCCATCATTGATGACCGGACCCTAACGGTAGTGTACCTGAGCGATGACGAATACCGCCGCAAATATGAGGTGGATCTGATCAAGGAGATGAGTCCCCAGAGAAAGAAAAACCGCATCGTGGCAGTGATGAATACGTCCTGCGAGGAGGTAAAGGCGCTGGTAGACTATACGGTAGAAATAAAAGCAGGCGCACCTCTTGAGAATGTGCTTCTGGGCTTTGACTACATTGTGTTTGCCCAGACCCTGGCCGTGCTGAAATCCCTGTCCCTGGGCATTACCCCGGACAATCCTTGTCCCACCGGTGAGGTGAACCGGGTGGTGAAGGGCGTAACCTTATATCCGTACACATTGAAATAAAATACAGCATATCAGGAGGAACAAAGCTATGATTGGATTACTGATAACCGGCCATGGCCATTTTGCTACCGGCCTTGGATCCAGCTTAAAGCTGATTACGGGCAACACCGAAAATATTGTTTATGTGGACTTTGAGGCGGATCACTCCACGGAGACCCTGACGGAGAACCTGAATAAGGGGTTTGACGAGCTGAAAGGCTGCGACGGCGTTCTGGTGCTTTCGGATCTGGCAGGAGGCTCACCCTTTAAATGCGCCGTAGAGTGCAAGTTTGCGCGGCCGGAACAGGCCATTGAGGTCATTGCAGGCTCAAATCTTCCCATGCTGATTGAAGGTTCCATGATGATGGGAGCTTTCGATTCGCCTCTGGATTTTGCGGAATCCCTGATTCCCACCGGAAAGGATTACATTATCCGGTTTGAGCTGGCGGCACATGAAGACAATGCAGAAGAGGATGGGATCTGAACATGAGTATTAACTGGGAGGTAGTTGTCTGGACGTGCGTGACGCTGGCGGTTGTTATGGGAGTCATCGGGCTGATTCTTGCCTTTATCTCAGCCAAAAATGTGCGCAAGCGCCGGGAAGTTCTAGGTGAAGTGCATACAGAGCTGAAGATCGGAAGCCAGGTGATGTTTGCAGGCGGAATCTACGGAAAAGTCGTAGGCCTGGAAGGGGAGACCGTCAATGTAGAAGTGGCGAAAAGCACGGTGCTCAAGATTTCCCGGTATGCGATTCAGGCTTTGGTTGATTCGTAAACAGAGAATGAAAAAACAGAAACAGGTGCAGAAGAGGCGGATATGCTTCTTCTGCACCTGTTTTATTTCGTCAGGATTTGAAAAGGGTTTTGGAATATTCGCTGGGGGCCATCCCGTATTTCTGGGTGAAAGCCCGGGAAAAATAGTGGATGGAGTTAAAGCCCAGCATCAAAGCAATCTCACTGATGGTGTATCTGTTTTCGCAGATCATCTGCCGGCTCTTTTCTAGTTTGAGCTCATTGATATATTTCTTGGGCGGCTGATCCAGGTTTTCCTTAAAGAGGATCTGCAGGGAGGATCTGGACAGGGAGAACTTCTGGCAGATTTCAGCGATGGTTACGGGTTCATAAATGGTCTCGTCTATGTAGCTGAGAATTTTTTCTAAAAGTTCATCCTGGTAGTGCTGTCTTGCATCCGTCACAGGACGCTCGCTTTTCTCACCCGTAAACTGGGACTGCAGAAGGCGGATGATCGTCTCCTGGAGCAGGCAGAGCATCAGGCTGTTCATATAGGGAAGCTGTGATGTGCTTTCCATCACAAAGGTTTTGATTAAGGTGTAAATTTTCTTGTCATATCCGAAGGACTTGTTCAGGATCAGTTCATAGTGGCTGCTTTCCACATCGAAGACCACGGCTTCCATGTCAAAGAGAATCGTTACGTAGGAGCAGGAGCAGCCGTCGGGAATGCTCTGGGTGTGGAATTGTCCCGGTCCGTAGATAATCAGTTCCCGCTCCTTTAAATCGTAGTTTTGTCCGTCGATTTCCGTGGACATGCAGCCCCGGTCTACGTAAGTCAGTTCAAAGTAAGAATGTTTTTCCCCGGAAAATGCGTAGCCGGAATTGCGGATGGAATAGTAGTATCCCAGAATCTCGTTGATTCGGATGCGCGGAAGAATTCGATCAAATAAATAAGGCGGGCTGATAGTCTCCATAGACAAGGAGTAGGACGGTACCGTAATTAATTTACAGAGGATGTTGGATGTGACGGCTATCGGCGAGAAATAAATATTCGGTTTGATTTTTACCAGGCGGTGTACGGCAAACACTTCCAGTTTGTCCGTCTCCGGGGTTTCCCCCACGAGCAGGGCGGCCATGCCGTCCTCCATCTCCAGGTAAACCTCACAGTTGAAATGGTAGAGCTGGCTGACACTGCGCTTGGCAATCACATGCCAGGTCCGGCTAAGCATTTCGGGCTCGTTCAGCTCCAGGGGAGCGTCGTAGACAGAGCCGTATTTTTCAAATAGTGCACTGGATGTTTTTAACTGCATGTTATACCTCCAAAAACAAGATCATTATACAATTTTTTGTATAAATTGTCTAGAAAAGGTTTAAATAATTATGAAAAAAGAGAAAAAAGAATGAAGAAAAACTAAAAAATATAAGGAATCTATTAAAAATTTTATAGAATTATAAAATTTTAAGCAATATAATTAAAGTACAAAGTTTCAAAGGAGGAAGAGAAATGCCTAATATTCTTTTAACTAGAATCGATAACCGCCTGATTCACGGACAGGTGGGTGTGACCTGGACCATGACTTTAGGCGCGAATCTGATTCTTGTAGCAGATGATGAAGCGGCGGAAAATGAACTGATGCAGCAGCTTATGACCACGACTGCCAAGTCTTCGGGAGCCGGTGTCCGGTTTTTTACGGTTCAGAAGACCATTGACGTGATTCATAAGGCAGCGGATAGGCAGAAAATTTTTATTGTCTGTAAGACTCCTAAGGAAGTGCGCCAGATGATTGAAGGCGGCGTGCCCATCAAGGAAGTCAATGTAGGAAACATGCACTTTTCCCAGGGAAAGCGCCAGATCAGTAAGAAGGTGTACGTGGATGATGCGGATTTGGCGGATTTAAAAGCGATCCAGGATGCAGGCGTGGATTTGTATATCCAGGATGTGCCCGGAGACGTTAAGGAACGTATCAAAGAAATTTAACTGAAGGAGAAAGAGGGGACTTATTTTATGGAAATTACATTGATGCAGGGCATCGGCCTGGCAATCATGGCAATCATTGTAGGTGTTGATTTCTGGCTGGAGGGCTTTTTCATTTTCCGTCCCATCATTGTCAGTACTCTGACGGGTTTGATTCTGGGAGACCTGCAGCTGGGACTTTTGACCGGAGGCATCACGGAGCTGGCATTTGCAGGCCTGACTCCGGCAGGCGGAACACAGCCGCCCAACCCGGTTCTGGCCGGTGTTATGACCACTGTTATCGCATACACCACCGGTACGGAGGCAGGAGGAGCCATGGCCTTGGCACTGCCCTTCAGCTTCCTGATGCAGTATGTTATCCTGTTCTGCTACTCCACCTTTTCTTTCTTTATGAAGGGTGCGGATCAGGCAGCGGCTGAGGCTGACACTGCCAGGATCGTAAAGATTAATATGATTTGTACCAGTATTATTGCACTTCTGTACGGCCTTATTGTTTTCCTCTGCGCATTCGTGGCACAGGATGCCATGAAAGCATTTGTGGAGATGTTGCCCGCATGGCTGACCCACGGATTTGAGGTGGCAGGAGGAATCCTTCCGGCAGTTGGATTTGCAATGCTTCTGAAGGTTATGCTGAAGGCAGAATTTGTTCCGTATCTGTTGATTGGCTTTGTAATCGCTTGCTTCCTGAGCTTCTCCAACCTTCTGCCTATCGCGGTTGTAGGCGTGGCTCTGGCACTGCTGATTTACAACATTGAGAAGAGTATCAAGGATCATACACCGGTTCAGGCTACGGCAGGGGAGGATGAAGAAGATGGCATCTAATGAGAATAAAATTTTGACAAAGAAAGATATCAATAAGCTGGCGTTCAATTCCGTATTCCTGCAGGCAGGTTTTAACTATGAGAGAATGCAGTCCTGCGGATTTCTGGCAGCTCAGCTTCCGGCTCTGAAAAAGATTTACAAGGATGATAAGGAAGGCCTTTCCGCAGCCATGACGGATAATCTGGAGTTTATCAATACCCATCCCAATCTGGTGGGTTTCCTAATGGGACTTCTGATTTCTATGGAAGAATCCCATGAAGACCGGGGTATTATTAAGGGCCTGAAAGTGGCGCTGTTCGCTCCTCTGGCCGGCATTGGCGACGCTATATTCTGGTTCACCCTTCTTCCCATCGTGGCAGGTATCTGTTCCTCTATGGCTATGGAAGGCAGTGCCCTGGGCCCCATTATTTTCTTCCTGGTATATCTGGCTATCTTCATTATGAGATGGTTCTGGACGCATCTGGGCTATAACCTGGGAGTAAAAGCGGTTGCCAAGATTACAGACCTTTCCGAGGTTCTGGCGAAAGCAGCCACCGTATTGGGCTGTACGGTAATCGGCGGACTCATCGCTTCCTATGTAAGCATCAATGTACAGACTGAGATCGTAGTAAACGAAGCCAAAACAGTAGCGCTGCAGGCAGACTTCTTTGACATGATCTTCCCGAACATTTTGTCCATCGGTTATGTATTTCTGATGTACTATTTCCTGAAGAAAAAGAAAGTCAGTCCGGTTGTTCTGATTCTGGCAACCTTTGTGCTTTCCATTGTCCTGTCCTTCTTCGGAATCCTGTAATATGAAGCGAAAGCCGATTCAGCTGTTTGTCAGTGATATGGACGGAACGCTTCTGCAGGCGGACTTTACCATCAGCTCCGGAAATCTGGAGGCGATCCGGAAGCTGGAGGCGGCCGGAATCCGGTTTGCGGTGGCCACGGGAAGAATCCATTATGATGCTTCCGTTATCTGCAGCCGGCATTCCCTAGAGCCTTATATTATTTCCAACAATGGGACCTGTATGTTTGACCCGGAGGGAAAGCTTATAGAGGGCAGGGAAATTGAAAGCACGGCCGTCAAAAGCCTTATCCGTTTTCTGGAAGAGGAGAATATCTGCTTCGGTCTGGGAGAAAGCAGACATTATGTGGCCCGTGAGGACTGGCAGGAGGTTTTTGAGAAAGAGATAGAAGATCTTAAGAAAGAGGGAAAGGCTGTTTCGGAGGAACGGGCGGCGTTTATCAAGCAGGAGACCCGGGAGCAGAACGGGGTGATGCTTGTAAAAGATATGCAGGAACATTGGAAGCAGGGAGCTCCCGTATACAGCATTTCCGTTATTTCCTGCGACGACAGGAAGATCCGGAAGGTACAGAATCAGGTAAGGTCTTATGAGGGGCTTACGGCCTGCATCTCAGGAACCCACAACGCCGAAATTATGCGTCAGGACGGTACCAAGGGACATATGCTGGAGCTGCTGTGCAGCCATCTTCAGATTCCCCTGGAACAAACGGCCGCTGCGGGAGACAGCCTGAATGATCTGGAGATGATTGAAAAATCCGGATTTGGCATTGCCATGGGCAACGGCCGCGAGGAAGTGAAGCGGGCGGCGTCCCTGGTGACAAGGCCGGCCCGGGAGGATGGAATTGCGGAAGCTGCCGCGTATATTTTAAAGAATTTGCAGTGAGATATAGAAAAAAGAGGGTGTACGGCCTGCCTGTTCCGGCAGTCTGTACACCCTCTTTTTGGGCTGGACGGGGTGCAGCGGATTATATATTATATTTAGAATTTCCGAAAAACCTCACGCCTAATTGTACAAAATATCTAAAAAAAGTTAAAAAATCAATGATAAATATAAAAAAAAACTAAAATTAATAAATTTTGTATTAGAAAATACAAATACGCTTTTTGTGAAAAGTATTATAATAATTTTACTCTGAATGGGATTTTCAGGGAAGAATCATAATCAAGGAGGGAGTTAGAATGCCCAATATCGTTTTAACAAGAATTGACAATCGGTTGGTTCACGGACAGGTGGCAACCCAGTGGTGCGGAAGCATCGGTGCAAATCTGATTCTGGTGGCAAATGACGAAGTGGCCGGCAATAAGCTGCGCCAGGGACTCATGGATATGGCCGCCCCCAGCTATGCGTCTATGCGTTACTGGACACTGGAGAAGACCATCTCTACCATCCACAAGGCTTCTGATAAGCAGATGATTTTCATTGTGTGCGAGACGCCTCAGGATGTGCTGGCCCTGGTAGAGGGCGGCGTGCCGATTAAGAAAGTAAATATCGGCAATATGCACATGGCAGACGGAAAGCGTCAGGTTGCAGGCTCTGTAGCCGTAGACGATGCGGACGTAGCTGCCTTTGCAAAACTGCGGGATTTGGGAGTGGAGCTGGAGATCCGGCGTGTTCCCAGCGAGGCCGCAGAAAATATTGAAAAGCTTTTTAAATAAGCAGTTACTACTTTTGGAAAGGAGATTGTATAAATCATGGAATTTAATGCAATTCAGATTTTACTGGTTGGAGTCTGGGCATTCATCGTAGGAATTGACCAGTTTAACCTTTTGGAATCTCTGTGGCAGCCTATCGTGACCGGAGCAGTCGTGGGAGCAATCCTGGGCGATCTGCGTATGGGACTCATTGTAGGCGGTACGTATCAGCTGATGACTATCGGCAACATGCCCGTTGGAGGCGCACAGCCGCCCAACGCGATCATCGGCGGAATTATGGCGACGGTATTCGCCATCTCCTCCGGACTGGAGGCCACGGCGGCCGTAGGCCTTGCGATTCCCTTCGCCCTGTTCGGACAGTATATGATCACTCTGGTCTTCACCGTAATGTCACCGATGATGTCCAAGGCGGATAAGATGGCGGAGGCCGGCGATACCAAGGGTATCGTCCGCATGAACTATCTGGCAATGGGCGCTCTGGGTCTTCTGTTCGCGCTTGTCTGCATCGGCGGCCTGATGGGCGGAAGCGCGCTTGGTACTACCCTGCAGGGGATTGCTGATAAGTACGGCTGGATTATGGACGGTCTCGGCGCTGCAGGCGGAATGATGCGCTTCGTAGGTTTCGCAATTCTTCTCCGCATTATGCTCTCCAATGAGCTGTGGGGAATCTATTTTGCAGGCTTTACACTGGCAACCCTGATTGGATATATTCCGGAGCTGTCCGGTTCCGCTCTGCTTCTGGTAGCATTCGTGGGCATTGCAATCGCCCTGAACGATTTCCAGACCCGCGTTGCGATGAAACAGAACGCAGGAAGTGCAAATGGAGGTGACGAAGATGGCATCTAATGCAACACAGTACAATAATTTGACGCCGGCTCAGCCGCTTGATAAGAAGACGTTGAACAAGATGGTGTGGCGCTCCCTGAACCTGCAGGGCTCCTTCAACTATGAGAGAATGCAGGCCGGCGGATGGCTCTACGGCATTCTGCCCGGACTTGAGAAGATTCACGGAGACAATGAGGAAGACCTGAAGATTTCCATGCAGCACAACCTGGAGTTCTTCAATACTCATCCCTTCCTGGTAACTTTCGTAATGGGTATCGTGCTGTCCCTGGAGCAGCAGAAGGCGGATATCAACACCATCCGTGCGGTGCGTGTGGCGGCTATGGGCCCCTTAGGCGGCATCGGCGATGCAATTTTCTGGTTCACTCTGGTGCCCATCACAGCCGGTATTACGGCCAATATGGCTATCAGCGGTTCCGTTGCCGGGCCGATTTTGTTCCTGCTGATCTTCAACGTGGTACAGTTTGGCATCCGTTTCTGGCTGATGGGCTGGTCCTATAAGCTGGGAGCCAAGGCCATTGAGACGCTGACGGCCAATGCTAAAGAGTTTACCCGCGCGGCATCCATGCTCGGCGTATTCGTAGTGGGCGCTCTGACCTCCAACTATGGCGGAACCACCATCAAGACGGTGATCCCCAACGGCGAGAGCGAGATTGTGCTCCAGAGTATTCTGGACGGCATTCTGCCGAAGATGATTCCGCTGGCTCTGACTCTGGGCCTCTGGTATCTGCTGAAGAAGAAGGGCTGGACACCGGTTGCATGTATCGGAGCGCTTCTGATACTTGGATTAGTGGGAGCATTCTTTGGAATTTTCTAAGCAAAGGAAGACGGGGAGTCCTCCTTGAATACCTACGATTTGTTTCTCTGAACCGAGTTTTTCTGTCTGGATACATAAGCAAGATGTATGGAGAATTTCAGGGGAGGCAGATGGGGGAGCATAAGCTGGCTTTTACAGCAGTCCCTGTAAGGATTCATTGATTCAGACAGGTGGTTCCCGGTTGTGAGAGAAGACAAAAGAAAGCAGATTCTTACCAAAGCTAAAATCCCAAGGGCTGCCATCCCGCGGTATACGCAGGACGGCAGCCCTTTCTCTATGTCTTATTCTTTTCCGTTCCAGCAGTAAGTGCAGAGTTTTTCCGGGTCAAGACCTGTAGATTCGATCATATCATCCAGGCGGTTATAGCGCAGGGTGGTGAAATTCAGCTGGCGGCGGATTTCCTCCAGCATCTGCTCATATTTATCGGATTCCGGGTCTGCGTATTCCTGAAGAATCTCGTCTGTCACATGGCCGTTTTCCAGCTTTTCAATGACCCTGCGGGCAATGAGATCCATCTCCGAGGAGGAGCGGGAAAAATTCAGGTATTTGCAGCCGTAAAGGATGGGCGGGCAGGCGGGGCGGATGTGTACTTCTTTCGCACCGCTCTGATAGAGAAATTCCGTGGTTTCTCCCAGCTGCGTGCCGCGGACAATGGAATCGTCAATAAGCAGAAGGCTTTTCCCTTCGATGAGTTCATGAACCGGCAGAAGCTTCATTTTGGCAATGAGGTTCCGCTTGCTCTGAATGGTGGGCATAAAGGAGCGGGGCCAGGTGGGGGTGTACTTAATAAAGGGACGGGTAAAGGGAATGCCGGAAGCATTGGAGTAACCGATGGCGTGGGCGATTCCCGAGTCGGGAACCCCGGCTACTGTGTCGGGCCTTACGTTGTCCCGCCGGGCCATCTTGGCGCCGCAGTTGTACCGCATCTGTTCAACACTGATACCTTGGTAGGAACTTGCGGGATAACCGTAGTAGACCCAGAGAAAGGTGCAGATTTTCATGTCCTTTCCGGGGGCAATCAGGGTCTGGGCTCCGTCCGGAGTGAGGATAACCACTTCTCCCGGTCCCAGCTCTTTGAAATCGGAATACCCCAGGTTCAGATAGGCAAAGTTTTCAAAGGAAACGCACCAGGAGTCTTTTTTCTGTCCGATGACTACGGGTGTGCGTCCCATCCGGTCCCGGGCGGCATAGATGCCCCTGGAGGTCATAATCAGGAAACTCATGGAGCCTTCAATCAATTCCTGGGCATAGCGGATTCCGTCGATGAGATTTAATTTTTGATTGATGATGGCAGCTACAAGTTCTGTGGGATTGATATCTCCGCCGCTCATCTCCAGAAAGTGCGCATTTCCCTTCTGGAAGATTGCCTGGGTAATATCATTGGTATTGTTGATGCGTCCTACGGTAGTGATGGCGAAGGTGCCGTGATGGGAGCGGACTATCAGAGGCTGGGGTTCGTAATCCGAGATACAGCCGATCCCCAGATTTCCTTCCATTTCCCGCATATCTTTGTCAAACTTGGTGCGGAAGGGGGTGTTCTCAATATTATGGATGGCACGGTCGAAGCCCTTTTCTCCATATACGGCCATGCCGCCTCTGCGGGTTCCCAAATGGGAATGATAGTCTACACCGAAAAATAAGTCAAATAAGCAGTCGCTCTTGGAAGCGACACCAAAAAATCCACCCATTCAAATTCTCCTTTGCGTTGATGTACAGGTTTTGATGATACCAACGTACCATAGAATAGCCGGAAAGTCCAGATAGATATTTGCAAAATTTTTGAATTCCGCATTGATGTGTTTTCCCATTTGTAGTATACTGATCCTAACCGTTAAAATATTACAAACAAAGCGAGGGTGATAACAATGGCATTAGTTACAACAACTGAAATGTTCAAGAAGGCCTATGAGGGCGGCTATGCAATCGGCGCTTTCAATGTGAACAACATGGAGATCGTACAGGCGATTACGGAAGCGGCCGGCGAGCTGAATTCTCCTATTATTCTGCAGGTGTCTGCAGGAGCCAGGAAGTATGCAAATCACACGTATCTGACCAAGCTTGTTGAGGCTGCGATCATTGAGAATCCCAATATTCCGATTGCCCTGCATCTGGATCACGGTGCAGACTTTGAGATCTGCAAGTCCTGTGTAGACGGCGGTTTCTCCTCCGTTATGATTGATGCTTCCAAGTATGCGTTTGAGGAGAATATTGAGATTACAAAGAAAGTAGTAGAGTATGCCCACGCCCACGGCGCAGTAGTAGAAGCAGAACTGGGTAAGCTGGCAGGCATCGAGGATGATGTAAACGTATCTGCTGAGGATTCCTCCTATACACAGCCGGACGAAGTGGAAGAGTTCGTCAGCAAGACGGGTGTGGATTCTCTTGCCATTGCCATTGGTACAAGCCACGGCGCGTTCAAGTTTAAGCCGGGAACCAAGCCGCAGCTCCGTTTTGATATCCTGCATGAGATCGAGCAGAGAATCCCCGGATTCCCCATCGTTCTGCACGGCGCTTCCTCCGTTCCCCAGGAATATGTCAAGATTATCAACGAGAACGGCGGAGCCCTGAAGGATGCCATCGGAGTTCCGGAGGAGCAGCTTCGCGAGGCTGCCAGATCGGCTGTCTGCAAGATCAATATCGACTCCGATCTCCGCCTGGGCCTGACTGCCGGAATCCGTCAGGTGATGCAGGAGCATCCCGACTACTTCGATCCGAGGCAGTATCTGACCGTAGCCCGTGCGAACGTGAAGGCGGTAGTTGCCCATAAGATTCAGAATGTTTTGGGAAGTGCAGGCAAAGCCTGAGAATGGAACGCAAATGATACCGGGAAGATCGCGGAGCTCTCTGCGGTCTTCCCTTTTTCTTCCGTTATGGATAAGGCCGCCCGGCGGCCGGAAAGGGAATGGGACAGTGTGAAGAAACGGATACAGAGGGGATTCCGGCTTTTGAGAAACGATTTGCATGCTTTGCGCTATGCCATTCTGGTCATTGGAATTTACTACCTGGCCGTCCATTTCTTGTTCGGGCAGTTCTGCCCCATGATGATTGTTTTGCACCTTCCCTGTCCGGGCTGCGGGATGACCCGGGCTCTTTGGCTGGTCTTGTCCGGGAGGTGGGTGAAGGCCTGGAACCTGCAGCCTCTGGTATTTGGATGGATAGGCCTGGGGAGCTGGTTTGGAGTCCGCCGCTATCTATTGGGCCGGACAGAGCCTTCCAAATGGATGCAGGGCTTCCTGGTGCTGATTCTGCTGGGGATGCTGGGATTGTATTGCTGGAGGGCGGTTCACGGCTTTCCGGGGGCGCTTAGAGCGTATCCGTGACAGTGCCGCACTTGCAGTTTGAAAGAAAAAATGTTACACTGAAAAACAGATTATTTTATAAACGTGTAAAGCAGGAGGAATATAAAAATGGATGATATGTACAACAGCCAGAACGGGCAGACCCAGCCTTACCAGCAGCCGGGCCAGCCCAAACCCACAGTGCAGGAACAGCTTCAGTCTTCGTATCAGCATCCCCCCGTACAGGCTCAGCTCCAATATCAGTACGACCCGGGCCGGGATGAGATGGAAGTACCCATCACCATGGGGGAATGGATGATTTCTCTTTTAATTATGATGATTCCCTGTGCCAACCTCATCATGGCTTTCGTGTGGGCTTTCAGTGACAAGGAGAAAAAGAGCAAGTCCAACTTTTTTAAAGCTTACCTTATTTATATGGGAATTTCGGCTCTTTTGTCGATGGTGTCGTTTTTTATCTTCGGAGCGCTTATTTCCCAGATAATGGCTTATTAGACCGGCCATTGACAGTTACAGATGTACAAAGACAGGCTTGTGCCCGATGGCGGGCAGAAGCTTGTCCAGAACATCCCGGGTGCGAAGCTTCAGACTGGAAGTGTTGATGCAGGGATGGCAGCCTATGTATTCGCAGGCAACCACATCTTCGTCTACCAGAAGCTGCACCCGGTTTTCTTTATCGTTCATGAGGCCCAGGAGGGTGACGGATCCGGGAGTGAGATCCAGAAGCTCTTCCAGGTACTCCGGCTTGGCGAAAGAGAGACGGGAGGATCCGATTTGTTTGGAGAGATCTTTCGTCTTAAACTGCTTGTTTCCGGGCATCATCAACAGGTAAAAGCTGGTTTTTTGGGCATTGCAGAGAAAGAGGTTTTTACAGATATCAATACCGAGAAGGGCGTCTACCCCGTGGCAGTCTTCGATGGTAGCGGTCACTTCGTGATCCGCCCGGACAAAGGGAATCTGAAGCGTTTCCAGCAGATCATAGACGGCCATTTCTTTCGGAAGACGTCCCTGAGCGTCCGGTTTTGTGGTATACAGATGTTTGTCGATGTAGAGTTCACGCATAGCAATCCCTTTCTTTCGCTTTATTTTCCTTCCCAGCGCCCGCTGGCGCCGCAGGGGAGAATCAGGCCGCTGGAGGTTACAGGCAGTCCCAGCTCCTGGGAGTCTGTGCTTCCTTCGAAGGGCTTAAGGGCGGTGGAGAGCATGTAGGTAAGGACGGCAGGGGCAAGTCCTGTGGTGTAGGAGTTGACCAGGAAGAAAAGAGGTTCTGCGCTCAACAGTTTGGCACAGAGGCAGATCAGAGGATAGACAGCGTCCTCGATTTTCCAGATTTCCCCTTTCGGCCCCCGCCCGTAGGAGGGGGGATCCATGATAACGGCATCGTAACGGCTGCCCCGGCGGATTTCGCGCTCCGCAAATTTGACGCAGTCGTCCACGATCCAGCGGATGGGAGCGTCAGCCAGTCCGGAGGAGCGGGCGTTTTCTTTGGCCCAGCCTACCATACCTTTGGAGGCATCCACATGGGTGACGGCGGCACCGGCCTTTGCGGCGGCCAGGGTGGCCCCTCCCGTGTAGGCGAAGAGATTGAGAACTTTTACAGGCCGGCCGGCCTGGCGTATTTTTTCGGAGAACCAGTCCCAGTTGGCGGCCTGCTCCGGAAAAAGTCCTGTGTGTTTAAAGCTGAAGGGCTTGAGATGGAACGTTAAGTTCCGGTAATGAATGTCCCACTGTTCCGGGAGACGGAAAAATTCCCACTCACCGCCGCCCTTTTTGCTGCGGTGATAGTGGCCGTTTTTCTTCTGCCAGCCCTGGTGGTTCCGGGGGGTGTCCCAGATAACCTGGGGATCCGGGCGCACCAGCAGGTAGTTCCCCCAGCGCTCCAATTTTTCTCCTTTGGAAGTGTCCAGCACTTCGTAATCTTTCCAGCCGTCAGCTATCCACATAGACAAACCTCACACGATCTCTGCTTGTATTTTAGTAACCAGTTGCATTATACTAGGAAGCAGGGAAAGCGTCAAGCAGGAGGTGCCTTATGGCGAAACAGAAAAAGCAGCTTACAAAGAAAAAGATTGTCACGGCAGCCTGGAAGCTGTTCTACCGGCAGGGATACGACGATACCACTGTGGATGAGATTATCCGGGAGGCAGGCACTTCCAAAGGAACCTTTTATCACTACTTTGACGGGAAGGATGCCCTTTTGAGCTCTCTTTCCTATCTCTTTGACGATAAGTATGAGGAACTGCTTCCCACCCTAGATCCGGAGGGGGATTCTTTCGAAAAGCTTATGTATCTGAACCGGGAGGTTTTCGGTATGATAGAGACCAGCGTGTCCAGAGAGCTTCTGGCATCTCTGTATTCCTCCCAGCTTGTGACCCGGGGAGAAAAGCATCTGCTGGACCGGAACCGTCTATATTACCGCCTGCTGAATGAGATTGCGGCGGAGGGACAGAAGCGGGGGGAATTGGTCACTTCCATGTCTTCCTATGATATTACGAAGATGTATGCCCTCTGTGAGAGGGCCCTGCTCTATGACTGGTGCATCTGCAACGGAGAATATTCCCTGCGGGAGTACGGCGCCAAAATGATGCCCATGCTTCTCCACGAGATAAGAAACCGGGCAGAGGAGGGGAACTAGCGGTAAAAAAATACACAAACTTTTTGCGGACTTGCAGGATCCCATAAAAAATATAATAAGAAGTATACGAAAAATCCCTTGAATTTTCAGAGGATTTTGATATTTGGTGAGAATAACGTATAGACTTTAGTTTAGTTTTTCGTTTTGATCTGGCAGAACCTTGCCGGAACTGATATAATCGTAGGCAGTGATAAGAATGGAGGAGTGTTGCGAATGAACCACATGATTTGGATTGGGATAGCATTTGCATTCTACATGGTGATGATGATCATCATAGGTGCTGTCTATATGAAGAAAACCAATAACTCGGAGGACTATTTCCTGGGGGGCCGGGGACTGGGCGGCTGGGTGGCTGCGCTGTCGGCCCAGGCTTCCGATATGAGCGGCTGGCTTTTGATGGGCCTGCCGGGGGCTGTCTATGCCCTGGGGACCGGGCAGGCATGGATTGCCATCGGCCTTTTGACAGGAACGATTTTGAACTGGATCTTTATCTCCGGCAAGCTGCGCCGCTACACCATCCGCGCAAATAATTCCCTGACGCTGCCGGCATATTTTGAGAACCGTTTTCATGATAAGAAGAGAATTCTTCTCACGGCGTCTTCTCTGGTGATTGTGATTTTCTTTCTGGTATATACAGCGTCTGCCCTGGCAGCGGGAGGAAAGCTTTTCCAGCTGGTGTTCGGGCTGGACTACCGGATTGCACTGACCGTCGGCGCGGCGGTAATTCTTCTGTACACTTTTATGGGCGGCTTTATGGCAGTCTGTGTGACGGACTTTATCCAGGGGCTTCTGATGCTGGTGGGGATTCTCACCGTGCCGGTAATTGCCCTTATGATGGTGGGGCCGGAGAATTTAAACACAGTTCTGGATACCAGCGGTGTGGCGGGCGGTTCCGCTTCCTTTCTGAACCTGATGCACAGCGGCGGAAAACCCTACACGGCTATGGAAATTTTCTCCCAGCTGGCCTGGGGGTTCGGATACTGCGGCATGCCTCATATCCTGGTGCGCTTTATGGCAGTGCGGGATGAGAAGGAATTGAAGAAGTCCCGCTGGGTTGCAATTATCTGGTGTACGCTTTCCCTGCTCTTTGCCTGCGGCCTCGGCGTGATCGGCCGGGCGTATCTGTATCCCGTGGTACTGGGGAGCGAGGGGGCAGGCTCTGCCGAGAATGTATTTATTGAAATGATTACAAAGATGTTTAACAGCGATCTGGGACTGCCCTTTATCGGCGGGATTTTCCTCTGCGGAATTCTGGCGGCCATTATGTCTACGGCGGACTCCCAGCTTCTAGTGACGGCCTCGGCTGTGTCGGAGGATTTGTACCATCAGGTGGTAAGCCCGAAGGCATCTTCCAAAAAGGTGTTGAGCGTAAGCCGGATTACGGTATTGGTGATTGCCGTTCTCGCTTATGTGATTGCCTTAGATCCAAACAACAGTATTATGGGACTGGTATCCAATGCGTGGGCCGGCTTCGGAGCAGCTTTCGGCCCGCTGGTGGTGTTATCCCTTTATTGGAAGCGTACGAACCTTCCGGGAGCTATTGCGGGGATTGTCTCCGGCGCCCTGACGGTGATTGTCTGGGACTATCTGCCCCTGGCAGGGGGACAGACCCTGGGAGCGGCTACCGGGCTGTACTCCCTGGCTCTGGGCTTTGTAGTAAGCCTGGTGCTGATTGTAGCCGTGAGCCTGGCGACTAAGGCTCCGGATGAGGAGATTCTGAAAGAATTTGAGGATGTGCAGGAAGGAAGAGTATCATAGTGGAAGAGAAGAACCCCCTTCCTCTGTCCCCGGAGGAGCGAAATTTTCTGCAGCATTATAAAAAGGAGCTGGAGCATCTGAAGCTTTTGGAGGAGGCGGCTGTTCTGGAACTCTGCCGGAAGGCGGAGGAGTCCGGGGACAGCTTTGCCAAGGCCGGTTTGACGGAGCAGTTTCTCCCGGAGGTACTGCGCCTGGCAGAGGGATACTGCGGCCAGGGGCTTATGCTGGGGGATTTGGTCCAGGAGGGCAATGTAGGCCTGATGCTGGCTATCGAGACCCTGGGAATGCGGGCGGAAGGGTGTACCGCCAGGGAATATCTTTTGGAAGAAATACGCACCGCTATGGAACAAGCGGTAGAGTCCAACCGGGCGGAACGCCGGGCCGGCGATCTCCTGGCGGGACGTCTGAATGATCTGAAGGATCAGATTGAGAAGCTTTCGGAGGAGCTGGAAGGACAGGTATCCATGGAAGAACTGTCAGCCTATGCAGATATGCCGGCGGAGGAGATCGTAAAATTGCTGAAGCTGGCTGGAGAGGGAAAAGATTTGTAAAGAAAAAACTGCTGTAAAGCCGTTCGGCCTGCAGCAGTTTTTCTTTCTTTAACTTTAACTAAGCGACTACAACAACATTGGTTGCCTGCGGTCCGCGGTTGCCTTCCGTGATGTCAAAGGTGACGGACTGTCCTTCTTCCAGAGTTTTAAAGCCTTCTGCGATAATTCCGGTAAAATGAACGAACACGTCTTCGCCGGAATCGGAATTCGTAATAAAGCCGTAACCCTTTGTCCCGTTAAACCACTTAACGATCCCTTTATTCATGGAACCTACCTCCTTTATATTAGAATTTCATATATTTTCTTTGAAAAGAAAATCACATGTTTTCGCAAGCCGTCATGTACATATGATGACGACTTGCGAAAACATGTGAATCAACTTCATCAAAAATACACTACATATATTATAATATAACGTGTAGTTTATGAAATGTCAAGCAGAAAAACAGACAGTATATGGATATTTTTATCATTTCTTACAATATAATTGAAATTTTACGGACATCTAGGCGCTTTTGGATTCCAGAGGCCGTGGATTCCGTTCATTGCCCGCAAGGCCTGGATGGTGAAGTCTTCCGTCATAACCGGACTTTCGGTGAGGCCGGAGCAGATACAGTTTTTTGCATGAAGGACTTCATAAATCAACTCATACTCGCAGGGATACTCCAAAATCACGGGCTCCCGATCCGGATAGTGGAGAATGGCCCGGCGCGCTTTCCAGTATTCCGGCAGTTCGATATACCCCTTTTCCCCATAGAGGAAGCCGGTGTGGATGGTCCGGGCGCAGGTGCTGTTTTTGTTGGTGAAAAGAAGGCCGTTCTCCATACGCATAACCGTAGAATATTGATTCTCCACGGAAGTATGGCTTTTGGTGCACAGGCCGCACCATTCCGTTACGTGACAGTCAAAGAGGTACTGCATAAGCTCAATGCTGTACACGGCGTTGGCGTAGAGGGTTCCCCCTCCTTTGTCCGGGTCAAAGAGCCAGGTGTTGTAGCCGGGATCAAAGGAGCTGGAGAAGTCTGCCATGCAGATGGAACCGAATTCTCCCTGCCGGATGCGTTTTTTGATTTCCTGGATAACAGGAAGAAAGACTACTTTCTGCATTTCCATAATAAAGAGGCCTTTTTCCCGGGCCAGGGCGAAGAGACTGCGGGCCTCTTCTTCTTTCAGAGTGAAGGGCTTCTCACAGAGGACATGTTTGCCGTGCTCCAAGGCCATTTTGGCATAACGGTAATGCTCGCTGTTGATCATAGCCACATAGGCGGCGTCTATTTCACCGGAAGCAAGGAGCTCCTCGTAACTGCCGTATGCCTTGGGGATTTGCCACAGGGCAGCTTTTTCCCTGGCTTTTTCCAGGCTGCGGGAGGCAAGGGCAGCCGCTTCGCATCCATCCGCGGCCCGGACAGCGCCGATAAAGCGGGGCGCGATGGAAGAGGTGCTTAATACTCCGATTCGGATTGAATTCATAGTGTTTCTCCTGTCTGTTTCAGGTATTCGACGATCTGGTTAAATTCCATAAAATGAGAAGCTTTTACCAGGATAGAATCCCCCTTCAGGAGCAGAAGGGGAAGGGCTTTTAGGAGTTCCTCCCGGGTATCGAAATGGCGGCAGGTCATGCCGGGGGCTTTGGCTTCAATGCCCCGGGCGGTTTCTTTCGAAAGGGTTCCTGCCAGGAAAACGGCATCCGCACGGGCATCTGCCGCATAGCAGCCCACGTTGTAGTGGAGCAGTTTTTCATTTTCTCCAAGCTCTCCCATATCTCCCAGAATGGCAACTTTCCGTCCCAGGGCATTGGAAAGGACATCCAGGGAGGCCTGCATGGACACCGGATTCGCATTGTAGCAGTCGTCCAGGATGGTCCATTTTGCCGTGTGTATCAGGTTATTCCGGCCGCTGACGGGAGACAGGCTTTCGATGCCTGCGCGTATCTCCTCCAGGGTCAGTTCCAGTTCCAGGCCCACGGCAGCTCCGGCCAGGGCGTTATACACCATATGACGGCCGGGAATGGGAATCCGTGCCGAGAAGGAACCGGCTTTGGTGACGAAAGTACAGCGGGTTCCGTCAAGCCCCAGGTTTTCGATATCCGCGGCATAGAGGTCATGAGAGGGATCCAGGCCGAAGAAGCAGGGGCTGGGGGAACGGCTTTCCTTTAGGGTCAGCAGTTTATCGTCGTCTCCGTTGAGAAAGATGCGTGCACCCGGCTGGGCCTGGCTGAACATCTCCGTCTTGGCCCGGAGAATACCGTCCCGGTCTTTGAGATTTTCCAGGTGGCACAGTCCGATGTTGGTCAGGACGCAGATGTTGGGACGGGCCATCCGTCCCAGACGGGTCATCTCCCCGAAATCGCTGATGCCCATTTCCAAAACTGCTGCCTCATGCTCTTCCCGGATGCGGAAGATGGTGAGGGGCAGTCCGATCTCGTTGTTAAAATTTCCTTCGGTCTTTAAAACCTTGTATTTTTGTTCCAGAACGGCGGCAATCATCTCTTTGGTGCTGGTCTTTCCCACGCTCCCGGAGATGCCGATCACAGGGATGGACAGGGTGCTGCGGTAATATTCCGCCAGGCTTTTCAGGGCCTGCAGGCAGGATTCCACCTGGATATAGGGGCCGGAGGGAAATTCCGGGGGCTGTTCGCAGAGGACGCAGGCGGCACCCTTGGCGTATACCGTGGGGATAAAGCTGTGTCCGTCTACCCTTTCGCCCTTTAGGGCTACGAAGAGAAAGCCCGGCTCTACTTTACGGCTGTCGATGACCACGCCGGAAACCTCCCGGAACCGCTGGGTTTCCGTACCCGTATAGGTTCCGCCGCAGGCCAGGGCGATCTGGTTTAAAGACATATTTTTCATGGCTTCCTCATTTCTTACGATTTCCTCTGGCCAGAGAAACTTCAATGATTTTTTCGCAGAGATCTTCGAAGGACATGCCCGCCGCCGCCGCTTCCTGGGGGAGAAGGCTGGTAGGCGTCATGCCGGGAAGGGTGTTGGCCTCCAGGCAGTAGACGGATTCGTCGGAGGTATCCATCATGAAGTCCATCCGGGCGTAGGCTTCCAGCTTCAGGGCATGGTAGGCCATTTCTGCATAGCGCTGCATCCGGGCCGTCAGTTCCGGTTTTAATTCCGCCGGGCAGGTCTCCACGGTACTGCCGGGCTGATATTTGTTCTTATAATCGTAGAAGCCTTCCAGGGGAGCAATCTCAATGACAGGCAGGGCTTTACCGTCAATGACGCCTACGGAGAATTCCCGGCCGCTGATAAACTGCTCTACGATCACGTCGTCGGCGAAGCTGTAGGCTTCCGCCAGGGCTTCTGCCAGATCCTCCGGTTTCTCTACCCGGTACACGCCCACGCTGGAACCTCCGCAGATGGTTTTCACCATACAGGGAAAGGTGAGGGCGGAAAGGTCCGGGTGTTCCCCGTTTTTCAGGGTAATTCCTGCAGGAGCGGGGATGCCGGCTTTTTCGAAGAGCTGTTTGGAAATACTTTTATCCATAGCCAGGGCGCTGCTCAGATAGCCGGTTCCCGTGTAGGGAATTCCCATAAGATCAAAAGCGGCCTGAATCCGTCCGTCCTCGCCGTTTGCCCCGTGAAGGCCCAGGAAAACCATATCCGCCATCTGGCAGAGGTCCAGCACATGAGGGCCGAACATATTTTTTCCGCCGTCCTTGCGGAGTTCACGGAGTCGGGACAGATCCGGATGGGATTCTGAGACTGCCAGGATATCTTTTGCCCAGTCTGTGCCGGAGGAGAAAAGGGCTTCTGTCACCGGCTCCTCGGTGTCAAGTCCCAGATATACATCCAGCAGAACGGCCTGGTGGCCCTTTGCTTTCAGGGCGCGGTAAATCTTGCTGCCGGAGCTTAAGGAAACGTCCCGTTCCGTGCTGATGCCTCCGGCCAATACTACGATTTTCATAATGCGACACTCCTCATAAACCCTGCCTACAGCAGGTCTTTGTTTTTATCCAGCATCTCCTGGATTTTCTTCTGTGTATAAGCGCCCAGGAACTTCCGATCTTCCTTGGAAAGTTCTTTGGGGAGAATGGGTGTCCCGTATTCCAGAATCACATGGCAGGGGCGGACAAAAGGAAGATGATTCTCGAAAATCTCCGCCGAGTTGGTGATGGCCATGGGAATAATGGGACATCCGGTTTTTTCTGCCATTTTCAGACTGCCCTCTTTGAAGGGAAGCATTTCCTCCTGGCGGTTTCTCGTCCCTTCCGGGAAAATGCAGATGGAGATCCCGTTTTTAATATATTCAATTCCCTGAAGAATCGTTTTTAAACCGGCTTTCATATCTTCCCGGTCCAGAAACAGGCAGTAGAGCGCTTTCATCCAGTCGCGCAGCAGCCAGTAGCGGAGCATTTCGACTTTAGCTACATAACCGGTCAGTCTGGGACACCGGGAATAAGTGAGCAGGATGTCAAAATAGCTGCGGTGGTTGCCGATGTAGAGGACAGCCTGATCCTTGGGAACGTGCTCTTCCCCTATGACTGTGAGACGGACGCCTGCCACCTTCAGCATCAGCTTAAAGGCAGTCTGCACCATGCGCAGGCAGCTGTAGTCTTTGGCCTTTTTGTTATATTTGCCGATGACCCATTCCACTAAAAGTACGGGGATGCCCAGCAGCAGATAGAGAAAGAGCATCAGAGCAATAACAATCAGTCTTAACATGGAGACCTCCTATCTTCCGAAAAGTTCCGTCATCTGGCGCAGTCCGGACGCCATGCCGGAATTGAGATCTCCTTTTTGGTAACGCCATGCCCAGTTTCCGTGTGCCTGTCCGGGAACGTTCATCCGGGCTTCGCTTCCCAGCTTCAGTACATCCTGGAGAGGGAAGATGGCGTAGCGGGCAATGGTGCCGAGACAGATCCGGATAAAGTCCCAGCTGATGCTGGAGGCGTCCGTGTTCATATAGCGGCGGACCTTATCCCTGGAATATTCGGAGGTTTGATCATACCATCCCCGGCTGGTATTGTTGTCATGGGTGCCCGTGTAGCAAATACAGTTGCGGGTATTGAGCTGGTGAGGAAGGAAGGTGCTTTCGCCTCCCTCAAAGGCAAACTGCAGAATGCGCATACCGGGAAATCCGAAGGTATCCCTAAGATGCTCCACCTCCGGCGTGATCAGTCCCAGATCTTCCGCGAAAATGGGCAGATCTTCGCCCAGCTCGGCCTGAATGGCGCGGAACAGATCCTCTCCCGGGCCTTTGACCCAGGTTCCGTTGATGGCGGTAGTCTCCCCTACGGGGACAGACCAGTAAGCCTCCAGCCCCCGGAAATGATCGATCCGCAGGTAGTCTACCTGATCGATTTGATTGCGGATTCTGGAAATCCACCATTGATAGCCGTCCGCTTTGTGCACCTCCCAGTCGTAGAGGGGGTTGCCCCAGAGCTGTCCGGTGGAACTGAAATAGTCGGGGGGAACTCCGGCCACTGCGGAGAGGGTGCCTTCCTCTGTCATCTGGAACAGCTCGCGGTTCGCCCACACGTCGGCGCTGTCCGGGGAGACAAAGATGGGAATATCCCCGATAATGGCGATGCCCTTATCGTTGGCATACTGTTTCAGAGCGTACCACTGCATATGGAAAAGATACTGTAAAAACCGATGATAGGAAATGGAGTCTTCCAGTTTCCGGCTCCAGAGAGCACGGCTTTCTTTTGTGGGATTGCGCAGATCGTCCGGCCACTCTGTCCAGGCGCTTCCCTCGTGGTAATCCCGCGCCGCCATAAAGAGGCAGTAGTCGTTCAGCCAGAATGCGTTGGCTTCACAGAAGGATTCGTATTCTTCCAGAAGATTTTTATCCGCTGTGTGGAGAAAAGCGGCAAAAGCCTTTTTATAAAGGCCGTATTTATATTCCCGCACAAGATCGTAATCAATTTTGACCGGATCGAAATCCGGGATATCCTGCAGATCTTCCCGGGCCAGCAGTCGTTTCTCCTGCAGAAGCTCCGGGCTGATGAGGAGGGGTTCTCCGGCAAATACAGAAAAACCCTGGTAGGGAGAATTGCCGAAAGAGGTAATGGGAACCAAGGGAAGTATCTGCCAGAGATGCTGTCCCGCCGCCTCCAGAAAATCTACAAATTCATAAGCTCCTTTTCCGAAATCCCCGATTCCGTAGGGAGAGGGGAAAGATGTGGGATGTAACAGAATGCCGCTGTACCTGTGATTCACATGGCTGTCGGCCGATGTTTTAAAGTGCATAGTTTTCCTCCTTAACAGGCAATCTTCCGCCTTCTCTCATTATAATAAAGATAACGGCAAAAAACAAGGATAATGCAAGCATTTTCCCCATAAGTATATTAGGAGGTGAGATGTATGCGGAAAATAGTCTGGATTTTTATGACAGGCTGTATGCTGCTTTTATCCGGGTGCAGCGTGCAGACAAATGAGCGGGAGAAGCTGCGGGACTTAGAGTACACCATTGTGGAGGAAGGCAAAGCGCCGGAGGGCCTTCGGACAATTCTGGAGGAAAAGAGGAAAGAGCCCTTTAAGCTGACGTATGAGGAGGAGCAGGATCTTTATCTCTGCGTGGGCTACGGGGAGCAGAAAACCAGCGGTTACAGCATTGCGGTGAACGAGCTGTACCTGTCGGAAAATGCTGTATATTTTGATACCAGCCTCATCGGGCCTTCCAGGGATGAGACGGTGGCGGAGGCGCCCAGCTTTCCCTTCCTGGTGGTGAAGACGGAATATGTAGATAAACCGGTGGTATTTCAATGAGAATGGTATAAGTTGGAAATCCGGGCATAGACTGGTAGAAAGGAAAGATGAAAGCAGGTGTGTGTTGTGGAGCTTGTTCGGAAAAATATTCACATGAACCGGCAGAAGGGAAAAGCAGTCAGCCAGATTACCCTGGATGATGACTATAATATTCCGGATCAAATGCCGGATGCCGGGATGCTCATCCAGGAGAAGGGGACGATTGAAATCGCCGAGGTGAAGGTAGAGGCCGGCCGGGTGAGAGTGAAAGGGAATCTGCAGTTTTGGGCTCTGTATATGGGAGATTCCCTGGATAACAGTTTACATAGCATTCAGGGACAGATTCCTTTCGAGGAAATGATGAACGTAGAGGATGCCAAAGACGGCGACAGCCTGCAGCTGAAATGGATGCTGGAGGATGTGTCTGCCTTTCTGATCAATTCCAGAAAGCTGAGCATTAAAACGGTTCTGACTCTGGAGCTGGCGGTTGAGGAGCTTTTTGACGAGGAGGTCCCCGTGTCAGCAGAAGGATCCGAGGATGTGCAGATAAAAACCTGTCATATTTCAGCGGCCGGGCTGGCGGTGCAGAAGAAGGATACCTGCCGGATCAAGGACGAGATCATCCTTCCGGCCAACAAGCCGAATATCCGGCAGCTGCTCTGGCAGGATATTTCTGTCCAGGGAGCGGAACTGCGGCTCTCGGAAGGGGAAGTCCTTATAAAAGGAGAACTGGTGGTGTTCATCCTGTACGAAGGGGAGGAAGAGAGCGGAAAAGCCTACTGGATGGAACAGGCCCTTCCTTTTAACAGCCATGTGGACGTAGGCGGCTGCCAGGAAGGAATGCTGGAAAACATTGAGATGAGCCTGGCCCATGGGGACCTGGAAGTGAAACCGGATTATGACGGAGAGCTGCGGGTGCTGAATATTGACGCGGTTCTGGAGCTGAATATCCAGATTTATGAGGAAGAGCATCTTGGTATGGTCTGCGATCTCTACAGTCCCTCCAAGGAGCTGGAGCTGATTACCACTCCGGCGGTCTATGAGAACCTTCTGGCGTGCAACGCCTCCAAATGCCGGGTGACGGAACGCATGAAGACAGAAAGCGCGGATGCGCAGATTCTGCAGATCTGCCACAGCCGGGGCGAGGTCAAAGTGGACGATATCCAGGTGACGGCGGAAGGACTTCTGGTGGAAGGCGTGGTGGCAGTCCAGGTTCTCTATGTCACTTCCGACGACAGCCATCCGTTCCTCTGTATGAAAGGCGCCGTTCCTTTCGAGCATTTGATCGAGGTTTCGGGTATCGGAAACAACAGTGTCTATTATCTGCAGACTACGCTGGATCAGCTTTCCGTAAATATGGTGAACAGCGAAGAACTGGAGGTCAAGGCCGGGATTCTAATCCATGCGCTGGTCTTGGATCGTGTTACGGTACAGCATATTTCGGACGTGCGGGAACATCCCCTAAATCTGGAGGCTGTCAAAGCCCTGCCGGGTTTTCTGATTTATGTGGTCCAGCCTTCGGATACCCTGTGGGATATTGCGAAAGCTTATCATACCACGGGGGAGCAGATTTGCAGTATGAACGAGATGGCATCCCAGGAGGTTCTGCCGGGACAAAAGCTGCTGCTGGTAAAGCAGATGGAAAATATGTGACGGAGAAAAATCTGTTCAAAGCCGGGGATGTCCGCTGCACCGCATGCGGCAGAGCCCCGGCTTTTCCTGCTTTACAGGAAACTGCGTCCGAAAGAGCAGTTTCCTTTGGGGAAGGCACGCTTGGCGCCAAGGAAAATGGTTGCGCTTCTTCGGGAAATTTGCTATACTTTTGTGTATACAAAAAACATAGAAAATGCAAATTTTCTCCTGTTAAAGCGGAGGCATGGATTGGGGAAAAGGGGGAAACATAATATGGAGAAAATGCAGCTGAAGGCTTTGGCGAAGATTAATCTGGGTCTGGATGTGCTGCGGCGCCGGGAGGACGGCTACCATGAGGTGCGTATGATTATGCAGACCGTCCATATCTACGACCGGATCCTGCTGGAGAAGCAGGCGGATCCGGGGATCCGGGTGAAAACCAATCTCTATTATCTGCCGGCCAATGAAAACAACCTGGTTTACAAAGCAGCGAAACTTCTGATGGAGGAGTTCGGAATCCGCGGAGGCATCGGTATTGATCTGAAAAAATACATTCCCGTGGCAGCAGGCATGGCCGGAGGAAGCTCTGACGCCGCGGCCGTGCTGTTTGGAATAAACCGCATGTACGGGCTGGGGCTTTCTACAGAGGAGCTGATGCGCCGGGGGGTGAAGATTGGGGCGGACGTTCCCTATTGTGTGATGCGGGGAACGGCGCTGGCGGAAGGAATCGGGGAGGTTTTAACCCCTCTTCCCCCCATGCCGCCCTGCTGCATTCTGGTAGCAAAACCGGGCGTCAGCGTATCCACCCGGTTTGTGTATGAGAATCTGCAGGCAGACGGGCTTTCTTTCCACCCGGACATTGACGGCATGAGGGAAGCTCTGGAGCAGAGGGATTTGAAGGGACTGGCTGCCCGGATGGGGCAGGGAAATGTGCTGGAGACGGTGACCGTGCCGGAGTATCCGGTGATCCAGAGGCTGAAAGACACGATGATGCGCTGCGGGGCTCAGGCGGCCTTGATGAGCGGAAGCGGCCCTACGGTCTTCGGTGTTTTTGAGAGCCGTCAGGCGGCGAAAAAGGCGTTTGCCGTTTTGAAGAGAGGGCATTTGGCCAAGCAGCTCTTTTTGACTACCCCGTATAACAGGAGGGCCATACCATGAATACGACAACCATGAACGAGTATCTTCCCCTGCGGGACGTGGTGTTCCAGACACTCCGCCAGGCAATTCTTAGGGGAGAGCTGGAACCGGGAGAGCGGCTGATGGAGATTCATCTGGCGGAGCGCCTGGGCGTGAGCCGCACGCCTATCCGGGAGGCCATACGGAAACTGGAGCTGGAGGGCCTGGTGGTGATGATCCCCCGCCGGGGCGCCGTGGTGGCCAGCATCACGGAGAAGGATTTGAAGAATGTTCTGGAGGTGCGCAGGACTTTGGAAATCCTGGCAGTCGAGGTGGCCTGCGAGCGCATTACGCCGGAGCTTTTAGAAGAGCTTAAGAAGGCAGGGGAGGAGTTCCGGCGCCAGAAGGATACGGAGGATGTGACGGCGCTGGCGGCTGCGGATGTGCGGTTTCATGAAATTATCTACGAAGCGACGGACAATGCCAGGCTGATTCATATTTTAAACAATCTGCGGGAACAGATGTACCGCTACCGGCTGGAATATCTGAAGGACAAGAAGACTCACGAGCGGCTGGACAAAGAGCACTGGAGAATTTACGACGGTATCCGCAGGGGGGACAAGGAGGCTGTGGCCGCTGTAGTTTGCGAGCATATCGATAACCAGGAGCAGGCAATTTTAACAGACATCCGGGAACATCAGGCATAGATTAGGAAAAATATGGGAATCCTCTGGAAAACGCAAAAGGAGAATTGCCATGAAACGCTTGAAATTTCTGATTACAGCCCTTTCCCTTGCCCTCGGATTTGCGGGGACCTGCGCCTTCGCCCCTTATGTTTACACACCGCGTCCCGTGCAGACTTTCTATACGGCCTGGTGGGGCGGTATTTATCCGGAATACGGGACGGCAGACGCCCTGGAACAGACGGAGGGGGAGATTCCAGAAGGGGAAGTAAGGGTAAAAATCCGGTTTAAATATCTGACATTTTTAAATAGATAAGCGGCAGGAACGCAGGGAGGAAAACTGCGGTACCGGAATGGAGAATTTTATGAGTGAACTGAGAGAAGCCCCCATCGGGGTTTTTGATTCGGGTGTGGGCGGCCTGACGGTGGCCCGGGAAATTATGCGCCAGATTCCCAAGGAACGGATTGTATATTTCGGGGATACGGCCCGGGTGCCCTACGGAACCAAATCCCGGGATACGGTAATCCGCTATTCCCGGCAGATTGTGCGGTTTCTAAAGACCCGGAACGTGAAGGCCATTGTGATCGCCTGCAATACGGCCAGCGCCTACGCTCTGGAGACTCTGCGGGCGGAGCTGGACCTTCCGATTATAGGCGTGGTGAAACCGGGAGCCAGGGTGGCGGCCCGGGCCAGCACCGGGGGCAACATCGGCGTGATCGGTACGGAAGCTACCGTGGGAAGCCATATTTACCGGGATTACATACAGAGCCTCCGGCCGGAGGCCCGGGTTTGTGAGAAAGCCTGCCCGCTCTTTGTTTCTCTGGTAGAGGAGGGGTGGCTGAAGGATCCGGTGACGGAAGCGGTGGCGCAGCGTTACCTCCAGGAGATGAAGGAGCGGCAGGTGGATACGCTGATCCTGGGCTGCACCCATTACCCCCTGATCCGCTCTACCGTGCGCAAAGTCATGGGGGAGAATGCGGTTTTGGTCAATCCGGCCTATGAGACGGCCATAGAGCTTCGGGAGCTTCTGAAGAGGGAAGAGATGGATAATCAGGGGCACAATAAGACGGAAGAAAATCCGTATGAGTTTTTTGTGAGCGATGCGGCAGAACGTTTCAAGGCTTTTGCCAATTCCATTCTTCCTTTTGATATTACCAGCACCAGACAGATCAACATAGAGGAGTATTAGACAGGGATGACAAAGCAGGTATTGATCACCATATCGGGGCTTCAGCTTATGGACGGGGAAACCGGCAGGCCGGTGGAGGTGGTGACAGCGGGCGAGTATTACCAGAAGAACGGAAAGCATTATCTTTTCTATGAGGAGGCTGTGGAGGGGTCCCGGGAACACATTGAGAACCGTCTCAAGATTGGGGAGGGGAGCCTGGAGGTGACGAAAAAAGGCTTGATCCGCACCCATATGGTATTTGAGAAGGGCAGGAAAACTAAGACTTCCTATGAGACGCCTTTCGGAAGCATTGAGATGGAATTCGCTACTTCAAAGGTTCTGCTGCAGGAGTCGGAAGAATTCATGGATCTCCAGGTCTGCTATTCTATGGAGATGGACAATGTGTTTCTGGCGGACTGCTCCATCCGGGTGAATGTGAAATCGAAAAATGCAAAGGATTTCCGGCTTCAGGAGACATAAAAAAGCCTTCCGGGAAGGAAAGCATTCCCGGAAGGCCTTGTCTGCACGTACATCTTATTTTTTGAACAGGCGTTTGAAAAATCCTTTTTTCTGGACCGGAGTTTCCAGCCCGCCTCTGGCACTTTTGATAGCGGAGATATAAATGCCGCTCACAACCACCTTGACTTCCCGCTTTACGGGAATAAGTTCAAATACCTTCTCGTCGCAGGCGAGAATCATCATCTTGGGGCCCACTTTGGCTTTGACAATGGGAAGTTTGTTCCAACGCAGGAATTTGGGTGTCTGATCAATCACCTGCTGGGGCAGGCCGGACTGGGAAATCTTCATCCGCTTTTTATCAATGACCAGCATGCTGACAGTCTGGGCGATGGCATCCATCTGTTCCTGCTGCAGGGCCTGTCTCCGCTGGGCTTTTCTTCCCACAATGATCAGGGCGATGAACGCAGCGATTAAGACGGCAAGAATCACTAACAGAATTATGGTAAGTTTTGACATAGATCCAGATCCTCCTAAGTACTTCACGTAGGACACATTATAACAGTTTTTCCGGTAAAGTGCAAGGAAAAGAAAAACCCCAAATGCAAGAGGAGAGCAGATATGCTGATTGCTTTACAGGTTCTTTGGAGCGGCCTCATCCAGATTTTAAGATTCTGGATGGACCATTTGCTTTTTATCAACATTATCCTGTCGGTTCTGATTGTTTTTTTTGAACGCCGGGAGCCGAAAACCGTCTGGACATGGCTGCTTCTCTTGTATTTTATTCCGGTTTTGGGAATTTTTCTCTATTTTATGGTGGGACATGACTTTCACCGGGAGCATATCTTCCGTACGAAGGAGATTGAGGACGCCATCTATTCTGCCATCAGCAAACAGGAGGAGACGATTATCCGGAAGGAATTTCAGCCTGCGGATCCCAGACTGCAGAAATTTTCGGATATGATGCTGATGAATCTGGAGGCGGCGGATGCCGTCTACAGCGCGGACAACCAGATTGAGATTTACACGGACGGAAAGGAAAAGTTTGCCGCTCTCTACGAGGAGATCCGCAAGGCGCAGTCTTATATTCATATCCAGTACTACATTATACGCAACGACGAGCTGTGGCAGCCCTTTGAGAAGCTTTTGATTGAGAAGGTGCAGCAGGGTGTGGAAGTGCGCCTGCTGTATGACAGCATGGGAAGCCGCACCATGAAAAAAAGGGACTGGAAGAGGCTGCGGAGCGCCGGCATCCAGGTGGGAGAGTTTTTTCCGGCTCTTTTCGGGCGGCTGCAGCTCCGCATGAATTACCGGAACCACCGGAAGATTGTGGTGATTGACGGCAGGACGGCTTTTGTGGGGGGCTTCAATATTGGAAGGGAGTACGTGGGACTGGATCCGAAATTCGGCTATTGGCGGGATACCCATTTACAAATCCGGGGATCTGCAGTGCTTTCCCTGCACATCCGGTTTATTTTGGACTGGAATTATGCCACCAAGCAGAATCTTTTTCTCACGGATCGGTATTTCCAGGGATATGAGGAGGAGGCCTGCGGTGAGGAAGCCGTGCAGATTATTACCAGCGGCCCGGACTCCAAATGGCAGAACATCCGCAACGTCTATCTAAAAATGATCAGCAAGGCACGGAAGAATATTTATATCCAGACGCCGTACTTTATCCCGGACGAGACGGTTATGAGCGCCATCCGCATTGCGGCCCTGTCCGGCGTGGATGTACGGGTGATGATTCCCTGCAAGCCGGATCATCCGTTCGTCTACTGGGCAACTTATTCCTATATCGGGGATCTTTTGGACGCCGGGGCTAAATGCTATACGTATGACAACGGTTTTCTCCATGCCAAAGGCATGGTGGTTGACGGGGTAGTGAGCTGCTACGGGACAGCCAATATGGATATCCGCAGCTTCAAATTGAATTTTGAGGTCAGCGCCGTGGTTTACAGCGTGGAGACGGCGGAACGCCTGGAGGCTGTTTTTATGGAAGATTTGAAGTCGTGTACCAGGGTGACCCGGTATCTTTACGGCCGCCGTTCCTTTGTAGTGCGTTTTAAGGAACAATTCTCCAGATTGTTTTCTCCGCTGCTCTAAAGCTTGCCGGGGGAGGAGAAACGTGGTATTCTACTAGCATATAAAGAAAGCAAAGGGAAGAAATTTATGAAAAAGAAAAAATTATGGATACTGGTTCTGGCGGGACTTTTTGTGCTGGCGGCAGCCTGCACAAAGAAAGAGACAGAACCGGAGGCTCCGGCAGAGGAAGCCCAGGAGACAGAAAGGGAATTTGCAAACAGCAGCGTGACAAAGCTTGGAACCTATAAGGGCATCCAGATTCACGTGGATTTGGAAGTGACAGAGGAAGAGGTCCAGGCGGAGATTGATTCCCTTCTGGCAATGAACCCGGATGCACGGCCCATTGAGGGAAAGACGGTGATTGAGGAAGGGGATACGGTTAACATTGACTTTGTGGGCCGTATGGACGGAGAGGAATTTCAGGGAGGAAGCTCCCAGGGAGAGGGATATAACCTGACCATCGGTTCCGGGTCCTTCATTCCGGGATTTGAGGATGGGCTGATTGGCAAGGAAACGGGGACCACCTGCGAACTGCCGCTGACCTTCCCGGAACCTTATAATCCCAATCCCGATATGTCCGGGGCAGAAGTGGTGTTTGAGGTGACGATTCACGATATCGTAGAGCTTGTGGATGCGGAGCTGACGGACGAGTTTGTCCAGAAGAATACGGAGTATGATTCCGTGGATGCCTACAAAGAGGCCGTGAGGACGGGGCTTGCCCAGTACAAGGAGAGCAACCGCCAGTCCGAGAAGGAATATCAGACCATCCAGGCTTTGATCGACAGCTCGGAATTTGACTGTGCAGAGGAGGATCTTAAGACTCTGCGGGATAGCATTGTAGAAGAGCAGGAAATGTATGCTTCCTACGCAGGGATGGAACTGTCGGAGTATCTGTCTGCCTACATGGGCATGACACAGGAAGAGTTTGACCGGCAGGTGGACGAGCTTGCCCGGTTCCAGCTAAAAAGCCGCCTGGTTATTGATGCAGTTACAGAAGCCGAGCAGATTGGTGTGACGGAAGAAGAGTATCAGGAGGGGCTTGATGGCCTGGCTGCCCAGTACGGAGCCGAGAACGGCGCTGCCTTCGAGGAGATGTACGGGCGTGAGATGATTGAAAACAATCTGGTGTACGACAAGACTATTGATTTTATAGTGGGGAGTGCGGTGGAGAGCTGATTACGGCTCTCCGCTGTCTGCATTTTCTTTCTGGATGTGGGTGTGAACCAGCTGCTTCACGGCATAGTCGTGCTGCAGGAAAGCAAAACCTGTATAGAGAATGTCTACAACGTTTAGCTGCGACAGACGTGAGGACATGGCCCCGTTTCGGAAGAGGGTTTCGTTGGCTGCAGTGTAGAGGCAGTAGTCGGCCAGTTTTGCAATGGAAGAGAGGGCATACCTTGTGACGGCGATGCAGGGAGTTCCGTTCTTTTTTAATATTTTCATACATTCTATCATTTCTTTTGTCTGTCCGCCGTAGGAGAAGATGATCGCAGCATCTTCGGAAGAGGAATTCTTGGCCTGCAGCAGCTGGGAATGCCAGTCTTCATTTACGATACACGGCTTATTCATTCTTAAAAATTTTAGATACGTGTCTTTGGCTACGCACAGGGAGGAGCCCATGCCGAACAGCAGGATGGTCCGGCAGGTGACAAGCAGTCCGGCGCATTGGGAAAGGGTGCCGGCATTTAATAGGTGCTGTGTGTCTTCTAGGGAGCGGATGTTGTTAAAGGTAACCTTTAAATCCGATTGCATGACATACGCGGATAACGCTTGAGGGCGATGCGTAGGCGTTTTCTGCCAGTTCCCGCACGGTAAGCGTACAAACTTTCTCCGGATTATTCTGTATATAGCGGGCAATATTTGCCTCTGTGCTGCTCATGGTGCTTTCTAATTCTCTCAATTTTAATAATGCACTTTTCATAAAAACCCTCCAAATGTTTTAAGAAATATGGTAAATAAGTCAATCCTGCGCTCCTTTGTGAAACATTGTACCACAATTCTGATTAAATGTTGACATGTTTATTTTAAAAAGATACATTGAAATCACAAGAAAGAAATACAGAAAGGAACGGCAAGGAGAGAGGGATTTGAAGCTTGAGAACATGTTAACGGAAACCCGCAATCCAAATACGATGAATTTGGACCGGATGACGCCTCTGGAGATTGTGAAGGCTATGAATGCGGAAGACAGAAAGGTGCCGGAGGCGGTGGAAAAAGTACTGCCGGAAATTGCGGAGCTGGTTTCGGCTGTAGAAGAGGCGTTTCACAGAGGCGGCAGGCTTTTCTACCTGGGAGCAGGGACAAGCGGCAGGCTGGGGGTTCTGGATGCTTCCGAATGTCCGCCTACATACGGTGTGCCTGCAGAGATGGTGGTGGGAATGATTGCAGGGGGAGACAGGGCCCTGCGCCATCCGGTGGAATGTACGGAAGACGATCCGGGCCAGGGGAAGAAGGATCTGGAGAAGCATCGCCTTACGGAAAAGGATATTGTAGTCGGCATCGCGGCGTCGGGGCGTACGCCCTACGTGATCGGAGGGCTGGAATATGCCAAAAGTATCGGCTGCCGCACGGCAGCGGTTTCCTGCAACCGGGGAAGCGATATCGGGCGCGCGGCGGAAATCGCCATTGAAGTGGAGACGGGGCCTGAGGTGCTGACTGGCTCTACAAGACTGAAAGCAGGCACGGCGCAGAAGATGGTTTTGAATATGATTACGACGGCCTCTATGGTGAGAATCGGGAAAGCCTATGAGAATCTGATGGTGGATGTGGTACAGAGCAACGAAAAGCTGTGCACCAGAGCGGAAAACATTGCTATGGAAGCGGCGGGAGTGACGCGGGAGGAAGCCCGGAAGGCCATCAACGAAGCAGGGGGAAGCGTAAAAACAGCGGTGACTATGATTCTTACCGGATGTGATGCACAGATGGCCGGAGAATTGCTGCATAGAACCAAAGGGCGCGTAAGAGAGGCCATTTTTCAAAAGCCATAGAAAACAAGGATGGGAGCGATTCTATGAGAGAGCTATTTCAAACATCGGTTTCCCCCATTTTATGGGGAGGGGCAACGGCCTCCGGCCAGTACGAAGGAGGATTCCGGGAAGGGGGACGCGGAATGGATACCCAGGATTGCAGGCCTTATCTGCCGCGGACTTCCAATGCCACCACGGCAACCCGTCTTTTGACCGGAGATGCAGTCCGGCGGGCAAAGGAGGATACCCGGGACGCCTGCTATCCGTTTCGGAAGGCAAGCGACGGCTATCATCATCTGGAGGAGGATATTGGGCTTCTGAAAGAACTGGGCCTTGATATTTACCGGATGTCCATAGGCTGGTCCCGGCTGTATCCAAGGGGAGACGAAGAAGAGCCAAACCTTGCGGGGATCGAATATTACACCTGCGTATTTCAGGCAGTGCGCAGTGCGGGAATGCGGATTTTCCTGACTATGAACCACTATGCGGTGCCGCTTTATCTGGTAGAGCATTACAGGGGATGGACAAACAGGAAAACCATTGATTTCTATTTGAGATTTGCAAAGACCGTGTTTGAGAACTGGGGAGATTTGATTGACTTTTATCTTCCATTTAACGAAATCAATGCCGGCTATTTTTCGCCGTACAACGGCGTAGGGCTTATAAGGGAAGGGGAGGAACCCTATGATGAATCGCTGGTGTTTCAATCCCTTCACCATCAGTTTGTGGCAAGCGCCAAGGTGATTGAGATGGGCCGCAGAATGACAAACGGGAAATTCGGATGTATGACAGCCTGCTTTTGCTATTATCCGTATTCCTGCAGTCCCGGGGATAATCTGAAGACTGTAAGGGAGGAGCAGATCAACCAGTGGTTCTGCAGTGACGTGCTTGTAAGGGGACAATATCCCTCCTATATGAAACGCTTCTTTGAAGAGCGGCAGATTTCTTTTGCGGTTACGGAGGAAGACCGGATAGACCTTAAGAAGCATACGGCGGATTTTGTAAGTTTTTCTTATTACCAGTCTTCCGTGGTTTCTGTGGAGGAAAAAGAAAAGACAGCCGGAAATCTCGTAACAGCCACAAAAAATCCATATTTAAAAGCAAATGAGTGGGGATGGCAGATTGACGCCGTGGGCCTTCGCATTTCCTTAAATAAAGTATTTGACCGCTATGAAAAGCCGGTGTTTATAGCGGAAAACGGATACGGCAGCAGGGATGTTCTGTAGGAGGACGGGAAAATTCACGATGTTTACCGGATTGATTATCTGAAGGAGCATTTCAGACAGATCAAAGAAGCCCAGCGGGACGGGGTGGAGGTACTGGGATACGCCATGTGGGGAATTATTGACATTGTTTCTGCCGGAAGCTGTGAGATGGAGAAACGGTACGGCGTGATCTACGTGGATGCGGATAACTGCGGAAACGGCACCTACAGGCGCATCAAGAAAGACAGCTTTGAATGGTACAAAAACTTTGTGAAACATGAAAAAACCAGGAAGGGAGAAGAAGAATATGACAGATGAATTGGGGGCCGTCCTATTTGAAATTATCAATTACGGGGGAGATGCCAAGGGGCTGGCTTATGAAGCGATTGATGCGGCAGAAAACGGCGGTTTTGAAAAAGCGGAGGAGCTCCTGAAAGAGGCGGACAGGAGCCTGGCAAAGGCCCATGAGATCCAGACGGATTTGATTCGGAAAGAAGCCTCGGGAGAACACCAGGAAATCAATGTAATTTTTGTACATGCGCAGGATCATCTGATGAGTGCTATGGAAGTGAGGACATTGGCGGAAAACTTTATCCGTATATGCAGGCGGCTGCATCGGCTGGAAACGGACCGGAAGGAGGAAGGGCATGACGGAGAATAGGAAAAGGGCATTCCGTACCTGGGAAGTAAAAAACAGCGGCGGAAAGAAAACATACGGTACGGCCCTGGGGAGTACGGATTTTGACATTCCCATGTTCGGATATAAAAGCGCCCTGCTTATCTTGACGGTTATTTTCGGTACTCTCTTGATCGTTCCGTGGATTTGCTTTGGAATGGGAACGGATTACCGGCCCGTTACCGTCATCTTAGGAGGCTTGGGAGCAGGATTTTCCGCCAGTTACGCACAGTTCTTTCTGGAAAGCGGAAGAGGCTTGTGCGGCCGGTTTTGGGCGGTAGGGAGTCTGCTGTAGGTGTTTGCCGGAACCGTGATTCTGATTTTGGTGTATACCGGCTGGCTGCTTTAGAAAATAGAAGTCCAGCTAATAAATGTCAATAGAAAAATGAAAAATATTTTCTCCTAAAAAAG
>CAJUNN010000016.1 GCA_910587955.1 uncultured Lachnospiraceae bacterium | reverse complement strand
TTTTTAGGAGAAAATATTTTTCATTTTTCTATTGACATTTATTAGCTGGACTTTCCGTTGCTCTCAGAAAAAACTCCCAGTGAACGGCTTCCTAAATTTAACGCAGTACGCTGACACCACCGCTCCAGGTAAGCCTGGTCTCCGTCTCCGGTATAGATAACCCCAATATCCGGTTGATGACTATAGCGCATTACATGACGCATCTGTCCATCTTTGAATTTTAAATACATGGTGATAAGGGGCATAATTCTGTCTACAATGTTTTTGGTCTGCCAGGAAACAAATCCAAAGTGTGTGTCCGAAATCAGCCATACCTGGTCAGCTTTGCTCATCTTTCTCAAAATCGGCTCATAATCGTCCTGAATGGCACATACGCCCGGCGTTTTCAGCCAGCAGTAATTACATCCAACGCAGTGTGAAATGTGCATCCCAGCAGTGTCAATCAACTCAAACCCGGCTGCATTTCCATTACTGCGAAGCAATTCCTCTGCTATTACTTTTCCTATATGTTTTGCTGTTGTATCGACCACTAAAACCATTTCTATTTTCCTCCTCCGTAAATTTAATCCTAATTTATAGAGTAAAAGAACTGCCGCAAAGCAAGGGCCGGGCCTTCCCTTTCGGAAAGCCGGACGGCTTATTCTGCGGCAGTTTCCCGTCTTATGAATCTTTTTTCTGAATCCTGGTCTTTAAAAGATACCACAGGGCTCCCGTAATGCACACGGAGGAATAGGCCCCGCAGACAATGCCCGCCATCAGCGGCAGGGCAAACTCCCGGATGGAGACAACACCCAGGACAAAGAGCACCGCTACCATAATAAATGTGGTCAGGGATGTGTAAATGCTTCTGGTCAAGGTCTGTGTAATACTCTGGTTCACCAGATCCTTTAAGTCATCCTTTCTGCGGGCAGACACCAGATTCTCCCGGATGCGGTCGAAAATTACAATGGTGGCGTTGATGGAGTAACCCACAATGGTCAGCATGCAGGCGATAAACGTATTTCCCACGGAAACCCGGGCCAGAGCATAGAAAGCCAGCACTACCAGCACATCATGGACCAGGGCCGCCACCGCGCTGGCCGCAAAGCGGATATCCTTAAACCGGAACCAGATATACAAAAGCATACAGACGGTTGCCAGTATCACGGCCACAAAGGCGTCGGACCGCATCTCCCCGCTGACGGTGGAGCTGATACTCTCCGCCGTGATCCCAGCTTCGTCCACGCCGAACTTGGAAACCAGGGCCGCATTCAATGCCTGCCTGGTCTCCAGGCTTAACTCCGCCGTCTTAATCACCACATCGTTGCTGCCCTGCACCTGCTGGGCCTGGATCTCGCTGCTCCCGATGGCTTCCCGCACCACCGGCTTCACCTTCTCATCAATCTCCGCGATGGTCATAGGCTCCGCAAAAGGAATGGTGGTGGCGGTTCCCCCCTTAAACTCCAGGCTGTAATTAAAAGCCCCGCTTCCCTGTCCAGAGCGGATGCCCATAGCCGCCAGGCCCGCCAGGATCACAAGGGCAGAGACGATAAAGCAGAGATTCTTCTTCCCAAGGAAATCGAAGGTTTTCCGCTCTTTTTGCACACCGTAGAGCTTCTCGCTCCTTAGGCCCACGGCATAGAGCGCGTTCAGCACCAGACGGGTCACCACCAGGGCCGTAAACATGGACAGCACGATACCAAGAGCCAAAGTCTGGGCGAATCCCTTTACGCTTCCCGATCCTTTCAGTCCCAGCACCGCCGCCGCAATGAGGGTGGTGATATTTCCGTCCACAATGGCGGAAAGGGCTTTCTGGAACCCAATCTTCATGGCCGAGCGGACCGTCTTTCCGGTGGCCAGCTCCTCCCGGATGCGGGCAAAGATAATCACGTTGGCGTCCACGGCCATACCGATGCTTAAGATAATACCGGCAATGCCAGGCAGAGTCAATGTAATCTCAAAGGCATTTAAAAGCACAATCATAAGCGCCACATAAATGGTCAGGGCGATGCCGGAGGCAAAGCCCGGAAGCAGGTACACGGCGATCATGAAAATCACAACCAGAACAAACCCGATGGCTCCCGCTTTCAGGCTGGTGGAGATAGCTTCCTCCCCCAGTTGGGCCCCTACCACCTTGGAGCGCAGCTCCCGCAGCTCCAGCTTAAGGGAACCGATGCGGATGGTGGAGGCCAGACGCTGGGCCGCCTCATAGGATTCCATATTGGTGATAGAGGGATTGCCGTTTGTAATCACCGCCTGAACTGTCGGAGCGCTGATCACCTCTCCGTCGTACACAATGGGAATGGCGGATCCTAAGTTTTCCTCCGTAGCCTGGGCAAATTTCTTGGCGCCCTCGTCATTTAAGGACAGAGCCACCTCATAGGAATTGTTTCCCAGATTGTCCGTATAGCTTTTGGCCTCCGCGCTCTTGATATCCGTACCGGAAATCAGCACGTTTCCGTAAACATCCTGAAACTCCAGGGAGCCGGGCCGGCCCAGCTCTTCCAGGATGGCGTTGGCATCGGTGACGCCGGGAATCTCAATGTTAATGCGGTCGGAGCCCTCCTGGTAAACCAGAGCCTCCGTACTGTAACCCTCCACACGCTGCTGGAGCTTGTAAATGGTATCTGCCATCTGCTCCGCCGTGGGATTTTCCGTAACTGCCTGGTAAGTAATGCTGACGCCTCCCGCCAAGTCTAAGCCCAGCTTGATATCCGAGGCCGCCCCGGCCTTTTCCTCTCCCACGCCTGCCGCAGCCGTATAAATGAGTCCGGCCATAGCCAGTGCCGCCAGAAACAGAGTGATAAACCCTGTATTTTTCTTCATGTTCATATCTGCTCTCCTTGTGCGGCCGCCGCCGCTTTGATCATAATGGCACACTCCACGCGCTTTCTCTGCAATTCGCACCCGATGTCGTAGGCATCGTTTACGGAGCCGTGGAATTTATAGGAATTGGCCGCGCAGCCGCCGCTGCAGTAGAACCTGGCAAAACAGTTCCGGCACTTTTCCTTGGTGTACACATTGCACTCCTTAAAAGTATCCCGGATCTCCCTGCGGGTGACGCCCTCAAACACATTTCCCATGAGGAAGTCCTCCTCCCCCACAAACTGATGGCAGGGATAGAGATCCCCCCAGGGCGTCACCGCCAGATACTCCGTTCCCGATCCGCAGCCGGAAAGCCGCTTGTACACGCAGGGGCCTCCCGTGAGATCAATCATAAAATGAAAAAAGGTAAATTCGTTCTCTTTCCCCAGACGCCGGACCATCTCCGCCGCAAGCTTATCGTACTGCTCACAGATGACGGGAATATCCTCCTCCCGGATGGCGTAATCTTCCTCCAGATCCGCTACCACCGGCTCCACGGAAATCTGCCGGAATCCCAGATCCGCCAGGTGCAGCACATCTTCGCAGAAATCCAGGTTGTTATGGGTAAAGGTTCCCCGCACATAATAATTCTTCTGCTCCCGGCTGTCCGCCAGCTTCCTGAATTTCGGCACAATCAGCTCGTAGCTTCCCTTTCCGCCCCGGAACGGCCGCATGCGGTCGTTGACTTCCTTTCTCCCGTCAATGCTTAAAACTACGTTGCTCATCTCCCGGTTTACAAACTCCTGCACCTCGTCGTTTAAAAGCACGCCGTTGGTGGTGAGGGTAAAGCGGAAATTTTTATTGTGAAGCTTTTCCTGCTCCCGCCCGTAGGCCACCAGGTCTTTTACCACCTGCCAGTTCATCAGGGGTTCCCCGCCGAAGAAATCCACTTCCAGGTTCCGCCGGCTTCCGGAATTTGCAATGAGAAAATCCAGCGCCTGTTTTCCCACCTCATAGCTCATCAGTGCCCGCCGGCCGTGATACTCCCCTTCCTCTGCGAAGCAGTACCGGCAGGCCAGGTTGCAGTCATGGGCAACGTGCAGGCACAAAGCCTTTACCACTGTGGGCCGTTTTTTGAAATCCAGAATGGGTTCCCGGTAAGTATCCTCGGTAAACAAAGTCCCCTGGGCTTTCAGCTCTTCAATATCTAAGAGGGCTTCCCGGATCTCCTCCAGGGGATACCTGTCTTTTAGCTGCCCCATAATCTCTTCCGGCTCATGGTCCTCATAAAGGGCAATGGCCTCATAGGCCAGGGAATCGACCACGTGGACGGCTCCACTGTTCACGTCAAGGACAATGGAACAGCCGTTGTTTTTATATTGATGAATCATGTCTGCTCTCCTGTTTCAGCTTGCAGTACAACAAGGATGTCTCAAAAGCCACGTTCCTCTCCATGGCCTTTGAGGCACCCTTGTTCCACTCTTTTCTCCGCTTTTATCTATTTGTGATTCTCACAAGTCTGGTTCCCTACGGTGCAGGATGTCTTGCAGGCAGACTGGCAGGATGTCTGGCACTCGCCGCAGCCGCCTTTTTTCACGGTATTCTGCAAAATCTGTGTGTTCAAAGTCTGGATATGTTTCATCTCTTTTGTCCTCCTGTTTCTATTTGACTTTCAGTAGTATACCATAACACACCGCATTTTGAAAGTATTTTTTTCCGGCCGGATTCATATATTGTCTTAAATCCAGCCAATCGCAGGGAGGAACTTTGTTATGGAAAAAGGGAAAGCATACCAGGGAGCAGCCATACGGATGCTGAAAGCACTCTTAAGCGCCTACATCATCACCGGATTTCTGCTGCTCTTCCTGGCATTTCTGCTGTATAAATTTCAGCTGTCAGAGGGAAAGGTCAACATCGGAATCATTGTGATCTACGCCCTCTCAAGCTTCTTGGGGGGCCTTTTGGAAGGCAAGATGATGAAAACCCGCAAATTCCTGTGGGGCGCAGCCGCAGGATTTCTCTATTTCGCTATCCTGGCCTTTATTTCCCTGGCCGTCAGCCGGGGCTTTGCCGGAGGGTCTTCCCATTTCGTGACCACGCTGATTCTTTGTATGGCAGGGGGAACTTTGGGCGGTATGCTGTCTTAGACGGCATACCCCACTTGCATTTCCCCGGAAAATATAGTATATTAAGTTACGATTAACTTACAAAGGAGTGAATTTTACTTGGATTCAAGTGACGCCATACAACTGGCTGCATTAGTTGTGCTGTTGTGTCTGTCCGCATTTTTTTCTTCTGCGGAAACCGCTTTAACGACTGTCAACCGTTTCCGTGTCCTTACCCTGATTGAAGAGAGGGACAAGCGTGCCATCCGGCTGGGAACTGTCCTGGAGCAGCCCTCCAAGATGCTCAGCGCCATCCTGATCGGAAACAACATTGTCAATATGAGCATGTCTTCCATCGGCACCCTGCTGGCGACGAAAGCCTTCGGAAGCGCCGGAGCCGGACTGGCCACGGGAGTTTTGACCTTCCTGGTACTCATATTCGGAGAGATTACGCCGAAAACCTGCGCTACCATCTCGGCAGAGAAGCTGGCCCTGCGCTTTGCGGCTCCCATTTACGTCTGGATGTGGATTTCCACCCCGCTGATTGCAGTTGTAAATACCTTCTCCATGGGCGTGATGAAGATCATGCGGGTGGACCCCGGCAAAAAAACAGACGCTTACACGGAAAATGAAATCCGCACCATTGTGGAAGTCAGCCATCAGGATGGGGAGATCGAAAGCGAAGAGCGCAAGATGATCAACAATGTTTTCGACCTGGACGACCATCTTGCAAAGGATATTATGGTTCCCCGGGTGGATATGACCTTTCTCAACATCAACGCCACCTACGCGGAGACCATCGAGGTCTACCGGGACGGCCTGTTTACCCGTCTGCCCGTCTACGAGGACACTACGGACAACGTGGTAGGCATCCTCAATGTAAAGGATCTGCTGCTGTATGAAAATAAGGAAGATTTCCATGTGCAGCACGTCCTCCGGGAACCCTATTTCACCCATGAACACAAGAAAACCTCGGAATTGATGATGGAAATGCGGGAAAATTCCATCACCCTGGCCATCGTCCTGGACGAATACGGCGCTACCGCCGGCCTGGTGACCTTAGAGGACCTTCTGGAAGAGATTGTGGGGGAAATCCGGGATGAGTACGACGAATACGAAGAAGACCTGGTGAAAAAAATCAGCGATTACGAATACGTGGTGGAAGGTTCCTCCAAGCTGGACGACTTAAACGACCAGATCGGCCTTGATCTGGAATCCGAGGACTACGATTCCATCGGCGGCATTGTCATTGAGCTTCTGGACCGCCTGCCCCAGGAAGGGGAGGAGGTCACTACGGAAAACGGCATCCGCCTGGTGGTGGATGAAGTGGAAAAAAACCGGATCGACAAGGTGCATATCTACCTGCCCCAGGAAGATCCGGATATAGAAACGGAAAACGAATCATGAAGAACATAAAAGGAATTTTACTGACCCTCACAGGGGGAATCTTTTGGGGACTGTCCGGCGCATGCGGACAGTTCCTGTTTCAATATAAGGAGGCCGCCGCTGACTGGCTGGTCCCCATCCGGCTTTCGCTGGCCGGATTTTTTTTGCTTTTGATTCTCTTTTTTCAAAGGGGAACACAGATCTTTGACGTATGGAAGACCAAGAAATCTTCCTTCCAGATAACGGCCTACGGAATCTTCGGCATGATGCTCTGCCAGTATACCTACTTTGTCACTATCCAGCACTCCAACGCAGGAATCGCCACCGTACTGCAGTACTTGGGACCGGCCATCGTCCTGCTTGCCGTCTGCGCTAAAACCAGGCGTCTCCCCTCTTTCACCGAGGTGCTGGCACTGGTTTTGGCCATTACGGGAACCTTCTTTCTGGCCACCCACGGGGATCTGCTCACTTTTGCCATCTCCCGGACTGCCCTGGCCTGGGGACTTCTGGCCGCCTGCACTTACGCTTTTTATACCCTTTATTCCGCACGGCTTTTAAGGACCTTCGACTCTCCTCTTATCATCGGCTGGGGCATGCTGATCGGAGGCCTGATGCTGATGCCCCTCTTAAAACCCTGGACCCGGCATGTCCTTATGGACGGCCAGACCCTTCTGGCACTCTCCTGCATTATCTTTCTGGGAAGCATCCTGTCCTTTACCTTCTACGTTACGGGCGTACAGCTCATCGGGCCCTCCCGGGCCGGCATGATTGCCTCCATCGAGCCCGTGGCCGCTACCGTCCTCTCCGTAGTCTGGCTGGGCGCCTCCTTCACCGGGATGGACCTGCTGGGTTTTTTATGTATTATGTCAACTATTTTCCTGCTGTCCCTTCCCGTCCGGAAAAAGGAACCGCCTTTCCCTTAAATCACAGCTTCAGAATCCGCTCCGCGTTTCCGTGAAGCAGAAGTTCCCGCACTTCCGGCTCAAAGGGAAGGCTTAAGAACTGCTCCAGACTCTGGGCCAGGGGACGGACGGGATAGCTGGTGGCAAACATCATCCGGTAGCGGAGATAGGAATTGGCCGCCCGCACAAACTGATCCGCGAAGGGCATTTCCGGCAGATTGCAGAAGAAATCAGGATAGCAGTACACATTCAGGCACTGGAGGGATACTCCCAGGAATTCCTCCACATAAGGCCAACAGCCGTGGGACACGGTAAAAGTCACCCTGGGAAAACGCAGGGCTGTATGCTGCAGGGCGATTGGATTGCAGTAGGACAAATCCTCCCCTGCCAGAACGCTTAACGTAAAGGCGCAGATAAGCCCCAGCTCTTCGCATTTCTCATAGATAGGGTCAAGGCTTTTGTCATCCACATATTTTGCCGGCATGGACCACCCGGGCTCCAGGGCAATGCCCCGTATCTTATAAGCCGCAGCACACCGCTCTATCTCGGCAAGAGCCCCCGGCACATCCGCGGCATCCACAGCCGGGAACGCCACAAACCGGTCCGGATACAGGCGCTCCAGCTCGCACACATCGTCATTTTCCACAGAAGCCATTCCCGGCCGGACCCTTCTTCCCTGCACCACCTGCAGATCAATCCCCGACCCGTCAAGCTCTTCCAAATACAGAGAGAAATCTCCCTCTTTCGCCGACTGAATCCCTACACTGTTCCAATAGATCCCCGAAACTTCCTCCAATCCTTGATAATCCTCTTCCATAGGCCTGGGAAAAAAATTTCCCTGGGATACAAAGCTTTTATAGGGCGGTCTTGTTCTGAAATCAATTACCATTGTATTATCTCTCCTTATTCCGTTGACTTTCCATCTTAAATTACTTATCATTTAAATAGTATTAATACTAATTTCTTATTAAAAGGAGGTTCCCATGACCATACGCCATCTCCGCATTTTCTCAGCCGTAGCCGAGTGCGGCACTATGCACGCAGCCGCCAGGAAACTGTATCTTGCACAGCCTGCCATCAGCACAGCCATTTCTGAGCTGGAAAAGCATTATCATGTGAAGCTCTTTGAACGGCTGTCCAAAAAACTGTACATCACCTCCGAGGGCAAGCAGTTTCTTTTCTACGCCAATCACATCCTCTCTCTCTTCAATGAGCTGGAACAGCAGATGAACAACAGCTCCGCCCAGGCAGAACTGAAAATCGGCGCCACCATCACCATCGGAACCTGCATCATCCATCATATCTTAAACGAATTTTATACCTTTTATCCCAACGCCAATGTGCAGGTCTACGTAAACTCCCCGGACAATCTGGGCCCCGCCCTGCTGCAAAATGAGCTGGACATTGCCCTGGTGGAAAGCCTTCCCACCCACCCGGAGCTGATCTACGAGCCCTTCCTGGACGATGAGATGATCCTGGTATGCAGCCCCGTTCACCCCTTCGCCCGGACCGGACAGGCCACTCTGGAAGAAATCAGCCTGGAGAAATACATTGCCCGGGAACCCAGCGTAGCCAACGAACTGTTTGTGGAATATATGTCCCTCCACAATCTCTCCGTCCGCTACTCCTGGTTCTGCAACAACTCCGAAACCACCAAGCAGGCAGTGGCCAACAATTACGGCGTCACCGTTATCTCCCGGCGCATCGTAGCCCAGGAGCTGAAAAGCGGCGCCCTAAGGGAAGTGAACATAAAAGACTGCCAGCTGATACGGAAATTCCAAATGCTCTACCACAAAAATAAATTTTTCTCCAATCCCCTGCTGGACCTGATGGATCTGTGCCGGAATCTGGACGTCACCCTGCCGGAGTGAAACCTCCTTGTATCTTCCCAACATTAAAAATAGGAAATGCAGTTTAAGATGCCGGCAGACAAAATCAAAAGATAAATAATAGAGAGAAACTTTTCCCTGCTCAGTCCTTTGCTAATCCGGTTTCCTACATAAATCCCCAGAAGCACCGCCGGAAATCCCGGCAGGGCCAGCTTCCAGACCTCTGCGTGCAGGGTCCCGGAGATTTGGTACTGGGCCGCAGTCAAAACACTCACAATGGTCCATAAAAGGGCCAGGGTAGCCCGGAACTTCTCCTTTTCCCGGATCTCCTGCTGGGTGTACAAAAGCACCATACTGCCCCCGGAGGAAATAGCCCCCTGGATGATCCCCCCTGCGAACAGAATTGTCCTAAGGGCCGGAGGGGAAAAGCGGAAATTTTCAATGGAGGGATACTTTTGCTTGAGCAGACCGTAAATCCCCAGAAGAATCATAAACACCCCGAGAAAAAGTTTCAGCTCAGGAACCGGTATATATTTCAGTCCTGCCACGCCGAAGGGAAGGCCGAGGCACAGCCAGCCGCCGATGATTTTCAGCTGTTTCCAGTCAATCTCTCTCCGGTTCTCCCACACGATCCAGGCATTCAGGATACAGGTAATGGTGGATGCCATAATCACCGTCTTGGCATCAAAAAGCTGCGTCAGGAAGGGAATGCTGATAAGCCCGGCCCCAAAGCCTCCGATTGCTCCCAGGACATTTGACAGAAACAGGATCAGAAGATACAAAAGAAGAAGGACTTCTCCCCTCATGCCAGCCGCTCCGCAGATTCCAGAATCATGCCCAGAAATCTCTCCAGATCCAATTCAAAGACAACCTCCGCATTCTCCGGTTTCCCGGTGCGGTGCTCATAGTCGCAGACCGTAGCCCCGGAAAGGGGCCCGGGTTCCGTCATAATCTCCACATACATGCGGTCGCTCTTTTGAATCAGGCTCCGGTCAATCACCCCCGCTACGGCACAGGCATCGTGGACGGGGCATCCCCCCAGATCAAGCCATGCCCGGTTGTGGAGATCGGTAAATTTCCGCAAAAGCTCCGCCATCATATGGCCTGTCTTATTCCCTGTATTTTCTAATTTTTCAAGAAAATCCTCCTGGAACAGGGCTTTGTATGTGACGTCATAGCCGTACATCACCACGGGAATTCCGCTCTCAAAAACAATCTTGCTGGCTTCCGCATCAAAATATGTATTAAATTCCATAAAAGGCTTCGTGAGAATAAAATGACACGTTCCTCCCATAATGGAAATCTCGCGGATTTTCTCGCTGCACAGATCGGGATAGGCCCGGATGAGAAGCCCCATATTGCTCAGAGGCCCCGTGCAGATAAACGTGACCTTCTCCTCACTGTTCTTTAGAATATCAGCCGCCGCCTCCAGAGCCGTCCGGCCTGACACCCGCAGGGGATTGTCTTTTGGAAAGTCAAATCCGTCCAGGCCGCTTAAGCCGTGGGCCCCTTCCGTGTCGGTTCTCTGATAGCCCCGCACCAGGGGCTGCCTGGCTCCGGCAGCCACCTCCACATCCGCCCCGCAGTAATTGAGGATATTCAAGGTATTTCTCGTCACTTTTTCAATGACCTTATTCCCGGCCACATTGGTAATCAGCTTCACATCCAGCCGTTCGCTTCCCAGGGCCAGAACCAGCGCCACCATATCGTCATGTCCCGGATCGCAGTCAATAATTACGGGTATCTTTTTCATAAAGTCCTCCTATGTCTTAAAAAACCGTCTCCGCACCGGCGTTTTTCTCTGCCTCCGCAATGGCCCGCTTGATTTTGCTGTCACGTTTGCTCTTTTCACGCATGGAATAGACAATAATTCCCACAATGGACACCACATAGGGGATTGCCATCACCACATCCGTAGAGAAGGAATTGATCTGCAGCACATTGGCTACGGCGTTGGCACAGCCGAACAGAAGCGAGGAGAACATAGCCCCCACCGGATTGCCCCGGCCCATAGCGTCCGCCGCCACACCGATAAAGCCCCGGCTGGAAGTCATATTTACAATAAACACCTGCATATTTCCCATAGACAGGTACATGCCGCCCAGGGAGGCAAAAAATCCGCTCAACCCCAGGGCAATCAGCTTAATCTTCGTGGGATTCTCTCCCACGGATTTGGCGGCGCTGTCGTTCTCTCCCACCGCCCGGATGCGCAGTCCCAGAGGCGTCCGGTACATGAGGAACCAGGCTACAATCACCAGCAGGAACGCCACATACGTAAAAATATTGTGCCCGGAGAGAATCTCTCCCAAGATGGGAATGTCTTTGATCAGAGGAATCTCCACTCCGGGAACTCCCAGGCTCTTAATCATAGAGGAAGAGCCCTTATCCCCGGTAAAGGCATAGAGAATCATCACCGTGGCGCCGTTGGTAAAGGTGTTGATCGCCACACCCGTGAGAATCATATTGGTATTCATCAGGATATGGAAGTATCCCATGAAGATTCCCATCACCACCCCCACTGCCATGCCGCACAAGAGCGCCAGGAACAGGTTCTGGGTAAAGGCGCTGACCAGAACGCCGGTCAGGGCGGACATCAGCATCGTGCTGTCAATGGTAATATTCGTCACTCCTGCTTTCCGCGCAATCAGGGAAGACAGGCTGGCAAAGATCAGCGGCGTAGACACGCGGATCACCGTGTAAAAAAATCCGGTTGTGAGGAAATTTCCCAAAAATCCCATGATTTACGCCTCCTTTTCTACTTTCTCGTTATATTTCACCCGGAGCTTCTGCTGGGTTCCCGCCAGGAAGGCATTGGCTCCGATAAACAGAATCATAATGGCCTGGATGATGAGCACAATCTCGCTTGCCACATCGGAAGAGCGGTTCATAATATCTGCTCCCGTGCGGACATACCCCAGGAATATGGCTGCAAAGAGCACGTATTGGGGCTTGTATTTCGCCAGGGTTGCTACCATAATGCCGTCCCAGCCTAAGTTGGTCAGGGAGAACCAGGCAAACCTGGGATTGCGCCCGAACATCTCCATGCCCCCTCCGAAGCCGCTCAAAGCTCCGCCCAGGAATTGGGCCAGCAGGCACATGCCGAACACGTTGATCCCGATGCACTTGGCAAAATGGGGGTTGATTCCGATAAGCCGGATGCTGTATCCCCACTTGGTTTTGTAGAGGAAGAACCACACCAGCACAATCATCACCAGGGCAATCACAAGGTTGGTATTTACCTTTGTTCCCGGTATCAGGGTAGTAAGAAAGCTGTCCTCTGGCAGGGGGTAGGATCCCGAAGAGGTGGAAGTAATATCCATCAGATAATTGCTGAAGATATAATTTCCGATATAAAACATCACATAGTTAAAAAGCAGGGAGACCACAAAGGCATCCGTCCCGTATTTCAGATTCACATACATGGGCAGAAGGGCCATAAGGCCGCAGACTGCAATCACTGCCAGCATGGCAAAAACCGTCAGGCTTTTTCCGTGCAGAAGGATAAACTTTAAGGAAACCGCAGCCGCCATCAAACCGCCGAAATAGTAGCAGCCCTCCCCGGAAAGCGTGCGTTTCCCGGTGGCCCAGAGAATGCAGACCCCAAGTCCCACATAGATCAGGGGAACAATGTTCTCAATGAGATTGCCGATTCTGCGCTGGGAAGTAAAGGGCCCTATCAGAAAGGAGTGGAGCGCCGTTAAGGGCTCATCGCTCACAATCAGGATAATCATCAGCGCAAAAATCATAGCAATAAAAATAGCAAGGAGCGTCTTCATAAAAGAAAATACCTGATTTAACTGTTTATTGCTCATAATAGACCTCCCGAATGGTTTCCTGGGGCTGCTTTTTGATGCCTAACATATACTCGCCCAGCTCTTCTTCTGTAACTCCGTTTAAATCTTTAAAATAGGCCGCAATCTCGCCCTCGTACAGGACAATCAGTGAATCGCTCAGCTCCATAATCTCTGCCAGATCCGCAGAGTTTACCAGAATCGCCGTATCCGCATCCCGCAGTTCAAAAATCTTCTCATGAATAAACTTGGTGGATCCGATATCAATTCCCCGGGAGGGCTGATCGATGATAATCAAATCCCTTGGCATAGAAAGCTCCCGCGCCACCACCACTTTCTGGATATTTCCGCCGGACAGCATGGACACGCTCTGCTTCTCGCTGTCGCACTTGACGGCGAATTCTTCAATTAGTTCCTCTGCTTTTCTCACCAGTTCCTTCTCTTTGATCACGCCGTGTTTCGAGAAGGCTGCCTCCGAGAGCCGGTTGGAGAGAAGGTTTTCTTTGATGGTAGCATCCGCCGCCACCCCTGCCGCCAGACGGTCCTGGGGAATATAGGCGGTGAGCGCCTCATCCCGGATCTTGCGGATGGTAAGCTTGGAAACGTCTTTTTCCCGGATGTGGATGCTTCCCCTCTGAATCTTCCGCAGTCCCACAATCAGTTCCAGAAGCTCCCTCTGGCCGTTGCCCTCTACGCCGGCAATGCCCAGAATCTCTCCGCTGCGCACCGTGAAGCTCACATCGTTGAGCTTTAATTTCCCTTCCCCGTACCCGTAGTGAAGATGCTCTACTTTCAGCACGCATTCCTTGGGACTGGCCGGTTTCTTATCCAGATTCATCTTGATCTCCCGGCCGATCATGAGCCTGGAAATATCGGCCTCAGAGATATCCTTCACATCATAAACACCCATGGACAAACCGTTTTTCATAATGGTAATCCGGTCGCAGATCTGCTTGATCTCCCGGATCTTGTGGGAGATAAAGATTACCGTGTGCCCGCTCTCCTTTAGAAGAAGGAGCTGCCGGAACAATTCTTCTGTCTCCTGGGGCGTCAATACCGCCGTGGGCTCGTCCAGTATCAGAATCTTCGCCCCCCGGTACAGGGCCTTTAGAATCTCTACCCGCTGCTTCATACCTACGGGAAGATCGCTGATCTTCCGGTCCGGCTCTATGGGAAGATGGTATTTCTCCGAAATCTTCCGGGTCTCCTCCACAGCCTTGGCCCGGTCAATAAAAATTCCCTTTAAGGGCTCCTCCTTGAGCATCATATTCTCCGCCACGGTCAGAGAAGGAACCAGCATAAATTCCTGGTGCACCATGCCGATTTTCAGGGCAATGGCCTCCGCCGGGCTGTTGATGTGAACGGGCTTTCCCTCAAAAAGGATTTGCCCTCTGTCAATTTTTTCCAGACCAAACAACATCTTCATCAGAGTGGATTTCCCGGCTCCATTCTCTCCCATCACCGCGTGAATCTCTCCGTAGTTTACGCTGAAATCCACGTCTTTGTTCGCCACCACTCCGTTGGGATAAATCTTCGTAATCCCTTTCATTTCAATCGCAGTCTGTCCTGCCGCCATCTGTATCTCACCTCTTTTGTTCCGTTTTTGTCTCCAAAAGAATCAAAAAGGGGAAGGCAGGCTTCCTCTGGACCATGCCTTCCCCTATCTTTATCCCTCTTACTGTGCAGAATTGATAATCTCGTCGATTTCTTCCGGAGACATTCCCAGAGCTGTGGGAACCTTTACCGTTCCGTCCGTAATCTTCTGCTCATACTCTGCCACCATGTCTTTTACCTCATCCGGCAGTTCTTCATAGTACTCATTCTTTACCACACCGGCACCGTCGATGGCCACACCTACGGTCTCCTGGCTTCCGAAAGGAAGCTCGCCTGCTACATACCGCTCATAAGCGGATGCGACAGCGTTGTCAACTTTCTTCATGACGGACGCCAGAATAATTTTCTGGATGGTCTCGTCGCTCTGTGCGTATTTGGCGGCTACATCCTGATCGTTTCCAATGGCGTATACATCCTTGTCCCTAGCTGCCTCATACACGCCTGCCGCTGCATTTCCGCAGGCCGGATACAGCACGTCCGCTCCGTCTGTTATCTGAGCCAGGGCCAGCTCTTTGGCCAGGGTTGCATCATTAAAGTCATTGGTGAATGCTACCGCTACCTTAATGTCCGGATTCACTTCCTGGGCTCCTGCGATAAAGCCTACCATAAAGTCGTAGATAACCGGGATCTTGGTCGCTCCTACAAAGCCGATGTAGTTGCTCTCGGTCATATTTGCCGCAATCACGCCTGCCATATAAGCCGCCTCATTCTGGTAGAAGTCCATGGAATACACATTTGCCATGTCTGCTGTATCGAAATCCAGGGAAACGTCGTAGCAGATAAAAGGCATCTCGGGATACATGGGCGCTACGGTCTGAATGGTATCCTTCATCAAAGAGCCTCCGGTAATAATCAGATCGTATCCGGCCTCGCACAAATCGCACATGGCTGCTTCCCACTTGGCGGAATCTGTCACCGCCGTTCCCAGCTCCACAATATCCAGCTCCGCCCCGATGCTCTCTGCAATGCTCTCCGAAGCACGGCATGCCAGGTCGTGGGTTCCGCCGTCTCCCCGGACATTGGGAAGAACCGTTACGATTTTGCCGATTTCAACCTTCTCTCCCGCTTCTTCTGCGGGTTCGTTCTCTTCCCCTGCCTCTGTCTCTGTATTTGTCTCCGGCCCCGCCTCCGGCGCTTCCGGAGTCTCCTTCTTCCCGCATGCGGCCAGGGAAAACGCCATAGACAATGCCATCAATAACAATAATGCTTTCTTCTTCATTTTTACCTCCCGTTTTGTGCTTCCTGCATGTCATCCATGCTGCTGTTGTTTGTTAAGGCCATCATAGCATCCCAAATTGATATTGTAAAATACATATTTTTAATCGGATTGATAATAATATCTTATCGATATTTTTCTTTTTGTGCATATTGACCACGATTTTATAGGAGCTTTCCGGCAAACGCTGTCAAAACGGGGATTTTCCCTGATTCCGTTCCTTATTTCTTCTTTTCCCGGTCCGCGCGGATCAGCCCCCGGATGGCTTCTACTGCCATACGGATCGCCCCTTCCGTATCGTGGACAATGGGATTTTCCATCCCCAGGGCCTGCCGCTCCTGGTTTCCTATCACCAGAAAGACGGATCCGCAGCGGACCCGCAGATGTCCGGCCGCAATGAACAGGGCTGCCGACTCCATCTCGGAGGCTTTGCATCCCATACGCTTCCAGGCTTCCCACTTGTTTAAAAGCTCATAGCTTACGGGCATCCGCTCCGGCTCATGCTGGCCGTAAAAGGCATCTTTGCACTGGACCACGCCCGTATGGCAGGGATAGCCCAAAGTCTTTCCCGCTTCTACCAGCGCGCTGGCCACTTCGAAGTCTGCCACGGCCGGATACTCAATGGGAGCATACTCCCGGCTGGTTCCTTCCATGCGGACCGCCCCGGTGGCCACCACCATATCTCCTCCTTTCACATCCAGATCAATGCCCCCGCAGGTTCCCACCCGGACAAAGGTATCTGCGCCGGACAGGACCAGCTCTTCCAGGGCAATGGTGGCGGAAGGTCCTCCGATGCCGGTGGAGGTAACGCTTACTTTTTCACCATCCAGGAAGCCTGTGTAGGTGATGTACTCCCGGTTGTCGGCAATAAACCGGGCATTTTCAAAGTGGGCGGCAATCTTCTCACACCGCTTGGGATCGCCGGGAAGAATGACGTAGCGTCCCACGTCGCCTTTGCGGATTTGCAGGTGATACTGCAGGTTTTCGTCTCCTGAGTAGTTTTGCATGTTGTAATCCTCCTTTTTTGTACATGTATATTTTATTATGTTACATTCTTATACATGTATATTTCAATCCGCATTTTGCACAAAGATGAAGACCAGTTGTTGTGTAAAGTGTATAGACGGCGATGCCTGCCTTGACATTTCCTCCTCTCCGCCGTAAGATGAAACTACGAACCTAGTAGGAGGATCCCATGCCCGCCGATTTCCCCAAATCCAGAACCCAAAAGCTGAAGCATCTGAAGGTATATGACCAGCTCTACGAACTGATTCAGAGCGGAACTTTTCCCCCCGGCAGCCAGCTTCCCTCGGAAGCGGACCTGGCAGAACAGACCCAGGTAAGCCGTATGACTCTGCGAAAGGCCCTGTCCCTTCTGCGGGATGACGGTTTTCTGCGGAATGTGCCGGGAGTGGGACATTTTGTGCTGGCCCCGGACATGGGGGAAACGGATGCCAAACCTGGTCCTCCTCTTCATCCGGTCTATGCCTACTGCACGGAAGTGCCGGATACCACGGAGCTGTCTTTCCGCATGGAACCGCCTACCAAGGCCATCACCGGTTCTTTCGGCCTCTATACCCCGGCCGTTGTGATCGCTGACCGCTGGTACAAGCGCGGCTCCGTTCCTGTGGCGTATTCATTAAGCATCCTCCCCATCGAACAGATCGGCGCACAGAAGATTGACCTGAACACCCCGGATGAATTACTGGAATTTTTGGAGAAAACCTGTTACCAGCTCATGGGATCTTTAAAGCGCACCTGCTCCCATTCTACGGCAGGAAATTTCTCTTCTACTACCTACACCCTTTCAGACCGGGACTCTTTTTTGCTGGTTTTGGAAAATATCTACGACAAGAACCGCAGGATTGTGATGCAGAGCAAGCATTACATTCCCTTTGACCGGTTTAAAATTGAAATTTTATTTGAAAAAGAATCTGCCTCCGGCCGCTGATCCCGGCCGGAAACAGATTCTTTTGTTTTAATCCGCCTCTTTCACCTCTGAGGTTATTCACATTTACAACGGAATGTGGCGCACTCTGTCTCTCTGCACTCACAGGCATTGCCGCCGGAGATGCCGATGTGCTTCGCCTGACAGTGGCAGCCTTCATTGAAGGTACACTCCACCGCTTTGCAGGATACATCCGTGTCTTTGGTGGGATAATCTACAGAATTTCCCACCCCGTCCCGGTCACGCTCCCGGAAGCTGACACAGCAGGTATCCCTGGAATGTCTGGCCCGATCGCCCTCCACCTGAATGTTATCCTTGCAGCAGCATTTCTCCTTGTTATACAGACAGCCGGTCACCGTACAGTCTAATCTTGTCATGTTCTTCTACCTCCAAAAATATGTTTAGAGGTAGTATGTGTAATTTTTTCAATGCTATACTTCCCAAGCGTTCATGTTTCAAAAAGTATCCCCTGCGGGCATTCCGTGTGACAAGTCCTTGGGACTGTGTGTTATGGTATTATAATCCGACGCCGGAAGGAAGGATCTCCCCCTCCAAATTGTTTGGCAGGGGAGATCCTTCCTTCCGGTTGACAGTTATAAAGCGCTGGAATACAACAGCCGACAGCAGGCAGAACAGAAAAAGGCCCGCAGCAAACAATTCAGGGGTTGTCAGAGACGCAGGCAAGATCCGCTCTTTAGAAAGCACTTGGCGAAGAAGCCACTGCTGATGAGCTTAGTGCGTCTTAAGAGCTAGCTCGCCGGAGTCTCTACCCCGTTTGCTGCGGGCCTTTTTCTGTTCCGCCTGCGTCCGGTCTTGTATACCTTAACAGGCCTTCCGTTAGCGTATCCCCTCCGGCCCCCGGTATTTCCTAAGCAAAGCCGCTGCCCGGGCGCTCAGCTCCGACAATCCTATGGCCGCCATGGGAAGCATAGCCACGAAATAGGGCAGGATATAGCGACCCTTAGCCTCCCACACCGTGTGGAAGAAGAAACCGCCCAGGATAAAAATGAGAAGAAGGTGATCCTCCAATTCCTTCTCCCGGAAGAAGCCGTAGAGAAGCCACAGGAACACGCCCCCGAAAATCAGGCTCTGGTACTGGTTCATAAACCAGATCATAAGCGCATTCAGCTTCCCGACGTACATGCTGTTGACCACGCCGATGCGGGGCCACCCGTTGGTGACGGTCATGGTAAAACACTCGTAGCTGGGATCGTTCCACTGGCTCACAAACTTTTCCCGGAAGAACCACCCCGCATAGAGGGGATCTGCCCGGAATTTTCCCAGGGAAGTCTTTATATCTTCTACGGCCATGGCAGAGGCCTTCTCCCCATCGAAATCGGAAGCTCCCCAGTAAGCATGGAGAATGTAGCCGTTGGACCAGCCGGGCGCTCCGTCCCCCTCCTGCATTCCCATAGCCACATAAAGAATCATGGGCGCACCCTCATTCAGGGTAATTCCCGCCCGCCGCTCATACACGCCGTGCAGGGCAAAGCGGGATGCCATCAAGGCCAGGACAAGAAAAGCCGCAGCCGCAAAGGCCCTCCACCGGCGCTTTCCCAGGCCGGAGACAAGAAGCACACAGAGAAAGGCAATCAAAAGAATCATACTGTTGCTGCGTATGAGACAGGCCAGGGAGCCAAAAAAAGCACAGAGCAGGAGCCCCCAGACCTTTCTCCGCTTCCGGTACTCCAAAAACATCCAGGCCGCTGCCAGGGAATAGGCCAGAGACGGAATCTCCCCGTACACATAAGTCACATAAAAAAACAGCGGAAAGCAGCCGGCTGCCAGAAAGAGGTAGTAGATCCGGGCCCGCTGTTCCTCCGCCATAAGGCGGACAATCCGGTATCCGCTGTATACGCAGAGAACGGCTCCCAGACAGTTGAGAAACTCAAAAGCTTGGAAGTTCCCGTTTCCGAAAACCGCAAAGATCAGCTCTATCAGAGCCGTAAGCCCCAGCTGGTGGGGATGAATAAACAGATATTTCTCATAGGAATCTTTCGTCAGCATGGAAAAGTCCCCGTTTCGAAAGCCCTCCGCCGCCCTGCAGACGGAAAGCTGATCCCCCACGGGAATGCAGCCTGCCCCTATCACCCACAGCACGCAGAAGCAAAGGGTATAGGAAAGCACGAAAGCAAGAAGAATGCGGATCCACTTTTCCGGATTTTCCCGCCTGCGGATCCACTCCGATGCCCGGTACATAAAAAACAAAAAGGTAGCACATACCACCAGCACCACAAAAAACAAGTCGCTAATCTGACGGGGAGGCTCGTTGTACTGGGTGGAATAATAGATGGTGGAAAAGAGGCTCAACCCCGTCAGGATTCCAAAGAGCAGGATGCCTAAGACGGAAACCGTCCGGTCAGCCAGCTTCAGCAGTTTCATGTCTTGTCCTCCAATTCTCAAGGATGCCGGAAACCAAAGCCAGTCCGGCCGCCGCCAAAGGCAGCATCATCACAAAATAGGGCAGCACATAGCGGGACTTCGCCTCCCAGATCGTATGGAAAAGTACGCCTCCTAAGATGACTGTCAAAAGGAGATACCACTCCAGCGGATATTTCTCTTTCCTGGTTAAGACTAGAAGCGCCAGCCCCATGCCGTAGACAAGAAGCTGATAGGAATCCATAAAGAGACAAAGCAGGCGGTTTCCTTTGCCCAGATAGATGCTGTTTACCAGGCGGCTCCGCTCCCGCTCGGTGGCATAGGTCATAATAAAGCAGCCGTAGGTAGGCTCACACCACTGGCTGGTAAATTTCCGCCAGAAGAAATCTGCCCCATACAGGGGATTTTTCAAAAATTCCTTTGCCCTGGCCTTGATCTCCGCCTTCCCTATGGCCGCAGCCGCGGGCCCGTCGTAGCCGCACACATCCTGATACGTATAGATGGAATACCCGTTGTACCAGCCCGCCTCCTTGTCACCCTCCTGCATTCCCAGGGCCACATAGAGAACCATAGGCATTCCGCTGTTCAAGGGACGGCCGATGCGGGACTCATAAAAGGCGTGCATTCCAAGCCTTGCTCCTCCAATCCCTGCCACTGCCAAAAAGATGCAGAGAAGATACTTCCATCTGCGGCCGCAGACAGCCTTGACCAAAAGAATCCCCAAACAGGCAATGGCCGCAATCAGGCTGTTGTTGCGGACAAGGCAGGCCAGGCTGATGCCCAGCACCAAAAGTACGGCGGCACTGCCTTTCTCCTCCCTGCACCAGCGCAGGGTCTGCCACACGGAAAACAGGCACAAGGCAGCCGCCATGACATCACCGTAAAAATAAGAACTATACAAAAGAAACGGAAAACAAATGCCCACCAAAAGCAGGTAATAAGCGCTCACCCGCAGATCCCGGAACAAGTACCGGGTAATCCGGTAACCGGAAAAAGCTGCCACCCCCGTCCACAACACGTTGAAAACAAGAAATGCCATTAAGTTTTCATTTCCAAATACGGTAAACAAAATCTGGCCGTAGGCCGCAAGCCCCAGCTGGTGGGGGTGCATAAACAGATATTTGGAATAATCCAGCCTCCCGTAATTTCCCTGGGCAAAGCGCTGGGCGCTGGTAATAACCATCATCTGGTCGGAGACGGGATCACACTTGGATAGGAAAATCCATACCAGTCCGAAGACCAGAATCCAGCCCATAACTAGTTTAAGCAGCAGGGAAAGCCTGCGCTCCGCCCGCTGCGGCTCCCCCAAAAGCCGGTTTCCCGCAGCCATAATTCCTGCCCCTGCAAGTACCGCCCCCAGCACCGTAACCGGGAAAAAATCCACCCGGTTCAGGGGAATTTCCTTCCCATAGTCCCCGGGAAAATATCTGGTAAAAATCATGCCCGCCCCAAAGAGCAGGAAAAACAGCACAATACTCATAAAGCGGACCAGTTCTCCCGCAGCCGTCTCCCACTTGCCCATCCTGCCCTCTCTGACCTTCTCGCCCATATCGTTCCCCTTAACTTTTATTTAAAATAAGCCACGCCGGACTCAAACAGCTTCATGTCCTGATCGCCGTAAATATTCATGGCTACCGCCTCTCCCCGCCGCTCGGAATGGGCCATCTTGCCCAGCACCCGGCCGTCGGGACTTGTGATACCCTCAATGGCCCCGTAGGATCCGTTCACGTTCCAATACTCGTCCATGCTGGCCTCCCCTTCCGGGTTCACATACTGGGTAGCCACCTGGCCGTTGGCAAAAAGTTTGTCGATCCACGCCTGGCTGGCTACGAAACGGCCCTCTCCGTGGGACGCCGGATTGACATAGGTTTTCCCAAGCTCCGCCAGCTGCAGCCAGGGGGATTTGCTGGTTACCACTTTCGTGTACACCATTTTAGACACGTGGCGGTTGACGGTATTAAACGTCAGGGTGGGGGAATCTTCCGTCTGTCCCGCAATCTCTCCTCCTGGAACCAGTCCCAGCTTAATCAAAGCCTGGAATCCGTTGCAAATTCCAAGAGCCAGGCCGTCCCGCTCCTCAAGAAGCTTCCTGACCGCCTCTTTGAGCCGGGCGTTCTGGAACGCCGTAGCGAAAAATTTGGCAGAACCGTCCGGTTCGTCTCCTGCGGAAAAACCGCCGGGGAACATAATAATCTGCGCCTGGCCGATGGCTTTTTCAAACACTTCCACCGAATCCCGGATATCCGAAGCCGTCAGATTGCGGAATACCTTTGTCACCACATCAGCCCCCGCCCGCTCAAAAGCCTTCGCGCTGTCATACTCACAGTTTGTCCCCGGAAATACGGGAATAAATACCGTGGGGCGGGCCGTCTTATGACGGCAGACATATACCTGCTCTGCCCGGTAGAGGGGCGTCTCCACCTTCTCCCTGCCCGGAACCGCTACCGTGGGGAAGACCTTCTCCAGCGGAGCCGTCCAGACTTTTAGGGCTTCCTCCGTGCCAATCTTCATGCTGCCGTAGGCGAGGCCTTCCTCCGTCACCTCTCCCACCAGTGTGTAGGTCACAGCCAGATTTCCCACTCGTCCGTCGGGAACCTCCGCCACAATACTGCCAAAGCCCGCAGTAAACAGATCCCGCGAATCCACGGAATGCTCTATTTTAACTCCCAGCTTGTTGCCGAAAGCCATCTTGCTGACAGCGGCAGCCAGTCCTTTTCCATCCAGGGCGTAAGCCGAGACAATATTGCCTGCTTTCACGTCCAAGAAGAATTTTTCATACAAATCTTTGACTTCTTCGTAGTCCGGCAGATCGTAGGCATCACGTCCCACGGAAACCAGCACCAGCTTATTCCCTGCCTTCTTAAGCTCCGGCGTAATGATATGGGTATGGCTGGCTATATCCACCGCAAAGGAAACCAAGGTGGGGGGCACGTCAATCTCATTGAAGGTCCCGGACATGCTGTCCTTGCCGCCGATGGAGGGCAGGCCGAAGCCCAGCTGGGCGCTGTAAGCTCCCAGAAGAGCCGCGAAAGGCTGGCTCCAGCGGTGGGGATCCTCCGTCATCCGGCGGAAATATTCCTGGAAGGTAAAGCGTATCCTGCGGTAATCCCCGCCGGAGGCCACAATCCTGGCCACGGACTCCAGCACGGCATACACGGCCCCGTGGTAAGGACTCCAGCTGGAGAGATAGGGATCAAAGCCGTAGCTCATCATAGTAACGGTATCCGTCTTTCCTTTCAGCACAGGAAGTTTGGCCACCATGGCCTGGGTCTCCGTAAGCTGGTATTTCCCTCCGTAGGGCATAAGCACGCTTCCGGCTCCGATGGAACCGTCGAACATCTCCACCAGGCCCTTCTGGGAGCAGACATTGAGATCCTGAAGGGTGCCAAGCCATTTTTCCCTGACATCCCCCACGTCTTCCCGCACAAAATAGTTCCGTCTCTCGTCGGGCAGGTCCACGGCCACTTCCGTTTCCTGGTGCGCCCCGTTGGTATCCAGGAAGGCCCTGGAAATGTTGACAATCTCCTTCCCTCTCCACAGAAGAACCAAGCGGGGGCTTTCCGTCACCTGGGCCACGGTTACGGCTTCCAGGTTCTCTTCCCCGGCATAGGCCAGGAAAGCCTCCTCGTCTTTGGGATCCACCACCACGGCCATGCGCTCCTGAGACTCGGAAATGGCGATCTCCGTCCCGTCAAGGCCCGCATACTTCTTGGGTACCAGATCCAGATTCACCCGCAGGCCTGCCGCCAGCTCCCCGATAGCCACAGACACGCCGCCGGCTCCGAAATCGTTGCATTTCTTAATCAGCCGCGTTACCTCGGGACGGCGGAACAGGCGCTGGATTTTCCGCTCCGTGGGGGCATTTCCCTTCTGGACCTCTGCGCCGCAGGTCTCAATGGACGCCTCTGTATGTACTTTGGAGGATCCCGTAGCTCCTCCGCAGCCGTCCCGTCCTGTCCGGCCGCCCAGAAGCACGATCCGGTCTCCCGGATCCGAGGTCTCCCGGATCACGTCTTTCCTGGGAGCCGCTCCCATAACCGCTCCAATCTCCATGCGCTTTGCTACATAGTCCGGATGATAAATCTCCTTCACGTACCCCGTGGCCAGGCCAATCTGGTTTCCGTAGGAGCTGTAGCCTCCGGCCGCTCCCCGGACCAGCTTCTTCTGGGGCAGCTTGCCTTTCAGGGTGTCTTTCACGGAAACAGTGGGATCCGCCGCTCCCGTTACCCGCATGGCCTGATAGACATACGTTCTTCCCGACAGGGGATCCCGGATGGCTCCCCCAAGACAGGTGGCGGCTCCTCCGAAAGGCTCAATCTCCGTGGGATGGTTGTGGGTTTCGTTTTTAAAATTCACCAGCCATTCCTCGGTCTCTCCGTCCACTTCCACCGGGACAACGATAGAGCAGGCGTTGATTTCCTCCGACTCCTCCTGATCCGCAAGCTTTCCCTCCGCCTTCAGCTTCCGCATGGCCATCAGGGCCAGATCCATCAGGCAGACAAATTTATCCTTTCTTCCCTTGAAAATCTCCTCCCGGTCCGCAAGATACCGGCGGTAGGTTTCCTCTATGGGAGTCCGGTAATAGCCTTCCCCGAAGGTCACTTCCGTAAGCTCCGTGGAAAAAGTAGTATGGCGGCAGTGATCCGACCAATACGTATCCAGCACCCGGATCTCTGTCATAGAGGGATCCCGCTTCTCCTCCTGCCGGAAATAATTCTGGATATGAAGGAAATCCTGAAAGGTCATAGCCAGGTTCAGGGACCCGTACAGCTCCCGCAGAGGTTCTTCCCCCATCCCGCAGAAGCCCTCCACAATCTTCACATCCGCCGGCTCCTCATATTCCGTCACCAGGGTCTCGGGCTTCACCATATCCGTCTCCCTGGAGTCCACGGGATTGATGCAGAAGCTTTTGATGGCCGCAAACTCCTCCTCGGAGCAGGTTCCCGTAATCACATAGGTGACGGCGGTGCGGATCTCCGGTTCCTCGTCCTCCTTTAAAAACTTCACGCACTGGACTGCGGAATCCGCCCTCTGGTCAAACTGCCCCGGCAGATACTCCACGCTGAACATGCGGGAACCCGGCTCTGTCTCAAATGCTTCCTCATATAGCACATCCACCGGAGGCTCCGAAAACACCGTCCGGCAGGCAGAGGCAAAGACCTCATCGGACAAATTTTCCACATCGTAGCGTATGAGTACCCGCACTCCGGTAACTCCGTCGATGCCCAGGTAGCTTTTAATCTCCTCTTTCAGCTCTTTCGCCTTTACTGCAAAAGGCTCCTTCTTTTCCACAAAGATTCTTCTTACATTGCCCATTCCTGACCTCCTGTGTCTGCCGGCTTGTCCGCCGGTTGCCGAATCATAGTTATTTTGATTATACCACAACTTCCTTCTTTCATCCATCATAGCATAAAACTTTTCATAAGTATAATTAATAAATTTAATCTAATTTATAATGTTATCTAATAGAATTTGCCCGCCGGGTATGCTATAATAAGTAACAGTACCATCTCTTGACAAGCGCACACACGCCTTTATCAAGAGATGGTAAAAATTACAGATTACGGAGACCAGTTATGATACCTTTTCTGATAAAATTTTTCCGGCCGTATCGGGGACAGATAGGCCTCACCTTTATTCTTCTGGCTGCCGTCCTGGTGATGCCCTTTGAAAACCGGACGGAGCGGGCCTTCACTGCGGACTGCATGAACTATTCCGAGGACTATCTGGGCATTATTGAGCAGGAGGAAGCCTCCGTCTCGATCCCCGGCATCCTAAGCCATGCCAGCCTGACCAGCGACAGCTTCTATTTCCAGAAGGGAACCTATACGATCACATTCTCCCTGAAAGCGGAATCGGAAGGGGGAACCGTAGACGTGTACGATCCCCTGTACCTGAACCCGGACAACACCTCCGGGCGGGTCCTGGCTTCCGCCTCCGTTCCCACGGACGGAGAGCTGATTCATCTTCCCTTTTCCGTAGAAGATCATTTGGAACGCATCCAGTTCCGGGTCCACGCTCACGGCGCCCTGGAATTTTACAGCATGTACCTGCTGTCCGGCCCGGGCCTGTACCGGGATCCTTATATTTATGCGGTCCTCATTCTCCTGATCTCCGCCCTCATCCTCCTGGCACGCACCAGGCGCAGATTCCGTCCGGAAGCCCTGATTCTTTTGGGTTTTGGAGCGGCCTGGGCCTGCACGCCCCTTCTCTTCCCCTGGATTCTGGACGGGCACGACCTGTTCTTCCACTACGGAAGGCTCTGCAATCTTTCCGAGGATATCCTTTCGGGCACCCTGCCCGTGCGGATTCACCCCCGGATGTTTTCCGGCTTCGGATACCAGAATTGCGTATTTTACGCGGAATTTTTCCTCTATCCCTTTGCCCTTCTGGGGGCTTTCGGCCTGTCGCCCATCGGCTGTTACCGGCTGCTTTTGGCTGCCGTGAACTTTGCCACTGCGGGAGTCTCCTATTATGCCTTCTCCCGCCTGCTGCGCTCCCGGAAAATCGGCCTTATTTCCTCTTTTTTCTATACCCTCTCCATGTACCGGATGATCAATCTCTACACCCGGGCCGCAGTGGGCGAGGTTCTGGCCATGGTTTTCCTGCCTCTTTTGCTGCTGGGTATGTACGAACTTCTCCTGGGGGATTCCCGGAAATGGATTCTCTCCGTATTCGCCTTTACGGGCCTTCTGCAGTCCCATATGATCACCACGGAGCTGGCCATCGGCTTTTCGGCCGTCTTTGCCCTCTGCTGCATCCCAAAGCTCCGGGAAGGAAAGCGCCTGGCCCGCCTGCTTCTGGCCGCCGTTTCCACCTTCCTTTTAAACCTGTGGTTTATCCTTCCCTTCCTGGATCACATGCGCTATCCTCTGCAGGTTCTGCGGGATTCCCGGAGGCTGGCCGGCTACTCCCTGTATGCCCCCCAGTTTTTTGACGCCGGGGTCTTAAATCCCACTGGGGATACCTTGGGGCGTGGAAGCATCGCCCAGGAAATGCCCTTCTCTTTGGGCTTTATCCTCCTAGTTGGAAGCCTCCTCTTTCTGGCCGTCTGTTTCCGGAAAAACCAAAGGCTTCCCAAGTTCCACCTGCGTTTGGGAAAATGCTGCCTGGCCCTTGGCATTCTCTGCGTGTATGCCTCCAGCATCTATTTCCCCTGGGATCGGATTCAGAACTCTCCCTTTTTGCTGCGGCTGACCGGAAGCATCCAGTTCGCCTTCCGCTTTCTGCCCTTTGCCACTCTTTTCCTCTGTATCGTCTCCGCCATCGGCGTTTACGGCTTTTTTACAGCCGGTGATTCCAAAAAGCTTTTGTTCCTGCTCTGCGGAATCTGGTGTGTCTACTCCTCCGGCGCTTACTTTAGCAGCTACGCCAACACAGCCCTTCACTTTGTGGACTGGAACAGCCAGATGGACCGCTCCCAGGACTGCGATTTCCTATATCTTATCAGTGACCCGGACGAAGACTACAGCACTACTGCGTTTCGCCAGCGGGATACGGCTTTCCTTCCCTCTGAGGGCGTTGTCCTGGAGGAATGCTCCCGGGAAGGCGCCGGGGCATATTTCCTCTACCGCAAAACCGGAGATACCCAGGAAGGGTATGTGGACGTATCCTTAAATTATTACCCCTGCTACCAGGCCTATGACACCCAGGGAGAACGGCTGGAAACAGAAATGGGAGAGCTTCTGCGGCTGCGTATCCTCCTGCCGGATGTTACTGCGGGCTCTGTTACCGTCCGCTATGAAACTCCTGTGCTGTACCGGATAGGAGACGGAATCTCCCTTCTCACTGCTCTGTTCCTCCTTGTTCTGGTTGTCCTTTCACGGAAAAAAGGAGCACTCCATGGACATTAACTACGAACTTTACAAAGTATTCTACCATGTGGCCGTTACCTTAAGCTTCTCCGAAGCCTCCAAACAGCTTTTCATTTCCCAGTCGGCCGTCAGCCAGTCCGTCAAGGTCCTGGAGAAAAAGCTGAACCAGAACCTCTTTCTGCGCAGCACCAAGCGGGTACAGCTTACACCGGAAGGGGAAATCCTGCTGCGCCACATTGAACCTGCCATCCATCTGATTAAGCGCGGGGAAAACCAGCTTTTGGAGTCCGGCTCTTTGAGCGGCGGACAGCTGCGCATCGGGGCCAGCGACACCATCTGCCGCTATTTCCTGGTTCCCTACCTGCAGCGGTTCCACCGGGAATTTCCCGGGGTCCACATCAAAGTCACCAACCAGACCTCTATCCGGTGCGTGGATCTCTTGGAAAAGGGCCAGGCGGATCTAATCTTCACCAACTATCCCAACTCCCGGCTGGGAAGCGCCGGGCGCGCCCGGGAGGTCCTTAATTTCCACGACATCTTTATCGCCAGCCGCCGCTATTTCCATTTAGAAAACCGCCCGCTCACGTTCCGGGAGCTTCTGGACTATCCGCTTCTCATGCTCACCCGGAAAAGCACCACCAGCGAATTTCTCCACAACCTTTTTCAGCAGCACCAGCTGGACCTGGTCCCGGAAATCGAGCTGAGCAGCAATGATCTGCTCCTGGATCTGGCCTCCATCGGCCTGGGCGTAGCCTTTGTGCCGTACTACTGCCTGAAGGGGAATCACCCGGATCTGTTCCCGCTTCCCTTAAAAGAAGAACTGCCCGGCCGCCAGATTGTCATCGTCCACAGCGATCACCTCCCCTTAAGCCCGGCAGCCCGGCAATTTATGCGCTATTTTGAGCCCCAGAATCCGGCGACGGCCTCCCCGATCTCCGGAAGCGTGCAGGTTTGAAAGGACTCCCACTCCAGAGGAAAGAGCCTCCGGTATCCGCTGTTCAAAAAGCGCTCGTCCAAAAGCAGGATCACCCCCCGGTCCTCCTGGGTGCGGATCACCCGTCCGGCAGCCTGCAATACCTTATTCATCCCGGGATACTGATAGGCATAGGCGAAGCCGTCCATGCCCCGCTCCTCATAGAATTGGCGCAGAATCTCCCGCTCGTCACAGACCATGGGAAGTCCCGTCCCTACAATGGCCGCTCCAATCAAGGCCTCATGCTTCAAATCAATGCCCTCAGAAAAAATCCCCCCCATTACGCAGAATCCCAAAAGGCTTTTCTCCCGGCAGGGATCCTGAAAATTTTTCAAAAATTCTTCCCGCCGGCTCTCGTTCATACCCGGCTGCTGCAGGAGGCATTCCATCTCATCCGCAGCAAATTCTCCCAAAAATTTCTCATAGACTTCCTGCATCACCTTATAGGAGGGAAAAAATACCAGGTAATTTCCCCGGTGCCCAGACGCCAAAGCCCGGATATACGACGCAATCCGTTCGTACTCCCGATCCGTCCGCCTGGCATATCGGCTGCTTACATCCCGGCCCACCATAAGAAGGCGCTTTCCCGGATCAAAGGGGGAACGGGCATAGACTGCATAGTCCGCCTCATCTCCCAGAAGATGCTTGTAATAAGGCATCGGAAGGAGGGTGGCGGAAAAAAACACGGTGCTGTTTCCCCGGTCCAGGCACTCCCGCAGATTTACCGCCGTTTCCACACAGTAAAGCCTGATCTGGAACCGGCCGTCCTCCGCGAACCGGCTGTAAATCACATAGTTCTCGTCCAGGCGCTCAAAAATATTAAGAAAGTCCCGCACCCGGAACCAGAATTCCTGCAGTTCCTCCCCAAGCAGGGGATCCGTACATTCCTCCTGGACCTTCTCCAGCTCTCCCATCAGGCTCAGAAGCTTGAGGGCAAAGGCTCCCACCTCCTCCTGAATGCAGTAGGTCTCACACTCCCGTTTGCAATCCAGAAGATATCGGTTGCACTTTTCCAGGGCATGCTCCAGCTTCCGGTAACGCCCCCGGACCCTGCGCTTCAACTCCAGAAATTCTTCTTTATAGAGATCTGCGCTGAACATCTCCCTGCCCCGCTCCACCAGGTTGTGAGCCTCATCGATGAGAAAAAGGTATTCTCCTTTCATGCCCTCGGAAAAAAACCGTTTCAGGCGCACATTGGGGTCAAAGACATAATTGTAATCACAGATCACCGCGTCCGTCCAGCTGGATACATCCAGGCTCATCTCAAAAGGGCAGACCCGGTGCTTGTGGGCATGCCCAAGCAGTACTTCCCGGTTCAGATCGTCCGGCCCTTCCGTGAGCAGCTCATACACCGCCTGGTTGACCCGGTCAAAATGTCCCTCCGCATAGGGACAGGACTCGGGATTGCAGTCGGTATCCTCACAGATACAGAGCTTTTCCTTGGCTGTCAGGGTCACACTTTTCAAGCGCAGACCCCGCTCCCGCAGGATGCCGAAAGCGTCCTCCGCTACGGTTCTGGTAATGGTCTTGGCCGTCAGATAGAAAATCTTCTCTCCCAAGCCCTCTCCCACCGCCTTGACCGCCGGGAAAACCACGGACATGGTTTTTCCCACTCCGGTAGGTGCCTGGATAAAAAGCCGCTTCTTCCTGGCAACAGTCCGGTATACCCCGGCCGCCAACTCCCGCTGCCCTTCCCGGTAGGGAAAGGGAAACTGGAGAGGACGGATGCTTTTCTGCAAGGTTTCCCGCCACCGGGCCTGGAACCCGGCCCATTTTCCGTACTCCTCCATCAGATTGGCAAACCAGATCTGAAGCTCTTTCCTTTCATACTGAAAACGAAAGTATTTGAGCTGTTCCGTCTCCAGATTCCCGTAGGTCATCCGCACTCCGATCCGTTCCAGTCCGTTCTGCTCCGCGTAAATCCAGGCATAGCACATGGCCTGGGCCAGATGCACGCCCACAGGTTCCCCGATTTTATCCAAATCCCGGTACACGCCCTTGATCTCGTCCACCGTCGTTAAGCCCTCTTCCGTGAAGATACCATCGGCCCGCCCTTCCAGCACACAGAGGATTTCTTCCATGGGAATTTCATATTTAAGCGGCACCTCCGCCCGGTAATCTCCTCCCATGCGTCTCTGGAGCTTCCGGTGCAGCCGGCTTCCTGCCTGCATGGCATCCCGTTCCGCCCGGCTCCCTCTTCGATTGTCCAAGTCCCCGGAGCGCAGGATAAATTCTACCAGGGTGCGCACGGAGATCTTTACGATTGCGTTTGTATTTTCCATAAGGCCATTGTAACAAAAAGAGAAGGACAGGACAAGTGTTCGATCTAAAAAAGCCGCGCACTTCCCGTGCAGCGGCTTCTGTGCCTGTCAGATGCTATGAGGCTCTGCCTACGCTGTGGCAAACTTTGCCAGCACCCGCTCGAAATCCCTATTTTCACCGTGATACTTCACTGTAAGAATCCGGTTTAAATCCATACTTAACACACCCAGAATGGATTTCGCGTCAATAAGGACCCGGTTGTAGGATACATCCACATCAAAATCACATTTGCTGGCTCCGCTTACAAACTCTTTTACATCCTCAGTCGCATTCAGTTTAATCTTCTTTTCCTGCATCATTCTTCACTCCTCCTGTTCCTGATGGACGTATTATGACAGGCAGACTGCCATTTGTCAATCCTGCCTGTTTCACTCGTCCCTGTTGGTTAGTCTCACCTTTTTTATTAAGAATATACAATTTTTCCAGTTATTCGGAGAAAAATTTTTCAAAAACAGGTCTTTTCTTTCCTTTTTCCGGGAAGTTTCTATAACGGATTTGAAAAAAAGCAGGGGGCTTCCCCTGCCATTTTCTACTCTTTTCCACTCTTTCCAAAAGCTGCTGGAGTTTTAATCCCTGGATTCTATCAAAAGGAATGCGCCGGAGCGCAGGCGGATTCTCCCTTCTTCTTCCAAAATTTCGTTGCTTACACCCAGCCCCGCGCTCTCAAAAACCGTAAAGGTGTGATTTTTTAAGGGATAACGGAAACCTATGAGATCCACGCCGTCCACTGCAGAGGTAAGAGGAATCAGGGAGACATAGCTTCCGTACTGCTCCTCCCGCTTCAAAACCGTTTCTTCCGAAATGATGCGAATCCGGTTATGGGAATCCAAAAGCATACATTCCGTCCCGGCCTTCTTGGCCAGCATCATGCTGTGCAGATTTCCCAGCACGTGATCCAGGCGGCTTCCGGTTCCTCCCAGTATCACAATGGAAGCACTTTCCAGCTCTAAAGCCAGCTCAATGGCAATCTGCGTGTCTGTAGAATCCTTCACCGGATCAAAAGTCCGTATCTCCACCCCGGCCAGGGAACGGTAGCGGCTCACAAGTTCCGGATCTGCCGTATCAAAGTCCCCTACCACGTGTGTGGGAACAATTTCGTTTTCACAGAGAAAGCGCAGGCCGTTATCCACCCCGATGATATAGTCAAATTTGTGTTCCCGGTAAAAAGCAAGGGCAAAATCAGTCTCGATATTGCCCCCGCTCACAATCAGTGTCCTCATGGATTTAAAACCTTTAAGAAATCCTTTACATTCTGCTCCACATCGCCGCCGAAGACCGCAGACCCTGCTACAATCACGTTTGCCCCTGCCTCCAGCACCTTCTGCACATTGTCCAGCTTAATCCCGCCGTCCACCTCAATGTCAATTTCCAGATCCCGCTCTGAAATCATCCGTTTCAGTCCACGGATTTTCCGGGTACAGCTCTCAATGTATTTCTGTCCTCCAAAGCCCGGATTCACTGTCATCAGAAGAACCATATCCAGATCGTCCAGGATGTACGAAAGCCCTGTCAAAGGAGTAGCCGGATTGAGAGCCACCCCTGCCTTACATCCATTCTCTTTGATGGAGGCAATGGTCCGGTTCAAATGAGGACAGGCCTCTGCATGGACGGTGATAATACCCGCTCCGGCTGCGGCAAACTCCTCAATATAGCGATCGGGATCGCAGATCATAAGATGCACGTCAAACACCAGGTTCGTCACTCTGCGGATGGATTTGATCACCGGAAACCCCAAAGACAGGCTGGGCACGAAAGCGCCGTCCATCACGTCAATATGCAGATACTGGGCTCCTGAGCGCTCCGCCTTCTTTACATCCTCCCCCAATGACGCGAAATCCGCCGAGAGTATGGATGGTGCCAGAATGTTCATAATCAATACCTCCTTCTGTTTTTCAACTCCTCATAGAGCAGTTTATAGTTTTCATATCGGACAGGGGAAATCTTCCCTGCCTCATAAGCCTCCTTGACGGCACAATCTGGCTCGTGTATATGTACACAGCCCTGAAACCGGCAGAAAGACGCGTACTCCGAAAATTCCGGCATATATTCTTTCAGTTCTTCCTTCTCCAGTTCCGGAAGGTAAACCGAACTGAACCCCGGCGTATCACAGATAAAGCTTTCTTCATCCAGGGCAAACAGCTCCGAATGGCGGGTGGTATGCTTCCCCCGCTGGATTTTCTCGCTGATGCTTCCGGTCTCCATGGCCGCCTGGGGATGAAGAAGGTTGATAAGAGAAGATTTCCCCGCCCCGGAAGGGCCTGCCACCGTAGTGGTTCTTCCCTTCAAAAGCTGCCGCAGTTTTTCAAGCCCTGTCTCCTCCTGGGCACTCACAAAGCACAGCTCGCTGCCGTAACCGCCGTAGACAGCAGAAATAGCTTCCAAGTCCTCCTCCGTCACCAGATCCTGCTTATTAAAGCACAAGATCACCGGAACCTCTTGGTGCTGCATCTGAATAAGGAAGCGGTCCAGAAGATTAAAATTGGGCTGGGGACTGGCGGCTGCAAAGATTACCAAAGCCTGATCCACATTGGCCACCGCCGGACGGATCAGCTCGTTTTTCCGCGGAAGTATCTCCTCGATATTTCCCGTCATTTCCTCTTTGTCCAGAGAAACAAGACGCACATTGTCCCCTACCAGGGGCTTTACGCCTTTGTTGCGGAAAATCCCTTTTGCTTTACATTCATAGATGCCGGATTCTACTACGTGAACGTAGTAGAATCCGGCGATCCCTTTTACTATCTTTCCCTGCATAGAATTTGACATCCGCTTAAGGGGTTGGGGTTGGATTTGGATCCGGTGTTTCCGGGGTTGGAATCGGATTTCCGCATATACTGCACTTCCCACCCGGATTCCCTGTATGGTTATCTGGACCACAATCCGGCATATTCGCATATATCTTCACGCTAATCGTTGTTCCAAGATTCTGTGTCCCCTTAGGATTCCAATCATAAACCGTCCCATTTAATGTATAATCCGGTGCTGTTTCACCTTTTGATGAACCGCCCCATTTAAATCCCGCACCCTCTATTGCAGATTTTGCCGCATCCACAGTCTTATTTTTAACATCCGGCACAGACGCCGTCTTCACCGGCTCCGGCCCTAAACTTACCACAATATTCACCGTGCTGCCCGGCTTCACCGTGCTGCCGTTGCCGGGTGAGTAGGAGATCACATTTCCCTTGGGAACGGTGGCATGGTACTGCTCACTTCTGGAAACCTTCAGGCCCCGATCCTGGAGATACTTAGTCACAGAAGCCTCGTCGCTGCCGTTCTTCTCCGCATTTCCGATGTACACATCCTCGGATCCCCGGCTGACCACGAAGTTGACGGCGGTATCTTTCTCCACCTTGGTTCCCTGCCGGATATGCTGGGAGATCACGTAGCCCTCTTCCACCGAATCACTGTACTGCTGGGTAACGCTGCCTGTCTTCAGACCGGCGTTCGTCAGCTCTGTCTTGGCTGCCGCTTCGCTCAAGCCCTCAATCTTGGGAACGGTGGTCTCGTTTTCCTCCGCCGGCCCCTTGCTGACGGTGATGGTAATGACGCTGCTGCGATCCACCTTGCTGCCTGCCTTAGGACTGGTGGAAATTACTTTTCCGGCCTCTACCTTATCGTCATACTCTTCTTTTACGTCTACCGAGAAGCCCAGTTCCTTCAAGGCAGATTCCGCCCTGGACTGGGTGTATTCTGTCACATCCGGCACAGTGGCTTCCTCCCCGTCTCCGCAGATATCCACGGTGATGGTGGTGTGGGCCTCTACCTCGGTTCCTTCGTCAATACTCTGGCTGATAATCTGCCCCGGCTCATACTCGTCGGAAGAGCGGGTTTCCCCCAGCTCTATGCCCAGGCCCAGATCGTTCAGCATATCCTTTGCCTCAGAATAGCTCTTGCCTAAGAGGCCGGGCACTTCTACTTTCTCGTCATCCAGCACATCCTCAATCTGAGGCTCATTATTTTCCTTCTCTTTCTTCCCGGATTTTCCGAATCCGAACAGCTTTACAATGATAAAGATAATAATAATTACGATGATCACGGCCGCCACAATGCCGCCGATGGTCATAATCTTCTCCAGCTTGGGATCCAGGATGCTGTCGTCGTCTCCGTCATCCTCCTCATCCTGTTCTTCCTCATCGCCGTAGCCGTCCTCGTCATCCTCGTAGTCGTCGTAATAATCCTCATCTTCATCGTCTTCGAAGAGGCCCTCGTTATCCTCCCCGAAGCTTTCGGGATACGCAGAGCGGGAAAGCTCCTCCTGATTCAGGGAAATCCTTCCGGTCTCCTTCTGGATTCTGGAAATATCGTCCCGGGTAATCGCCACAGTCTTAGCTCCGCCGGGCAGGATTTCTTTCACAAAATTCACGTCCGGCGTAATCAGGGACTGCTTCAAATCCGCCACCAGGTCTGCCACGTAGGCATACCGGCGGTCCGGGCTTTTCTCCGTACATTTCAAAATAATATGCTCCAGGCTGACGGGAATCTCCGAGGCATAGACCCGGGGCGAGGTAATGTCCTCCTGCAGATGCTTGACAGCTATTACTACCGTGGTCTCCCCGTCAAAGGGAACCCTGCCCGTCACCATCTCATACATGACAATACCCAGGGAATAGATATCGCTCTTGGCATCGCTGTACCCTCCCCTGGCCTGCTCCGGGGAAGTGTAATGGACGGAACCCATGGCATCCGAAGTATTGGTATTGGAGGAAACCGATTTGGCAATTCCGAAATCCGTTACCTTTACTTTGCCCTCCCGGGAAATAATGATGTTCTGGGGCTTTATATCCCGGTGTACAATCTGATTGTTGTGGGCCACCTCCAGACCTGCCCCCACCTGGATGGCAATACTGGTAGCCTCCTTAACCGTCAGCTTTCCCTTCTTTTCAATATAAGTTTTCAGGGTAATCCCTTCAACCAGCTCCATTACAATGTATTTGATATTCTGCTCGTCGCCTACATCGTACACATTTACAATATTCGGATGAGCAAGCCCCGCCGCTGCCTGGGCCTCTTCTTTGAATTTGCGGACGAAATTCCGATCCTCCACAAACTCTTCTTTCAGCACCTTGACTGCCACAAAGCGGTTCAGCTTGTGATCTTTTCCTTTGAATACATCTGCCATGCCGCCGGATCCGATTTTTTCCAAAATCTCATAGCGGTCTCCTAAAAACATTCCGATTCTAATCATCACTTACACCTCATCCCTGCTCTACTAAAACGACTGCAATATTATCCCGGCCGCCGTTTCGGTTCGCCGTCTCCACCAGTTCTTCTGCCCCGGAGCGCAGATCCCGCCTCCGATCCAGAATCTCTTTGATCTGAGAATCCTCTATCATATTGCTCAGGCCGTCGGAACACAATAGCAGACACTCTCCCTTCGCAAGCTCCAAATCAAAATAGTCTGCTTCCACTATCTGCGAAACGCCGATAGCCCTCGTTATAATATTCTTTTGGGGATGATTCCGGGCTTCCTCCTTTGAAATTTCTCCCATTCGGATCATCTCCTCCACAAGGGAGTGATCCCTGGTAATCTGCCAAATGGCAGAGCCCACCTTATACAAGCGGCTGTCGCCTACATTGACTACATAAGCCGTATCTCCTACAACCGTCGCCGCCACCAGGGTTGTTCCCATATCCATATAAGCCGGGGACTCCTGGGCTTTCTCCAGGAGTTTCTGGTTGGCGTACTGAAATGCGTTCTTTAATATCTGTAGTGGGATGTTCTGCATACTTTTCTCGACTGCCTCCCGGACCATGGAGACTGTATACTCGGAGGCCAGATCGCCTGCTCTGTGACCACCCATCCCGTCCGCTACCAGGAAGAGATTCGGCAAATTTCCGACCGGTTTCTCAGACACAAAAATATAGTCCTGATTGACGCTCCGGCATCTCCCGATATCCTTCATCCCGTACGCTTTCAGCATCGTTCTCCTCCTTTCCCCATAACACTTCTTCTCATGATACTTCCCCACATTTCATTTTATATTAGCACAAACAATGTAAAAGAGCAAGGAAAAAACCGTTCTCTCACGGGAACAGTCCCCACTTCCGGCCAGATTCACCAAAAATCCAAGCTCCCGAAAATGTCCGTAAGCTCTATCGCAATGTGCAAAAGCTCTTTCAAATGAAGCTTATCAGTTTTATCCCTCCAGATACCGCCGCCGGAGCTGTCCGCAGGCCCCGTCGATGTCCTGCCCCAGCTCCCGCCGGACCGTCACGTTAATCCCGTATTCCTCCAGCTTTTCTTTGAAAGCCCGGATCACGCCTTTCTCCGGCTGCACATATCCCCGCTCCGTCACCGGATTCACTGGAATCAGGTTCACATGGCTGTGAATGGGCTTTGCCAGCGCCGCCAGAAGCCTAGCGTCCTCCCGGCTGTCATTGACGCCTCCCACTAAGCTGTATTCAAAGGTAATGCGCCGGCCCGTTCTCCGAAAATAGTAAGCGCAGGCGTCCAGCACTTCCGGAAGCTCATACCGGACGGCAATGGGCATCAGTTCTCTGCGCTTCTCCTGGGTAGGTGCGTGAAGGGAAAGGGCCAGGGTAATGGAAAGCTCCTCCTCCGCCAGGCTGCGGATCCGGGGAGCTATGCCGCAGGTGGACACGGTAATGCTGCGCTGGCTTATATGTAGGCCGTTTTCGTCCGACAAAAGGCCCAGAAAGGTAAGAAGGTTGTCGTAATTGTCCAAAGGCTCTCCCGTCCCCATAACCACCACATTGGAAATCCGCTCTCCAATGTCCTTCTGAATCCGGTAAATCTGTTCCAGCATCTCCGAAGGACGAAGGCTGCGCACCAGCCCCCCGATGGCGGAGGCGCAGAAACGGCAGCCCATGCGGCACCCCGCCTGGGAAGAAATGCACACGGTATTTCCGTGACGGTAGCGCATAAGGACACTCTCAATCACATGGCCGTCGGGAAGCCGGAACAGGTATTTGCAGGTCCCGTCCAGTTGGGAGCGCTGCACCTCCACTATTTCCAGGCAGATATATTCATACTGTTCCCCCAGACGCCTGCGAAGCTCCTGGGAAAGATTGGTCATTTCTTCCAAACTGCCCGCCAGCTTTTTGTGCATCCACTGGTAGAGCTGATCTGCCCGGAACTTTTTCTCTCCCAAGGCCTCCATCTCCCGGCAAAGCTCTTCCCTTTTCAAGGATTTGATATCCGTCCGCTCCATGTTTTTAACTCTTCTTTCTGAATTTTGCAATAAAGAATCCGTCGCTGGCGTGAATCCCCGGCAAAAGCTGGAGATACCCGGCCTTTGTAGTCTCTCCGTGCAGTTCCCGGCTAAGACAGTCATTCAAGGAAACGGCCTCAAAGGGAAACTCCCCCAGAAACCACTTTACATTCTCCTCATTCTCCCCCCGATTGATGGTGCAGGTACTGTACACCAGAATTCCGCCCGGTTTTACATAGGACTGGACCACCTTAAGTATTTCCCGCTGCAGGGCTGCCAGCTCCTCCTGCTGCTTTTCCGTTACCCGGTATTTCAAATCCGGCTTCCGGCCCGCTACCCCCAGACCGGAGCAGGGCAGATCCGCCAGCACCACATCCGCTGCTTCCACAGAATCTTCCCTGAGCACACGGGCGTCCCACACAGAAACATGGATATTTCCGGCTCCCAGACGGTCCGCATTTTTCCGGATCAGGGATGCCTTGTATTCCGTTAAATCCCTGGCCTCCACACGGCCGGTTCCCCGAAGCTTTTCCGCCAGATGAAGGCTTTTTCCTCCAGGAGCGGCACACACATCCATACAAACGGCGCCTTCCTTTGGCGCAGCAGCCTCCACCGCCAGCATGGAACTCACGTCCTGAACCTGGAAAAGTCCCTCCCCAAATTCCGGGATTGCCCCCAGATAGTCATAGCCGGAAAGCTCCAGGGCATAGGAAAGGTATGGTGTCTCCCGCACCCGGATCCCCCGGGCCTCCAGGCGTTCCTTCAAGGCCCCGGGCGTAATTTTCTGCAGATTCACCCGCACGGACAGAGGCCTCTTCTCCAGAAATGCTTTCAAAATCTGCTCCGTGCGCTCCCTTCCGTAGGCATTCAGCCACTTTTCCACGATCCATTCCGGCATGGAATACCGGACGGAGAGAAAAGCCTTCCCGTCTTCCTCCGGCGGGCAGGGAAGATCCGGAAGGCTTCTGGCAATGCTGCGCAGCACACCGTTTACAAATCCTGCCAGATTGTGAAAGCCCTTCTTCCGGGCCAGCTTCACGGCCTCGTTGCAGACAGCCGCATCCGGCACACCGTCCATAAATACAAGCTGGTACACGGACATCCGCAGAATGCTGCGGATTACCGGCTTCATCTTTGTTACTTTTACGCTGGAAAACCGGTCTATGATATAATCCAGAAATATCAGCCGTTCCAGGGTCCCCTGGGCTACGCGGGTGATGAACGCCCGCTCCTGCTTCTTAAGATACTGGTATTTCTCCAGCACATTGCGGATCACAATGTGGCTGTATTCTTCCTGTTGTGTTACCTCTGTCAGGATTCCCAGAACCAGCTCCCGGCTTCCGGCCTCCTTAGTCACGATCCCTTCCTCCAAAGAGCAGGATCAGACGGAGCAGGGAGAGAATGGACGCCGCTGCCGCCGCCACGTAAGTCATGGCCGCCGCCCGGAGGACCTTCCTGGTCTTTCCGATCTCTTCTCCTGCCAGAATCCCGGAATCTCCCAGAATCCGCACTGCCCGGGAAGAAGCGTCAAATTCTACCGGCAGAGTTACAAGCTGAAAGAGCACGCCCAGGGAAAACAACAGGATCCCCAGATTTAAAAGAAACTGGGAACTTCCGAAAAAGATTCCCACCAGGATAATGGGCCAGGCCGCATGAGTCCCGATATTCGCCACCGGAACCAGGGCGTTCCGGATCCGCAGAGGAGCATAGGACTGATCGTCCTGAATGGCATGGCCGCACTCATGGGCAGCCACCCCGATGGCCGCTACCGAAGCGGAACCGAACACCGTATCCGAGAGCCGGAGCACACGGGAACGGGGATCATAGTGATCCGTCAGATTTCCCGCAATGTGCTCAATCCGCACATCGTAAATTCCGGCAGACTTCAAAATCCGCTCTGCTGCATCGGCCCCGGTCAGGCCGGACATGCTCCGCACCTTGCTGTATTTGGCATAGGTGCTTTTCACCATGGCCGACGCCCAGAGAGAAATCACCACGCCGATAAGCACCAGGATATACGTAGGATCAAAATAGTAACCATATCTGTAGGGCATTCTTTTACCTCCATTTTTAGTTCCGCAACTATCTTCCGAGTGCTTTCTCTAGAAGGATTCCGAGCCGCTTCGCTGCTCTGCTTCCTTCTTCACTCTCCAGACAGTTGCTGGGTTAGTTCCGCATCCGCCCTTCCAGAGCCCCTTCTCTAGAAGCATTTTCAGCCGCTAAAGCGTCTGCAAATCCTTCTGGGCTCTGTCCGGGCTTCTGCTGTTTCCGTTTTACTCCAGCGGTCCAATCTTTCCAAGCCGCATCCCCGGCTCCAGGCGGCATCCCCGCAGAAAAGCCGCTGCATCCATGCGCTTCCTGCCCTGGAGCTGAAGCTCCGTGAGCTTTAAAAGCCCGCTGCCGCAGGCCACATGGACGGCGTCTTTTTCCACCTTCACAATCTCCCCGCAGGCCGCTCCTGCCGGGCACTCCCCATCCCTGTCCGCATCCGAAGCCCAAAGCTTTAAAATCTTTCCTTCCATCCGGGTATAGGCACCGGGCCAGGGATTCAACCCCCGGATGAGACGCTCCAGCTCCTCTGCAGGCCGGGTCCAGTCCAAATCCCCCATCTCTTTCGTGAGCATTTTCGCATAGGGGGTTGTAGTCTCCCCCTGCTTCTCGGGCTTTAAGGTTCCTTTCTCCAGCTTCTCAAGGGCTTCTACACAGAGGGAGGCTCCCAAGGCACTCAGCTTGTCAAACAGGCTGCCCCCCGTCTCTTTTTCCTCCAGGGGAATCACGCCCTTTAACAGCATGTCTCCCGTGTCCAGGCCCTCATCCATCTGCATAATGGTAACACCGCTCTCCTTTTCCCCGTCTATGACCGCCCACTGAATGGGAGCGGCTCCCCGGTATTTGGGAAGCAGGGAGGCATGGACATTGATGCAGCCGTAAGGTTTCATATTTAAAATAGAAGGCGGAATGATCTGACCAAAGGCAACGACTACAATCACATCCGCCTGGACGCCACGAAGCATGGCTTCCGCCACCTCTCCTCGAAGGCGCCTGGGCTGGTAAACGCGGAGGTTATGCCGCAGAGCCGCCTCCTTCACCGGGGTAGGCGTCAGCTCATGCCCCCGTCCCTTTGGTTTGTCCGGCTGGGAAACCACCAGTGCAATCTCATGCCCCGCCTGAATCAAAGCCTCCAGCGTACCCACGGAAAAATCCGGGGTTCCCATAAAAATAATCCTCATGAACCTCACTCCATCCTAATCTTCGTCGTCTTCCATTTCCGCGTCGTAGAGTTCTCCCTCCACCCGGTCCACATAGAGGATCCCCTCTAAATGATCCAGCTCATGGCAGATAGCCCGGGCCAGAAGCCCTTCCCCCTCCAGCTCATAGGGCTGCATATTCTCGTCCAGGGCCCGGGCGCGCACATAGGCCGGACGAGTGACCTTTCCCGCTTTTCCCGGCACGCTTAAGCACCCCTCGCCGCCTGTCTGGGTATCCCTGGTCTCCAGGATTTCCGGGTTGATCAAAGTATAGGGATTTCCTTCCTCCACATCGATCACCACAATTCGTTTGAGAATCCCCACCTGGGGAGCCGCAAGGCCCACGCCCATGGACTCGTACAAAGTATCGTACATGTCGCTTATGAGTTCGCGGATCTTAGGGGTCATCTCCGTGACCTCCCTGCTTTTCTTACGGAGAATGTCATCTCCCATTTCTCTGATATTTCGGATTGCCATTGCTGATACAACTCTCCTTTGCTTTTCTATTTTAGTACCCGTTCATAGGATTCCGGTCAAACTGTACGCTCAAATTCCGCAGTTCCTCAGACTCCCCTATCCGGGGCTCCAGACACTCCTTCATCTCTGTGAGACGCTCGGGATCCCTGCATTTCAGATAAATCACTTTGCGGTATCGGTCGTTAACCCGGGCTACCCGGGCGTCTGCGGGACCAATTACACGGATGCTGCCGTCCCGGTTTTCCCGGCAGACTGCCCGGAACAGAACTTGGGCCCCCTGCTCAAGCACCTCCTTCTCCGTTCCGGAAAGATAAAGGGCCATCATCTCCGCTGCCGGCGGATACTCCATCAGACTGCGGTATGCGGTTTCCTTCTCAAAAAACGCCGGATAATCCTGGGCCGCCGCCGTCTCAATACTGTAATGATCGGGACTATATGTCTGGATCACTGCGATTCCCGGCTCTTTTCCCCGTCCTGCCCGGCCGGCCGCCTGGGTCAGAAGCTGGAAGGTGCGCTCGGAAGCCCGGTAATCTCCTCCGTAAAGGGAGAGATCCGCAGCCAGCACCCCTACCAGGGTCACATTGGGAAAATCATGGCCCTTCACAATCATCTGGGTCCCCACCAGGATATCTGCCCGGCCCTCGGCAAAGGCCTCCAGAATCTTCTCATGCCCGTCCTTATTTTTGGTCGTGTCCAGATCCATCCGCAGTACCCGGGCGGACGGAAATTCCCTTTGCACCAGCTCCGCCACCTGCTGGGTCCCCGCCCGGAAGGCTCCGATATAGGAAGAACCGCAGACAGGGCATGCCTCCTGCGTGCGCTCCTCGTAACCGCAGTAATGACAGACCATCCTGCCTCCTGTGTGCAGGGACATGGACACATCGCAATGAGGACATTTTAACACATGTCCGCAGGCTCTGCAAGAAACAAAGCCCGCATACCCCCGCCGGTTTAAAAAGAGCATGGTCTGCTGGCCCTTTTTCAGCCGGTCTTCCATCAGCTCCCGCAGCCGCCGGCTCAAAATGGAACGACAGCCCGCTCTCAGCTCCTCCCTCAGATCAATTACTTCCGTCCGGGGCAGGGGTTTCTCCAGCGCCCGTTTTTCCAGCCGGTATAAGAGATAGTCCCCTTTCAGGGCCCGCGCATAGGATTCCACGGAGGGTGTGGCCGAGCCAAGCACCACGAATGCCCCGCACATCTGCGCCCGCTGTATGGCCGTCTCCCTGGCGTGATACCTGGGAACCGTCTCGCTCTTATAGCTTCCCTCATGCTCCTCGTCTATAATAATGATTCCCAGATTTTGAAAAGGTGTAAACAAAGCGGAGCGGGGTCCTATGACAATCCGCACCTGTCCCTTTCTGGCCCGCTCCATCTGATCGTAGCGCTCCCCCTCTGACAGGCGGGAGTTCACAATCGTCACCTGTTCTCCGAATCTTCGGTAAAAGCGAAGGGATGTCTGGAAGGTAAGGGCAATTTCCGGAATCAGTACAATGGCTTCCTTTCCCTGCCCAAGCACAGAGGCAATCAGCTCCATATACACTTCCGTCTTCCCGCTTCCCGTCACCCCGTAAATCAAAGAGGGCTTCCGATCTCCCTGCCCGGCCCTGGAAAGAATGCCGCGCACCGCTGCCTGCTGCTCCGGGTTCAGAACCGCCGGGCGCTCCCCTGCCCCTGCCTTTTTCACAGGATTGCGCCAGACTGTATCCGTCTCCACCCGGAGAATTCCCATTTCCTCCAGCTTTTTCACGGTCTGGGCCGTAAGATGAAGCTGCTCCGATACCAGGCGGTAATCCAGTTCCTCCTGCTTAAGAAGCGCTTCCAGCAGGCGGAACCGCGCCGTCTGGTGTTTCCGTTCAAACAAGGCCAGAAACTCCTCTGCCTCTTCTTCCGAAACTGTGCGCACCAGTCTCCGCCTGGTCTTCTCCTGAATTTTGCGCCGCACGGGAAGCACGGTTTTCAGCGCCTGGTTCATAGTGGAGCCATAGAAGCGCCGGATCCAGGCAGCCAGGGAGATCATCTGTCCTTCCAGACAGACGCCTTTCTCGGCAATCCCTATAATCTCCCGGATACGGGCCGGATCAAATCCGCACCGATCCGTCACCTGGGTCACGTAGCCCGTCAGGGTCCTGTTCCCTCCGCCGAAGGGTACAATCACCTGCATCCCTTCTTGAAGGGTCTCCTGCAAAGACCGGGGGATCCGGTACTGAAACGTTTTGTCCAGCTTCTCCAGGGAAATATCTACGATGATATCTGCATACTCCGGCATCTAGCTTCTCCCCAGCTCTTCCAGCACCTCCCGGATCAACACCCGCTCATCCATGGAATATTTGACGCCCCTAATCTCCTGGTAATCCTCGTGGCCCTTTCCTGCCAGCACAATCACATCTCCCGGCTGTCCATGGGCAATCACATAGCGGATAGCCTCCTTCCGGTCCGGAATCTCCACATAGTTCCCCTGAGTCTTCTCCATTCCCGTCCGTATGTCGTCTATGATCGCCTGGGGATCCTCGAACCTGGGATTATCCGACGTGATAACCGTCAAATCTGCCAGACGCCCGGAGACTTCTCCCATCTCAAAGCGGCGCAGCCTGGAGCGGTTTCCGCCGCATCCAAACAGGCAGACCAGCCGCGCGGGCTGGTATTCCTTCAATGTGGCAAGAAGGCTCTCTAAGCTCATGGCATTGTGCGCATAGTCTATGAGCAGCGTAAATTCATCCGACACATGGACCTTCTCAATCCGCCCCTTGCTCTTAGCTTTCTTTAAAGCCTCCTTCATATCTTCCTGGGAAACTCCGAAATGGCGGCAGGCCGCTATGGCAGCCAAGGCGTTGTAGACGGTGAATTTGCCGGGCATATCAATTTCCGCATCCATATCCGTCAGACCCGACACATGACAGGCCACTCCCAGATACCCGGGACCGCTCAAAAGCTCCATATCCGAAGCCTGCAGATCCGCTTCCCCGGAAAATCCATAAGTCTCAATCCCGCAGGTATGCCCTTGGAACACTTCTCTCCAGTGTTCGTCGTCCGCATTGGCAATTCCCACCCGGCACTGCCTGAAAAGACGGCTCTTGCACTCCAGGTAGTCCGCAAAGCTGTCATGCTCATTGGGGCCGATGTGATCCTGGGCCAGATTTGTAAAGATCCCCAGTTCAAAAGGAATTCCTGCCGTCCGGTGCAGCTTCAGTCCCTGAGAGGATACTTCCATTACCACTGCCTTGCAGCCTGCCTCCAGCATACGGGCGAAGTCCTCCTGGATGGTGTAGGATTCCGGCGTGGTATTGCAGGCCGGGATGCTCCGTTCTCCGATAATAGTCTCGATGGTTCCGATAAGTCCCGTAGAAATGCCCGCATGCTCCAGAATGGAGCGTATCATGTAGGTAGCCGTAGTTTTTCCCTTTGTCCCGGTAATTCCTATAATCCGGAGTTTTTCCGCCGGGTATCCAAAATAAGCGGCGGAAATTTTCGCCAGGGCATATCTGGTATCTGCAACTTTCACCACTGTGATCCCGTCCGGAACCTCTACCGGCCCCTCTGCCACAATGACTGCCGCCCCGTTTTCGGCCGCTTCCCCGGCCGCCTGGTGGCTGTCAAAAGAAGCTCCCCGGATGCAGACAAACATACAATCCTTGGTTACGTTCTTCGTATTGTAAACCAGCTCATTCACATCCCGGCTGACATTTCCGCTCAAGACCTGGTAATCCAGATCCTTCAACAATTCTCTCGCAGCTCTCATGCTCCTTACCTCTGCCTTCCTATTCTCCGATTGCCAAATCCAGGGCCGTCTCAAAAATCCGTCCTTCTTCCAGAACCTGAATATCAAACTTATCCTTTAATTCCCCGGAAAAGCCGCTGTTGTCGCATCTTCCAATCCACGGCTCCAGACAGATAAAGGGGGCCTGCATCCCGGACGGCGACCAGATTCCCACGGAACGGGCGTCCGGACAGCGCATGGTCACGATCCGCCTGCCGTCCGGATTCTCCAGGCTTACCTGTTTCACCTGCCCGCCGTCGAAAATCAGGGCATCGCGGTCAAAGGTGTGCTCCCCGACCTGATATCTTCCTTCCTCCAGCCTCAGAATCTCCGGGTGATCCGCATCCGCGCCCGCCGTAGCCGGATCAATGGCGATCCTTGTAAGGCTCTCCTGCCCCTCAAATACCAGCCGGGCTCCTATCTGCCGGTCCACACAGAAACCTGGATGGCCGCCGATGGAAAAATACATCCGTCCTTCCCCGGTATTTTTTACCCTCCACTCTACTGTTACACAGTTTCCCTTCAATTTATGCACAATCTCCAGCTCAAAATCAAAAGGATAGACCTTTCGGCTCTCCTCATCGGAAACCAGACGGTGAACGGCCATATCTTTCCCGGTCTCTGCGCACAGAAATTCCCGGTCTCTGGCAAAGCCGTGCTGTCCCATGGGGTATTTCTGTCCCCTGTAAGTGTAAAAGCCTCCGTTTACCTTCCCCACAAAAGGAAAGAGCACGGGCGCATGGCGGTTCCAATAGGCGGGATCTGCCGTCCAGATCACCTCCCGTTCTTCCTTCTTATCGTAAATACTGCACAGCTCCGCGCCGTGATCGCTGACGCGGACGCAAAGCCTCTCGTTTTCCAGGATCCGCATTTCTGACATTTTGATTTCCTCCTTCCGGCCGTACCATATTTGCTTTTATCATAACAGATTGGGGAAATGGTTACAACCGTTGACTTTCGAAAACGGGAGGAATATAATCAAACCATATACTATTTATCATACATTCAGGAGGGGATCCACATTGGGTACTTATTACAGACATCGGAAAACAGAAACCATTGACGTGCCGTACTCGTTCCGCTGCGAACAGTGCATGAAGGACAGCGGAGCCCTGACAGCCACTATCCTCGGCATGGAGGCGGAGATCAACAGCAATTACAAGCAGCTGGAGGCGAAAAAGCAAAAGATATTGGATGAACATGCCCACCAAAACCTGGTAAGAGCGGCAAAGGAAGCCTATACCAATGCCACGGAAAAGCAAATCTATTCCAAAGCTTTCAAGGATGAATGCCCCCACTGCCACAAGCCCCAGTCCTGGGCTGTCAGCGGAATCAAGGACGAACTGTTCACCAATCCCATCGTTTCCGCCCTTGTGGGTATTATCGCAGGTGCAGCCTGCTATTTCTTTGCCGATGTGGAGGAAAAACTGATCATCGCCCTGGCCTGCGCCGGAATCGGTATCGCCGTAGGAGCCGTCTTTCTCATTCTAAATGTTGTAAAAATGCAGAATAAAAAGAAACAGACTGCCTCGGCCACCCAGAAGAACAAGCCTGTGATTGAGTGGACCGCCATACAGCATATTTTAAACGAACAGCAGTGACACTCCTGCCGGAAATACATAGGCTGCAGCAGGCCGGAACTTTGGGGCCGCTGCAGCCTCTTTTATCACCGTCATCCGACGGTCAAAGATACTTCTCTTGACAAGGACAGCTCTGCTGATTATTGAATATAGATTTCTGAAACGGTATTTTCCACGCCGTTGATTTGCAGTCTGACATGAACGTTCCCGTTCTCAAATTCGTGCAGAGGATATTCCAAGGGTTGGGAAAGATTTGTAACATCCAAAGATTTTACCGCATCTCCCTGTACCAGCCACAAGACAATCGTTGCTCCATCCGGCACTGTTCCGCAGGAAATATCCGCGTAAAGCAGCTGGACGTCTGCATCCGCAATCGTCATATCCTGTTCTTTCACAAATCCTTCACTGGCGCTTCTAAAATCCAGCTTCCAAACGCCATTGCGATAAGCGTTGTAATTCATGCTGATAGTGCCTAAGTTCCATACCCGCTCGTCGGAAGCCGCATTGGTATTGATACCGTTTCCCGAAGCAGCACTGACGATAAACCCGGTCAGGCATACCAGCATCAGCACCATACTCACAATCCCGGCCGCAATAAATTTTAAGTGATGCGTTCCTTGTTTTACCATAACACAAAAATCCTCCTTTTCTACCTGTGTTCCGCATTCCTCGCAGTATTTTGCCTTTATGGAAATCCGGTGTCCGCAAGCCGTACATGCCGTTTTGATTTCGGAACGGCGCAAAAAGTAAATCAGCAATCCGATAAAGGGTGTGGCCGCAAAAACCACAATCGCCCACAACACCGGATCTTCGCCGCGCCTTCCGCAATCCTCGTATACCCATGCTGCAAAAAAAGCAGAGGTGCACAGCGCGAAAAGCAGAAAGCCTAGAAGCAGCACGGGAAGCAGCAGGGAAAGGCCTTGAAAGCCGCCGCTTTTCAGAAAATACAGTCCAAACCGTAAAAAAACCAGCAGGAAGATTAACGTGATGCCAGCAAAAAGCAAACACCTGTTCTTTTTCGCATGATTCATACCAATACACCTCTTTTCTCAATGCGGATTGCAATATCCTCTTTTATTTTTGCCCTTTTTACGCCCGCTACGGTCAGCAATATGCCGGCCATGCCAATATAAAAGCAGATACCGGCGGCAAAATAAGATACATACGTATTTTCAATGGTTATCAAAGCCAAAAGAGCCAGCAAGGAACATGTGAGCAGATTCAAAACCATAGGCAGATACCAAAGTGATAAGACATGCACAGCAGGCTGTTGTAGAAGGACGGCTTCTTGCCGGTACAGCGCCTCTTTGAGTCTTTGATTCAGTTCCGGGGCCGGAACATCCGTTATTTTCATGGAAGCACGGATAGCTTCTTCTATTTCTATATTCGAATGATTATCTCTCATAACCAGCATCCTCCAATCTTTTTTTAATTAAGCTCCTTCCCTTGAATAACCGGCTTTTCACGGTACCGGGCGGCTTCTTTATAATAGCCGCTATCTGCTCTATGGAACAATCGGAAAGATAAAATAATATCAGCGGTACTTGAAATCTTTCCGGGAGCGTTTGAATGATTTGACGGACTTCTGCAGCCATTTCTTTTTGAAGATACGCTTCTTCTATACTTTCTTCCGAATGCAGTACCGTTTCTGTTTCATCGTCAAAATTGCTGCAAGGAGCAATCATGTTCCGGCGCGCTTGTTTCCTTCTGCCGCTTTTCCATAGATTATGCGCCAAAGAGAAAAACAACGCTTTCGGGTTTTTCTCCCAGTCAAGCGTCCATTCTGCTTCCAACGCTTTTAGGAAGGTTTGCTGATATAAATCTTCGGCATCCGTCTTGTCCGCACAGAGTTTTAGGCAAAATCTATAAATATCTGTACCGAAATCGTCAATACATTTTTCTAGTTCTCTTGCGTTCACTGCTTCACCTCCCCTGCCTGTTCACCCTATATTCGCCGCGGCCTGATATGAGGTTCATTTTTTATCACCCCAAAGATCAAAACCTTGATAATCCCCGTCTCTGCCTGGTAAACCACCGGTAGAGTTCTTGGTTCTACCGCAAATCGGTTGCTCTCCCGCGTGGAAACGGTTATACTGGACATAAACATTTACATTCCGCTTCAAACGAAAGGAGACAACGCGACATGGAACCAACGGCAGCACCCGGATCCGGCAGACAAATGGGAAACTTTATCTTGGAAATGCGAAAAGCCAGGGGACTCACCCAGAAAGAACTAGCCAAAGCGCTGGGAGTCACGGACAAAGCCGTCTCTAAATGGGAGCGGGGCGCAAGCTGCCCGGACATCTCCCTTTTGCTTCCCTTAGCCGGACTTCTGGATGTGTCTGCGGAAGAGCTGTTAAACGGCCGGCGGGCCTGCGATGTCCCGGAAGAATCCCCGGCAGCCCAGCCCCTTTTGGCAAAATCCCGCAGCCGGACTTTCTGGTTTTTGGAAGACTCACCCGAGTCTCACCAGATGAAGCTTGGGCTTTTCCTTGGCGTATCCGCTCTCTTTTTGCTGTCCCTTATGACCTGTCTTATCTGCGACTACTTTTCTTCCCAGAGCTTTACCTGGTCCCTCCCGGTCCTCGCCTCCCTGGTTCTGGCCTGGACCCTGCTGCTTCCCTTCCTGGCAGCCTGGAAACGGCCCCTTCTCAAAGCTCTGAGTCTTTTAAGCGTGTTCCTCATTCCTTACCTGGCCCTCTTAAGCCTGTTGCTTAAGGCTCCCCTGCTCCTTCGCCTGGGCTTTTACATCGCTGTAATATCCCTGGCCGGCCTGTGGTGCATCTACGGCGCATTTTCCAGATATTACGGCCGGAAATACAGGGCTTTCGGAATGTTTTTTCTGATCGCAGCCTTTTTGTCCTTCGGAATCTCCCTGACTGTCACCCATTTTACCGGAGAAAACAAAAACGGACAAAGCCTTGTGCTGAAAATCATTCTGTCACTGGCCCTGTCCGCTCTGTGCTTCCTCCTGGATTACTATAAAATACAAGCCCGGAATCACATGGCATAATGGAGTTCTTTTAACGCATTATAAATTTGAGAATACACTTGGTATTTATGGTTATACTGCCCGGTCCGCAGAGTGTCCGGTTCAAAGCACTGCCGGATCCGCACCATGGACTGTGCTTCTAAGAGATCTGTATAAATTTCCGCGCCAAAAGCCGCCAGCATAGCCGCTCCTGCTTTTCTGCTTCTTGATATATATGGGATGCAGCTTTTTCCCTGCATAACATGTGTAGGTGTCGATCGCTTTATCATAGGCCATGTTTTCCCGTTTGCTGATGTCTTTTTTGAAGCTGCGCTTTTTCCATCTTTCATAGGTCTGAGGCTTGATATAAGGCGCCTGCCCTGTTTCCCGCAGATAACTATAAGCTTCTTCGCTTTCGTACCCGGAGTCTGCTGTTACGCTGGGATAGCGGAAGTTCAGTTCCTTTTCCATATACTTCAAAAATGGAATCAAAGTCCAGACGTCATTCCTGTCCTGAAACATATCCGCGGCAACGATATATTCGCTGTCCACTGCGATCTGTACGTTATATCCCGGCTTTAGCTGGGCATTCCTCATATGATCGTCCTTCATGTGCAGGAATGTGGCGTCTACATCCGTTTTGCAGTAATTACTCCGTTCTCCAAAACGTGAATGATGCAGGTCATACAGAAGCTACCTGTCAAGGAAGCGCCGAAATATTTCCTGATACCACTGATGGACGCTCTTTCTTTTCCCCCGCCCACGTACAAAGCAGATTTCATGTTCCCTGCAGTATCTGTCAAGAAAGTCCACAATCCGCTGCAGGTCTTCGGTACGGGTTTCCCGCTCAACACAAAAGGTCTGTATATACTCGTGGCTCAGCAGTCGGACAGACTCATCATCAGGTATCAGACCTTCCAAACTTAATGGCAAAACCAGTTGATAACTTGGGCCAAGTTCGGTATAAGCTGCTGCTCCAGCAGATTTTCATCTACTTTTGCAACAGCCCCTTTCTTTCTTGCATTATTCCTATCCAAATTCTCATAACGATGAATTGAATTATTCACTTTTTCGTGATACACTATTACAAGTGATTATCACGGCAAGGAGGACTATATGGCTGTAACATATAAAAAACTATTTCACTTGCTGATAGACCGAGGCATCCCGACCGCCGAATTGACGGAAAAAGCTGGATTTAGTGCTAATATTCTAACCCGACTAAGGCGTGATCGGTATGTATCTTTGGATAGTATCGAAAAGATATGTCTTGCTCTTGGTTGCAAGGTAGATGATATTCTGGACTTTATTCCCGATGAAAAGGAGAACGAAAACAATGGCTGATATTAGAAAAGAACAGGAGCGTGATGAACTCCATCGTGCGATATGGGCGATTGCTGATGAACTGCGTGGAAGCGTAGACGGATGGGATTTCAAGTCCTATGTGCTGGGCATGATGTTCTATCGCTATATCTCTGAAAACCTGACGAACTACATCAACGAGGGCGAGATTGAAGCCGGAGAAGTGGGCTTTGATTATGCACAGTTATCTGATGAAGATGCTGAACAGGCTCGTGAGGACTTGGCTAAAACTAAGGGATTCTTTATTCTGCCCAGCGAGCTTTTCTGCAATGTCAGAAAAAAAGCCGCAAATGACGAAAATTTGAACATGACCTTGGAAGCTGCCTTTAACCACATTGAGGAATCAGCAAAGGGCAGCGAAAGCGAAGATAATTTTGCGGGATTGTTTGATGATATTGATGTCAACAGCAACAAGCTGGGGGCTACCGTTGCCAAGCGTAATGCGAACCTCGTGAAGCTGATCGAGGGCGTGGCAAACATGGGCTTGGGCAACTACAAGGACAATTCCATTGATGCTTTCGGTGATGCTTACGAATATCTTATGAGTATGTACGCATCCAACGCCGGAAAAAGCGGCGGTGAGTTCTTCACTCCGCAGGAGGTTTCCGAGCTTCTGACCCGTATGGCTGTTGGTGTTAGTATATAAGTGTGGACAGAAAAAGTTGAACAACCTATACTATCAAA
>CAJUNN010000015.1 GCA_910587955.1 uncultured Lachnospiraceae bacterium | reverse complement strand
TGGGCTATCGCCAAGCGGTAAGGCACAGGACTTTGACTCCTGCATTCGCTGGTTCAAATCCAGCTAGCCCAGTCAGGGCAGCATAAGACAAGTCCTGTATTTCATTAAAGTATGGAGCATTAGCTCAGTCGGTAGAGCACTTGACTTTTAATCAAGTTGTCCGGGGTTCGAACCCCCGATGCTTCATAACGAAGGTTGTATCGGATGGTAGCATCTGTTACAGCCTTTTTTTGTGAATGAAAGAATGGAAGTTTGCAGGTGGGAACTTTAACAGTTGGAGAGTATCCGCAAGAGAGGAGTAATTATGCAGCTTTCGGATTTGAGTACATACAATCCCATCACTATTCAATGCCATGATAATCCGGATGCAGATGCTATTGCGTCTGGATTTGCTCTCTATACGTATTTTCAGCAAGCGGGAAAAGAGGTGCAGTTAATTTATTCCGGAAGGAATCAGGTTCAGAAACCTAATTTGTGTTTGATGCTGGAGCGCCTCCAGATTCCTTTGGATTATGTGGAGCAGCCTCAGGAGTATGTCAGAGAGCTTCCGGGAGGGCGGCTGGGCGGCCTATTGGTTACAGTGGACTGTCAGTACGGAGCGGGGAATGTGACAAAGATCCCGGCGGAGAAAGTGGCGGTTGTGGATCACCACCGTAAAGAAATTACAGATTTGGAAATGAGTGAAATTAATCCGAGACTGGGAAGCTGTGCTACGCTGGTTTGGAGCATGCTGGAAGATGCGGGGGCTCCGGTTACGGATGTCAGGGTAGGAACGGCGCTCTATTATGGACTTTATACAGATACGAACCAATTTGCAGAGATCTTTAATCCTATGGACATGGATATGCGGGAGGAGCTTCCGATTGAACGGCCGTTGATCCAGCTGTTCCGTAATTCTAATTTGTCTTTGCATGAGCTGGAGGTTGCAGGCGTTGCCCTCATTCGCTATATTTATAATGATGATTATCATTATGCGATTATTAAAGCCCAGCCCTGTGATCCTAATATTTTAGGCTTGATTAGCGATTTCCTGTTGCAAGTGGCGGAAATTTATGTTTGTGTAGTCTACAATGAGTGTCAGGATGGATATAAACTTTCTGTGCGCAGCTGCATTCGGGAGGTACAGGCGAATGAGCTTGCAGCGTTTCTTACTAGGGGTGTGGGATCCGGCGGGGGAGGCTACGAAAAGGCAGGAGGATTCCTCAGTATGGCGTTATATGAGGAATCCTATCCTACTTTACATACAGAGTCTTTTTTTGGAGAGCGGCTGAATGATTATTTTGATAATTGCCAAGTGATTGACGGGAACGAGCAGGAGATAGACATATGCGGAATGAAGCTTTATGAAAAGAAAAAAGCACCTCTTGGTTTTGTGCCTGCGGCGGAACTGTTTCCTGTAGGAAGGGAGATTGTCATTCGCACATCCCAAGGAGATCTGGAAGTGACGGTAGAACCGGATTTGATATTGCTGATTGGAGCCCGCGGAGAAGTGCTTTTGGAGAAAAAAGAGAGTTTTGAGAAGGCATATAAGCTAACGGATAGGCCGTACAGAGGGCAGGGCTGGACAGCCCGGATGCAGTATCCGCCTACGGCCAGAACTAAGAAAGGCGGACCGCTTAAACGGCTGAATAACATTGCTAAGATATGTATGCCGCTGGAGAGTATCCGTATTTATGCCAGAGAGCTTACCAAGAGAGTGAAATTATTTTCGGAGAACAGGAGAGATGAATATATGTCCGGGGATCCGGGAGATTATCTGGTTGTTCCGTGTAATAACAAACAGGATACCTGCGTGATAGAACGGGAAGTGTTTTTGAATACCTATAAGTGGGTGAACGATGGAAGAAAAGAGATTGTCTCCTGAGGTCTATTTGTGATATACTTCTATTGTGAGCGGATATGGCGGAATTGGCAGACGCGCCAGATTTAGGTTCTGGTGCCTACGGCGTGGGGGTTCGAGTCCCCCTATCCGCAGTTTTTGCAGGTTGTATCAGAGAGCTGGGAAGGAACATTACAAAAGAGGAGCAGCAGGATATGGAAGAACAGCACAGAGTGGAAAATTTGTTTTCGTTGGGGTGTATGTTACTTTTGGAAGTGCTTTGGGGAATTTTATGGCTCTATACGGATATTTTCAGAAACCTGCTTCCTGATTCGGTTAATTTTGATATTCTTTTCTATATTTCCTCGCTTTTACTGGCTTTCTTCTCTTTTCTTGGCTTCCATATGTTTTTTGAGCGGAAGTTGTCTGTTTTGCTCTTCCCGGATAAGAGAAGGGAATTCTGGCTTGAAATGGCTGCACTTTTTCTTTTTGCCCTTGTTGCTGGAAGTATTTTTTTGTGTGAGAAAAAAGTGATTTATGCAGGAGACCAGCATATGCCTCTGCATGCGGGCTGGGATAGTGAGATGATATTCTTAGGAGTGTCAGCTGTAGTTTTGGGACTGATTTCTTATCTTTGCAGGAAACTGGTTTTTCAGGCGCCTAGTAAACGCGGTCTCTGGCCCTTTTATTTTGTGTTGGCATCGGCGGCGGGATACGCGGTGTATCTGCCAAACACCTTAAACCAGTATTTTGGCTTATATCATGCCAACGCATATTTCCATTCGGTTTACCGGGTGGTGCAGCTTCAGCCCTATGACGGAGTGAACACAGGGGTGTATGGGTTTTATGGAATTGTTTTAGGGCCAGCCGTAAAACTGCTGGGAGGAAGTTTTCAGGCATGCGTATGTATTCTTGCTGTCCTAACGGCAGCCTGTATGCTTTGTTATTTTTATGTGCTGGAACATATGTCTTTCAATCTGTTGCTCCGTATTCTGGGAAGTGTGGGGATTGCGGCTGTGATAATAGCCTCCACAGATAATATTACCTTGCAGACATATCCAGGGAGAATCCTATTTCAGGGCTATATGCTGGCTCTCTTGGTGTGGAAGGAGCAAAAAAACAGGCGTGAGAAAAGGTTGTGGAAAGCCGTTGCCCTCGTTCTTGGAATCTTATCTTTTGTGTGGGGGCTGGAAACAGGCGCAGCCTGTGTTTTAGCCCTGGTAGGGAGCGAGATTGTTTTTTTTCTGCAGAAACATTCCGTACGGGAAGGGATTTTGTGGGAAAAAGCAGCCTGTGTGCTCCTTTGGCTTCCGGTTTCTTTTGTGGGCGCCTATGTACTGGTAAATTTTTATAACTTGGCTGTGGCAGGCAAGGTTATTTCCTTAAAAGAATTTTTGTTTCCATTTGCGGGGAATCCCTATGTGAATGATTTGCAGATTTCCCTGGAAACTTTTCCAAGTGTCTGGATGTTGGTCTGCTTTTTGTTTTTTACAGCCATGGCATGTGTATTGATGCGTACGGAGCTTTGCGGGAAAAGAGAAAGCAATCCCAGGATGATTTATCTGACAGGATGTACGATTGTGGGGATTGTGCAGATGGCGTATTATGTCAATCGTTCTGTCAGGGGAAACCTTTTTCTAATTCTACCGGCCTGTGTTCTAATGATTGTGTGTCTGACAGACAGTTTGCTTCAAAAGCATGTTTGGGATAAGGTTGAGGCGGGGAATGGTCTTTTACGGGCTGTGGCAGCCAGTCAAATACTGGTGCTGGTTCTTGTTGCTGTTATGACAGTGGAAAGCACTTTGTTTTTTGAAACGGAGCGCCGGAAAGCTAGAGATATGGAGCAAATGGAGCGGTATCTGCAAATTATGCAAAACGAGATTCCCAGAGATACACCAGGGCTTGGAATCGGAGTTACGGAATTGTACAGTTATTTGGGATGGAATATCGGGTATTATGGAATTGATATTCCTGATTTTCCTGTTGCACCTGAGGCAAAAGAGATTGCTGTAGATTTTTTGAGCGGGTCGGAATATCTTTTTGTAAACGATGATTCCCTGATGACAGTGATAGAACATACGGACGGGCAGCTTGACGATTTCTATGAAAATCATGAAGTACTGTGTAATTACGGCTTTGGTGTGTCGAGCTATACCTTTTACAAAAAGAATGGAATCTAAAACAATGGCGCAGGGCAGATTTTCATCTTCTGCCCTGCGCCGTCTATGTATTTCCTGAAGGATTATTTCCGGTCAATCTTGTCATGAATGATCTTTTTGGGACGTTCCATGAGCTGTTCCGGTTTGGAGATGCAGCTCTTGATATGTTTAAAACCTACGGCATAGATAAAACCGTCGCAGATACGCTCATCCACAACAAATTTCATATTCAGATAAGTTTTTCTATGCTGTACGCCGTTCCGATCCAGTTCGTAGACGGTTTCCTTGCTTCCGATAGCGCCGAAGATGGAAATAGTACCGAACTCATAGATATGATGGTAAACGGGCTGCATGCCGATGGAGCCCATATTCGTGAGGAAAAAGCTGGAGTGAAAAGGGCTTAAATCCGTGAGCTTCTTTGGAATTAACCCATGGCGGTCCAGAAACTTCAGCAGTGAAAAGACGAAAGAAATGAGCCATCCGGGGATCAGCCCCAGAGCCAGCTCCAGTTTATCAAAATCGTTCCGGTTCTCGTCCTCCATTACCTTTTTGGTACGGTCAATGGGGGAGGCCAGGGCTTCGATTTCGGTGGAGACCTCTTTCAGCGTGGCGTCCATTTCAAAGCGCGGCATAATGGTAGTGCGTTCACTGTCGCGCTGCATACCTTTCATGACTACCATGGAGCCCTTCATCTCATTGCGGGCATAGATATTGCTTCTCTGGATGAAACGGTTCAGCTCCGGCACTTGGGAATAGGTGCGCACGATTGCGGCAAAGATAATATGGTACAGGGTAAGGCCGGGAATCTCGGTTTTCCTCATGGTGTGCAGGAAATCCTGCGTGTGGGTAATGTCAATTCTGTCTTCGAAGAGAACCCAGCTGTCGGATTTGCTCTTCATAATATAAGGGATCAGCTTTCCCATGGGATCCAGATTGCGTACCAGGAATCCGTCGTGCCGATCCCCCCAGCGGCGTTTTCTGCCTTCTAAAGGTTTCATTTGTTTTGCTCCCTCGTTTGTGTATTTTGTCAACAGAGAATACTGTATCATTGTATACTACATGGGAAATACTTGTCAACAAAAAAGCTGGTATTGAAAATACAGGCAAATCTGTGTTATAGTGGTAAAGCTAACAGCAGAAGAGCTGTGCTTTAAAAGGACGGATGCGGTACAGAGATCAGCAGAATCCGGCCGGAAATCTTTTACGGAAAGGATGCGCCGGGAAGGAGACTGCGGTACTGGAAATAGGAGGTTTCCATAAGATGAAGATTTGGAAAAGAATAATGGCACTCTCTTTGAGCGGGCTGCTGGTGCTTTCTGCGGGTGCCTGCAGGGGAAAAGAAAAAGAGAGCGATGATATAGAAGTGGCTCCGGGGGATAAACAGGAGGAGACGGAAGTGCCGGAGGAAGTTTCGGAGGTTGTGTCTGATCTGGAAGCAACCATATCCTGGTGGACCTATCCTGTTTTTGTGCAGGATGCGGATCAGGAGGACGGTACGTACGAGCAAACGCTGATTCAGGAGTTCAATAAGAAGTATCCCAACATTCATGTGAATCTCAATGTGCTGAATTACGGAGAGGGCCCGGATCAGATTCAGGCCCTGATTGAAGCGGAGGGCGGAGAACTGCCGGACGTACTGCTGGACGAGCCTGGGAGAATCAGTTCCTATGCCAAAGCCGGCGTCCTGGCGGATTTGGGGGACATGTTTACGGCGGAAGTGATATCGGATATGGTCAGTCCGGGGATCTTAAGTGCCTGTGAAGTGGGGGGGATTTATGTGATGTATCCCTTGAGTGCGTCCAATTATGTGATGGCTTTTAACCGGTATATGGTGGAAGGATCCGGAGCCATGGAGGTGATGAACCGGGAGGGAGCGTGTATCTGGACCACGGAAGCTTTTGAGCAGGCACTGGAGCGCCTGAACCATTCCGGCTTTAACAGCGGAATGCTTTATTGTTCCGGGATTGCAGGGGACTATGCGACACGTTCCTTTATCACCAATCTGTATGACGGCAATCTGATGAATGAGGATAGGACGGCCTACGAGATGAACAGTGAAGCCAATCAGACGGCTTTGACAAAGGTGAAGGAATGGATGGAGAAGGGCTGGATACAGAACGGCTCCGGTTCTTCCGGGGCAGACGCAGTGTCAGCCTTTGTGCGGGGAGAAAGCGCCTACTGCCTGCTTTGGAGCCTGCCCCAGGCTTTGAGCAATGCGGAGGCACTGGAGGAGAATGAAGTGCAGGTGGTGGTGATGCCTTATCCTTCCGCAGACGGAGTTCCATCCCTGGAATACATGATGAACGGCTTCTGCATTTTCCGCACAGGGGACGAGAAGAGGGAGGAAGCCTCCCGGTATCTGGTGGATTTCCTGTGCAATGACGAGACCGTGGCAGCAGCGAATGTGGCCCGGAGCGGGGCTTTTCCGGTGCGGGGGTCCATGGGAGACGTGTATGCGGGGAATGAGGAGGCGCAGATCTATGAGGCTCTTCTTCCGTACAGCGGAAATTATTACAATAAAGTAAACGGTTTTGAGGAAATGCGGGTATACTGGTATCAAATGCTTACCGAAATCCTGAATGCCGAATACAGTGTGAAAGATGCCTCGGACAGCTTTGTAGAATATGCCAATAAGACGCTGGAAGAGAAGAAAGAGGAAGAAAGCCAATGAGAAGACAAATCCGGGGAGGGCGTATTCTGGACCCTTTCAGCGGCAGAGAAGAGAAGGCGGATCTGCTCATTGAGGACGGGAGAATTGCAGCAGTAGGAGAGTTGCCTCTGGAACCGTGTGAGAGTGTTTTCGATGCTTCCGGCCTGGTGATTGCACCGGGCCTGGTGGACGTGCATGTCCACTTCCGGGATCCGGGGCTGACCTATAAGGAAGATATTGAGACAGGGGCCTTAGCAGCGGCAGCAGGCGGCTTTACCACCGTAGTGTGCATGGCGAATACGAAGCCGGCGGCAGACTGCCCGGAGATTCTGGAATATGTGCTGAAAAAAGGGGCGGGGACCGGAATCCGGGTTTTATCTTGCGGGGCCGTAACCAGAGGCTTGAAAGGGCAGGAACTGACGGATATGGAAGCCCTGTATAGGGCCGGTGCCGCAGGCTTTACGGATGACGGGATTCCCATTCTGGATGAGAGGATTCTGCGCCAGGCCATGGAGGAGGCAGCCCGCTTGGATGTTCCCTTAAGCCTTCACGAGGAGGATCCGGCGCTGATTGAAAACAATGGCATCAACCGGGGCCGGGTTTCACGGAAGCTGGGAATCGGCGGTTCGCCCTGTGAGGCGGAGATACGGCTGGTGGAGCGGGATTGCCGCCTGGCGCTGGAGACCGGGGCCAGGGTGAACATCCAGCACATCAGCACGGCGGGAGCCGTGGAGGCTGTGCGCAGGGCGAAGTCCCTGGGCGCCAGGGTGACGGCGGAGGCTTCTCCCCATCATTTTTCCCTGACAGAGGAGGCGGTTCTGGAGTACGGAACATTGGCTAAGATGAATCCGCCTCTGCGGACAGAGGCAGATCGCAGAGCGGTGATCCGCGGGCTTCAGGATGGGACCATCGATTTGATTGCCACGGACCATGCACCTCACAGTGCGGAAGAAAAAGGGCGTCCCTTGACGGAAGCGCCCAGCGGCATTATCGGCCTGGAGACTGCACTGGCCCTGGGAATTACCAACCTGGTTGAGCCGGGATATATAAGCCTGATGGAACTGATGGAAAAAATGAGCCGGAACCCGGCCCGGCTTTACGGGCTGACATATAGGGGGATCGCTGCGGGATCGCCTGCGGATCTGGTAATTTTTGACGAGAACGAGATTTGGACCGCAGGAGAACCGCTTTCCAAATCCTCCAATTCCCCGTTCCTGGGGCACCGCCTTAAAGGGCGTGTCCGCTGTACCATCTGCGGGGGAGAGATAGTCTACAAAGCGTGAAGGGCTGCAGCCCAAAGGCTGCGGGAGAAAAAGGGGGAAAAGTTTTGACAAAGAAAATAAAGCGCGTATTTCTGATTGTTCTTGACAGCGTGGGAATTGGGGAATTGCCGGATGCGGCGGATTTCCGGGATGAAGGAAGCAATACGCTGAAGGCCTGCTTTGACACGGGAGGGCTTTGTGTCCCCCATATGGAGAGCCTGGGATTGTTTGCCATCCGGGGGAACGAATACGGAAGGCATCCGAAAGCACCCCGGGCCTTCGGATGCTTTGGGCGGATGGCGGAGGCTTCCAAAGGGAAGGATACTACCATCGGCCACTGGGAAATTGCCGGCCTGATTTCGGAAAAGCCCATGCCGACTTATCCGGACGGATTCCCGGGAGAGATACTGGACGAATTTTCCCGGCGTACCGGAAGAGGTGTTCTTTGCAACCGGCCCTATTCCGGTACGGCAGTGATTGAGCAGTATGGGGAAGAACACATGCGCACCGGGGATCTTATAGTGTATACTTCTGCGGACAGCGTGTTCCAGGTGGCGGCTCACGAGGAAGTGGTTCCCCTGGAGGAACTGTACCGCTGCTGTGAGACGGCCAGGGAGCTGCTTCAGGGAGAGCACGGCGTGGGACGCGTAATTGCGAGACCCTTTGTGGGAACACCGGGACATTTCTCCAGAACGTCCAACCGTCATGATTTTTCACTGGTGCCGCCCAGGGATACCATGCTGGATCTGATGGAGCGGGAAGGGCTGGACGTGATTGGGATCGGAAAGATTTACGATATATTTGCGGGAAAATCCATTACACAGAGCACCCGGACAAAGAGCAACACTGACGGCATGGAGAAGACGCTGGAACTTTTGAAACAAGATTTTAAAGGACTTGCCTTTGTGAACCTGGTGGATTTTGATATGGTGTACGGCCACCGGAATGATGCGGCCGGATATACGGAAGCCTTGAATGCCTTCGATGCACAGCTGGGATGTTTCCTGAAGGAAATGAAAGAGGAAGATGTGCTGATTCTGACTGCGGATCACGGCTGTGATCCTTCTACGCCCAGCACGGATCATTCCAGAGAGTATACGCCGCTTCTGATCTGCGGGGATGCAATCCGGCAGGGAGTGGATCTGGGCGAGCGGAACACCTTTGCGGATATCAGTGCTTCTGTATTGGAAATGTTTGGTATATCAAATTCCATTGACGGGCAGAGTTTTCTTCCCTTGATAAGACAGGTGTAAAGGAAAAGATTTAACGAAACAGAGACGCCGCCAAACCGGCTGGACAGCAAGGTTTAGCGGCGTCTCTGTTTTGTTTTGTGTCCGAAATGCAGCTGCATATGCTACTGTGAGTCTTTGGCAGCGAACCGCTTCTTTTTGAATAAGACAAATTCCCGGACCTCCTGCTGGATATCGGGAGGCAGTGTTTTGTAATTCATCAGCATACGGGCATCGGAACCAGTCAGAGGTATTGCGCTGTTTTCCGATAAAAATGCAACGTGTTCTTCCGGAAAATCTGCGGCTGCATCTGCGAGCTGACTGGCGCTTAGATCTGCAAAAAGCAGAGCGTCCACTGATACATGATACAATTCAGCCAGGCAGCAGACAGTTCTGATATCCGGTATACGCTTTCCGTTTTCATAGAGAGAATAAGTCTGGCGCGCCAGATGAATCCGTTCGCTGACATACTGCTGGGGATATTCATTTGCAGTGCGCAGTTCGCGCAGATTTTCGGCCAGCTTCCATTCAGGCATTCCATCGCTCCTTAAAAAATGATGGGCCTATTATAACAGTTTCCGCTGGGATATATGGGAAATGGAAGAAAATGCAGCAAGGATTGAAAGAAAGTGTCTGCGAATGATTGCAGAATATGTCATCTCATGTACCTGGCTGCAGCTTTTTCCGGCTTAAGGTGCTGTTGTGGTATTCGGCAGACCAGGTGACGTCCTCCCCGAACCATGCGGGAGGAAGGAAATCAAGAGCCTGCTGTTCAGAGGTAAATTCTACTTCGGCCAGGATCAGGGGTTCAAAAGGAGGGGCAAAAATGTCGAGCTCCGCGGTAAGCCCGTCCTCCAGGGGAATCCGGTACCGCTGCTTTTGAATGATATTCCCGTCGGCTTTCTGCTTCAGATGTTCGTAGCTTTCGGCAGTCAGAGGCAGATTGTACTCCTCCCGGCTCATCAGGCCTTTGGATTTGTAGGTGAGAGTATAGGTGTCGCCGCTTCTCCGGATACGGACCACAGGCTCCGTGCAGAGATAAGCTTGCTCCAGGGTCTGGCTGGGGTAACATTCCAGGTTTTCCGGCAGTGTTCCGATTAAAAATTTCCGTTCGATTTCCATGAAAAGCCTCCTTTATACGTTTTCTTGTATCACATTTCACTGGATAATTCAACAAAAAGTTGATACAATGAACAATAAGAAAGATATTAGGGGCGAATGCGGAACTCAAAACAGCAGAAGCCCTTTCAGCACCCAGAAAGAATTACGGACGCAGAAGGCGGCCGGAAGTCTTTCTCAAGGAAAGGTGCTGAAAGGGCGAATGCGGAACTCAAAACAGCAGGTTCCCGTACAAAGCCCAGAAGAATATACGGACGTAGAATACGGCCGGAAATTCTTCTCTTAAGGGGTTTTGGAAGGGAACCTGCGGAACTCAAAACAGCAGAAGCCCTTTCAGCACCCAGAAAGAATTACGGACGCAGGAGGCGGCCGGAAGTCTTTCTCAAGGAAAGGTGCTGAAAGGGCGAATGCGGAACTAAAAATAGGAGGCTTAAAAGTATGAAGAAAGTAAGTATTTTCCTGGCCCAGGGGTTTGAAGAGGTGGAGGGGCTCACTGCCGTGGATTTGCTGCGGCGGGCAGGCGCAGAAGTAACTATGGCGGCGGTAGGCGATTCCCTGGAAGTTACGGGAAGCCACGGGATAACCGTGAAAGCGGACCGGCTTTTGAATCCGGAGGAGGAGAGAAAAGCAGAGATGCTGGTTCTTCCGGGCGGCCAGCCGGGGACGAAAAACTTAAATGCCTGCGGGGAGCTTTTGGAACTTCTGAAAGAATTTGACCGGGAGGGAAAGAAGCTTGCTGCCATTTGTGCCGCCCCTACGGTTCTGGGAAGCGCGGGACTTTTGAAAAACCGGAAGGCCGTATGCTACCCGGGCTGTGAGGAAGGTTTAAACGGTGCGGAAGCTTGTACCGAGCGTGTAGCCGTGGACGGGCACATTACCACCAGCCGGGGCGTGGGAACGGCCATCCCCTTTGCCCTTTCCCTGATTGAACAGCTTTACGGCAAAGAAAAATCCGAAGAGATCCGCAAAAGCATTATTTACGGACACGGCGTCTAGTGCCAATCATTACCATCATAACTCCGTGCAAATCCACACACAATAGGTGCATGGAGGTGATACAGATGACAGAACAGTCCAAGTCAAATCAGATGGCAGTTCCGGAAGCGAAGGCAGCAATGAACCGCTTCAAGGAGGAAGTAGCCAGCGAGCTGGGCGTGCCTTTGAAAGAAGGCTACAACGGTGACTTGACTTCTGCTCAGGCAGGTTCCATCGGAGGCGAAATGGTTAAAAAGATGATCATGAAGCAGGAACAGCAGATGAGCGGGAAGTAAAGATTTCGCGAATAAAACAGTGGAAAAAGAGACAGCTCCCTGTATGCGGGTGATCCGCGTATGGGGAGCTGTTTTTTTGTGATACTAGTACTTGATTTTTCGGGATCTCTCATGCTATACTACTATAATGACTGCAAGTATGTAAAAGTTTGTGGAAGCACAATTTAAGGAGGAGATAAAAAATGAGTTTACAGGTGGAAAGATTAGAGAAAAATATGGCAAAGCTTACCATAGAGGTACCGGCGGAGGAGCTGGAGAAGGCCCTTCAGAACGCGTACCTGAAAAATAGAAAGCAGATTTCCGTTCCGGGTTTCCGCAAGGGAAAAGTGCCGCGGCAGATGATCGAGAAAATGTACGGACCGGAGATTTTCTACGATGATGCTGCTAACGCCCTGATTCCCGATGCGTATGCGGCTGCTGTAGACGAGTGTGAATTGGAGCTGGTTTCCCGTCCGGCTATCAGCATTGAGAAGATTGCTAAGGGAGAGCCCTTTGTCTTTACGGCGGAAGTGGCCGTGAAGCCGGAAGTGACCCTGGGCCAGTACAAGGGCATTGAAGTAGAGAAGGAGGATACCTCTGCTACGGAGGAGGAGCTTCAGGCTGCCCTTAACAAGGAGCAGGAGAGCAATTCAAGAACCATTACGGTAGAGGACCGGGCGGTTCAGGACGGCGATATGACAGTGATTGATTTTGAGGGCTTTGCAGACGGAACGGCGTTCGAGGGAGGAAAGGGAACGGATTATCCCCTGACCATCGGATCCGGAGCTTTTATTCCCGGCTTTGAGGAGCAGCTCATAGGTGCGGAGATTGGGAAAGAGGTGGAAGTGAACGTAACTTTCCCGGAGGAGTACCATGCCAAAGATCTGGCGGGAAAGCCGGCGGTATTTAAGTGCACGGTGAAAGAGATTAAGGTGAAAGAGCTTCCGGAGCTGGATGACGAGTTCGCCAAGGATGTTTCGGAGTTTGATACCCTGGAGGAGTATAAGGCAGATCTGAAGAAAAAGCTGGAGGAAAAAAAGGCAGAAGAGGCCAAGGGCAGGAAAGAGGACGCCGTGATTGAGAAAATCATTGAGGGTGCGTCCATGGAGATCCCGGATGCTATGGTGGAGACCCAGGCGGAGCAGCTGGTAGATGACTTTGCGCAGAGGCTGCAGATGCAGGGAATGTCCATGGATCAGTATATGCAGTACACGGGAGCCGGTATGGAAGCCATGATTGAGCGGATGAAACCCCAGGCCGTGAAGCGGATTCAGAGCAGGCTCGTTTTGGAGGCCGTTGCGGCAGCCGAGCAGATTGAGATTGGCGAGGACGAGATCGAGGAGGAGATTGGCCGTATGGCAGAAGCCTATAAGATGGAAGTAGAGAAGGTCAAGGAAATCCTCGGCGAAAGCGAGAAAGAAAATATGAAAGACGATCTGGCAATCCGCAAGGCCATCGATCTGGTGACAGAAGCAGCGGTGGAGAAATAGGCAGGATGCCGGATGTGCTTGAAGCAAGGAAGGAATGAGGGAAAATGATGAATATGAGTTTGGTGCCCTATGTCATTGAACAGACCAGCAGAGGAGAGCGTTCTTATGATATTTATTCCCGGCTATTAAAGGATCGGATCATTATTCTGGGAGAAGAAGTGAACGATGTGACGGCCAGTCTTGTGGTGTCCCAGCTTTTGTTCCTGGAATCCGAGGATCCGGGAAAGGATATCAATCTGTATATCAACAGTCCGGGAGGCTCCGTGACGGCGGGCATGGCTATTTACGATACCATGCAGTATATCAAGTGTGATGTGTCTACCATTTGTATGGGAATGGCGGCCAGCATGGGAGCATTTCTCCTGGCAGGCGGAGCCAAAGGCAAGCGTATGGCACTGCCCAATGCAGAGATTATGATTCATCAGCCTTCAGGCGGAGCACAGGGCCAGGCTACGGATATCAAGATTGTGGCGGATCACATTCTGCGCACAAAGAAGAAGCTGAATGATATTCTGGCGGCCAATACGGGGCAGCCGCTGGAAGTGATTGAAGTGGATACGGAGCGCGATAATTATATGAGCGCCCAGGAGGCTGTGGACTATGGCCTTATTGACAGCATTGTGGTAAATCGTAGTTAAAGGACGTAAAGAAAATGGCGAGAAATGATGATAAGGTAAGATGTTCTTTCTGCGGAAAGACGGGAGATCAGGTGAGAAAGATGATCTCGGGGCCCAGCGGTACCTATATCTGCGATGAGTGCATTGAGCTGTGCGCAGAGCTGATTGAGGATGAACTGGATCAGGAGGAGCTGGAGCCGGGCCAGGAGGAAATTAACCTGTTAAAGCCCAAGGAAATCAAAGAATTCCTGGATGACTATGTAATCGGACAGGAAGAAGCTAAGAAAGTATTGTCCGTAGCGGTCTACAATCATTATAAAAGAATTCTGGCGGTCAAAGATAAGGAACCGGAGGTGGAGCTGCAAAAAAGCAACATTCTGATGCTGGGACCTACAGGTTCCGGAAAGACTTTGCTGGCCCAGACGCTGGCGCGGCTTCTCAACGTTCCCTTTGCCATTGCGGATGCCACTTCCCTGACGGAAGCGGGTTATGTAGGCGAAGACGTGGAGAACATTCTTCTGAAAATTATACAGGCCGCTGATTATGATGTGGAGCGTGCGGAACACGGAATCATCTACATTGACGAGATTGACAAAATTACAAGGAAGTCGGAAAATCCTTCCATTACCAGAGATGTGTCGGGAGAAGGCGTGCAGCAGGCCCTTCTGAAGATTCTGGAAGGGACCATCGCTTCGGTACCACCCCAGGGCGGACGGAAGCATCCCCATCAGGAACTGATTCAGATTGACACCACAAACATTCTCTTTATCTGCGGAGGAGCCTTTGAGGGCCTGGATAAGGTGATTGAGCGGCGGATGGACCGCAGGTCCATCGGATTTAACGCCGATATCACGAAAGCCAACCAGGAAGAGAACATCGGGAAACTCCTTCGAAGTGTTTTGCCGGAGGATTTGGTGAAATTCGGTATGATACCGGAGTTTGTGGGACGTGTGCCGGTGACAGTTGCGCTGGATGCCCTGACCAAGGACGATATGGTGCGTATTCTGGTGGAGCCTAAGAACTCCATTGTGAAGCAGTATAAAAAGCTGTTTGAGCTGGACGGCGTGAAGCTGTCCTTTGAAAGGGAAGCGATTGAAGCGATTGCCGCAGAGACGGTGACGAGGAAGACGGGGGCCAGAGGACTGCGTGCCATCATGGAAAAGATTATGATGGATACCATGTATGAGATTCCCTCGGACGATTCCATCACCAACTGTATGATTACAAAAGAGGTCGTCAATGGGACAGGGAAACCTGTGACCACGAACAATGAGATGAGATTCCGGGCTTAGGCCGGGAATCTTGTCTTATATTCACGGCAAAGAATCCTGCAAGGGTTGGATTCTGTTGCCTGGCAGGAGGATAAGAGAGTGAACGGACTGATACAGACGCTTCCGGTAGTGGCGCTGCGGGGCATGACAGTTCTTCCGGATATGGTGATACATTTTGATGTGAGCAGGGAGAAGTCCATAAAGGCTATTGAGCGGGCCATGCTGCAGGAACAGAAAGTGTTTCTGGTGATGCAGCAGAATAACCAGGCGGAGGATCCGGGGCAGGAAGATCTCTGCCGGATTGGGACCATTGCCACGGTAAAGCAGGTGATCAAGCTGCCCCACAATATTCTGCGGGTTTTGGCCGAGGGGCTGGAGCGGGCGGAACTCTCCCGCTTTGATCAGGCGGGGGAGTGCCTGGAGGCTGAGGTCATTTGTTTTGAGAAGGATCCGGACCGGGACTGGGATCCCGGGTGTCTGGAGGCCATGAGCCGCAGCATTTTAGAAATCTTTCACCAGTACTGCCGGGAGAGCGGAAAGGTAGGCAAAGAGCTGGAACGCCAGATTTCTGAGACAGAGGAACCAGAGAGGCTGATGCGGCAGATGATGATTCATCTTCCGCTGCGCTATGAGGACAAACAGCGTTTTCTGGAAGCGGAGGGGCTGGCCGGGCAATACGAGCTGGTATCCGTGCTTCTGAACCATGAGCTTGAGATCATGCGGTTTAAGCGGGAACTTCAGCAAAAAGTCAAAAAGCGCGTAGACAAAAACCAGCGGGAATATTTCCTTCGGGAGCAGCTGCGGGTGATCCGGGAGGAACTGGGGGAAGATGTTTCCGGCAGCGATGGGGATCACTTTGAAGAGGCCCTGGGAAAGCTGAAGGCGTCCAAAGAGATAAAAGAGAAGATTCAAAAAGAAATCAGCCGTTTTAAAAATATCGGGAGCAACTCTTCCGAGAGTGCGGTAGTGCGGGGGTATATCGAAACTCTTCTGGAGCTTCCTTGGGACAAAGCTTCCAGGGACAGTACGGATTTGAAACAGGCGGGAGAGATTCTCAATTCCGATCACTACGGTCTGGAGAAAGTAAAAGAACGGGTATTGGAGTTTCTGGCCGTCCGTTTACTGACGAAGAAGGGCAGCAGCCCCATTCTCTGTCTGGTGGGACCTCCGGGAACGGGAAAGACTTCCGTTGCCCGTTCCATTGCCCGGGCGCTGAACAAGAAATATGTGCGCATCTGCCTGGGAGGTGTGCGGGATGAGGCGGAGATCCGTGGGCACAGGCGGACTTATGTGGGGGCTATGCCCGGGAGAATTGCCGCCGGCATGCGTCAGGCGGGGGTAAAAAATCCCCTGGTGCTTCTGGATGAGATTGACAAAGTGAGCAGTGATTACAAGGGAGATACCTCTTCTGCGCTCTTAGAAGTACTGGATGCTGAGCAGAACAGCCATTTTCAGGATCACTATGTGGAGATTCCCCTGGATTTGTCCGAGGTGCTGTTTATTGCCACGGCCAATGACGTGCATACCATTCCAAGGCCCCTGTTGGACCGCATGGAGCTTATAGAGGTCAGCAGCTATACGGAGAATGAGAAGGTTCACATTGCCAGAGAACATCTGATTGGAAAGCAGATGGAAAAAAACGGATTGAAAGAAGGCCAGCTTTCCGTCAGCGCCAGAGCGCTGGAGCAGCTGATTCACGGCTATACCAGGGAAGCAGGCGTCCGCCAGCTGGAACGCAGGCTGGGAGAGGTATGCAGGAAGGCGGCCCGGGAGATTCTGGAGCAGGAGAAGAAGTCGGTGAAGCTGACGGAACAGAACCTGGTCCGCTATCTGGGCAAGCCCCGCCATGTTTTTGACAAAGCAAACGAGACGGACGAGGTGGGAATCGTCCGTGGGCTGGCATGGACCAGTGTGGGCGGAGATACCCTGCAGATCGAGGTCAACTGTATGCCCGGCAAAGGAGAGATCTCCCTGACCGGGCAGCTGGGAGACGTGATGAAGGAGTCTGCCAGGACAGGCTTAAGCTATATCCGTTCCGTCAGCGAGCGCTACGGGATTGACCGGGAGTTTTTCCAGGAGCACGACATCCATATCCACATTCCCGAAGGAGCCGTTCCCAAAGACGGGCCGTCGGCGGGTATTACCATGGCTGCGGCCATGCTGTCGGCCATCACGGAGATCCCGGTGTATGCCGGTGTGGCCATGACCGGGGAAATCACTTTGCGGGGCCGTGTCCTGCCTGTGGGCGGGCTCAAGGAAAAGATACTGGCGGCTAAGAGCGCCGGGATCCGGACGGTGATTGTTCCGGCCAAGAATAAGCGGGATATCGAGGAGATTTCCCAGGAGATCCGCAGAGGGCTGCGGCTGGTGTATGCGGATCATATGAGAGAGGTATTAGAGGTGGCGTTTCATGATCATTAAAAATGTAAATCTGGAGACTGTGTGCGGAATTACCAGTAAGCTGCCGGAGAATCTTCTCCCTGAGATAGCTTTTGCCGGCAAATCCAATGTGGGGAAATCGTCCCTCATCAACGGTTTGATGAACCGGAAAGCCCTGGCGCGCACTTCCGCCCAGCCGGGCAATACCCAGACCATTAATTTTTACCATGTGAACGATGCCTTTTACTTGGTGGATCTGCCGGGATATGGATATGCGAAGGTTTCCGTGGAGTTGAAAGAAAAGTGGGGAAAGCTGGTAGAACGCTATCTGCAGGAGTCGAAGCAGCTGCGGGCGGTTTTCCTGCTGATTGATATCCGCCATGAGCCGGGAGCCAACGATCAGCGCATGTATGAATGGATTGTGCATCAGGGATACGATCCCATTATCATTGCTACGAAACTGGATAAGATCAACCGCAGCCAGGTGCAGAAGCATCTAAAGATGGTCCGTTCCGGGCTGGGGGCAAAGCCGGAGACCCGGATTCTTCCCTACTCTGCCATTACCAAGCAGGGGCGGGAGGAGATCTGGGACTTGATGGAAGAACTGCTGGAGCTGGAGAAATAGCTACGGGGGGATGAGCGGATGGCTGGAAAATATCTGAGGAATGTGGTAAACATTGTGCTGTATCTGGCAGGGGTGCTTCTGCTGTTTGTGCTGGTGCCCAGGCTTCTGGTGTTTTTTCTGCCTTTTGTGGTAGGGTGGATCATTGCTATGATTGCCAATCCTCTGGTACGCTTTCTGGAAAAGCATTTGAAGCTGGTGAGAAGGCATAGCTCTATGCTGATTATCATCGCCGCTATTGCTCTGGTGGTTTTTGCGGGTTACCTGGCGGTTTCCAAAATATTCCGGGAACTTTACGGTTTTCTGGAGGTTCTGCCGGAGCTTTATGAAACGTTTCTCCAGGATTTGAAAGACATTCAGGCCAATTTGCGGGGCATTTCCCAGCGGCTTCCCCTGCAGCTTAGGGAGGGGGCAGCCAACCTCACGGATACGCTGACGGCTTCGCTGGGGGACCTTATCGGGGCTGTGGGGATGCCTACGGTGGCGGCAGCCGGGAATGTGGCCAAGCATATTCCCAATGCCCTGGTGCATGTGATTTTTACCATTTTGTCCGCTTATTTTTTTATTGCGGACCGGGAAGGGATTGTCCAGTGGCTCCGGGAACGGCTGCCTGTTTCCCTGCGGGAACGGTGGAACTTTATTACCGGAAAGTTCCGAATGGCCGTGGGTGGATATTTCAAAGCCCAGTTTAAGATTATGGGCATTGTAGCCCTGATTTTATTTGTGGGATTTTTGATTCTGCGCATTAAATTTGCGGTGCTTTTGGCCCTTTTGATTGCCTTTTTGGATTTCCTTCCTTTTTTTGGAACCGGCACAGCCCTGATTCCGTGGGCGGTGCTGAAAGTTCTGAGTAAGGATTATGAGTTTGCCGTGGGGCTTATCATTATTTATCTGGTGAGCCAGCTGGTGCGCCAGGTGATTCAGCCTAAAATTGTAGGAGACAGTTTGGGACTGAACCCGCTGGCTACGCTGTTTTTTATGTATATAGGATATAAGGTCAGCAGTATTTTCGGCATGATCGTTGCAGTCCCCCTGGGGATGATTCTGGTGAGCCTCTATGAGGCCGGAGCTTTCGCAGATGTGATACAGGATGTGAAGGAGCTGGGAAAGGGCATCAATCATTTTCGGAGGGGCGATACAGACAAAAGAGAATGAGACAGGGGAGTTGAAATGACAGAAGCAGTACAGAAAGAGAATAAGATGGGCTATATGCCTGTTCCCAGGCTACTATTTACCATGTCTATGCCTATGGTGATTTCCATGCTGGTGCAGGCCCTTTATAACGTTGTGGACAGTGTCTTCGTAGCACGGATCAGTGAGAACGCCCTGACGGCCGTGTCCATGGCGTTTCCCGTCCAGAACTTGATGATTGCGGTTTCCGTGGGGACGGGAGTGGGAATCAATGCCCTTCTTTCCCGCTCCCTGGGGGAGAAGCAGTTTAGACAGGCCGACCGGGCGGCCAGAAACGGCTTGTTTCTCGGTCTGGTTACTTATTTGGCGTTTGCCGTGTTCGGCCTTGCGGGCTCCAGGCTCTTTTTTACCAGCCAGACTTCCGATCCGGAGCTAATCGCCTATGGAACCCAGTATGTATTTACGGTGACGGTGTTTTCTTTTGGAATCTGCCTGGCCGTGGTTGGAGAAAGGCTTCTGCAGTCTACGGGGCGCACCATTTACAATATGATTACCCAGGGACTTGGAGCCATTATCAACATCATCCTGGATCCCATCTTGATTTTTGGGCTTTGGGGATTTCCCAGGATGGAGGTTCTGGGGGCTGCAGTGGCTACGGTTGTGGGACAGATCTGCGGAATGGCGCTGTCTTTGTTTTTTAATGTGAGGAAAAATCAGGAGATCAACCTGAATATGAAAGGATTCCGGCCGGACTGGGCTACGATCCGGAAAATCTATGAGGTAGGCCTGCCGTCTATTATCATGCAGTCCATCGGTTCTGTAATGGTGTTTGGCGTCAATAAAATCCTGATGATGTTTACATCCACGGCTGTGTCCGTATTCGGTGTCTACTTTAAGCTTCAAAGTTTTATCTTTATGCCGGTCTTCGGACTGAATAACGGTATGGTGCCGATCATTGCCTACAATTACGGTGCCCGCAGGAAGAAACGGATTACAGAGACGGTAAAGCTCAGCATCGGGGCTGCAGTAGCCGTGATGCTGGCGGGGCTGGCAGTTTTCCAGCTCCGGGCGGAGGCACTGCTTGAAATCTTTGACGCTTCCCCGGACATGCTCTCTATCGGGGTTCCGGCTTTGCGCACTATCTCCTTAAGCTTCCTGTTTGCAGGATACTGCATCGTGGTGGGCTCTGTGTTCCAGGCCCTTGGAAATGGAGTGTACAGCCTGGCGGTCTCAGTGGCTAGGCAGATTCTGGTGATTCTTCCGGTGGCCTATGTTTTTGCACGGCTCTGGGGCCTTAATGCGGTCTGGTGGTCGATTCCCATTGCGGAGATCGTATCGGTGGTGATGAGTACGGTGCTGCTGCGCCGGATTTACCGGCTGAGGCTTGCGCCTCTGGAGGCTACAGAAGCGCAGACATAATGGCGGCGTAAAGTTCCTGGCTTTTTTCCTTCCAGTGGCTGCAGACGGCTTCTGCCTGCTGCTGGGTGGGAAGAGTGAGGGTCAGGTCGATGAGCGCCGAATCTTTTTCCAGCACGCGGCATCTGGCAGCAAATTCGCCGGAGGGAGTGCGGTAATAGTCGGCCGGAGTAGAATGGGCGTTACGCAGGGCCAGTCTTCGCTGGGCAAGAAAGGAATCAATATCCTCCCGGATAGGGGAGGATATTTTTTTGCCGAAATAGGCAAGTGTTTTTTCACCTTCCGGGGTAATCCGGTACAGGGAGGTGCTGCGAAGGGGGACAAGCCGGATGAGGCCGGCATCCAGAAGCTCGGAAACGGCCTGTTGGACGGTAAAATAATCGGTGTATTCTTTCTCCAGAATAAATTCGGAGATTTGTGCATTGCTTAGAGGAAATTCCACTTTGTCCAGCATACAGAGAATGATCAGTTTATATAAAGTCAGGGTTTCAGCCATGGTAGTTCTCGTTCTCCTTTTGAGAAATGTAGTATTTGCCCTGCCAGGTATTCCGCTCCCGGAGTTTCCGGTGAATGGTATTCAGCACGTGGCGTTTGGAGGCGCTCCAGAGCGGGGCAATGAGCAGGTCTTTGGGACCATCGCCGGTAAGACGGTGGATGACCAGATCCGGGCGGCAGATTTCCAGACAGGAAATAATGTAATCCGTGTATTCTTCCAGGGACAGGGTGCGGAAACCTGTCTGCCGGTAGATATCCGCCAGATCCGTACCCTTCAGCACATGGAGAAGCTGGAGCTTGATTCCGTCTGCGCCGGCGTGGTTTACATAGCGGACCGTTTCCAGCATATCTTCCTTTGTTTCGCCGGGAAGACCCAGAATCACATGGACTACGGTTTCCAGATGCCGTTCTTTCAGATTCTCTACGGCCCGGTCAAAGCAGGAGAGATCGTAGCCCCGCCGGATGAAAGCCGCCGTCTCTTCCCGGGCGGTCTGGAGGCCCAGCTCTACCCAGACAGGTTTTTGACAGTTCAGCTCTTCCAGAAGATCCAGAACCTGGGGACCCAGGCAGTCCGGGCGGGTGGCAATGGAGAGAATGGCAACTTCCGGACACCTGAGGGCTTCGGTAAAAGACTGCCGCAGGTATTCTATGGGTGCATAGGTGTTGGTGTAAGCCTGGAAGTAGGCAATGTATTTCTGTACCGGGCGTTTTCCGGACAGCCTCTTTTTTCCGTCGGCAATCTGTTCCGTGACAGAGAGCCGGGGATTGGAAGCGAATTCACCGGAGCCGCCTAAACTGCAGAAAATGCAGCCGCGGGTATCCAGGCGGCCGTCCCGGTTGGGACAGGTACAGCCAATGTTCAGGGTTAATTTGTACAGCTTTTCTCCGTACCGCTGTCTTAGGGCATCGTTTATAGAATAGTAAGGGTTCATGGTATTAAATTTAGCACAGGAAGGGGGAAAAAGCAACGGGAACAAATGCAGGGCAGGCAGGGAGAATCAGTTCCCTGCCTGCTGTATATTATTGTGGGGTAAAGACAACTTATGTGCTTCCTTGGAAGCGGCTAAAATAATTAGCAAAAATCTCAATTAATTCTTTTGGATAAGGCTTTTTGTCCAGCCAGAAACGGCAGCCGGTCAATTCTACCAGAAGATACTCTCCGCCGTTTTTCATAATGACATCTCGTACGGTTCGGATGTTCTTTTCCACATTTGCAATGCTGGTTTGGTATTTCTTAGCAATGGGCAGATAAATTTCTTTCTGAATGCTCTGTAGTCTTTCCGGTTCCTCTACGGCCAGAAATACGGCATCCTGAAAATAGCTGTATCCGCAGTAATGACGAAAGACGCCGACGGAGTACAGAGTGTTTTGAAACTTTGCTTGCATGAATTGCATCCTCCTTTGTAATATTCCCTATCGAAAATATAATTGCAGCGGGTAAAACTTTCCAGCATATAGAAAAAAGTATACCCAGTTCGACACGGTTCGACTTTATTCGACATTTTGATCTTATATGAAATAATACGAAAAAACGCCCCAAAATCTTGCGGTTTTCTTAAAATAAATGAAAGATTCATGAAAAAAATGGATTTTAGGAGCGTATTTATGGTTATAATGATAACTTGATTGCAAAAATGCGATGTTTGATTATCACTAAAAAATGGTAATAAAATTATGAAAAGTTTCTATCCACATAGCGGAAAACTCATGATATAATATAAAAGGAGAACTATGCAGACTGCAAAAGGATATACAACGCAGAAATACAGAGCTGATTTTAGAAAGGACAGAGAGCATGGGATTTCGGAATGGAAGATGGAAGTCAGCAGTTTCATGGATGTTAATTGCGGCAATGCTGGGCGGTTACGGAAATACAGCCATGGCAGCCGGTGTAACTACGTCCGGAAATGAAGGAATAGAGTACATACAGGGAGAAACGGAGGAGGCCGGTACGGAGGAAACTGTTCCGGGGGGCGCAGAGACGGTTGCGCCCGGAGGGGAGAGTGATCCGGAAGAACCCGAAATCCCGGGGAGCGGGGAGGAACCGGGAACGGAGGAAGAGAAACCCTCGGAAGGGGAAACCGATCCGAAGGAGGATACAGATCCGTCCGCAGGGGAGGAGCCTTCGGAGAATACAGATTCGGAAGAGCCGGTTCCGGATGAGGCGCTTTTGACTTCGCAGCCGGAGCGGGCCTATCAGCCTCACTGGCCGGATTCTAATTTTACGAACCTGGTGGTGTTTGTGGATTTCGCGGATACGACCCATAACCATCCAGCCAGCATCTATCCCGATGCGGAATGTTTTAAAGAGAATCCGGAAACTACCTTCCGCTATTTTAACGGGGATGCTCAGAAGAACTACAAGGGAATGCGGCAGTACCTTTATAATATTTCCTACGGCCAGCTTCAGGTGGAAAATGTATTTCCCCAGTTTGACCAGGAATCAAACACCATTACTGCCTATACGCTGCCTCAGAGCGGAGCGTATTACAAAGATCATGAATCCGAGATGATTCGGGAGATCATCGGAAAGCTTAAGGGGCAGCTTCCCCAGGGGCTCACCCTGGATATGCAGGACGGGGATGGGATTCTGGACAATCTGACCGTAGTAGTACCCTGCGACAGTGAGAATAAGACAACGCTGTTTGTCGGCCATAAGACAGATTATAAGGGCAATGAGCTGCTGGGAGGGACGCTGGTGCGTTCTTACAACGTGCTGACGGAAGAGGATATTTATTTCGGACAGCTGAAATCCGGCGTGATTATCCATGAGTTTTTACATACCATGGGTTATCCGGATCTGTACCGGAGTGTCAAAAATGTGGAAGTGGGGAAGAATATACCGGTTTCACTGTGGGACATTATGGCCACGGATAACCATCGGGTGCAGTATCCTCTTGCCTATTTGCGCTCTGCCATTACTGGGTGGTTTGAGATTCCGGCTCTTACGGAATCACGGCAGGGCCTTTCCCTCTATGCGGCCAGCCGGGCGACAAAGGAGACCAAAGATCAACAGGCATTGATTTTAAAGACCGATTATTCCGACTCAGAGTTTTTCGTGGTGGAATACCGCAGGAAGGGAAGCAGCGGGGAGTATGAAGAGAATATCCCCGGCTCCGGTCTTATTGTTTACCGGGTGGATACCAATTATGCCACGAATATTACAGGGCCGCCTGACTTTATCTATGTGTTCCGGCCGGGCGATAAGTTTGGGAGCCATGGATATGAGGAGGCCGGGGGAGATTATTACAATTCCTATCTTTCCCAGGATTCGGGAAGAACTTCCTACGGAAGCAGCGATCCCAAAGCGTCTCTATTTGAGGGAGCTCTCACCTATTCCGACGGTACCAACAGCGGAATCGAGATTACCAATGTGGGAAATGCAGGCGGGGATGAGATTACCTTTGACGTTACCTTCCACGATCTGGCTGCAGGCGAGGCCTGGAAAACTGTGGCAAGAGAGGAGGCCGGTGCAGGGACCTCGTCGTCGGCTTACTGTATGGGGGCGGACGGAAGGCTGTATGCGCTTTTGAAGAAAGGGACAGCATCTTCGTCGCCGGCGGCTTTGTATGAATGCAAAGAAGGGAAATTTGTAAAACTTGGGGATGCGCCGGCAGGCTATGAACACCAGCTGGCAGAATACGGCGGTTCGCTGTATGCGGCCTATTTTGACAGAGCTTTTACGGCCCGTCTGGCCCGGTGGAACGGTTCCTTCTGGCAGGAGCTTTATAGGGCTTCGCAGACGGGGAATGAACTTAGTCTGGCTTCCGATAATAGGGGAGTCTATTTGGCGTACACAACCGGAGACTATAATGCGGCGCAGATTTTTGCGGCGGGCTATTCGGAGGCCGGAATATTTGAGATGGGTAGCCAAGTATGTGCCAGCGCTCAGGGATTGGGGAACCTGTCTATGGCGGCGGAAGACGGAAATGTAGTTGCGGCATATCGGGCGGGCAGCCGTATTTCTGTAAAACAATATAACGCGGAAGCGAAGTCTTGGAGTGATGTAGGCAGCCAGAGTTTTAATTCAAACGGCTGTATGGTAGGCATTCATAACCGCAAGGTGTATTTGATGAACTATCTGCCTAAATTTTTGTCAAGTTCCGGCCAGCTGGAGGCTTATCTTTATGCTTATGACATGGAAAGAGGAAGCTCCTGGGAGCAGGTAGGGGAAAATGCCTATTCCGATTCCAGCGTGGGAAATATGGCACTTTGTTTTGACGGGGATGCACCCTATATAGCCTATACATCCGGTTCTGACCCAATAGAGCTGAAGGTAAAACAGCTTCAGAATAACCAGTGGACGGATCTGGGTGCTGCCGTTGCACGGGAAAATGCAGGTAATCTGCATATTTTTGCTTATGGCGGACAGATTTATGCGGCGTACCAGAACACGGCGAATTCTTATGCAGCTGTGCGCAGTCATGGGTCAGGCAGGGAGGAAGAGGGAGAGCAGGAAGAACTGATCTGGCAGGACACCATTGAAGTAAGCAACCCCTTCCAGGATCTGATCGACCGCACGAAAAACGGGGACGCAAAGGAAGAGGATATTGCAGCTCATCAGGCAGGAATATATGCCGATTCCTTTGGCGGGCAGATAGAAAACCCTTTGGCAAAAGAGATTTATGATTTGCTGGTGGATCGGTATGCGCGTCAGAGGCTTGTAGGAAGCCAGGAAGCACAACTGGAACATATAATTGCTTTTCCTGCCAAAATTCAGGTGGTGGACGGTAAAAATCAACTGGTGCCGGATGCCAATTCTATGGCAGCGGTGGCACAGTTTGTACAGTGCTTCCAGCTGGCTTTCGGGGCTTTTTATATGGACTATCCGTCTGTTTTCTGGATGCAGGGTATGAGCTTGTCCTATGGAATGAAATATAGCAGTGAGACAGGAAAAGCCTACATTACCGACATTGAGCTCAAACCCGGAAGAGAATTCTACGAGGGTGCTTCCGGCCAGGTATCGGCTTATGATGCGGCCGTACAGGAAGCAAAAGCGGAGATTGAGGCAGAAATGGATGCTTCCGGGGCGGATAAGGAAAACCGGTATCAGCTGGTGAAAGCCATTCACACGTACCTCTGCGAAAAGCTGTCCTATGATACGGAAGCCGGCGATAATCTGGGCGGTGAGGGTTACGGGTATGCCCATACGTCTTCCACCGTGTTCCTGGGACACAACGGAGAATATAAGGTGGTCTGTGAGGGTTATGCCAAGGCCTTTAAGGTTCTCTGCGAGCAGTGGGAGATCCCCTGTACACTGGTGATTGGACAGGGAGGAATACCGGGAAGCCAGGGCCCTCATATGTGGAACTATGTGCAGATGGAAGACGGGCAGTGGTACGGCATGGACGCGACCTGGAACGATCAGGACAATGGCATGCGCCTGGAATACTTTCTGGCAGGCAGCAGTACGCCTGGTTTTGACTATGGCGGAATTTCCTTTACTTTTGCAGAGGAACACCAGCCGGATATGGAGATTATGACCGGGCTTTTGTATCCTTTTGTGTACCCAAAGCTTTCCGAAGGAAACTATGTCTGCAGGGGCGTTATCCAGGAGGATGAGAATGGAAAACAGCTGCTGCTTCGTGACAAGGATATCGGTGAACCGCTGTCTGAGGAACGGATTTTGGAGATGCTTGGGAAGCATACAGGGGATGCGCCGTTTGACGGAATTTCTATTCTTTGTACAGATAACTATGGAAGCCTTGAGAAGAAGCTGAGTCAGGCTGTTATCAATCAGGCACGTTCCCTGCTGAAGTATGACGGAGAGCTGGTATTTCGTTTTTGGGAGAGCGGAAGCGGAAAGCTCACCCAGTGGCATCTAAAGGAGCTCTATAAAGCCCGGCGGGATTATGACGGGACGGTGACAGCAGCCAAGACAGGAGCGATCTGGAGCCTTTCTCTTTCGGATACGGATTTCCCGGCGAAGCAGGTATGGGTTTCCTATGGGGAGCAGGGGCTGTCTTCCTACCAGGAAGCAGACGCCCAAGATCCAAGAACCATCTATTATTATGCAGAAGCGGATGGGGAAAGAGAATTGGCAGGCCAGGGGGAATATGAGCATATTCCGGCAGAAGAAAGTGAGTTCGGAGAACTTCACATCCTGAATCTGTATGATATTAACGGCCTTAAGCCGGGAACTGCTTATCTGGCGGAGACTTCCCGCAGTGACTGGCGTTTGGAGTACGGCTACAGGGTGGATGAAAAGGGGGAGGAGACAAAGGGGACTGTTGAATATTTTGGCTCCGAAGAGGCCTTGATTGCCGCCCTTGGTTCCAAGGATGCGGGGGGAAATATCCGTATTGCATGTACCGGAGAGGAACAGCCGGAGAGTATCCCTGCAGAGCTCTTGAATCTCTGCGGGCAGAAGAACTGGAACCTGGAGTATATCCGCCGGGAGGACACAGCGGGAGTTACTTATGTCTGGAATTTGAAGGGATTGAAAACCGGAAACGAAGCCTTTGCCCTGGATGTGGCTTTGTCCACCCAGGAAGAAGATCTGCCGGTAGAGTTCCGGGAACGGACGTATATTCAGGTAGAGCCAAAAGGGAGTCTGCCGGAGGGCGCTTCGGTGGTTTTGACGATCCGGCAGGAGGGAATTGCCGGGCGCTTCGGAGACGAGAAACTGCTAAGGCTGTGGAAAAGAGAAGGCAGAAAGCTGACATTCCGGGGAACGGCGAAGCCGGACCGGGAAGAGGGAAACTGGATTTCCTTTGAACTCAAAGAAGCTTCCGGGACCGTCTATGTGATCAGCTCCCAGTCCGAGTATGGCTGGCAGATGGTGCCGGATGAGGAGGATAATCAGAAAGAACAGGCTGTTTACATCGAAAACCGCAGCGGACAGCGGGTTGTCGGATGGGAGATAGTAGAGGGAAGAAAATGTTATTTTAATGAAAAAGGATATCTGGTCCAGGGGCCGTCCAAGGTGGACGGAGTATGGTATCTCTTTGGATATTACGTAGGAAATACCTGGGGAATCCGTACGGGTTTGGTTACGGCTGCGGAGGAAGGATGTACCTATTATGCCAATGAGGCGGGAGTGCTTCAAAAAGGCTGGCAGAAGATTAGAGAAACCTGGCATTATTTCTCTCAGGATGAGGAGACTTTTGGCCAGGAGGTACCTTCCATGCAGGAGGGATACTGGGTTACCATGGAAGGCCGCAGATACTATTTCCGCAACAATAAGAGCCTGCTGAAGAATTGGCAGACCGTGGACGGGAAGCGCTATTTCTTTACGCCGGAGGGGTATGCCCGGACGGGCTGGTATCCAAACCCGGCGGATAAAAATGCCTATTATCTGAATGAACTGGGAGAGATGGAGACCGGTTATGCCGTAATTGAAACAGAAGCTTATTTCTTCCACACCAACGGCCTGCGCCAGTATGGCTGGCAGCGGGTGCCGGATGAAAACGGAGAGTACCGCTGGCGGTATTTTAATGGGGATCCCCTTTCGGAGAAATATGCCTACGGACAGGAGATTGATTCCGAACCGAAGGGCGGCTATTGGTATGAGATGGAAGGGGAAACCTACTATTTCACCAAGAACACCAAGCTTGCCACCGGCTGGCAGACCATTGACGGAAAACGCTACTATTTCGACAGCCGGGGGAGCATGTATACAGGAACCCAGAAAATCGGCAGCAGCTACTACCATTTCTGCACGGAGCAGGGACTGGAAGGGGTGCTGGGGACCGGTCTCTTTGAGGACGGCGGAAGTACCTACTATGCCAACGGTTCCGGTGTACTTCAGAGGGGCTGGCAGAAAATTGACGGGGAATGGCGCTTTTTCCATCACGAGACAGGCGCGGAGGAAGAGGGCAAGATCCAGACCAACTATTGGGCCGTGGTATCCCAGGGAGAGGGGGCGGAGCCAAAAATTTTCTATTTCCTGAATGGCGCGAAGATTGCTACGGGCTGGCAGACCATTGAGGGGAGAAGGTATTATTTTGACGGAAACGGAATCCTGAAGACGGGCTTTTTCCAGGTGGGCAAAAACACCTATTATGGGAGAAAGGCAGAGAGCCTTGAGGAGACGGAAATATTGGAAAGCCATCCGGGGGAAGTTCTGTCCGGAGAGCAGAACATAGACGGAGGAGTGTACTATTTCGGAAGCAGCTATGAGCTGTATACTGGCTGGCAGAGGATTGACAATGTATGGCGGTATTTCAGCATGGAGGAAACCAGCCCGGCCAGGGGAAAAGAAAAACAGACTTCCGGGCCGGAGATAGAGGAAACCTGGTACTGGTATACGACAGACGGGGGGAGGTACTGTTTCCGCAACAATGCGTCTCTTCTGAAGGGCTGGCAGACCATAAACGGAGAGCGGTACTATCTGGATCCGGCCACGGGAGCAGCCGTGACGGGAACGGAAGACAAGGCCGCCACGCTGAAAATCGGAAATTACGTCTACTGTTTTGATGAGAAGGGCGTGATGCAGAAAGATACCGTAGTGGAGGGCTATGGTTACAACGCAAAGGGATACCGGGTCAGCGGCTGGCAGAAACTGAACGGCCGGTGGCACTATTTTGATGCTTCCGATGCCAAGAATCCGGATACCTGGAAGGAAGTGCAGCAGGCAGAATCCGGGAGAGGATCCGATTGGATAACTCTGGATTTCGGCGGTGAGAGAGGCCAAGAGACCTATTATTTCCGCAACAACTCCAGCTTGGTAAAGAACTGGCAGAACATTGACGGCCGGCGGTACTATTTTGACCCCAAGACAGGGGCGCTACAGACCGGGAATGAAGACGGATGGTATGTTATCAAATCCAACGCATACTATCTGGGAGAGGATGGAGCCCTGCGCTACGGCTGGATAAGGGAAAAGGCCGGGCAGACTTACTATGCCAACTCTTCCGGCGTGCTGTTAAGGGGCTGGCAGAAGATTGACAATCTCTGGTATTATTTCAGCCGGGAGAACTACCAGCAGGACACAGATGCCCGGGTGGAAAGGGATTATTTTGCTACGGCCCATGAAGGCGGCAGGGAAGATACCTATTATTTTGTAAACGGCACTACCCTGGCCAAAGGCTGGCAGACCATTGGCGGAATCCGCTACTATTTTGATACGGCTACCAATGTGCTGCAGACGGGATTCTTCCAGGTGGGCAAAGGCTGGTACTGTTTCCTGGAGGATCATACGCCCCGGACCGGATGGTGGAAACGCCCGGAGACCGGGAGATATTACTATTTTAACGCAAACGGCCAGGCTGTTACCGGCTGGCAGACCATCAAATCCGCAGACGGAACTTCGGCGAAATACTATTTTGATGCCAACGGGGTGATGCAGACCCAGAGAACCAAGATTGGGAATACCTGGTATTTCTTCGGTCCGGATGGGAAGATGCGCACCGGTTTCGTAAAATACTGCGATACTACGTACTATTTCAAAGGGAACGGCCAGATGTTAAAGGGCTGGCAGACCATAGAAGGCCAGCGGTATTATTTTGACGGGGAAGGCTCTTTGCAGACCGGATTTATTACCATCGGCAAGTCCACCTACTATTTTGATGAAAGGTTCTCCGCCCTGGGGCAGATGCTGAAAGGGGAGCAGGAGATCCAAGGTGCTGTCTATTATTTCAACAACAGCGGAGTTCTCCAGTATGGCTGGCAGAGGCTTAACTATGTGTGGAGGTTCTTTGACCTGGAAACGGGAGCAGAACGGAACACATGGAAGTCTATGGATGATTGGATGACCATTCAGATCTCGGAGACCGAAACAGCCCGCTCCTTTATCAATAACGGAACTGCGGTTCTTAAAAACTGGCAGACCATCGGCGGGAAGCGCTATTACTTTGATGGCAACGGGTTGTTGTGGACCCAGGACAGGGGATGGCTGACGGTAGGGAAAAACCAGTTCTATTTCAAAGAGGACGGTTCCGTCTTCCAGGGCTTCCTGGAGCTGGAGGGAGATACCTACTATCTGAACGCCAACGGCCAGATGCAGAAAGGCTGGCAGACGGTAAAGGAAGATGGCGTCAGCAGCAAATACTATCTGGATCCGGCCAGCGGCCAGGCGTGGAAAGGTCATCAGCAGATCGGGAAAAACTGGTATTACTTTGATCCGGCAGACCATGGGAAGATGGCTGTGGGGTATGTTCGTGATGCTGTTTTGGCTGGGTATTATTACAACAGCAGCGGCGTAAGGCAGAGTGGCTGGCAGAAGGTTGATGTGCCGGAAGAAGGAAATGTTTGGAAATATTTTGCCCCGGAGACCGGAAAAGAGTGCCCGGTTACCATAGATGAGAATTACTGGGCGACGGTTGATCTGGGAGAAGACCGGACAGAGCGGGCCTATCTCAAGGGCGGAACGAAGATTCTGACCGGCTGGCAGACTATCAATGAAAAACGGTACTATTTTGACAGCCAGGGCTTCCAGTGGACAGAGGAGAAGAAGTGGCTTACCATTGGGAAGAACCGGTATTATTTTGACAGCTCCAAAGACAATTCGGTGTATCAGGGATTCCTTGCGCCGGATGGGAATACCTATTATCTCAATGCCAATGGCCAGATGCTGACAGGCTGGCAGACTATTACCTTTGAGGGCGTGAAAGGTAAATATTATCTGGATCCGTCAGACGGCGCTGCCTTTATGGGACACCGTCAGGTAGGGAAAAACTGGTATTACTTTGACCCGACAGATCACGGAAAGATGGCTGTGGGGTATATTACGGATGCCGACGGTGATCATTACTATTATAACAACAGCGGTGTGCTGCTGACCGGATGGCAGAAGGTTGAGGGAAGCTGGAAGTATTTTGCACCGGAAACCGGAAAAGAGTGCACGGTTAAGGCAGATAAGGATAAGGACTTCTGGGTGACTGTTGAGCTGGAAGGAGGACGGACAGAGCGGGCCTATCTCAAGGATGGAGAAAAGATTTTGACCGGCTGGCAGTCTATCAAGGGAGCAGACGGCACTGAGGCCAGATACTATTTTGACAGCCAGGGCTTCCAGTGGACGGAAGAGAAGAAGTGGCTTACCATTGGGAAGAATCGGTATTATTTTGATGGATCGAAGGATAGCTCTGTTTATCAGGGATTCCTTGAGCTTTCCGGAAATACCTATTATTTAAACGCCGAAGGCCGGATGCTGACGGGCTGGCAGACTGTCGATGACGGGAACGGCGATTCCGCAAGATATTATTTCAATGCCAACGGCGTGATGCTGGAGGGAGTTTCCTGGATTGGGAAGGACCGCTATGTCTTCCGGGACAGCGGCAAGGAAGCAGGACAGCTGGTTATGGGTTCAGACAGTCTGGACGAGGGCAGCGGTATGGCCCAGATTCAGGGTGTGGGAACTTGTTATGCAGATAAAAACGGGAAACTAAAAACCGGATGGAGCCGGTTCACCAAAGGTGGAGATTATGAGTGGAAATATCTATTGGAGGAAACCGGGGCTGAGCAGACAGTCCAAAATCTGTCGGAGGCTGCCGGAGAGGAACAGCGGGTAGAAACGGACAGCCGCTATGTCTGGTATCAGGTGGCAGTAGGAGAGGGTGCAGGCACTTACTGTATCTATGATAATAAGACCCTATTAAAGAAGTATCAGAGCATTGGAGGGCGGCGCTATTATTTTGACGCCTCTTCCGGAAAGCTGCAGAAAGGCTGGTTCCTGGCAGGAGCCAACCGCTGCTATGGTGATCCGGTGAGCGGCGAGATCCGCAGCGGAAGACAGCAAATCGGTGCAGACTGGTATTATCTGAACGGGGATGGGAAGTTCCAGACAGGCTGGCAGAACATCAAAGCCGCAGACGGTACTTCGGCCAGGTACTATTTTGACGAGAAGGGAGTTCTTCAGACCGGCTTTCAGCAAATCGGGAAAGCTACTTACTATTTGCTGGAAGATGAGGGGACGGAAAACGGTGCTTCGGAAGACGCCGGAGCCATGCAGACAGGGCTTGTGATCATTGGAGACGGCCAGAATGCCGGTACGTATTACTTTAATGGCAAAGGCGAGATGCAAAAGGGCTGGATTTCGTTGAATATGCCGGAGGAAGGTGTTGTCTGGAAGTATTTCGGGGCGGACGGGAAAGAAATAGAGCCTGCAGATACAGGTTCTATGCCTTCCGGTGTGGTTCCGCTTGACAAAAACAGTGTGGATGATTCTTATACCTGGTATCAGATCGGAGACGACTGGTACTGCATTCAGAGCAATAAAACCCTGGTGAAGGGGCGTTTTGTCTCCACAGGTGGCTACAAATTCTACCTTGATAAGTCTGCCGGGGCTCTGATGAAAGGGCATTTCCTGGATGGCAAGACCCACTGTTACAGTGATGCAGGTGACGGGAGAATTGAGCCTTCCAGCCGTTTGCTGGAAGAGACGGATGGGGAGAGCGGCCGCGTGGTGCGGTACTATTTTGACGGCAATGGAAAGCGTGTGACCGGATGGAAAACCGTCGAAGGCCCGGATGGGAATGAAATCAAATACTATTTTGAGCCCTCCAATGGCCAGGCGGCCTGCGGATGGAAGCAGATCGGAAAGCAGGCCTACTATTTTGATCGGAACAGCGGGGAGCTTAAGAAAGCCATGGCAGAGGACCTGCTGCGCATCACGGAGGCCGGCGGCCGGGAAGTGCTTTATTACACAGGCGGCGGAGAACATCTCTTAAGCGGCCTGTACAGTGTAAAAGGTGAATGGTATTATTTTGATCCGGCGACTAAAGAAGGCGGAGAAGTCACTGCAATTCAGGACGGCCGAAACACCTTGATAGTTTTGGAAAATGGTACCAAGCATCTGCTTAAGGACGGAAAGACATTGGCCAAGGGCTGGCAGACGATTACGGTAGACGGAGAGAAAGGAAGTTACTATTTTGACAGCCAGGGAGTTCTGAAAAAAGGCTGGATCAATGACGGCAAGAAGCGGTATTACACAGATGAGAATACAGGAAAGGCCATAAGCGGGTTTATGACCTTTGTGGATGGTGTCCGGGAAGAGGGGATTCGGGTCGGAAACACCTACAATTCCTATTACTTTGATGCAAATGGATTGATGAAGACGGGATGGATTACCTTGGCAGATGCCGGCGATCCGAAAGTCAAGCATGTATACTACTGCAATGCCAACGGAATTTTGCTCAAAGGCATCTGCTGGATTGGAAATAAGAGGTATGTGCTGGATCCCGATACGGGTGAGCGTATCTCCGATTCTGTGGAGATAGGCGGCGTCCGCTATTATGCCAATGGAGACGGGATTTTAAAAACCGGCTGGCAGAAGGCCGGCGGGAAGTCTTATTACTATGGAACGGACGGACAGCGGGCGGCCGGTTGGAAGGAGATTGACGGAAAGGTCTATTACTTTGATGCAGCAGGGACAATGCAGACCGGGTATCAAACCGGACTGCCTGTGCAGGGAAGCCAAGCAGATATAAATACGGCTGATTATTATTTTAACAACAGCGGCGTTCTGCAGACCGGATGGTTCCGCTTCAGCGAAAACAAAGAGAATGTCTGGAAATTCTTCGGAAAAGATGGAAAGGAGATGGAGCCGAAAATAGACCGGGATGCAGGTCCGAAGGGCGATAAAGTCAACGGATACCGCTGGTATCTGGTGAATAACGACTGGTACTGCATCCAGAAGGATTCCAAGGTATTGAAGGGCTTTTACAATATCGGCACCTGGCGTTACTATTTCGACAGTACAACCGGGGCGTTGAAAAAGGGCCATTTTACCGATGGGAAGTCCTGGTATTACAGCGATCCGGCAACCGGAGCCATCAACCGTTCCGGTTATAAGCTGGAGGAAATGGTCCGGGACAGAAAAGAGATTTCCTATTTTGACGGAAACGGAAAAAGAGTAACCGGGTGGAAGACCATTGAGGAACAGCGCTACTATTTTGAGCCTTCCGACGGCCTGGCGGCATCCGGCTTTGTGAGAATCGGAAAGCAGGATTACTATTTTGACGTGGATACCAAGGTGCTGCAAAAAAGTATGCTAGAGAAAAACGCTCCCTTGGAGCTGATTTCCGTTCAGAGGAATGGCAGGGAGGTTCTCTACTATACAGGGAAGTATGAGTATCTCTTAAGCGGCTGGCAGAAGGTGAACGGGAGCTGGTATTATTTTGATGCAGTGACTAAGGAAGGCGAGGAAGCCCAGGTAATCCCAGGCAGGGACGGAAACTGGGTGGAGCTTGGCGACAGAAGCCAGTATTATTTTAAGAACGGAACAACGCTTGCCAGGGATTGGCAGACGATTTCTGTCAACGGAGACAGCGGCCGCTACTATTTTGATAAGAACGGTGTGTTACAGACAGGCTGGCTTGGTATCAGCGGTAAACGCTATTATACGGATGAGCTTACGGGAAAGGCTGCAAAGGAGGAATTCCTTTATTTCGTGGATGGCGTCTGCCAGAGAGAGAAGCCGGAGTCCGGAGAATTTGATACCTATTATTTTGATAAAAACGGTCTCATGAAGACGGGCTGGCTGACACTGACAGAAAGCGATGGAGTAAAAAGAAGTTATTACTTCAATATCAGCGGAGAAATGCGCAAAGGCCTTTGCTGGGTTGGGAACACCTGCTATGTGCTGGATCCCAAGGAGGGATTCCGGATTGAGAACGGTTCCGTGGTGATTGACGGCAAGACTTATTATGCTAACAGCAAGGGGATTTTAAAAACCGGCTGGGAGAAGGTGAATGGGAAGTCTTATTACTATGGAACGGATGGACAGCGGGCGGCCGGTTGGAAGGAGATTGAGGGAAAAGTCTATTACTTTGATACAGATCAAGATGATGCGATGCAGATCGGATATCGGAAAGAGCTTCCCGTAAGGGGAAGCCTGCAAAGCGGTGAAGATGTAGAAAAGGCGGCTTATTATTTCAATGGCAGCGGTGTCATGCAGACGGGCTGGTTCCTGCTGGATGTGCCGGAAGAAGGGCGCATTTGGAAATATTTCGGGACAGACGGCAGGGAAATCCTGCCGGCGGATGAGCCTGCGGAGGTTACACCGGAAGGTGAGGACAGCCCGGGGTATATCTGGTACCGTGTAGAGGAACCCGGCGCAGACGGAACGGAAGCGGCGGAAAATTGGTACTGTATTTATAAAAATAAAGTATTGAAGGGTTCTAACAAGATCGTATCCTGGAAGTACTATTTTGACTCTGCAACGGGAGCCCTGCAGAAAGGACATTTTACCGTGGGAACGGCAAGGTATTACAGCAAGCCGGATACGGGGGCGATCGATGTAAACGGATGTTTCTATACGGATCCGGAGAGCGGGGATATTTACTACTATGACGGAAACGGAAAGCAGGTAACCGGGTGGCTGACCATTAAGTCCGGGGAACATGCGGGGAAATACTATTTCCATAGTCTTACCGGTGCGGCTTACAGAGGGGGATGGTATTATGTGGACAACGAATACTGCCATTTTGATGAAAAGGGAGTTTTTCTTGAGAAAGAGATAAAGCCTTTTGGAAGAGCGGCTGAATTTGATACCTTTGCTTTAGAAAAGGATGCGGATGGAAAGGACTGTATCCGGGCAGAATTTAGGGTGAAAGGAAGGGTGAAAAGTTACTGCGGAGACGGGAATTACTATCTGCTCCGGGTGGATTCCTATTCCCATAAAATGCTGAGCCTTAAGCCTCTTCACAGTATTTCGAAAGAAGACGGAGAATTCGGCGGGGAGACTTTCCGCTATGAGTTCCAGATTCCCCTTCCCCGGGAGTTTGACGGAGACAGGAACCTGCAGGAGGTTCTTATGAGCAAATATGCCCTGGCAGTGAAGAGCGGGGAGAATGGGTATACCGTGATTAGTTCAGGGGCTTATGTGTCGAATCCGGAGTTTGCGGCAAAAATTGATACTCCTTATTATATGCCTTCTTCTAAGAAGGGGATTCAGGGAGCAAGAGCAGAATGGGTCATTGATGCAGGTACGAAAAACACATTGATGAATCTGGATTTAAAAAAAGTAGTGCTGAAGGGAAAACAGGAAGGCTGCGTGGAGTATTTTTATAAAGGTAAAGTTTATTATTTTGATTCTCTGTCTGCTTTGCGCGGAACGGTTTCAAGATTTAATCAGGAGGAGACGGACCAATACGGCAGAAAACGAGAACCCGTTCAGATTACATTTGCTATATTGATGAGCTACGATTCCGGGCTGCTGGATATGATTGAACCGTCCGCGAGAAGGGCGGGAGCGGCTCCCTATTACGCTTTAAATACAAGAAACCAGTCATCCCAGGAGCGACTGGAGGCAGTGTTCAGCTATTTGGGCGAGATTTTCGGACAGGATGATTGTTATGTATCCAACTGGATTCTTGGAAATGAGGTGAATTCCTGCAATGCCTGGAACTACACAGGAGGTATGGGACTTTCCGATTTTATGAAAGGGTATGCCAATGCCTTTCGGACTTTGTATTCTGGAGTCAAGCAGACCAGGCCCAGTTCCAGGGTATTTATTTCTTTGGACAATGCTTGGACCCAGGCAGTAGCCGGGTATGCAGGAAAGTCTGTTTTGAACAGTTTTGCTTCTCAAATGTATTCCGAAGCGCCTTTTGTCAGTTGGGATCTATCGTTCCATCCTTATTCTGCGCCTCTGACCAGAACGGATTTTTGGAATGACGGCTCCAACACCACCAACAGTGTAAACAGTCCCTTTATCTCTATGCGGAATTTGCATTATCTAAATCAGTATCTGGCGGATATGGAGAATCGGTATGACAGAAGCTCCGGCAGCATTAAAATGATTCTTTCGGAGCAGGGCTGGACCTCCACAGGAAGCGGCGGTGAAAAAGGACAGGCAAGGGCACTTGCCCAGGCTTATTATATTGCAGAATTTAATGACAGAGTGCTTGCTTTTACCATCCGGGCAGAGAAAGACGATCCCAGGGAAGTGAGGGATGGTTTGTCCATGGGGCTTCGTGATGAAGATGAGAAGTATAAGCCTGCGTACTATGTGTATCGGTATATGGATACGCCGGTGGTGCCTTCCAGTGATTCTTCTGAGAAGCTTATTAGCGAGTATGATGCAAACAGCATGTGGTTCCCTTCCAATGCGCAGAGAAATCGGTTTAAAGCAGCTCAGGAAGTTATGGCGATGAACTGGAAGACGCTTGTGCCGGGCTATCAGGAGGAGAAACTAAACGGAATGCCATATGCCTTCCCCATGTAATTAAAATTTGCCAGAGGAGCAATCTTGCTGTATAATGATTACATATATGTACAGATGCAAAAGAGGTACGTTATGAATGTAGAAAAGTTCATTGAGAAAAATGCGCCCAAGAACAGGATTGCTCTGCTGGTTATTTTAGATTTGATTCTGATTACCCTGTCGGGATTTCTGGCGCTCTATATCCGGTTTGATTTCCGTTTTAGCAGAATGGACATGACCTATGTGAGGTATGAGCTGCGTTATCTGCCGGTTTCCCTGGTCCTGACGATTGTATTGTTTGTACTTTTTAAATTGTACCGCAGTGTCTGGCGTTTTGCCAGTACCACGGAGCTCTTGAATGTAATTGGGGCTTGTTCCGTAAGCCTTGTGCTTCAGATAGTGATTATGGCATGCCTTAAGATGCGAATGCCCGTTTCCTACTATTTGATGAAGTACGTGATTCTGATTACCGGAATTGGAAGCCTGCGCTTTGCATACCGGATTCTGCGGATGTTGCAGGAGAAACGTACCGGGCTTCGGGGAGACGCCAGAAAGAATACCATGGTGGTGGGAGCCGGGGAAGCCGGAGCTATGATTATTAAAGAGTTCCAGAACAGCCGCTATCTGGACCAGAAGGTTTGCTGTGTGATTGACGACAATACGGCCAAGCACGGGAAGTATCTGCGGGGAGTTAAGATTGTAGGCGGGAGGGAGGAGATTCCTTTCTATGCCCACGAGCTGAAGGTGGAAGAGATTGTAGTGGCGCTTCCGTCGGTGCCTCAGGCGGAGATCCGGGAAATTCTTCAGATCTGCCAGGAAACCGGCTGTGAGATGAAGGTGCTTCCTGGTCTGTATCAGATGATCAACGGGGAGGTTAGCGTTTCCAAACTGCGGCGGGTTGAGATTGAAGATTTGCTGGGCAGGGAGCCCATCCGGCTGCAGGTGGATTCCGTGATGGGGTATGTGTCAGGAAAGACCATTCTGGTAACTGGGGGGGGAGGCTCCATCGGAAGCGAGCTCTGCCGCCAGATTGCGGCCCATGAACCGAAAAAACTGATCCTTGTGGATATTTATGAAAATAATGCCTATGATATACAGCAGGAGTTAAAACAGAAATTTCCGAATTTGGATTTGGTGGTTTTGATTGCGTCGGTGCGCAATACCCATCGGATGGAGTCTGTTTTCGCAGCCTATCGTCCCGATATTGTTTACCATGCAGCGGCCCATAAGCATGTGCCGCTGATGGAGGACAGTCCCAATGAGGCTGTGAAAAATAATGTTTTCGGCACGTATAAAACGGCGCAGGCAGCGGACAAGCACGGAGTTCACCGCTTTGTCTTGATTTCTACGGATAAGGCGGTAAATCCCACGAATATTATGGGAGCTTCCAAGCGCATTTGTGAGATGATTATACAAATGATGAATCAGCGCTCCAAGACAGACTTTGTGGCAGTGCGTTTCGGCAATGTGCTGGGTAGCAACGGCAGCGTCATTCCTCTGTTCAAAAAGCAGATTGAGCAGGGCGGGCCGGTAACTGTCACCCACCCGGAGATTATCCGGTATTTTATGACCATCCCGGAAGCCGTTTCCCTGGTGCTCCAGGCGGGAGCCCTTGCAAAAGGCGGGGAGATTTTTGTCCTGGATATGGGAGAGCCTGTGAAGATTCTGGATTTGGCCAAAAATCTGATCCGTTTATCCGGCTATAAGCCATTTGAGGATATCCAAATTGAATTTACCGGCCTACGGCCGGGAGAGAAGCTGTATGAGGAGCTTCTTATGAGTGAAGAGGGATTGCAGGAGACGGAGAATAAGCTGATTCATATCGGAAAGCCCATTGAATTTGATGAAGGGAAGTTTTTATCGGATTTGGAGGAGCTGCGGAGGATTGCGGAAGAAGATTCTCTGGATATCCGACGGAAGGTGCGGGAGATTGTGCCGACTTATGCTGTGAAAGAGGCCGAATAGGCAGGAAATTCATTTTCAGGCTTGAAAAACTTAATACATGCTGATACAATAGCAAAAGTGGAAAAAAGTGAATTAACTATAGAATATTAAAAACCGGATTATCAAAATCGTCGCTTCGCCGCGTTTTGACAGATGGTGGATATAAGAGCAGATAAAGAGCCGCACGAAGGTGCGGAATGGCGGAGCATACTCAATTTTGGAAAAGAGTACGCATATGTGGTATGTAATACAGGTATCTACAGGAAAAGAAGAACAGATCTTAGAGATGATAATAAAATATGGCGTGCAGAGATATTTGGAGGAATATTTTGTCCCCAAATATGAGCGCAAAAGAAAGTACCTGGGGCAATGGCGGACGGAAAGAACGGTTTTGTTTCCAGGTTATATTTTTATTATTACAGAAGATGTGGAAGGCTTGTATCTGGCTTTGAAACAAGTTCCCCAGCTGACAAAGCTTCTTGGTATTGGTGAAAAATGGACGCCTATGACAGAGGAAGATATTGCTATTATAGAAGCACTGTCTGGGAAGGAACGATTGGTAAAACATTCGGAGGGATATATTGAGGGAAACAAAGTTATAGTAACCGACGGCCCTCTTGTGGGTATGGAGGCTATGATACGGAAAATTGACAGGCATAAAAGAAAAGCGTTTTTGGAGGTCCCTATGCTGGGAAGAACACTGACAGTCCAGGTGGGATTGGAAATTGTAACAAAGTGTGAATAGAGGAACATAATATGTATGATTACAAATCCGATTTGCGTTTTAAAGAAATACAACCCATAGAGCCGAAGGTACTTCTCGCATCGCCTACTATGCACGGAGATGAGATGCGTTATGTATTGGAGGCTTATGAAACAAACTGGATGTCTACCGTAGGAGAGAACATCAATATTTTGGAGCAGGAGATAGCGGCTCAGGTTGGAGTGAAATATGCGGTAGGGTTAAGCTGCGGTACGGCAGCCATTCATTTGGCAGTTAAACTTGCGGCAAAAAGGCTGTATGGAAGCAGTACCGGGATTTCAACTCCGGCTGGATTGGGAACAGGCGGAAGCCTGAAAGGAGTGCGGGTTTTCTGCTCGGATATGACTTTTGATGCGACTGTAAATCCAGTTGTCTATGAGGGTGGTGAGCCTGTATTTATTGATACGGAACCGGATACTTGGAATATGTGCCCAGAAGCTTTAGAGAAAGCGTTTGAGCTGTATCCTGATGTAAAGCTGGTGGTTCTGGCTCATCTCTATGGGACTCCGGCTAAAATGGATGAAATTTGTAGTATATGCAGAAAACACGGGGCATTGCTTGTTGAGGACGCAGCAGAATCACTAGGAGCTTCTTATAAGAACAGACAGACGGGAACTTTCGGTGATTATGGAGTGGTTAGCTTTAATGGAAATAAAATTATCACCGGAAGCAGCGGAGGAATGCTTTTGCTAAACGACGGTGAAGATGCTGGCCGGGCAAAGAAATGGAGTACCCAGTCAAGAGAGGCAGCTGCCTGGTATGAACATGAGGAACTTGGCTATAATTACCGGATGAGCAATGTGATTGCGGGGATTGTGCGGGGACAGCTCCCTTATCTTAAAGAACATATTGACAGGAAAAGAGAAATTTATGAGCGGTATCGGGCAGGATTTAAAACGCTGCCGGTAGCGCTTAATTGTTTTGAAAAAGAAATTGCCAGTCCCAATTATTGGCTGTCATGTTTAATAATCGATAAGAAGGCAATGTGCAGGGCAGAACGATCTGCAAAGAGTTCGGCATGGGTACACGAGATAGGGAAAACCTGTCCGGATGAAATTTTAGATGTTTTAAAAAGTTTTCAAGCAGAGGGAAGACCTGTGTGGAAACCCATGCACATGCAGCCCATTTACAGGAATCATGGGTTTGTAACAAAGGAAGGTAATGGCCGTGCCTTAAGTGATGCGTATTTGCTGGGGGATACGGTATTGGATGTGGGAGCGGATATTTTTAAGCGGGGAGTCTGCCTTCCTTCTGATATTAAAATGACAGAGGAACAACAGAATAGAGTGATAGAAATCATATGCAGGTGTTTTCAGTGAAAAAAATAAAAAAATATCAAATGGCAGGCATGCTGTTGGCAGGAGGAATCGTCTTGGCAGCAGGTGCTTATGCAGGAACGAAGAAATCACAGGAAAAAAGCAATCAACAAGGAAGACATGTCCCGTATAGTCTCTATGAGGCAATGTTAAAGCGCCCCTTTGATTTTATTTTATCCGGTATGGCGCTTCTTTTATTTTCCCCGGTTTTAGCAGTAACGGCCTTGCTGGTCCGGATAAGATTAGGGAGTCCGGTTCTGTTTATTCAGGAACGTCCAGGGTTGGACGGAAAAATATTTAAACTTTATAAATTCCGCACAATGACGGATAAAAGAGATCAAAGTGGAGAGCTGCTTCCGGATGAAGTGAGGCTGACTCCCTTTGGGAAAAAGCTTCGGAGTACAAGTCTGGATGAGCTGCCGGAATTATTTAATATTCTGAAAGGGGATATGTCTCTGGTGGGACCGCGGCCTCTCCTGGCAGAGTATCTACCCAGATATAATGCGCATCAGGCCAGGAGACACGAAGTTAGGCCGGGACTGACAGGGCTTGCTCAGATAAGCGGAAGGAACAGCCTTTCCTGGGAGGAGAGGTTTGAGGATGATGTAAGATATGTGGACAAGATTACGTTTTTGGGAGATCTTGGAATTCTCTTGAATACGGTGAAGACGGTAGTGAGGCAGGAAGGGATTAGTTCTGGAACGTCGGTTACTATGGAGGCGTTTCTGGGGAGTGAAGAAAGCAGACAGTGAAGCGTTTGATAATTATAGGGGCGAGCGGACATGGGAAAGTTGTGGCTGACTGTGCAGTAAAAAATGGTTACGGTGATATTGTATTTCTTGATGATGATGAAAGACTAGAAAAGTGTGGGAGTTATCCGGTTGTAGGAAGAAGCAGTGAGGTTGACAAATTAACAGGGGACATTTTGGTAGCCATTGGAAATCCGGGAATCCGTCAAAAACTGCAAGCACAGATAAATAAAGAGAGGTTAGCAGTTTTGATCCATCCCAAGGCGGTGGTAGCAGATGACGTTAAGATTGGAAAGGGGTCTGTAGTTATGGCCGGTGCAATTATTAATCCCGGAGCTGTGATAGGAGAGGGGTGTATTATTAATACGGCTTGTTCTATTGATCATGATTGCAAGCTCGGTAACTTTGTGCATGTAGCAGTAGGGGCCCATTTGGCAGGGAGTGTCACCGTGGGAGAAAGAACCTGGGTAGGAGCAGGGGCAACAATCAGCAATAATATAAGCATCTGCGGAGAGTGCATGATAGGAGCGGGTGCTGTAGTAGTTAAGGATATTGCGGAGAACGGAACATACGTAGGGGTACCGGCAAAGAAAAGGCTGCACATTGTATCTTAGGCAGGAGAAAACAAGGGAATGAGATAATGAAAATATTGATATTAGCAAATGATGATGGCGGCTTATATAAGTTTCGGAAAGAACTGATACAGCAGCTTATAAAAGATAAAAACCAGGTTTTTATTTCATTGCCGGAAGGATCGTATATTCCCTTTATGAAGAAGATGGGATGCCGGTTTATAAAAACCCCGATGGAACGCAGGGGAAAAAATCCTTTGCAGGATTTGAAACTTTGTTTTCAATATCATCAAGTTATCCGGAAGCTAAAACCGGAGTTAGTGTTAACTTATACGATTAAACCTAATATATATGGAGGGGTTCTGTGCCGTATCTATAAAATACCGTATATTGCAAATATAACAGGCTGCGGGACAGCCATTGAGAATGGAGGACTATTATCAAAAGTTCTTCTTTTTTTATATAAAATCAGCCTGAAAGAAGCTTCTCAGGTCTTTTTTCAAAATAAAGAGAATTTAAACTATTTTAAACAAAAGGTAAATGTCAGAGTTAGCCGTTTGTTGCCTGGCTCAGGAGTGAATCTTGAAGAACACAAATATGAAGAATATCCGCAAGAAGACGGAACTCTCCGTATTTTGTTTGTTGGGCGGATTATGAAGGATAAAGGAATAGAAGAATTATTAAGCTGTGCAGAAGCGCTGGCGGATTGCTATCCGAATGTATATTTTGATTTGGTCGGGGGATATGATGAAAAGATATATCAAAACCGCATAAAAGAATTGGAAAGAAAAGGTGCGGTGAAATATCTGGGGATCCAGGATAACGTGCATATGCTGATGAAAACACACCATGCGGTAATCATGCCTTCCTACCATGAGGGAATGTCAAATGTGCTTCTGGAAGCGGCCTCTACCGGGCGTCCGGTAATTGCTTCCAATATTCCGGGATGCAGGGAGGCTTATACGGAGGGGCTCACCGGGATAGGATTTCAGCCCAAGAGTGCAGAGGAAATTATCCGGGCCGTAAAGGAATTTATCGCCCTTCCATATGAAAAAAAGGCTGCGATGGGAAAAGCAGGAAGAGAGAAAGTGAAACGAGAGTTTGACAGAAAGATTGTAGTGGAGAGTTATCTACAGGAAATACAAAAGGTGTTAGAGAGGTTGTAATGGCTGCAGATTTATATGAAAAAATTGTAAAGCGTGAAGAAAAACTATCACTTATTGGATTAGGATATGTAGGACTGCCCATTGCGGCAGCATTTGCAAAACGAGGTGTCGATGTTGTCGGTTTTGATGTAAACCGGGAAAAGATTGAGCTTTATCAGTCCGGTATGGATCCTACAGGGGAAGTTGGGAATGAAGCGGTAAAATCATCTTCAGTGCAGTTTACCGCAGAGGAGACGGAATTAAAAAAGGCCAGATTCCATATTGTAGCGGTTCCTACGCCGGTTCACAGCGATCATACGCCGGATCTTTCCCCGGTGGAGGGGGCAAGCGTTATCCTGGGGCGGAACTTGAAACCGGGCTCTGTGGTGGTGTTTGAATCCACAGTTTATCCCGGTGTAACAGAAGAGGTGTGTGTGCCTATCCTGGAACGGGAGAGCGGATTAAAGTGCGGTGCAGACTTTAAGGTAGGGTATTCTCCGGAGCGGATTAATCCGGGAGATAAAGTACACAGGCTTTCTACAATTACAAAAGTTGTATCGGGAATGGATGAAGAAACACTTCAGATTATTTCGAAAGTTTATGAGCTGATTGTGGAAGCAGGAGTTTACCGGGCTGAAAGTATAAAAGTGGCTGAAGCGGCGAAAGTGATTGAAAACAGTCAAAGGGACATTAATATCGCTTTTATGAATGAGCTTTCTATTATCTTTCATAAAATGGGGATTGACACAAAGGCCGTGCTGGAAGCTGCAGGGACGAAATGGAATTTTCTGAAGTTTTATCCAGGCCTGGTAGGAGGACATTGTATTGGCGTTGATCCCTATTATCTAACTTATAAGGCCGAGATGCTGGGATATCATAGTCAAATCATTCTCTCCGGCAGGCGGATCAATGATGATATGGGCAGATATGCAGCCGAGAATTGCGTGAAAAGCCTGATTGCGGCGGATAAGGCTGTAAAAGGAGCAAAGGTGGCGATTCTTGGTTTTACTTTTAAGGAAAACTGCCCGGATACACGCAATACCCGGGTGATTGATATTGTAGAGGAATTAAAGGAGTATGGAATTGAGCCGGTAATTGCAGATCCAGTGGCGGACGCAGGAGAAGCAGAGAGGCTGTACGGTATAAACTTTACAGAGCTTTTACATATTTCCGGGATGGATGCTGTGATCCTTGCCGTGGCTCATGAAGCATTTGCGGGCTTAAAGCGGGAGGAATTGGATTGCTTTTATGGAAATGGGAAAAAGGTACTTCTGGATCTCAAAGGCCTGTTGAACCGCAGGGAATATGAGGAAGCAGGATACAGCTATTGGAGGCTGTGAAGGAGGAAAAGGGAGTTGTCTTATAATGATATAAGATTTCCGGAAGAAAGTTTATTTTTGATCACAGGAGGCGCAGGCTTTATCGGATCCAACCTCTGCGAAGCGGTTTTAAAGCTGGGATACCGGGTGCGCTGCCTGGATGATCTTTCAACCGGGAAACAAGAAAATGCAGGGTTATTCCTGGGTCATCCCAGATATGAATTTATAAAAGGTGATATCAAAGATTTACAGGTCTGTATAGAGGCGTGCAGAGATGCAGATTTTGTTCTGCATCAGGCCGCATGGGGGTCTGTTCCAAGGAGCATTGAGATGCCCCTTTTTTATTGCGCGAATAATATCACCGGAACCTTGAATATGCTGGAAGCATCAAGAAAGAACAAGGTAAAGAAGTTTGTGTATGCCTCCAGTTCTTCTGTTTATGGAGATGAAGCGGAACTACCCAAGAAAGAGGGTAGGGAAGGGAATCTGCTGTCGCCGTATGCGGTGAGCAAACGGGCAGACGAGGAATGGGCCAAGCAGTATACGAGACATTACGGTCTGGATACCTATGGCCTTCGGTATTTTAATGTATTTGGCCGAAGACAGGATCCGGACGGAGCTTATGCTGCCGTTATCCCCAAATTTATCCGCCAGCTGCTGGAAGGAGAAAGACCGCTGATTCATGGAGACGGGAAGCAGAGCAGGGATTTTACTTATATTGAAAATGTAATAGAAGCAAACTTGAAAGCATGTCTTGCATCTCATGAGGCGGCGGGGGAAGTGTATAATATTGCCTTTGGAGGTCGGGAGTACCTGCTGGATATATATTATAGCCTAGCGAAAACCTTAGGTATAAAAGATAGCGAGGGGAAAGTGAAAGAACCTGCGTTTGGACCGGAACGTGCGGGTGATATTAAACACAGCAATGCGGATATATCAAAAGCCCGGAAACTGCTGGGCTATGACCCGGAATGGAGCTTTGAAAAGGGAATAAAAGAGGCAATAGATTGGTACAGGGAAAACTTGTGAAGCAGATAGTAAAAGATTGTAAAGAAACCTATCTTTATATTGGAGGATTTGAGCTGCCGGATAAAAATGCAGCAGCACACAGAGTAATAAGCGTTGCGAAAATTTTCCGGGAGCTTGGAAAAGAGGTTGTATTTGTCGGTGTAAGAAAGGATGGAGAGAAAGGTCTGCCGTTCCTTTCCACAAAGACAGAAATATATGGGTTTCGGGCCTACAGCCAGGTATATCCGGGGAATTACCGGATGTGGTTTCGGTATATAACAAGTATAAAACATTATATTGAAGTGGTTGAGGCATCAGGCGGGGTATCCGGTATCATCTGCTACAATTTTCCGGCTGCAGGATTGGAAAAGATAAGAAGGTACTGTAAAAAGAACGGAATACGTTCCTATGCGGATATTACGGAATGGTATTCTGTTTCCGGGCGTCCTTTTGCAGAGCGTCTGATAAAGGGAATGGATATATTTTTTGCTATGCGCGTGGTTCATAAGAGAATGGATGGATTGCTTGTAATAAGCAGATACCTTGAACATTATTATAGACACCATAATAATGTAGTTTGTATTCCGCCGCTGGTGGATTTGTCAGAAGAAAAATGGAAAAATACTTCAGAAAAATCGTTGGATTTGTTGAAATTAGTCTATGCCGGAAGCCCGGGAAAAAAGGACAGAATAGACATTTTGCTTGAGGCACTGCGGGGGCTTAGAAGGAGATATCGGTTAGATGTGGCAGGGATTACAGAAGCGGAATATCTTGTAAGCCATCCGGAGCAGGCCGAGTGGATTCAAACCAATGAGAATATTATTTTTCACGGAAGGCTTTCCCACTGGGAAACACTCACATTAATAAAGAAGGCAAATTACAGCTGCTTTTTCAGGGATGTCAGCCGTCTGACAACAGCAGGATTTCCAACGAAGCTGGTGGAGGCAGTTAGTTGCAGAACCCCGGTTTTAACAAACCGGACAAGTGATATTGGAGAATATTTGAGAGATGGAAAAAACGGGATTTTGATAAAGGAAGCGTCAACGGAAGAAATTAGCGAAGCATTAAATCATGCCGCGTACAAGATGGATGTAGAACCGGAAAGATTTTCCTATTTGAATTATATTCCGGTTATAAAAACGCTGATCGGGGATTCACGTTTTTAAGGAGGACTTGTGAGAATTTTATATGTAGTATCCAGAGCAATACAAATCAATTCCTCATCATCGATCCGGAATCTGGCGTCGATCCGAGGACTGGCAGAGCTTGGACACAAGGTGACAGTTCTTTCCGCCATGTATGATAAGAATCACAGTAATTATGACGAAAAACTGGAACCGGAGGGAGTTGAGAAGATTTATCTCACAGTAGGCGGTATTCAGAAAGCGGCGGCTGTCAGCAGGAGATATAGGGGGCTTGAGGGACTGAGAAAAACTGCCAGCAGGTTCCTTTCCGTGTTTCAGGTATATGACAGCTTAAAAGGAATTACTCGCTGTATTGAAGAAACAGAGATACAAGACGACAGTTATGATCTGGTGATTTCTTCCTCGGATCCAAAATCTTCGCATTTATTTGTATATGAGCTTTATCAAAGAAAACGGTTGAAAAAAACTCCGTGGGTACAGATATGGGGAGATCCCTTTGCAGCAGACATTACAAACACCAGTCTGATTTATCGCTGGAAAGCAAAACGGGAAGAAGAAAAGCTTCTTGGGAAGGCTTCTAAAATTGTGTATGTCTCTAAGCTGACGTTGGAGCAGCAGAAAAAAGAATATTCTGCTTACAGGGAAAAGATGTTGTTCAGTCCCCCGGCGTATCTGGAGGAGAGAAGGACAGTGCCGGAGAATGTGAAGCATCCTATGAAAGTAGTATACTGCGGGAATTATAGCAGCAGTGCGCGAAATATTCTTCCGTTTTACCATGCTATGCAGAAAAGCGGATATTCCGTAATGATATGCGGAAATGGAGATGCGGAGATCCTGGATACGGCGAATTTAAAACATCGGTCAAGGGTTACCTTTGGAGAAGCAGAGCAGGTAGAAGAAGAGGCAGATGTGTTGGTGTATCTGTGCAATAAAAAAGGAAGCCAGATACCAGGTAAGATTTATCAATATATGGGAACCTGTAAATATATTTTATTTATTCTGGATGGGGATAGAGAAAGAATACGGGAGATTTTTGAACCGTATCAGCGGTTTGTGTTTTGCGGAAACCAAGAGGAAGAGATTTTAGACAGCCTGCGTGAAATCGAATCAGGAAAGTTTGAAAAGACAAGGTTTGTTGTAAAAGAGTTTTCACCGGAGAGCAGGGCTGCATGGTTATTGCGGCAGGTGACGAAAGAATAAAAAGAGGTTTTAGAAACGGTGACGTATGCTGAATATATGTTTGACGTTTGATTATGAGATTTTTTTTGGAAAAAATTATGATTCGGAGGAGGAAATTTTGTTTCGTCCTACGGAAAAGCTGAGGAAAGTATTGGAGTCGGAACATATTTCGGCTACTTTTTTTGCCGACGTGTGTTCTGTACTTCAAAGCCGTAAATTAGGCAGAGCCGGCTATGTGAAAGCATTTGAGAAGCAAATAAGGGAATTATATCAAAGCGGACAGGGAATAGAGCTGCATATTCATCCAAACTGGATGTATTCCTCTTTTGCGGACGGAGAGTGGTGTTTTGATAAAGAGAGCTATCGCCTGCATTCTTTTGGCTTTGAAGAGAGCAAACCGGGAAACGGGGTTGAACTTATCAGAGACTGCATAGAGTGTTTAAGCAATATGGTGTCCGCTGTAGACAGCAGTTATCGATGTCTTGCGTACAGGGCAGGAGGATTTTCTATACAGCCCCATAGAGAATTGGTGAAAGCGCTGTATCAAAACGGTATTCGTGTGGATTCATCCATTGCGCCCCATCTTGTGTCAACAAGCAGCACAAACTCTTATGATTACAGGCATGAAGCCAGTTCGGTGAATTGGTGGTTGTCATCGGAACATGAATGGTGGATCAATGCGCCGGAAGAAAAGGAAAGCCTATATGAGATACCGGTTGCAACCGAAAATAAAAATCCGCTGTCTTTTTTAGCTGTCCGTCTTCTGAATGAAAGAAAAATTCGGCTGCATCTGGGCCCCAAGAAAGGTACTTATATTAATGAAGGGGAGCAGAGCAGGAAGAAAATAAGGGCGTACTGGGATTACATTTCAGGATACAATGCAATATCTATGGATGCTTATTGCGCAGATTATATTTATCGGCAGCTAAAAAGATATTATGAGAAACATAGGTGTGCGGATCAGGGAGGAACGATAGCACTGATCGGCCATCCAAAGCTGGCAGAGGAACGATATGTGGAAAATATGAGAAGATTGATCCGCCTGCTTAAAGAGGATAGCAGGTTTTGCTTTTCCAATATATGTGAAGCCTACCAGAGGGCTCTGAATGAAAGAGAAAAATCAATGGGGGATGTAAAAAAATGATAAATGTCATAGGGATGGGATACATTGGACTGCCTACAGCGCTGATGCTTGCTGCTCATGGAGAAAAAGTGATTGGGACGGATTATAACAAAGAGTTGGTTAAGACATTGCAGAGCGGGAAGCTGACGTTTCAAGAGAATGGATTAGACGGGCTGTTTTCTGAGGCTTTAAAACAGGGCATTGCTTTTACGGATGAGTATAAAAGAACCGATATGTACATTGTTTCTGTTCCCACACCTTATGATAAGGAGAGTAAAAAGATTGATCCTTCTTATGTGATTACAGCAGTAAAAAGTGTGATAAAGGTTTGTCCGGAGGGGGCAACGCTGGTAATAGAGTCAACAATTCCGCCGGGAACCATTGATACTTATGTACGGCCTGTATTAAAAGAAAGCGGTTTTATAGAGGGAAAAAATATTCACCTGGCGCATGCACCGGAGCGGATTATACCAGGGAATATGATTTATGAGCTGATTCACAATAACCGGACGATTGGGGCAGACAGACAGGAAATCGGTGAAAAAGTAAAAAATATATATCAATCATTTTGCCAGGGCGAAATCATTGTAACAGATATCCGAACTGCGGAGATGACAAAAGTAGTAGAAAATACTTTCCGTGATATTAATATAGCCTTCGCAAATGAGCTGATGAAAATATGCAGAAGCGGAGAAATGGATGTATACGAAATTATTCGGATTGCCAATAAGCATCCCAGGGTTAATATCCTGTCTCCTGGACCGGGTGTGGGAGGACATTGTATTTCCGTGGATCCGTGGTTTTTGGTAGGTGATTATCCGGGCTTGGCCAATCTTATTCTGACGGCAAGAAAGACAAATGACAGTATGCCGGAGTTTGTGTTAAAGAGGATTTATGAGATAATGCGGAAAGAAGGCATTGAAGATGCAGAAAAGGTGGGAATTTATGGACTAACTTACAAAGAAAATGTGGATGATATGCGGGAAAGCCCGACCTTACAGATGTTAAAGTGCATGGACGAGCATTTAGCTGGGGGGCGTGTAAAGGTATATGATCCTTATATAGAAAAAGATATCGTGGCCAATCAATATCATGATCTGGAGCGGTTTTTAGAGGATGTTACATTGGTTGTGTTGATGGTTGCACATAACGAGATTATTGAAAATATGGAGAAACTAAACGGGAAGACTGTGCTGGATACCCGGAAGGTTTGTGACTGTGAGAATGTGTATTGGTTGTAGAAAGGAAGATATGTTATGAATACATTTTTTATTCGTTTTTGTTTGGTTTGGAATATGTTTCCCAAATTTGGACTTTGGAGTGATATAAAATTATTATTCTGGTCTTTTTGCAGGAAAGTGGTTAAAAAACAATATAAGGAGCATGTCGGAAGCGTATATGTAAAGAAATTGAAAAAAAGTGTTTGGATAAGGCCGTATACTTCAGATTTTGGAGAACTGCTTGATTTTTTTGTAAATGAAAAATATGAGAAAGGTGGGCACTATGAATTTTCTCAAATAAATAGCGAAGAAAAGATAGATTATATCATTGATGGAGGGGCGAATATTGGCCTATTTTCTCTTGTCTATGGGGTGAAATTTCCAGAGGCATCTATTATCGCAATAGAGCCGGATGATAATAATTATAAGATGCTTAAAAGAAATTGTGCTTGTATAAAAAATGTGAAGACGATTCATGCCGGAATATGGTATCGAAAGGCAAAATTAGGGATTCAAAATCCGGAAGCACATGCAGACTGTTTTACAGTTAAAGAAATAGAGAATAGTGATTATGGGACAACAGATTTTATTAAAGGCATATCCATTTTACATGTAATGGAAAAATATGATATTCCGCGAATTGACGTGCTGAAGCTTGATATAGAAGGAACAGAATTTTGTATTTTAAGGGAAAATTCTTGTGATGAATGGTTGGATAAAACAAGATTCTTGATCATGGAGATTCATGATAAGTATTTAGAAAATGGGAGAGAAATGATTTACAGTAGGTTGAAAGAAAAAGGGTTTGAACATTTTGATTATGTTAGAGATGATTTGTTTATAAAAAATGATGAAACTTAAGGGGAGTTAGAAAGTTTGAAACAAGTAAGTAGTGGTTAGAGATACCAAAAAGAGTATA
>CAJUNN010000014.1 GCA_910587955.1 uncultured Lachnospiraceae bacterium | reverse complement strand
TTTTCATTACGTTTTGTGCCTGAGCGAAGCGAAAGGAATGGATATAACTATGAAACTACAGCAGCTGCTGAGCTATACAAGAAGAGCCATTGACGATTATCATATGATCGAAGACGGAGACAAAATAGCCGTGGGAATCTCCGGCGGAAAAGACAGCCTTGCGCTCCTATATGCCCTCCAGGGCTTAAAACGCTTCTATCCTGCCCGTTTTGATCTGGAAGCCATTACCATAGATCTGGGATTCCCGGATTTCTGTCTGGATCCCATCCGGGCTCTGTGCCGGGAAATGGACATTCCCTACACCGTTGTGAAAACGGATATCTACGAGGTGGTCTTTCAGGTCCGCAAGGAAAGCAATCCCTGCGCCCTCTGTGCCAAAATGCGCAAAGGAGCCCTAAATCAGGCTATCAAAGAGACCGGTTGCAATAAAGTAGCCTACGCCCACCACAAAGACGATGTGGTAAATACCATGCTGCTCTCCCTGATATTTGAAGGACGTTTCCACAGCTTTGCCCCGGTCACATATCTGGACCGGATGGATCTGACCGTCATCCGCCCTCTCTTATATGTGGACGAGGCGGATATCATCGGCTTTCGGAATAAATACAGCCTTCCGGTCTGCAAAAGCCCCTGCCCGGCTGACGGACATACCAAACGGGAATATGCAGAACAGCTGCAGCGGCGGCTGAACCAAGAACATCCGGGAGCTAAGGAGCGCATGTTCCGGGCTGTGCTGGACAGCCTCTACGCTCCCTATACAGACCCGGATTTTATCCGCGCGCTCTCCCTTCCTGCCGGGAAATAGCATTACAGGGTTTCAATCTCACTGTGGAGCTGCTGAAGGGATTTTACCTCCAGATCCCCGTTTTTCTCCCGCACCTTCCTGATTCCTTCCACGGTAGCGATGGCCGCCGCCATTGTCGTCATATAGGGAATCTTGCCCTTAATGGCCGCCTTGCGGATGTAGCTGTCGTCATAGACGCTCTCCTTGCCGGAGGGCGTGTTTACAATCAGCTGCACCTGCCCGTTGGCAATGTAATCCAGAATATTGGGTCTCCCCTCCTGGCGCTTCTTCACCTTCTCGGCGGGAATTCCGTCAGCCGCAATCAAATCGTAGGTGCGTCCAGTGGCCATAATCCGGAATCCATCCTCATACAGCCCTCTCGCCACCTGTACCACCTCTGGCTTATCCCGGTCACTCACGCTAATTAGAGCCGTTCCGCTTAAGGGCAGGCAGGTCTGAGTGGCCTCCTGGGCCTTATAGAAGGCCTCCCCAAAGTTGGATGCCAGGCCCAGCACCTCTCCTGTGGAGCGCATCTCCGGCCCCAGCAGCGGATCCACCTCCTGGAACATATTAAAGGGGAAAACAGCCTCCTTGACTCCGTAATGGCGGATGTTCCTTTCCTTTAAATCCTGTACCGGAGAAGGCGTGCCTGTCAAATCCTCTGTAATCACCTGGGTGGCCAGCTGCACCATCTGAATGCCGCAGACCTTGGATACCAGGGGTACGGTTCTGGATGCCCTGGGATTTGCCTCCAGTACAAAGACCTTTCCGTCCTCAATGGCATACTGCATATTCATCAGGCCGCAGACGTGCATTTCCTCTGCGATTTTTTTCGTGTACTCTTTGATGGTCTTTACATTCTCCTCGGAAATATTTAAGGAGGGCAGAATGCAGGCGGAATCCCCCGAATGGACGCCTGCCAGCTCAATATGTTCCATCACTGCAGGCACAAAAGCATGAGTTCCGTCACAGATGGCGTCGGCCTCGCACTCCATGGCATGGTGGAGGAAACGGTCAATGAGAATGGGCCGATCCGGCGTTACGCCCACGGCTGCCCGCATATATTCCCTGAGATTCTCCGGATCGTGAACCACCTCCATGCCCCGGCCGCCCAGCACATAGGAGGGACGCACCATAACCGGATAACCGATCTGTTCCGCGATTTCCAGGGCTTCCTCCACGTCCACAGCCATTCCGGCCTCCGGCATGGGAATGGAAAGCTTCTCCATAATCGCCCGGAACCGATCCCGATCCTCCGCCAAATCAATGATTTCCGGGCTGGTTCCCAGAATGCGCACGCCGTTCTTCTCCAGATCCGCGGCCAGGTTTAAAGGCGTCTGTCCGCCGAACTGGGCGATCACACCTACCGGCTTCTCCTTCTCATAGATGCTCAGTACATCCTCCAGGGTCAGCGGCTCGAAATAGAGCTTATCCGAAGTATCGTAGTCCGTAGACACCGTCTCCGGGTTGCAGTTTACAATGATGGTCTCAAAGCCCAGCTTTTTCAGGGCAATGGCTGCATGGACACAGCAATAGTCAAACTCGATTCCCTGTCCGATACGGTTGGGGCCTCCGCCCAGGATCATAATCTTGGGACGCTCTGCGGCAGCGCTCTGCTCCTGCTCCCTGCCGGAAGGCTTTGCCGTATGATACGTAGAATAATAATATGCGTTGTCTTTTGTTCCGCTCACATGGACGGCCTCCCAAGTTTCCGCCACCCCTATGGAAAGGCGGCTCCTGCGGATCTCCTCCTCCGGAACCTCCAGAATCCGGCTCAGATACCGATCGGAAAATCCGTCCTGCTTGGCCCTTTTCAAAGCCTCCGGCCCTGGAACGTGGCCTTTCCCTTTCAGCAGCTCTTCCTCTTCCTCCACCAGCTCCTTCATCTGTTCAATAAAATAGTGCTTGATCCGGGTGAGCTGGTAAAGCTCCTCCACCGTAGCTCCCTTGCGCAGGGCCTCGTACATCAGGAACTGACGCTCACTGGTAGCTACATCCAGCATTTTCAGAAGCTCCTTCTTGGACTTCTCATGAAAATTTTTGGCAAATCCCAAGCCGTAACGGCCGGTTTCCAGGCTGCGGATGGCTTTCTGGAAAGCCTCCTTATAGGTCTTTCCAATACTCATCACTTCACCCACAGCGCGCATCTGGGTCCCCAGCTTATCTTCCACGCCCTTAAATTTTTCAAAGGCCCAGCGGGCAAATTTAATGACAATATAATCTCCTCCCGGCACATACTTATCCAGAGTCCCGTATTTGCCGCAGGGAATCTCATCCAGGGTCAGGCCGGAAGCCAGCATGGCAGACACCAGGGCGATGGGAAATCCCGTAGCTTTGGAGGCCAGCGCCGAAGAGCGGGATGTCCGGGGATTGATCTCAATGACAATATCCCGGTCTGTTACCGGATCATGGGCCCACTGGACATTGGTGCCGCCAATCACCTGGATAGCCTCCACAATCTGATAGGACTTCCTCTGCAGGCGTTTCTGTACCTCCTCCGAAATGGTTAGCATAGGAGCGGAACAGAAGGAGTCACCCGTATGTACCCCCAGCGGATCGATATTTTCAATAAAGCAGACGGTAATGATATTGTTTTTGCTGTCCCGGACTACCTCAAGCTCCAGCTCTTCCCAGCCCAGGATAGACTCTTCCACCAGCACCTGGCCCACCAGGCTGGCCTGCAGGCCTCTGGCCACCACCGTCTTTAATTCTTCCACATTGTAGACCAGGCCGCCTCCTGCTCCGCCCATGGTATAGGCCGGACGCAGAACCACCGGATACCCCAGACGGCCGGCAATCTCCGCCGCCTGCTCCACACTGTAAGCCACTTCGCTCCGGGCCATCTCGATCCCCAGGCTGTCCATGGTATTTTTAAATTCAATCCGGTCTTCTCCCCGTTCAATAGCATCCACCTGAACACCGATAACCTTCACCTGATACTTTTCCAGGACTCCGGCTTTGGAAAGCTCCGAACAAAGATTGAGACCGGACTGTCCACCGAGATTCGGCAATAAGGCATCTGGTCTCTCTTTTTCGATAATCTGTGTCAGCCGCTCTACGTTGAGCGGTTCAATGTAAGTAACATCCGCCGTTTCCGGATCGGTCATAATGGTGGCCGGGTTGGAATTTACAAGTACAATCTCATAACCCAGTTTTTTTAGGGCCTTGCAGGCCTGGGTACCGGAATAATCGAACTCGCAGGCCTGTCCGATAATAATGGGGCCGGAGCCGATAATCAATACCTTGTGAATGTCTGTTCTTCTGCTCATAATCCATCTCCTATTCTGCTATTGCTGTTTTTATTCCAATATTATGGTAAAAGGGCCGTCATTCAAAAGTTCCACTTTCATATCTGCCCCGAAGATCCCCTGTTCCACCACCGGAATTTCCCGGCGGCACTGTTCAATCACATATTCGTACAGCTCCTTGGCCTTTCCCGGCTCCGCCGCCTCCGTAAAGCCCGGACGGTTCCCGTGGCTGCAGTCTGCATAAAGGGTAAACTGGGAAACCAGAAGAATTTCTCCTCCCACGTCCCGGATGGAACGGTTGATTTTTCCGTTTTCATCCTCAAAAATGCGCAGGGCCAGCATTTTTCGGACCAGCCGGTCCGCCTCCGCTTTGGTATCCCCCCGCCCTACGCCGACCAGAACCAAAAATCCAGGTCCCGTTTTTCCAACAACAGTCCCATCCACCGTCACCGATGAATGGGACACTCTCTGTATGACCAGTCTCATATAACAGTTCTAAATCCTTTCGTGTTCCTTTTCCTTGTATTTGACAAATTCCCGGATTATATGTATGGCTCCGTCGATTCCCAGCGCCCCCGTATCCAGGCACAGGTCATAGCCTGCTGCCTCTCCCCACTTCTTGCTGGTGTAGTAATTGTAATAACTAGCCCTGCGTTTATCCGTCTTGATAATGAGATCCTTTGCTTTGGCATTGGTCAGATCATGACGCCTGGCAATCCGTACGATCCGGGATTGCAGATCCGCGTGGACAAAGACATTCACTGCATAAGGGAACTCTGCCAGGGCATAGTCGGCACACCTTCCCACCATCACGCAGGGGCCCTCCTGGGCGATCTTCTTGATGGTGTCAAACTGTGCCAGAAAAACCTTATGATTCAAAGGCATCTCCGCAAAAGCAGAGGAAGAATATCCTGTAGAATAAGTATCCATCACCAGGGAATACAAAAAGCTGTTGGTGGGTTTCTCGTCGTGATTTTCAAACAGCTCCTGGCACAGGCCGCTGTCTTTGGCCGCCCTGGATAAAAGCTCCTTGTCATAGCAGGGAATTCCCATTTCTTCTGCAAGCTTTAAGCCGATGTCGTGCCCCCCGCTGCCGTACTGGCGTCCGATGGTGATAACCGTATTGTTTGCCATTGTATCCGTCTCCTTTCTGCGATCACTCGCTCAGGCTTAAAATAATTCCCTTTGCAATTCCTTTTGCCATATCGTTCTGATAGGCATCGTCCGTAAGGCTGGCCGCTTCTTCCCCATTGCTCATGTATCCCACTTCAATCAGGACTCCCGGCATCTCCGTATCCGAAAGAATGTTGTAGCGTCCCTCATCCGTGCCGCCGTCTAAGGCCCCGCTCTCCTTCACCAGCGCCTCCTGGATATTCTGGCACAAAAATTCGCTGGCCTTGCTCTCCTCTTTATAATGGCTCACAGCTCCCGATACGCTACTGTCTCCGGAATAGCTACAATGTACGCTGACTAGAAGATCCGCCCCGCTGGCATTGGCCGCTGCCACCCGCTCCTCTTTGGAAAGGCGTGTATCATCCTCCCGGGACATAATGACCGTATAATTCTGGCTCTCCAGCATAATTTTCAATTTGGAGCAGATGTCCATGGTTATGTCCTTTTCCAGGCCGTCGCCGCCGCTTAAGCCCACATCCGCACCGCCGTGGCCCGGATCGAGAAAGATCACATAGGAATCTCCTTTGGGTTCGATGTGCTCTCCTTTGCCGGAACTTTTTTTCATCCAGAAAAAAACCAAAACAACTATGAGAACCAACAAAGCCGCCGCTCCGGCAATCATCAGAATGCGGAGGCGCTTCTTTTTCCGCTCCCGTTCCCGGCGCTCCCTCCGGGCCTCCATCCTGCGGCGCCTTTCCGCCGGACTCAACTGTCTTTCCTTATCATTCGTCTCCATCGCACTTGTCGTCTCCTGTCATTATCGTTCCCATTTGTCGCAGAAAGCCTGGAGCTGATCCGCCATTTTGGCCAAATCCTTATTGGCAAAACCTTTGCTCTTCTCAATGATATGCAGCAGACGCTTCCCAGCCTCTACCAATCTATCATATACTTTCGAAACCTGTTTTGCAAGTTTTTTATCCTTGGAGATCCGCTCCGTATTTCCCACGGCAATACACGTATCCGAGAGGAGATCGTAGCTTCCGCCGCTGTAGGGCGCTTCCGCCGCATATCCGTACTCCTCACGCAGGCACTGGGCGAACTCATCGCAGACGGCATCCTCTCCGTGGACAACAAAGACTTTTTCCGGCCGCTTTTCCATGCCCGTAAGCCAGCTTATAAGCCCCTGCTTATCCGCGTGGCCGCTGACACCTGCAAGTACTTTGATTTCTGCCTGTATTTCCACTGCCTCGCCGAAGAGCTTCACCTGCTCCGCGCCTTCGATAATGGCCCTGCCCAGGGTTCCGTGAGCCTGATAGCCTACAAAGAGAATGGTGCTGTCTTTGCGCCACAGGTTATGCTTCAGATGGTGGCGGATACGTCCCGCCTCGCACATGCCTGACGCCGACAGGATTACCTTCGGCCTGTCGTCGAAATTGATGGCCTTGGACTCGTCACTGGTAATGGAAAGGCTTAATCCCGGAAACTGGATGGGATTGATTCCCTGATTGACCAAAGCCATGGTTTCTTCGTCAAAACACTCATACATATTTTTATTGAAAATCGTCGTGGCCTGGACTGCAAGAGGACTGTCTACGTAAACCTTAAAGTCCTCATGCCCTTTCACCAGCCGCCGGGACTTGATCTCCCGCAGGAAATAGAGCATTTCCTGGGTTCTTCCCACCGCAAAAGAGGGAATCACCACATTGCCGCCCCTGTCAAAGGTTTCTTTTAAAATTTGCCCCAGAGACTCTACATAATCCGGCCGCTCTCCATGGCTCCGGTTTCCATAGGTGGACTCAAGAATCACATAGTCCGCCCCGTCTACAGTCTGGGGATCCTTGATGATAGGCTGATCCAGATTCCCTACATCGCCGGAAAACAGAAGCTTCTTGGCCTCCTCTCCTTCCGTCAGCCAGATCTCAATGCAGGAAGAACCAAGAAGATGGCCCACATCCGTAAAGCGGATCTCGATCCCTTCCGCCACCGGAATGCGCACGCCGTACTCACAGCCCCGGAACAGCCGCACCGTGGCATCCGCAGCCGCTACATCATAAAGGGGAACATATTCCGGCTTTCCGGATCTTTTGGCCTTCCGGTTCCGCCACTCCGCCTCAAACATCTGGATATGGGCACTGTCCCTAAGCATCACCTCGCAGAGATCCCGGGTAGCCTTTGTGGCGTAAATCGCTCCGCGGAATCCCCGGGTATACAAAAGGGGAAGCAGACCGGAATGATCGATGTGGGCATGGGTCAGAAATACGCAGTCGATCCGGGATGCCTCCACCGGAATCTCCTGGTTTTCATAGAGATCCGGCCCCTGTTCCATCCCACAGTCTACCAGCATAATCTTTCCGCAGGCTTCAATCATATGGCAGCTTCCCGTCACTTCATGAGCCGCACCCAGAAATGTCAGTTTCATAAATTCATCCCCCTTCTTTTCTGTCCGCAGCGTCCCGCTTTCAAAAGCGAACAGCCGCTGTTTTATCGTCCGCACCTGATACCTTCTATCTTCTAGTATACCGTCCTCAGAGAAAAAATACAATGGATTCTAAAAGTTTTTCTTCCAAAAAAGCATCGCTCCCTGTCAGCCGGAAATAGAAAAGGCTGTCTTCTCCCTCCAGAAGATATCCTGCAAAAGTTTCCTCCAAAAGCCGGCCGTCTCCGTCCGTAATCTCATCGTAAATGCCAAGCACCCGTATCCCATTCCGGGCTTCCTGCTCTTCTGTCCGAAAGCTCCGGCGGATTCCTCCCCCATAGCGGGTTTTCACCGGTTTTAGAATCTCTTCTTTCAAGCGCTTTCTAAGCCAGGAGCTCCGGCTTTGGTAATACCGGTATTCCAGCCGCCAGAACCTGGATTCTCCTTCCAAGAGCTCTGTTCCGGCGCTTTCGTATTCCTGCATTTTCCCCAGAAGGCTGCTGCCTTGTTTCCCATAAGGAGGTTCGTCTCCCGGCCCCAGTCCCAGTTCTTCCGAGGTAAGGATCCACCGGAAATCTGCGGCTTCCTGCTCCCGCCCCTCTATAGGATGTACCATCACAAAGAGCAGCTCTGCAAAAATAAGAATCAGGCAGATTCCGGCCAGATAAGCCAAGGCGTATGTCAGTTTCCGAAATCCTTTTTTCCGTATCCTTTTATAGAGAAACACTTGAAAAACACCGATTCCAAAGGCAAAGGCAAGGCCGTAGACACCATCGGCCCCTCGAAAAAGAAACTGTATCATAAGCAAAACAGCCGTCAGAAGAAACAGGAAGTTTATGACTTTAAAAGGCAGGGACGCTTCCTTATTTTTCTGTTTCTCCACCCCCGTAAAGCAGACGTTTTTCCCTGCCTGCAAATCTTTCTTCGCCTGTTTATACCAGCAAAAAGCCCGCAGTCCTGCTGCAAGACCGAAGATCGCTCCGAAAAGCCCCAGGGCCCGCAGGGTCAGGGATATATTATTTTCCAGGAATTCGCTGTAATGAATGGGGGTGCGCCAGAAAATGCAGGCGCAGAACCAGGCAGACAGCCAGTCTCCCCAAATACTTTTCCGAAGCTGACTTAAGACTGCCTCTGCCCGGAGTTTTTCATCCGTTTCAATGGGAGTGCGTTCTTCTTCTGCCGGAGAGCAGAAAATCTGAATACTCCGGTTGGAGCATACAAAGCGCCACCCTGCCCGCTCACAGTATTCCCGGTAAGTTATGGCCTTATCACAATCCTCGGCTTCCAAAAGCGGCATATCTCCTATGACAGCCGCGGAAAACACCTGCTCCGAGGGTTCTGTCCTCTCAAACACAAAAAGGAACCCTCCCTTGACAGCCTGAAGCATCCATCCTTTTGCAGCTTCTTGTTTCAGATATTCTTCCATAGCCGGCAATTCATAGAGTGCAAAATCCTGTATCCTCCATTTCTTCTTTGCCTTCACTGCCTTCCCCCCAATCTCCGCTCTCCATCCCTAAGCTGTGCCCGCAGGCGTTCCTGCTCCTCCAAAAGCCGCTCCTTTCCCTTCTCTGTAATCCGGTACCACCGCTTCCTTCCCTGGATCTGAACCTCCCGGATCATATCCTCCTGCTCAAAACGGGCCAGAAGCGTGTACAGCGTCCCAGGACCGATCCGGACCCTTCCCCCGGATAAGTCCTCCACCAAATCCATAATGTCCACCCCGCAGCACTCCTCCAAAAGAGCCAAGAGAATGTAATACATGGGTTCCGTAAGGTTTTGAAACTGCTCTCTGGGCATGCTTTTTATCCCTCTCTTTTTCTTTAATATCGTGTATCGATATTGTTGATTTTATTATAATATCGATACACGATATTGTCAATACACACAATTTCTTCCTTGCGGCCAGCCTTGCAGGGATTCAGCCGGCCAGACTCCGCAGCAGGCGTATCTCCTCCGCCCAGCCCGCATCATCATTGGGCGTCTCCAGGATAAACGGCAAATCCCGAAGTCCCGGGTGCCGTACAATCCTGCCGAATGCCTCCAATCCGATGGTTCCCTCCCCAATCCGGGCATGACGGTCCTTGCGGCTGCCGCAGGGATTCATGCTGTCATTGATATGAACGGCTTTCAGACGCTCCAGGCCAATCACTGCATCAAACGCTTCCAGCACCTCATCCAGCCGGTTCACGATATCGTAGCCTGCGTCCCACACATGGCAGGTATCCAGACAGATTCCCATCTTTGCAGAGAGCTCCACCCGATCCAGAATGGCCCGCAGCTCTTCAAAGCTTCTCCCAATCTCGCTGCCCTTCCCAGCCATAGTCTCCAAAAGCACGGTGGTGGACTGTTCTTCTTTCAGGCAGCCGTTCAGCATTTGCGCAATCTGCCGGATCCCCTCTTCGGCTCCATGTCCCACATGGCTGCCGGGATGAAAGTTATAATAATTTCCCGGCGTGTACTCCATGCGCTCCAGATCCGAAGCGAAGGTCTCCCGGGCGAAACGGCGGACCTCCTCTTTATCCGAACAGGCATTCAGCGTATAAGGCGCATGGGCCACGATCACGCGATCCCCATACTCCTTCCACATTTCCCGGAAGCGCGCTGCATCCTCCGGGCGTATTTCCTTTGCGCTTCCTCCCCTGGGATTCCGGGTAAAGAAAGCAAAGGTACTGGCTCCCAGCTTCTGCGCCTGCTTTCCCATGGCCTCATACCCCTTGGCAGAGGAAATATGGCTTCCAATATTCAGCATCTAGTATTCCCCCGTCTTTTGTCTAAAGGGCCCGCTCTTTGAAGGTCACAGTCACCCAGCCGTCCTCATAGTTGAATCCGATCTCCAGGCCCACCGGCGTGTAGAACATCACTGCCGCCTGGGGATCTCCCAGGATTTCCAGAAGTTCCTCATCCGTCAGATCCTGTACGTACTCCACTCCGTCATTCTGTGTCTTATCCTGGGCCCGGAAACGGATGGCCAGATCCTGGTCCAGCTCAGCCATCTCTTCGTAACCGATCACTTCTCCCGTCTCCACCCGGAAATTCACAGCATTTACCTTGGGTATTTTTCCGCCTTCCACATACAAATCGTGCTGGAAGGCCACACTTACTTTCTCCTCATCCATGTAGGTCACATAACTGTAGGTACTGCATCCCCCAGAATATTCCCGGTAGGAAGCACGGTAGCTCTGGGCCATTTCCCGAATGGCTGCATTGGCAGAGTCATACTTATGCTCATCCTCAAAATCCCGCAGCATGGGATAAATGCAGTAAAAAGTGCAGTAATCTTCGGAATCATCCGGATCTATGGATTCCGTTATCCAGTCAATCCCGTACGCAAGATCCGTCCGGGTGGCATCCGTAATGGTTTCATAGTAGGGATCATTCTCATCCGGTTCGTAATAACCGTAATCATCGTCGTAATCATAGTCATAATCATCGTCATAACCGTAATCATCGCCAAAATAGTCATTGCCGGAATTTGATTCATCCCGGAATCCCGGCTCTGACTCGCTGATTTCCATTCCCATCTTAAAAATGGAGTGAATATAGAAGGTTATCGCGAAAATCATTCCCAGAATCAGAACAACCGCGGCCGCCAGCGCAAACCACATTCCCTTCTTATTGCCCTTCTCCCTGGGGGGCCCCACATAAACCTGGGGATAGCCGGGATACCCCTGCCGGTTCTGTGTCTGCTGAAATCCCTGGACTCCCTGGCTCCAGCCCGGATTCTGAGACGGAGACGGAGCCTGCCCCCGGTTTTCATAACCGCAACTCTGACAGATCCCACTCTGCATCAGCGCCCCGCATCTGGGGCAAAAACCGAAATCACGATTCTCGCTCATTGTTCTCCTCCTGTAAGTTCATCCAAATTTTTTCCGTAGGAGTCCATAAAATATTCCAGAAACAATGTTGTCTCCTCCACTCCCATGCTTCGTATATGGTTTAAGGTCATTTCCTTGGCCCGGATAAATTCCCGGTTTCCCGCCTGCTCCTCTTCCACACATTTGATATACGCAGACAGCTTGTCCGCCACCTTCACCAGCTTCCACAGATACGCATCCTCCTGCTGCTTCTCAAACACCGCCCGGTAGGAAGCCTGCATCTCTTCCGGAAGCATGTCCAAAAGGGTTTTAGAGGCTTTTTTCTCAATATCTTTATACGTATTTTTAATCTGCGCGTTGTAATATTTGATAGGCGTAGGCATATCACCGGTGATAATCTCTGTCGCGTCGTGATAAATCCCCAGAAGCGCCGCTTTCTTGGCATCCAGCTCCTTTCCAAGGAAGGTGTTGCCGATCACGGCTAGGGCATGGGCAATCATAGACACTTCCAGGCTGTGTTCACTTAAATTCTCACTCCTGGAATTCCGCATAAGCGCCCAGCGCTCAATGTATTTCATCCGGGACATCATGGCAAAAAAACTGTTCATTTAAATATTTTCCTCTTCTTCTTTTCCCGGATGCGGCAGATGTTGCTGGCAAAAAAGCTGCTGCATTTTTTTACATACCGTTGATACTCCGGCCAGAACATGTAGTATTCTTTTCCCCAGGAGGATACCTGCAGATACTCCCCCACGATACCGGTCACAACAACAAAATGCGCCGCAGTCTCCGCAGCCGGAAGATATTCCCCGTTCTCCAGCCTGTAAAAGGTCACCTTCTTCCTCCCCAAAAGCGGAGGGAAATTGGGGCCGATGGCCAGAATGACCGGAATATCCTGCTGCAGCATAGCCTCAATCCGGGGCAGGATCTGGCCGAAGCGCAGTCCCCAGCTGGCCCGCATGCCAATCCGGTAGCGCCGGAAATACCGGTTCATTCCTATGGGAAGAAAAAAACCCGGAATCCCAAATCCCGGAATCACCGGCAGGTAACGCTTCCGAAGCTTGGTCAGATAACGCTCATAGCGGGGCAGGGAGAGAAGGCCGTCCTCCCGCAGCATCCCATAAAACAGATCCGTCTCGCACTCCGTCCGGTGCAGCCCCAGGTAGAGCAAGACATCTCCCACTCCCACCACGCCGCAGCCGTATCTGCGCATGATACGCCCGGCAGACCAGTTCTGGTTTCCTCCGAAGGAATCGCCTGTCTGAGCTTTTACAGAAAGATAAGGATATCTCAAACTGCAACGTCTGTTCTCCATAGAGTTCTCCTTTACCGCTAACGTTTCCCTGCCTGATACAGGACCTCTTCTAAAAAGTATATCACAAAATCAAAGGGATGTCATCCGCAATCATCCTGGGAAACCGCCTTTCCCATGTAATAAAAGCCCCGGCACTCCTCCAGGCGCACCGGAAAAAGCTTTCCAATACGGGAGGGATCTCCCGGAAAATGCACCAAAAGATTGTTGCTCATTCTCCCCGTCAGACATCCCGGAATGTGTTCGTTGATCTCTTCCGCCAATACCTCCTGCACCGTTCCCTCCAGCCCTGCAGCCTGTTCCCGGGCAATCCTTTGTACTTCCGGAATCAGCCGGAAAAAGCGGGCCTGCACTTCCTCTTTTGCCACCTGGTTGTCCATGGACGCCGCAGGCGTACCTGTACGCCGGGAATAGATAAAGGTATAGGCATTGTCGTAACGCACCTTACGCACCACGTCCATGGTATCCTCGAAGTCCTCCTCCGTCTCACCTGGAAACCCTACGATAATGTCTGTGGTCAGGGAAATACCGGGGATCTCACTGCGGATCCGTTCCGCCAGTTCCAGATACTGCTCCTTGGTGTATCTCCGGTTCATCTTCTCCAGAATCCGGGTGCTTCCTGATTGGAGAGGAAGATGAAGATGCCTGCAGATCTTCTTCGACTCCTTCATAACCTGAATCAGCTCCTCTGACAAATCCTTGGGATGGGAAGTCATAAACCGGATTCTGCGGATTCCCTCTATCTCCTCTGCCTTACGCAGCAGCCAGGCAAAATTTGTGGGTTCCGGCAGATTTTTTCCGTAAGAATTTACGTTCTGTCCCAAAAGCATCACTTCCACCACACCATCGGCTGCCAGCTCTTCCATCTCCCGGAGGATTTCCCTGGGATCACGGCTGCGCTCCCGCCCCCGCACATAGGGAACAATACAGTAACTGCAGAAATTGTTGCAGCCGAACATAATGTTCACCCCGGACTTAAAAGCGTATTTCCGATCCGCAGGAAGTTTCTCCACAATTTCTTCCGTCCCCTCCCAGACGTCTACAAACTGCCCCTTGTTCTCCAGTACCTCCGCCAGAAGCTCCGCCAGTTTAAAAATATTGTGGGTCCCGAAGATCAGATCCACGAAACCGTAGCTCTTTTTCAGCTTCTTTACTACCTCCGGCTCCTGCATCATACAGCCGCAGAGAGCAATCTTCATATTGGGACGGCTCTTTTTTTCGTGTTTTAAGCGCCCCAAATGCCCGTAAACTTTCAAATTGGCATTTTCCCGGACCGTACACGTATTGTAGATCACAAAATCCGCCTCTTCCTCCGAGGCCTCCTCATAGCCAATCTGTTCCAGAATCCCCGCAAGCTTCTCCGAATCCCTGGCATTCATCTGGCAGCCGAAGGTGGTGACGTGGAAGGTAAGGGGACGCCCCAGGCGTTCCTGCTCCTTTTCCAAAAGTTTCCGGCATTTTCCGATAAAATAGTACTGCCGTTCCGGCTCCTTTGCAGGCGGATTCGGACCGGAATACGCTTTGTCAAATTCTATATGATGAAACATTTTATGTTTTCCCCTTTCTAAAATACGCTCCTAATTATACTGCAAACCGCGCCCTTTTTCAATGGCTTAGCCTGCGAATTTCTCATTGCCTCCCCTTCTATTTTCTGCTATAATGAGCGTTAAGGATAGAGAAGGAACCGTTCCCTACGGGGAAACGTAAAAGTAAGAAACAGGGAGGCGTCTGCATTATGGAAATACTGAAAAATTGTCGAAAAGCAGAGATTTATACGGCTGCCAACGAGCTGCTGGCCACCGCGGAAGTATTTCGCGATCTGTCCGGCAATATTTTGCTGTCCGTACCCACTGATTTTCCGCTGGATGAACATGATCTTTTCCTGATCACCTTTTTTGACCCGGTGTCCGGCCTCATCTTCAGCCGCTGCACCTTAACAAAATCCGATGAGAAGACTTCCGAAGAGCGGGATTCCCTGCTCTGCAATATTCTGGAGGTTATGGAAAGCAAGCAGCGCAGGCAGGACTTAAAACTCTCCCTGGAAATTCCCCTGGAAATGTTCTTCATCCATCCGGCCTCCGGTATTCCCGGCATCCCGGATATGATCGCAGCGTATACCCGCAACATCAGCGCCGGAGGTGTATATTTTATCTGTAAATATGCCCTGCCCGTAGATGCGGAGCTTCAATTTCAGCTGCGGGGAGCTTCCAAACCCCTGACCCTCACTGCCAAAGTACTGCGCCAGGAAACCCTTCCCCCCTCGAACGATGTCCCTCAGTACGGCCATGGGTGCCGCTTTATCGATCTGAGACCTCAGAGCGAGGCAGTCCTGCGCAACTATATTTTCCGTCAGGAACGGCAGAAACGGTTTTAACCATTTACCAAAAAATCAGGGCTTTTGCAGAATCTCTCCTGCAAAAGCCCTTTTGCTGTTACAAACCCATATGCTTTTTCAGCTGGCGGGAAACCTCTTTGATATCAATGGGCTTCGCAATATGGGCATTCATACCGCAGTCCAGACATCTCTGAATATCCTCCGCAAAAGCGTCTGCTGTCATGGCTATAATCGGAATCTCTTTTGCATCCGGACGTTTCAGGCCCCGGATGGTTTTCGCCGCCTCATACCCGGTCATAACAGGCATACGGATGTCCATAAGGATCACATCATACGTTCCCTCCGGCGCCTGCTGGAACATATCCACACAGAGCTGTCCGTTCTCCGCCCAGTCAAGCTCCAGCCCCAGATCTGAGAGAAGGCTTTCCGCAATCTCCCAGTTCAGCTCGTTATCCTCCGCCAGAAGCACCCGTTTCCCGGTAAAATCACTTTCCTTTTCCTCTAGGCTGTTCTCCGTCTCTCCAAGCTCATCCGCATAAGCACGCAGGCCATAGTAAAGGGTAGACCGGAACAAGGGTTTGGAAATAAAACCGGTCACCCCTGCACCGCGCGCACGCTCCTCGATCTCGCTCCAATCGTAAGCGGAAATCAGAAGTATCGGAATATCGTCACCCAAATGCCTGCGGATCTCCCTGGCTGTTTCAATCCCATCCATCCCCGGAAGCTTCCAGTCCAGAAGAATGATGTGATAATCATCTCTTTTGTTATGATGATCCACAATCATCCGTACAGCCGTCTCTCCGTCATAGGTCCACTCTGCCTGCACACCGGTAGCCTTCAGGGCTCCCACCGTACTCTCACAGAGCTGTTTGTCATCGTCCACCACCAGCATTTTCCAGGCAGGAAGCACCATATCCATCTCTTTTACCTGGGCCTTTTCCAGATCCAGAGTAATGTAGAACGTAGTGCCCTTCCCCTGTTCACTCTCCAGTTCTATGGTTCCTCCCATAGCATCCACAATGTATTTGGTAATGGCCATTCCAAGACCGCTGCCCTCCGTGCGGTGCACACGCTTGTCATCCTCCCTGCTGAAGGACTCAAAAATTTTCTTCTGGTACTCAGGAGACATGCCGATCCCCGTATCCTGAATCTTCAGGTACAGGCGCACATGGGTATCCCGCTCGGGTAGGGGCTCCTCATACATGGAAACACGGACGCTCCCCCCCTCCGGGGTGAATTTCACGGCATTGGACAGGACATTTAAAAGAACCTGATTGAGCCTCACACCGTCGCAGTAGACATTTTCCACATTTATATCATGGATGGACACATCAAAATTCTGCCGCTTCGCTTTAACCTGAGGCTGTACAATGCAGACAATACTGTCCATCACTTCCCGAAGGGACACCACATCCAGATTCAGGTTCATTTTCCCGCTCTCAATCTTGGACATATCCAGTACATCATTGATAAGCCCCAAAAGATGCCGGCTGGAAAGAGAGATTTTCTTCAGGCAATTCTGCACCTGGGCCTGGTCGTCTATATTAGCTGTGGCAATAGCCGTCATTCCCACAATGGCATTCATGGGCGTCCGTATGTCATGGCTCATGCTGGAAAGGAATTCACTCTTCGCCTGATTGGCATGCTCCGCACTCCGGCGCGCTTTTTTAAGCTCCAGAATCTGCTGCCTGGCCATATGTAAATAAATCGCAAAAATAAGCAAAAGAACCACAAGAAGAATGCCGCAGCCTCCCAGAGAGATGAACATCCACCGCTCATTCATATGGTCTACCACTTCGTCCAGAACTCCGTAGGGCAGCTCCGTGATCAGATACCACTCCGTATAAGGCAGAAGGGTACAGTAGAGATGACGGCGTTCTTCCCCTGTGGACATCACTATGGAAAAATCCTGTTTGGCTGCCATGGATTCCGTCAATTCCTCAAGCAGGCGCTCTCTTTCCTCCTCCGGCCGCCCTTCCAGAGCCGCCCGGACACGATCAAAATAATTTTCCCGGAAGGCATCCCCGCTTCGGATCACAAAGGTGCCGTCCCTGCGTACTACATGGGAATCCACCAGGTTATTTCCTTCATCCAGGGCAAGAATGTTTTTGATATCGTTGGTTTCCATCCCCGCCACAAGGGCAATGCTCTTCTCTCCGTTCTTCATGGAATAAGATGCCGGAACCCCAAAGAGCAAAATCCGCTCCTCCGTCTTGCTGGAACCTGAGGCTGCCTTTCTGTCTCCCTTTTTCAAGGATTCCAGGAACGGTTCCGGATCCATTGCCAGGATCTGGCTTCCATAGATCATCTCAAATTCTCCGTCCTCAGAATAAAGCGCCAGATATTTCAGGCCGCGCCCTTTTGCGTTCTCAATCAGGGCCTCCCGCATTTCTCTGATTTCTAACTCTTCATCCGGAGGCACTACATCCACTACATCTGTCACACGCGACATACTGTACTCTATGGTCGTCCGGAAATGCAGCACAATCCGTTCGTTCAGGCCGCGCATATAAATCATGCCTACCTGGCCCATAACCTCTGCATTGCTGCGTTCCATGAAAAGAAGCAGATAGGAAAAGATCCCGACACACAAGATGCACATAACGACCAGGCTGCTCCACAAAAAGCGGGTGGTTTTGTTTTTTTCTGCTGTCTTACTCAAAAGAATTCCTCCCATTTTATCTAAGTATTCCGCAGAATGTCTCAGTGTTCCTCTTCCCCGGAATTCACAGAGGTTTCCGGCTTTTCCTCTCCATTGTCAATGGAAGAGATCACGGAAAGCATCTTGTTCATGGAATCGTCGTAAAAACGGTAATGTCCCCGCCCGGATCGCTTCACTGCATAAAGGGCCTGATCCGCCGCATGAAACAACTCTTCGTAACCGGTTCCGATTTTCTCGGTGCGCACCACGCCCATACTAACGGAAATGGTAAAATCCTTATACTTCCCTGTGAGAGACTGGAAAATACGCTCCACAATCGGCTCCAATTCATGCTGGTACTCTAAGAAAAGCAAAAACTCGTCTCCCCCCGCACGGCAGGCGATGTCTTCTTTGCGGATACACTGCTCCAGCTTGTGAGCCATATAAATCAGCACTTCATCTCCGAAGCTGTGCCCGTAAGTGTCATTGGCTGTTTTGAAATGATCCAGATCAAAGATCACCAAAGCGTATTTTGCATCCGGGCAGCGCTCCAGGCGCTCTATAATCTGCTCCTTGGCGCTGGCATGGTTCAAAAGGCCCGTCATACGGTCATGGGTAGCCAGGCGCTCCAGTACATCCAGCCGAAGCCGTGTGTCATGGATATCCGTCACCTTTCCGATGGCTCCCCGGTAAACGTGAGGCTCTTCCGGGGACCACATGGCCCGGGCAATGATCCGGGACCAGCGCTCATCTCCCTGATAATTTATCTTGCAGTCATAACGGACCAGAGGATTCTCCCGGCTGGTAGAACGAAGGGCAGCAGAAATTTTATTCCATACATCCATTCCCAAAATCTTCTGGACGCTGTCATCTTTTCGGGGATCCATAAGAACTTCCTCCGTGCCAAGCTTCTCCGCCCCCCAGGGAGTAAGGGTCAATATGGCAGGCGAAACGTTATACTCAAACTGTATTTCCTGAGACATGGCGGCAAAAAAGCTGTATTTCTCCCGCTCCCGCTCCAAAAGCTGCAACGTCCGCTCGGACGCTGCCAATTCATCGTGCTGGCGCATCTCCAGAACTACATTCTGCATCGTCTGGTTCTCACTGCGCTTAGGCACACTCTGCTTCAGCTCTCTGTCCAGACGGTCTGCCACATCCGTCAGGCATTCCAGCACCAGCGGATTAAAGGCGCCGCACTGTCCGGCCAGAATCATCTCCACTGCTTTCTCGTGGGAAAAAGCTTTCTTATATACCCGCTCGCTGGTCAAAGCGTCATACACATCCGCCAATGCCACAATCTGCGCAGAAATAGGAATGTCATCCCCTTTCAGCCCGTCTGGATACCCCCTGCCGTCATAGCGCTCGTGATGCCAGCGGCAGATCTCGTAGGCCCGTTTCAGCAGCGGCTCCTCCCGGTAGAAAGGCATATTGTCCAGCATCTCGGCTCCAATGCCGGAATGGGTCTTCATAATGGTAAACTCTTCGTCCGTCAGCCTTCCCGGCTTATTCAGAATCTTTTCGTCAATGGCAATCTTTCCGATGTCATGAAGCGCCGAAGCCGTAGTGATAAGAGAAATATCATTCTGGGAAAGCTCGTAGCGGTCCGTCTTCTGCACCAGCCTGTGAAGCAAAAGATCTGTCAGTACATGCACATGCTGTACGTGAAGCCCGCTCTCTCCGTTCCGAAACTCCACAATATGACTGAGAATATCAATCATCATACTGCTGCTCTGCTCTTTTTCAAAAATCTGATCTGCCACCATACCCACCAGCTTCTTCTGTTTGGCATAGAGCGTAATGGTATTGATGGCCCGGCGGCGGACAATCAGCTCGTTAAACGGGCGGATAATAAAATCGCTTGCCCCCAGCTCAAAAGCTCTTTCAATATAAGAAGGACTGTTCTCCGCAGAAATCATAATCACCGGAATATCCTCAATCCACCGATGTTCCTTCATCACCTTCAACACGCCGAAACCGTCCATCTCCGGCATAACTATATCCAAAAGAAGCAAAGACAGCTCCACACTGTGCTGTTCCATATAGACCACAGCCTGTGCACCGTTCTCCACCTCTACAATCTCATATTCCTCTCCCAGCATATCTGCCAGAATCGCACGGTTCATTTCTGAATCGTCTGCAATCAAAATTGTATGTTTACCGTTTAACACATTCTCACCTTTACCCGTATAAAAAAATGACAGAAACTCAATTTGTATTTTACCATACATTCTGCAAAACAGCAAGAGAGCCACCCTTAATTTGTTTCAAAAAACAGCCGATTATAATTATAGAATGCTTTGCGTGTGAAAGGGGGGATTTCCGTGAAGCCTGTTTATCTGAAACAAACGCTTAGAACCTATTCAAATCCCGCGCCGAAAGCCGGAACGGAAAGCACAGCCAGCGCCGCTCTGAAAACGGAAGGACCGAAAACTTCCGTTCTCCAGGATCAGCTGAAGCTTTCCGAATCGGTTTCCTCGAGCCCGGAGACCAAAACCCGGAAACTTTTGGAACAGCTTACAAAAAATTTTCCGGGAATCCAGTTTGAAATCACGTCGGACACAGATTTTCTGAACCTAAAGAAAAAAGCCGCATCCATGGGAGAGGGAAAGCATCTCCTTATTTCAGAAGCCTTCCTTGCCCGCATGGCAAGCAGCGAGCAAGATTATCAGGAATGCCGCACCATGCTGCTTAGTTCCGTCCTGTTCCTGGCAGAAAACCACGGAGACGGCGTATTTCTGGGTGAAAACCAGGCAGCGTCCTGGAATATCAGGGAAAAGGAAGACAGCAAACCCAAATCTAGCCTGGAGCAGATGCTTCAAAACCTGAAACAGGCGGGCAGCGGCTCCGGACAGAAATGGAAGGTATCTTCCAATGTCTCCTTTGAGACGTCTTCCCTGTACCGGAAGCTGGCCCAGTGCGGCACCAAAGCCAATATCCAGAGCGTTGTGAGCGAAGCCTACCAGAATATGGCTTCCCTTCGCCTTGTCACCTGCTTCGGAGAAGCCAAAGAGCGGGCGAAAGCCTACAAGGCCATCCGCTCCCTGGAAAAGCTCATGGTGCGCAGCCGTCAGAAAATCCGCCATCTGGATCAGGAAAATCTGCTCAAGCTTCGGAAACGCCGGGCCCAGAAAAAGCAGCAGGAAGAAAAGGTCCGCCAGATTCAGCAAGAGCTCAAGAAAAAGCAGACCCAGCGGAAATTGCGGGATCGCAGAATCGTCCGTGAGGGAGAAGAAGCGGATCAGGAGATCCGAAGGCTCAAATCCTACCTTTCCCATATGGAAAACACCCAGGAAAATCTCCATGCAGTATCGGGTGCGGAAACCGGCGGCGGGGACTTCTTGGGGGAAACTGCCGTAAGTGCGGAACAGATTGCCGTGTCGGAACCCGTAGCTTTTTAAGAAGCAAAAAGTATAAAAAAGCAGCCCGCTTCCCCTTTCCACAAAGGGCCGCGGGCTGTTAGCCGGCTCTTATTTTTCGTCGGACTCTCCGTAATATGCACTGAAGAGATCGTTCACTGCCTTGTAGGTCTCTCCCGAAATAGACGGAAGGGATCCTCCCCAGGCTTCCTCTGCCTGCTTGTAGCCTTTTTCAATGGCTGCCTGCATTTCCTTCATCTTCTCCGGATCGTCTCCTGCCAATGCCTGGGCAAAATCGAAAAGACGCTGGGAGGTCTGCTTTACGCCCCAGTAGCCGTCCTCGGAAATCGCTGCCTGCGCATCCGCCTTGGTCTGTGCGTCCACAGTAAAGTTGCCGCTGGCAATGGTCTTCCAGAGATTGTCTCCCTGCACAGCCAGGCCGGTGATGCCCTGCTTCTGGAACATCTGCATTACCATATTGGTAAAGCGTGCCGTCTGGTTCTCCATATCTGCCTTCAGGCTTTTTACCAGAGCCGCTCTCTCAGAATCGCTCATCTTCTTTGTCACCTGAGAATCCTTGCTGAACTCCACGCGATCCGTATTCGGCTTCGTAGTCTTGTCGGCTACGGCATCTACGGTATTTTTGTCCTGTTTCGCAGCAGCCTCTGCAGCCTTCACCGCAGTATTTGCATTTACGGAAGCATATCCGGAAGTTGTCTGGACATTCTGATAATAATTATCTTCAAGTCTCAAACCCTTTTCCCCCTTTCTGAAATAAGTATGGATTGTTAGAAAAATCATGTTGATTCCCTATATTAGCTATATCGGCAGGGAATCCCAAAAGTTAAGCGTTCTGCCAAAATCTGCATTACCTAAAAAACAGCTTCCATCCAAAAAAGAAAAGCCCGGCAGCGGCAGCCAAAAGAACCGCCCGCAGAAGCGTCCGATCTGCCTTTCTCTCCTGCTCCTGCCTCCGCTTTTCCGTTTCCACCAGCATCCCCCAGGAGCTTCCCCGCTGGGCCCGGAAAGAAATTCCTCTTTTCTCCTCCTCACCCAGAGCCCTTTGAAAATGCTGCCAGTTTTCCTCCAAAAGCCGGAGGCCTTTCTGCAGATTTTCTTCCGCTGCACGCTCGGAAAGGGACTGAAAAAAAAGAGCTTTACTGGAATAAGCCTCCCGGTTCCCAAAGGCCGTATCCTCTTTCTTTTCCCGAAACATCCGGTAAGCATAAGCAATGCCGTCCTTGGCCGTCTTCTGCGGATCCCCTGTCTTTGTGTATAAATCCGTCATATAGTAATACACCCCGCGTGCCCCTTTGGAATTCAGGTAATAATCCACCAGCCGCTGAATCAGGCTGTCCACGGGAACTGCCGTCTCTCCTGCAGTCTTTCCGCCGGAAGCATAGACCTGTCCTTTCATAAAAATGAGGGCCGCAAGAAATCCGGCTGCCTCCTCATTGCCCCCGGGTGCCCAAAGCCTTCCGAAAAGCCGGGTACTTTCACCCAGGTGAGAGGCGAAAGCTTCCGCACGGCAAAGCTCCGATTCCGGAAAAGACTGCTTTCCGCTCAAAGCAGAGGTGCGCTGGCTCATCTGCACCTCGCCGGATTTTCTATGGATATCGAAGTCCCGGTTAATCTCCACACCTCCTTTGGAAGAGAGCCGGTAAAGCCTCCCCTCCTCCGGCAGCGCTGCCCGAACTCCGGAACCGGCTCCTCCAAAACTGCCCTGCGCCCCCTCCCGTCCGGCTGTTCCTCCTGTTTCCTGGGCTCTTTTTTGTAAAAAGCGTTCCGTTCTTCTCGGATCCGGGTTTTCCCCTGCAGTACGCTTATAGAGGCTTAAAAAGATGTGCTTCAAAGTATTCTTCTGTCCTGCCTGTCCCAGCATCTCTGTGAGATTTTTCAGCCGTACTTCCATCAATAGGTTCAGCTTCTCCATCAGGACCTCATCCAGCCGGGCCGTCTCTATGTCCTGTTCTTCGCCTGTAGTATGGGTTAAAATGGCCTCCAGCAGAGCCAGATACAGCCTGGAAATCTGGAGCAAGTCTCCGGAAATGCTTCCCCCGGGAAGAGGCTGCCAGCTCTGAAAAGCCTCCCAAAGCTCCTGTTCCATCTCCAGCGTCCAGCGAAAATCTTCCTCCATCTGTCTTCCTTCTACACCAAACCACCTGCTCTGCCGGGATAGCTGGGGCGTATCCCGGTACTCCCGCTCTTTCTCCTTTTTCTCCAGCCGTTCTTCCTCCAATTTCTCCCGGCTCTCCTCCGCCTTCCTGGCCGCCTGCGCTACCAATACCCGGCCAGCCTCCAGTTCCGCAAACTTTTTGGCTGCCCTGCCCTCTGCCCCTGCAGCCGGAGGCAGCACGCTCCCTGTCAATTCCTTTCCGCTTAACTTTTCCATTCCCCTCACCCCAAACATATTTCCGCAGAATCGAGTAGGGGAGGTTTCATCCCTACTCGCGTGCGGTCCGTGCGCCGCTTTAGCGGCAAACTTCCACTGCACGGGCCTGCGCATAAAAAACCCCTGGGAAGCATTTACTTCCCAGGGCATATGTAACTTTTTTAATACTTGCTGTTGTTATCTCCTGTATAAGAAGAAGGTGTATAGCTGCTCTCATAGCTGACTGCAGGAGCAATTTCCTCCATCTCCATAGGCTCTTCCTCATAAGAAACCGAAGCAGAAGACGACGCATCGCTGCGCAGTTTGAATTTTCTCACCTGAGTCTTCAGCATCTCTGCCTGGCTGGAAAGCTCCTCGCTGGCAGCCGCGCTCTGCTCTGCCGTCGCAGAATTGGTCTGAACCACACTGGAGATCTGATCGATTCCCTGAGTAATCTCCTGGATGGAGCTGGACTGCTCGCTGGTGGCCTGGGAAATCTTATCCACTACATCCACAGCAACCTTTGTGCTCTCCACGGTCAGCAGAAGGGCGCTGGCTGTGCTGTCGGCAATCCTGGTTCCGTTCTCCACTGCCTGGATAGACTCCTCAATCAGAGCTGTAGTATTTTTAGCCGCCTCTGCACTCTTGGAAGCCAGATTCCTTACCTCATCCGCCACAACGGCAAAGCCCTTGCCTGCGGAACCTGCCCGCGCCGCTTCTACTGCCGCATTGAGGGCCAGGATATTGGTCTGGAATGCAATATCCTCAATGGTCTTAATAATCTTGCCAATCTCGTTGGAGCTCTGGCTGATGGCAGACATGGCAGAAATCATGTCTTCCATCTTCTTGTTGGAAAGCGTCAGCTCCTCGCCTGCTTTTCCTACCTGCTCGCTGGCAGTCTTGGAATGCTGGGCCGTCTGCACCACTTTCTCGGAGATCTCATTAATCGCTGCTGCAAGTTCCTCAATGGAGCTGGCCTGCTCAGTAGCACCCTGGGACAGCGCCTGTGCACCGGAAGACACCTGATCGGAGCCGCTGGCTACCTGATCGGAAGCTTCGTTGATCTTGCTTAAGGTATTGCTCAGATTCAGATTCATCTTGCGCACAGAAGCCAGAAGAGGCGCGAAATCACCTACATAGGAATCCTCTGCCTGGGTACGCACATTGAAATTACCCTTTGCCATCTCAGCCATAATCCGGTTCAAGTCTGTGATCATAGCATTCAGTTCCTTGCAGGTACGGCCGAAGCTCTCCACCAGGGCACCCACTTCATCTCTGCCTTTATAAGTGAGATCATTTTTAAGCAAACCTCTGGAAAGGTTCTGAGCGGCCTTCTCTACTTCATTGATCGGTCTTACAATAGAAGCCGTAACTTCGATGCAGATAACAAATGCTACGATAACAGCTACAATCAGGAGAGCCAGAACCAGAATCATATTCTGATTGGTGGATTTCATGCTTTCTTCCAGAGTCTCCTCCTGCAGGGTGGCAGTAAAGCCGTCCAGCACAACTGCCTCCGCAATCAGTTCATCCAGCTTGGGGGTACATTCCTCTACCAGCATACGTTCTGCCTCTGTCATCCCTGCAACATTTGCAGAATTCCCGGACAGCTCCGCTCTTAAGGCCTCTTCTACTCTTGTACCGATGGCAATCCATTCCTCCATCAGCTGGGAGTACTTATTAACCTCACTTGCATCCAGAATATTCAGATTCTTAAGCTCCGTGATATCGGAACGTATTTCCGTAATCATCTGATTGACTTCCTGTGCATCCGCCTCAAAACCAGCCGCATCCTTGGCAAGAGCCATATCCCTTAAGTGTCTTGCCGCAGTATTGGTATTCATCCGGCTGCTGCGCACCAGGCTCCGGGCCGTCATGGCTCCGTTGGCAAAGTCATCCAGATTCTGGTTGGCCGCATTCAACTTCGATATGGAAAGAACAGCAATCAATACCGTCAATACCAGAACAATCGCATAGCTGACTAACAATCTGCTTTTGATTTTCAAGTTCTTTAACATCTCGTTCTCCTTCTTTTCTCCGTTTTTGCAGTAATTATCTATATATTATGTAAATACTACATTTACTGCCGTACTTTAAAATTTAACCTCTATTCATCTTACCGCATTTGGATCTGAATGTCCAGCAGAAAGAAATTGAAATATTTTCAATCTGCTCTGTCAATCCATCCGCAGACGGAACCTGCCGGTCAGCTCTTTGAGCATCTGGGACTGTCCGGACAATTCCTCGCTGGCCGCCGCACTCTCCTGGGCCGTTGCAGAGTTGGTCTGCACCACGCTGGAAATCTGATCCACACCCTGGTTGATCTCCTGGATGGAATTTGCCTGCTGCTCTGCCGCCAAGGTAATCTTGCTCACAAGCTCCACGGCGTTCTTGGTGCTCTCCACAGTAGAGAGCAGCGCCTTGGCTGTGCTGTCGGCAATCCTGGTTCCATTCTCCACCGCCTGCATGGAGCCTTCAATCAGGACCGTTGTATTCTTCGCGGCCTCCGCACTCTTGGAAGCCAGATTACGGACTTCATCAGCCACCACTGCAAAACCTTTGCCCGCAGAACCTGCCCGCGCAGCCTCTACCGCAGCATTCAGCGCCAGAATGTTGGTCTGGAAAGCAATGTCCTCGATAGTCTTAATAATCTTTCCAATCTCGCCGGAACGCTCGCTGATCTCAGACATGGCTCCTATCATCTCCTGCATCTTCTGATTGGAAAGAGTCAGATCCGCTCCTGCATTCTCCACCTGTTCACTGGCCAGCTTTGCATTCTCCGAAGTCTTCTTCACCTGATCGGAAATCTCCGCAATGGAAGCCGCAAGCTGCTCTACCGCACTTGCCTGCTCAGTAGCACCCTGGGAAAGTCCCTGTGCTCCGGAAGAAACCTGATCGGAACCGCTGGCCACCTGCTCGCTGGCCTCATTGATGCGGATCAAAGTACCGCTCAGATTCCTGTTCATCTCCCGGATAGACAAAAGTATCGGCTTGAAATCATTGACATAATATTCTTCCGCCCTGGTACGGATATCAAAGTTGCCTCTGGCCATCTCATCCATCAGATAAGAAAGATCTCCAATCACCGCTGTCAGGGCCGTGCAGGTCCGGCGGAAGCTGTCTGCCAGAACTCCCAGCTCATCTTTGGATTCATAAGTAATTTCGTTTTTCACATTACCGCCGGAGATCTCCTGGGCCACCCGCTCCAGCTCATAGATCGGCTGGGTCAGTCCCTTGATCAGAACCAGCAGGATCCCAAAGGAAATCAGCACGCTAAGAACCAGAAGTCCCAAAAGAAACAGGGAGGAGTTGTTGGTGATACTTCTGGTCGAGCGATCCGAATCCTCTGCCTTATCGTTCGCCTCCTGGTGCAGCTGATCTGCCGCTGCAGCGCTTTCGCTAAATATTTTTCCGAAATCCCCGGACATGATCTGCTTCGCCTGGTCCCACTTCCCCTGCTCCATATATCCCATAATCTCTCCGATCATGGCCTGGGCCTGGCTGCTCTGATCCTGGAGCGTCTTAACAGCAGCCGTATTGATATCCGAAAGCTTTGCCAGCTCATTGATTCCTTCTACTGCTTTGCCGGCGCTTTCCATAATACCATCTGCATACTTCTCCACATTCTCTTCCAAAAGAGCAGAATTCAGAAGTCCCCATACCTCATAAATCTCTTTGGACACCCTCATGGATTCGCCGGCTTCCACGTAAGGCCCCGTGTACATGTCATGGGCTTTATTTCCTATGGAACGCAGAGCGCTGATGGACAGAATTACCAAAATAATACTGATCAGCAGAATCGTACCGAAGGAAATCATCAGTTTTTGCGAAATTTTTAAATTTTTCATCATCATTCCATCCTTATATCTTCTTTAGACTTTTTTTCATCAAGCTGCTTTCTCCTGGAAACCTTAATCCTCCATAAGCGGATAAGGCAGCAGGGAAAAAACAGCCAAGGAAACTTTTTCAACACCGGAAACAGAGTTTCCATATACTCTCTCTTCGGAAACAGCAGCTCTTTTTCTTTGATCTGCCATTCTCCCTCCCGGTCCCTCCGATAGAAATCTGCTACGTCCTGAAGCAGGGGCAGGATTTTTTCACTGGTCTGCCTTCCCTGCTCGCCCCTGGAAAAAATGTACATCTCCATAGCATTGTAAATCTCCATCTCGTCGCAAACTTCATTTCCGAACCAGATATTTCCCAGCCTTAAGAGATGCCTGGAAAATTCCTGGAGCCGCTTTCTTTTCAACACTTTGTTTATGTAAGACCAATCCAGCTCTTCGCTGTGCCTCTTCTCGTACAGCCAGAAATCCAGCACCGTCCGGATCCCTGCCCTTCCCAGGGCATATTCACTTGCCGCCCGGCCCGCCATATAAAGATAGGCCTCCTCCTCGTCGAAGCAGCGTAGATACCGATAGCCTTTCACTTTTGAAAACATACGCACAGGAGAATCAAAATATTTCTCCATACGTTTGGATACAAACCGGAGCTTCTCATAGAAAGCCACATAAACCCCGGGAATTTTGTAATACAGGATCCCGTCATCCTCCCGGTTTTCATGCAGCTCATAATCCATGCTCCGCATGATGGAATCAATCCGGTGCAGCTCTCCTTTGGAAACCCATACACGGATACGGTCCATCCTGCGCAATTCCTTCTGGGGATAAAGTTCCCGCAGGAACTGGCCTTCCAGTATCATAAAATAAATCCGGTGCCGTTCCAGCTGCCAAAGGAGAACTTCCTCCGCACTCCGGTATAAGGGAACATTCTTTAATTCTTTTTGATAACTTTTATAGAACAGGGTTCTTGCCTGTTTCTCTATGTCCGAGCCAAATCCCAGGATGCCAAGATAGATTAAATTCGCCACCTGATTGGCCTCTGCTACCTGATACAGGTCTCTCCAGGACATCAGGCTGTTTGAAAGGACAGGAGTCTTCTTTTGATTCATGACTGCCGATGCCACCAGAAGCAGATACCGGCACTCCTGCTGCATTACGTTCATCAAAGAAACCTCTTTCTCCAAGAAAAAGGGCTGATGCCAGCCCTTTGACTTTTATGCGAAATAATCCATCATAAGTCCGAGAGCCATATAATTGTTCATCGTAAATGCGCCCGACTTCGAAAACGAATTCATAAAAGAAAACGAACTGTTATCCGCAACCAGCTGTGCCTCTCTCTGCTGCTCTCCCCTAAGAAGCCTGGATGAACTAACCTGCAGAGCGGAAGACCCTCTGTCGAAGGCCATCTGTGCAATTCCATTCCGGCCCGAGATTACTTCCCGCACTACATTGGGCTCCTTCTTCAGATTTTTGTCCAGCGCTTCCCTGTCAAAGGAAAGGGTACCGTCCTTATTCATGGTAATCCCGGCTTTTTCCAGAGACTGGCTGGAACTTAAGTTCCGCACCATATTGCGAAGCTGGTTCGTCACTTCCACTCCCTTGTCCGTATTCCTGCCCAGAAACTCCAGTGCTTTGTTGTAACTCTTGACCAGATCTCCAACTGCAGAGGCCAGCTTATCGTTGTCCACCTGCTGGGAAATCGTCGTCGTTCCTTCCTTCTTCAATGTGGCCTTGATCCGCCCCATATCCAGAGAAACCTCATTCCCCGAAGAGACATAATTCACGCTTCTGCCGTCCTGAGTCACTGTATATCTGGCATTCTGCGCCTTCTGCGCCGTCTCCTCAAGTCCCGCGGCAGCTCCTGTATTTCCGCTTACTTCAAAGGTGTTGCCCTCTCCTGTCTTCTTGCCTGTAACCTGAAGAGACACCTTGCCGTCTTTCTCCACTACGCTGGCCTGGACCCCAGCGTACTTGTTGCTGTTGATCTGGCTTGCAGCCTCCTCCAGCATCTCCCGGTTGGTGCGCAGGCTTCCGTTGCTCTTGCGGGCGTCTACCTTGACGGATGCGTAGGAGGTTCCTCCCGCCGCATTCCGCGACACAATGCTGAAATCCATTCCTTCGGAAGCTTTTGCCTTCGCATCGGCTGCCGTGCTTTCATTCATCTGCCCCTTCGCCAGCTGGTTCACCGTCAGCTCCAAATCCTGCCCGGACCGAAGGCTGAACCGTTCCTCTGCCTCAGCAACGGAGCTGTCGGAACTTCCTACCGTGAGTGCACTGGCCGCCCCGGAGGTATTTGATGCCCGGAGCGTATTCGCCGACTGCATCAAATCTGTCATCGTCGTGTTGTAGTCCTTCAAAAAATCCAGGCTGGAATCCTTGTAGGAGCTTCCCACACGCTGTACCGGGGAAACTGCCTGACGGGTTGAATGGTAATTCTGCAGAGCCTGCTGCAGCCGAAGCTGATTGACGGATGATGCGTAGTTCAGATAACTGCTCATGTATGAGCCGACACTTCCAACTGCCATATCCTTTCCCCCTTTTTCCCAATCTGCACTTCCAAAACGTTTCCCGTTTCGGAGGCTATCCTAATTGAATGTGAGTATCCGCAATTCAACAAGGCATAATTTCAGACACTCCTATTGTTATATCGGATACAAAATTATAAAAATAACAGAATTTTTAAAAATAATTGTTTTTTTGTCTGTTTCTCTCTTCCCGCATCCGCAGGACTCTGCGCTCCTCATAAATATCCAGGGCTTTGGTACTGTAACCGGCGTTTCTCTCATCCGCCACCAGCATCCCTTCCACCAGGGTCAGAACCCGTTTGTGCATAATATTGACCAATTCCACCGAATGGCTGCTGACAATCACGGTAACACCCCTGCGGTTCACTTCGTCCAGCAGGCACATCATATCCCAGGCCATATCTGCATCCAGATTTGCCGTGGGCTCGTCTGCCAAAAGAATCCGGGGACCTGTCACCAGAGCGCGGGCCAGAAGCACCCGGGCCTCCTGTCCCACAGAAAGCTCCTGGGGATAACGATCCGCCTTGGCCGCCATTCCTACGCTGCCCAGGGCCTCCATAATCGGCTTTTTGCTTTTTCGCGGAGAGTAACCGCAGGATCGCAGAGCCAGGAGAATATTTTCGTACACGGTACGGTCCTGCAGGCAGCGCATATCCGGCTGCATAATTCCAAATTTTCTGCGGAAATAGGGCAGTTCCCGCTTTTTCAGGAGACTGATATCTTCCTGATCCACAAAAATACGCCCCCGGCTCACCTCTTCCTGCCTGCTCAGGAGCTTTAAGATACTGGACTTTCCCACACCGCTTTTTCCTATTAAAAATACAAATTCACCCTTTTCAATCTGAAAAGAAATATCTTCCAGCACCAATTCATCCGGCTCAAAGATTTTAGACACCTGGTCAAACACTATCTGGGGCATGCTGCCACCTCGCTCTTTCCTGCTCTCGTGAAAATTTTACAATATTTCAACACAAAATGAAAGGGTGAATTTTAAAATCCACCCTTCCTTCTGCCGGAGCAGCTTTAAGTTCCCTGATAAAAAGAATCCTTTCCTGCCAGGCGTACACTGATTCCGCGATCCAGCTCCACCGTCTTCTCCAGCGTCCTTCTGATATTTTCCCCTATCTCCCCAAGCTTCTTCTTCTCAAAAGAATCCTCCGGCGAGGCTTGTGATTCCCCTTTCAAAAGGCTTAAAATCCCTGCCTGCTCTTCCTCCGAGGCACACCGGAGAAGCTGATAAATCTTCTCCATGCTCTCCGAAAGGGAATCCAGGCTCTCCTGCCTCATTCCCAGAAGCATCTGCGCGGCCACCCGGTCATCCCTGGACAGCGCATCCGCAATTTCTTTTGTAACACGAAGCACCTCATTGATGGTCTGATACCGTCCCTGTGCCTGCTTCAAAAGCTCGTTCCACAATTCCTGATCCGCCATTCTTCTCTCCCCTCAGTTATTGAGTGTTTTGCTGGCTTCCCGGAACGCTTCCCGCAGCTCCTCCACCAGAGACTTCAAATCCGCAATCGCTTTCGGGTTTCTGCCTGCGCTGATGCGGCCAAGTTCAAAGATAAAGAAATCATACATGGCATACAGTTCCTGGCTAATGGCATACCGTCTATCCAGGGTAGTCCTTAAATACTGTACAATCTCCCGGGAACGGACAACCGACTGATTAAACAACTGCTCATCTCCTACTTCCAGAGCCAGCTCTGCCCTGGTCAGCCTCTTTACCAGCTCATCAAACAGGAGCAGCAGCATTTCGCTGGCTGTCATAGTGCTGACAGACTGAGTTTTGTATTGCTGATAACCATTCATGATGAATTCCTTTCTCACGCTTTCTGTTCCGCCTGCCTTGGCAGCCCCGTACGGTTCACGCCCTGCTTCCCTTCTAGAAGCCCAGGCCGCTTAAATAGCTGCTCTGGGAATTCATCTGGGAGATGAGCGTCTCAAGCTGCGTAAACTGGCTGATATAGCGATCCTGCTCCGATTTCAGGCGAACCTTCAAATTCGCCAGTATTTTATCTACATCCTTAATCTGGTTGCTGATGCTGTTGTTCAAGATGCTCAAAGGTGATTTGGTGGATCCGGCTTTCTCAATGAGAATACCCTTCTGGGTTCCCAGGGTTTTCACATACTTATCCATGCCGTTTTTCAAGTTTACGGCAAATCCTGCCTTCACCTCAAACGCCGAGCGATCCGTCTTGGGATTCTTCGCCAGGGCTGCCTGATAGCCTTCCTCGTCAAAGCTGGCCTCCTTGGTAAAGAAGTTTTTCACCGCATCCGGATCCTTCTCCAGAGCCGCCTTAAATTTGTTCTCGTCAAAGGAAAGCTTTCCGTTATCCTGCCAGTTGGTGGATACGGAGATTCCCATCTCGCTCATCTTCTGCTGATCGGCCGGGTTGATCATCCACCGGAGATCATCCGCCAGGCTGCGGAGCTCACTGGAATTGTAGAGAAGCCCTGATTTCGCTTTCTCCTCCCAGAGCTTCACCTCGTCCTCACTCAGCTCCTTTTTCTGTTCGGAGGTCAGAGGTGTGTAATCCCGGTCCGGCCTGGTGGTAAGCTCTTTATTTACCAGCTCCAGAATTTCATTGTACTCTTTCACCAAATCGGAAACTGCAGATGCAATTTTATCGGACTCGATATTGGAGGTGAAGGTAACAGCCTGCTCCGGATCGTTCTCAATCAAGTTGCCGCTGTCATCATAACCAAATTTGCCTTTCACGGTAATGTCCAGGCCTTCAATGGAGAAGCTGTTGTTTCCGCGGGTCAGTTCCACTACCTCGTCGGAGCCTGCGTACTTTACAGCTACAATCGCATCCTGGCCTGCGCTGAAGGAGTTGCCGCCGCCGATAGCAGAGGCATTCTCGGAATCAATCTCCTGGCCGAAGAGCAGTTTTGCGCCTTCCCCTTTCAGCTGAATCAGGCCGGCAGCCCCGTCCTCCGTGGCCTCTACCACGAATTTGTCCGTTGTAGACAGATAGGAAATCTTAATGCCTGCATCCGCTTCGTTGATCCGCTTCATAATGAGGTTCATGGAATCGTTCTCGGAAAACTCAATATCCGTTCCGTTGATATTCAGCTTATACTTTCCATTCGCATCCGGCGTAGCCGCACCCAGATTCATACCGGAATCCTTCAGGCTGATATTCAGGTTCACCCGGTTGGACTCCCCTGCGATCACGTCAAGTCCGCCGTAGGAAGACATGAGGGATGACCAGCCTCCCGTAAGAGTCAGGGTAGAACTGGTATCTTCCTTGGGGGTTACGCCGTCGTCTTCCGTCTTGTTGGGAATTGTGGTTTTGAACGTAAGCCGCTGTCCCTTGCTGGCATCGGCGGCATCTACGTCTTCCAGGTTTACCTTCACTCTTCCCTTTCCAAAAGCCGCATCCATGCTTTCCTGCAGTTTATCTTTTACATAGGTCAGACCGTTATCCGAACCGAGATTCTTGCGGATCTCCTCCGCCGAGGGAAGGGTAATGGTCTTTGATTTTCCGTTGTAATTAAAGGTCAGCTCCTTCTCTCCCATGCGCTGGGCAAAATCCTGCACCTCTATGAGCTTCGCTTCTTCCTGCGCCGAATATGCCACGCCGTTTGTGAGCTCCTGTCCCTCAGAACCGGGTTTCGTGGTAAAGCCCAAAGCCTCCAGAGCCGAACTGTCGTGGAGGGTTACTTTATTGTTGCCGTCCTTGCTGACAAAAGCAATCTTCCCGTCCACCACCTGGGCCTCCACATGGTTGAACATATTGTCATCCTTGGGCGCTCCCGTATAATCTACCTTCGTCTGCCGCAGGGCCGCGTTGATGGCTTTTGCCGCCGCCTCCACATCCTGCGTCCCGTCCGCCATAGCATAGGGCTCCAGGCGGGAAGGAAGAACTACGGCATAGCCGTTGTCTCCGATCTTGAAATTCAGCTCCTTGCCGTCTAGCGTATTCATGGGCACATCACCGGTATTAATAGCGCCTGTCTTCAAAGCACTGTCAGAGGCCTTCCCGGTCATCAGGCTGGCGTTTTTCGCCATCTGCTGCACACCCAGAATGGAGACGTTTGCCGCAGCCTTGGAGGTTCCGGTTACGCCGATGTATTTGCTGTTCTTGCCGTTGACAATGGTGTTAGCCGCATTCCAGAAGCTGTCGCTGAAGAGATTGGTCTTGGACGTCATGGTTGCCGTATATTTATCCGCAAAAGCAATCAGCTTATCACTGATATTGCGGTAAGCCTGCTGCTGCCACTCCAATTTCTGTTTTGCCTGCTGGTTCTTTGTAATCTTTGCCTGGGTCGCAGAGGTCATACCCTCAATCAGCGTGTCCCTGTCCAGGCCGCTGGAAAGTCCGCCGTATCCTCTCAAACTGGATAATGCACTATTTGTCGATCCGCTCAGGCTGCTGATACTAGCCATATAAACCACTCCTTTTCTATTTCTTTTTTGTATCATTCTGAGACAATTTCTAAAATACTCTGTACTTATTTATCGGCATATAGTATACTTTAATTAATACTTGAATTGAGATTTTCACAACTATCTTAGAGAAACGGAGGAATTCACTTTGGCTACAATCATTGCACTTACCAACCAGAAGGGCGGGGTCGGCAAGACCACTACTTCAAGTGCTTTGGCAGCCGGACTTACAAGAGAGGGCAAAAAAGTACTTGGCATTGACCTGGATCCGCAGGGCAACTTCGGATTCAGCCTTGGCCTTGATATTGATAATTCAAAAAGCATTTATGAGGTATTAAAGTACCAGATTCCCATTGAGGCGGCTATACAGCCCACCGAATACTGCGATCTGGTCACTTCCAATATTCTTTTGAGCAGCGCAGAACTGGAATTTAACGAACCGGGCCGGGAACTGATGCTGAAAAGGCTTCTGATGCCTGTAGAGGACCGTTACGATTTCATTGTCATCGACACGCCTCCGGCTCTGAATGTTCTGACCGTGAACGCTTACTCGGCCGCAAACTACCTTATCATCCCCATGGTCTCCGAGATCTTAAGTATCGTAGGCGTGGCCCAGATCAAAGAAACCATCAATTCGGTCCGTCAGTCCGTCAATCCCAATCTCCATGTCCTGGGAATCCTGCTGACCAAGTTCAACCGGCGCACCATTCTGGCCCGGGAAGTAAAGGAGATGGCCGAGAGCATTGCGGCCCAGATCGATACTTCTGTATTTGACATCCAAATAAGGCCCAGTGTCACGGTGGCGGAAGCTCCCGCCCATGGTGAGAGCGTCTTTGACTACGCTCCCAGTTCCAACCCTTCCCTGGATTATCTGGAATTTGTCCAGGAAGTATTAAAAAAGATTCACCAGCAGGAGGTGGCACATGGCACGCAAAAGTAACAAAACAGCACACGTATTAAATCTGCTGGCCGGCCAGGATACCGGCGAGGAACCGGAAAAAGAGACAGAGCAGGAAGCCGGAAAGGAAACGGCTTCTAAAGAACCTGCTCCCAAGGCAGAAACTCCTCCGGCCCCGTCTCCTTCTCCCGCACCCCAGCCGGAGGTCCCCCCGCATATCTCTATCATAGACAACGGTTCGCCAGAGGAAGATCCGGTGGCGGAACAGATCCGGGCAGAACTTCTAAAGAACCTGGAGCCGGAGGAGGAGGAAGTGCCGGAACCGGAAATTCCCGCACAGCCGGAACCGCCGATAAAGCCGGAAGCTCCCGCAGCACCGGAACCGCCGATAATGCCGGAAGCTCCTGCGGCGCCGGAATCGTCTGCACAGCCGGAGCCTCCAGCGATAACCGAAGCTGCCGCACAGCCGGAGCCCCAAGCTGCACCGGTAAATGACGCAGCACCGGAACCCAAACTCCCGGAGCCAAAGGAAGCCCCCGCCCCGCAGCCTCAAATACCTGCAGAGCCGGAGCCGGACTATGCTATGGTCAATGTGATGGAGCGGATTGTAGAGGATAAAATCATATACTTTATGAAACAGTTTGAAGTCTGCACCTGCGACCGCTGCAAAACCGACACCATTGCCCTGACTTTGAACGGACTTCCGGCCAAGTACATGGTGATGGACAAAGCGGCTATTGATCCCATGGTGAGCTTCCTTACAGGAAGGCTTATCAGCCAGATAACCGTGGAGGCCGTAAAAGCCTGTACACAGGTGAAGGAACATCCCAGACATGAGGCAACATAAACAAAAGGCTGCATCCTCTCTTTTCACGGATGCAGCCTTTTATTTTTTTCTCTCTATAATCACTCTTTTGTCTCTTCTGCTTCTTCTTCCTCTCCCACCATATCCGTCAGATTCTCCCAGATTTCATTCACTTCTTCCACACAGTCAATGTAGGTCTGGGCCAGGATGTTTGTAGGAAGCTCAAGCTCCTTGGCAAGGCTCTTGATGGCCTTCCAATCGGCTTTCTCATAAGCGAGCACCAAATCAAAGAGCTGGCCGCCCTTGCCCTCGTGCTTCAGCATGGCGTCTTTCACCTCATCCGCCATGGGAATCTCCTGAAGTATTTCCTCCAGAGTAGCGTCAACGATGTATTCCAGGGAAGAGAACATTCCCATCATGTAGGCATCACCCCTGGAAATAGGGAACGGCCTTAACCTGGTCACCAGCCTGGAAGCAAAATTTGCCCGCAGGAAGGAAAGCTTAAGAACTTCTTCCGCTCCCGGAGTCATCTCCTGGGTGCTCTCAAAACTTAAGAGGTACACCCACTGTTTTAACTGGTTCAATCCCACCGTAATCAGTGCCTGGTGAATGGAAGAAGTCCGCCGGCGGGAAGCAAAATACGCAGAATTTGCAAGCCGTAGCAGGGAATAGGTCAGGGCCGCATCCCGGATGACGATAGACTCGATCTCGTTCAGGTTTGGGTCTTCCCGGGTCACTTCCATGATCAGCTGATAGAGATTCCCCTGCAGGTACTCGATCTTATTCATCTTCGTAACCATGCCTTCGGATACGTAAAGCCCTTCCACAAAATCCACATCCAGAGCTTTGGCAACCTCAAAGTCTTCCTTGGTATCCACATTGTAGGCAATGCAGAGCTTCTGAAAACCATGGGCCATCTGAATGGTATTGTCCAGGGAATCCCTCTCCCGTCCCTTGGGAGCTCCGGCCAAATTCACCCGGATGTAATCCGCATGCTCCAGCATACTGAAATACTTCGGCGTAAACTGGAAATTATTGATGGCAAAACGGTAGCCTTCCCTGCGGTACTTCTCAATCATCACCGTAGCCAGAGGGTGAATGATAAGGTTTTCCTCTATCTGAATGACGATCTTATCTTTGTCAAACATTTTCGCCGTGTTCCGGAAGAGCAGAGACGGCGTAAAGGTCATAAAGATCTGGTTGTTCTTAAAAATCTTCCCGCTGTTTTCCATCAGGAAACCTGCGATAGTATTCGCGGCGTTGGTCTCCGAGTTGCTGTAAAAGCTGTCCTCGTCATCCTGGAACATCAGCTCATAGCCCGCCACTTGATCAACCCTTAAATCCTTGATCGCCTTTCTTACTACAAATTTATCCATGAATCTTTGTCCTTTCCAGCAGGTGGTCAATAACCTCTACCAGGTGCTTGATCTCGGGCTTGGAAAGCTGTTCATCCGCTCCCAGCTGTTTTCCCTTCAGGTGCATCTCCTCGTTGATCAGGGAGGAGAAGATAATCAAGGGAAGTTTTCCCAGCTTATCGTCCGATTTTACCAGCTTGGTGAGGCGGTGTCCATCCATCTCCGGCATCTCAATATCCGTAATAATCAGACTCACTTCGGAGAAGAGATCTTCCGCATCCCGGACCGTACAGAGATAATCCCAGGCTTCTCTGCCGTTGTTAAAGCTCTTTACATTGGTAAAGCCTGCTTTGCTTAAAGATTCCCGGATCATGGTAGCCAAAAGCACGGAATCTTCTGCCAGAAGAATGGGCGTATCGCATCTGGGACGATCCCCCAGAAGCTCGATTTCATTTACCTGGATTCCCGTCTCCGGAGCAATCTCCGTTACAATCTTTTCAAAGTCCAGAATGGTTACAAGCTCGCCGCCGCACTGGGCAATTCCTGTGGATACACCTTCCTTGCCGTTGCTGATGGTATCGTCCGGCTTCTGGATATCCTCCCAGGAAATCCGGCTGATTCCCACCACGCTGTGTACCCGGAATGCAATGTGAAGCTTGTTGAAATTCGTGATAATAAACAAATCCCTGGGATGCTTTTCACATTCGCCGCCCATAAGATATTTGGGAAGATCTACCACTGTCAGCAGAATCTCCCGGGGTTTGAAAATTCCCTCCACCGCCTCATGTGCATGTGGAATAGGTTTCACCTTATCCGACATCATAATCTCTTTTACCTTTGCGACGTTGATGCCGTACAGCTCGTCGTTGATGGTAAACTGCATGACCTCGATCTCATTTGTCCCCGATTCCAATAAAATTTCTGTTTCTGCCATGTATAGCCCCTCCTTTATCTCTGTTCTTTCTGGTCTTTCCGTTCCTATTACATCTTCAGCTCCGGTCTTCCGAAGGTTTTAATGATTACCATGCCATTTTCCAGATCCAGAGACATGGTCCTGGCATAATTTGCTCCCAAATCTTCTTTCACAATGCGGATTCCCTCCTGCATCAGAACCCGCTTCACATTCTGGGCATTCCGTTCTCCGATATTTCCCAGGGAGCTTCCCCCCTTCATCTCGAACATCTTGGCTCCGCCTGCAATTTTTGCCGTCAGCCGGTGCTTGGAAGCCCCGTATGCGTATAGTTTGCGGAAGGTTTCCCGAAGGCCTGTATCCGCATATTTAAAAATATTACCGTCCGATTCGTTTGCCCTCTCCGGGAGCATAATATGGACGAGTGCTCCCAGTTTGATCATCGGATCATACAAAGCAATGCCCACGCAGGAACCCAGCGCATAGGTAATGATGGTTCCCTCCTGCCGCCCAAGCTTCATGTCTCCGATTCCCACTACCAACTTTTTTTCCATCAGCTTTTCGCAACTCCCAACTTCTTCATAAGGAAATTTAAGGATTCAATATCCGGAAGAAGCAACAGCTCCCCTTTTAACTGCGTGTCTCCAATTAAAAATTCGCCCTGAATCAGCATAAGCTTATCCGTAACCTCGCCAAACATGGAAATGGGAACACTTAAAATCCCCCCCAGCATATTTACGGCTACAGACGGCACGGACAAGGGTACTTCTATGTCTGCCAGCTTTGTAATAGCGTTGACGTAGGAAGAAATAATGATATTTCCCGTCTCTTCCAGAGCCGACGCCGAAAGCTCGTCAATCTGGCTGTAATCGTCGATGTATTTTCCCATCAGGCGTCCCAGGATGGCGTTGATAAAATCCAGCTTCAGCATATAGAGCATGATGCCTCTCACATCCCCGCTCATCTCCACCAGAACCGCCGCCACAATCTCTTCCGGATCCCCAATCAGCGCAACCGCTTCGTTATATCCTTCTATGGAAACCCGCGGAAGCTTCATACTCACCTTCACGCCCAAAACCTGGGACAAGGCCGTCGCCGCATTTCCTATACCGATGCTCCCGATCTCCCGGAACACATCAATTTCGTGATTTTCCATATCCTCAAACCGTTGTATTGCCATACATTCCTGCCTTTCCGCCCTACCAAAGTAAGCCTTTCACTACGCCCGGAGTCCGTTGACGGTCTGCACCACTTCATCCGAAGTCTGAACCATCTTCAGGGCATAGGAAAACGCCCGCTGGCTCTCAATCATGCGGACCAGATCCATGGCTAAATCCGTTCCCGACATCTCCAGGGCCCGCTGAAGGGCCAGTTCCTCCGTCAAAACGGGCTCCCCGTTTTTCTCCACCGGCATATATTCATTGTCTCCCACATTCTGCATTCCGTTCTTAATGCGGAAATCGTACACAGCGGGCTGAGCCGAAAGCCCCGGCTCCTCTCCCTCAGACACGTTTCCCGTAAGCCGGATGGGATTCTGGTTCCGGTCAAGCACCAGCTTTCCGGAATCATTGACCAGATAAAATTCATCTCCTCTCTGGGAAAGACTGAAGCGGCCGTTTCTTGTATAAGTAATCTCACCGTTGGCAGGATTCTGGAGCATAAAAAAGCCCTCGGTCCGAATGGCAAAATCATATTCCCGCTCCGTGATCTCAAAGCCTACCGGATTAAAATTGGTATCTGCCTTTTCCAGCCGGATTCCCGTTCCGGCCTGGATGCTGGTCTCGTCGCCCCGGAAGTTATTCAGGTTATAATACATCAAGTCCTGAAACGCTCCCACTTTGGCCTTATAACCTGCCGTATTGATGTTTGCCAGGTTGTTGGAAACCACGTCCAGTTTTGCCTGCTGTCCCATGGCGCCCACCGCCGCTGCATAAAATGATGAATACATGCTCTCTTTTCTCCTTTAACTTTTATGCTGAAAATCAGCTCATGCTTCCGATATTTACAGTCTTGCCGTCCAGCTGGTCGTACATCTTAATGAGCTGGGCTGCCGCCTGAAGAGACCGCTGGGCCGCAATCATGGAGGTCATCTCCTCCACCATAGAGGTGTTGGAACGCTCCAGCATTCCCTGCACCACCTCAAGCACCGGCTCCTGCTCCACGGCGTCTTCCCCTGCGGTAAAGGTCCCGTTATCGCCCTTTACCAGCGCCGCGTAATCCTCAAAATCTACAATCTGCAAGGTTCCGTAGATTTCTCCCGTATCCTCATTCCGGATAATGCCGTTGGCATCCACCGCCACTGCATCTGTCTCCAGAAAAATGGGGCCATTCGTCCCCATAACGCGGCCCACGCTTGGGAGCGCCAGATACCCTTCGTCATCCGTGATAAAGGAACCGTTCCGGCTGTACACCAGGTCCTCCCCTTTCTGAATCACAAAGAAGCCCTGGCCGTTGATAGCCAGATCCAGAGGCATCTCCGTAGGCTCAAGACCACCCTGCTCATAGTTGGTTACACGGGCGTTGGTAGCCTGTATCATGGCTGTGTTCCCGATGGGGCTTCTCTTGTCGGGCGTAATGTTTCCGCTCCGGTAGAGCATCTCCTCCCGGAAGGTACTGGAGATATACTGATCGCTCTTGTACCCTGTGGTAGCCGCGTTGGCCATATTGTTGCTGATAACATTTAAATTCCGGTTCTGGGAAATCATAGTAGACCCCAGTGTATAAAATCCCTGAAACATCTATCTCTTCTCCTCTCCATATTCTTTCTGAAGATAGGTTTTCAGCTTCTTCACCGCGTTGGCGTGAATCTGCGATACTCTCGGCTCGCTCACGGAGAGAACCTCCGCAATCTGCTTCATATTCAGCTCATCTACATAGTACATGGAGATTACAAGCTGTTCGTTCTCCTTCAAAGCCTTAATTCCTTCTGCCAGAATCTTTCCCGATTCCCGTTTCAGAAAATTCAGCTCCGGCTGCTCATCCTCATCCCTGGAGGGAAGGTAAACGCTCCTCTTATTCTCGCTCCCCTCATCCAGAACCAGATCCAGGGAGAGCACATTGTAGAGGGTGGTTTTCCGCTGAGCCTCCTGGTACTTCTCCACACTCATATGTAAATATCCCGCCACTTCTTCCGGTGTGGGATACCTTCCCAGCTCATTATACAGCTTTGTGGTCACTTCATCAATATCTCTTGCGTTTTTTCTCACACTTCTTGGAATCCAGTCCTGCTTTCTGGCCATATCGATAACCATTCCCTTAATCCGCTTGGAGATATACGTCTCAAATTTTACATTTTTTTCCGGATCGAACTTATCCAGGGCGCTCATAATCACCAGAACCCCCTCATTTACGATATCTTCGATCTGTGCAAAGCTGATGTAAACGTCCCGCATCTGGATGGCGATACTCTTCACAATATAGACATAGCGCATCACCAGCTCCTGCTTCACGTCAAGCTTCCCGGTTCTCTGGTATTCAGTTAAAAGCTCTTCGTTGGTCAGACTGCTTAATTCCTTCTGCATGTTTTTTCCCTTTATGCGCCAATATTTCCTACTGCCTGTATCTGTATATTATTGCTGATCTCGTTAAAGGACAGCACATAAACATTCGGATAAAACTGTTCTATCAAATGATAGAAATGCTGCCGGACTACCTGGCTGGTCAGGACGATGGGGTCCTGGGACAGCTCCTGGAACTTCTTGATCTCATCCCCAAGCTGCTGAATGATGCTCTGCATCAAATCCGGGCTTAAGGCTAAGTACATGCCCTGCTCTCCCTTGGTCAGGCTGGTGATAATACTCTTTTCCAGATCCGCGCTCAGGGTAATCACCCGCATGACGCCGCCCTCGCAGAACTTTCTTGTGATAGTCCGTTTCAAGGCCGCACGGATATGTTCCGTAATGGTCTCCATATCCTTCACCGTCATAGACGAATCGGCGATAGTCTCCATAATCGTTTCCATATCCTTGATGGGAATGCCTTCCTTGAGAAGATTGGTCAGAATCTTCTGGAACACTCCGTAGGAAATGATATTTGGGAAGAGCTCCTCCACCAGCTGAGGCGCATCCTGCTTCACATTTTCCACCAGCTGGACCACCTCCTGGCGGCTCAGAAGTTCGTAGGCGTGTTTCTTCACGGTCTCTGACAGATGGGTAAGCATAACGGACAGGGGATCGATGACCGTGTAGCCGTAGATCTCCGCCATCTCTTTCTTATCGATACTGATCCATTTGCCGGGAATTCCGTAGGCCGGCTCGATGGTATCGATGCCGTCGATTTCCTTGGTTGGGTTCACCGGCTCCAGAGCCAGATAGTAATCTACCAGAATCTCTCCTCTGGCCACTTCCTCTCCCTTGATCTTCACCACATACTGGTTGGTGTTCAGGCTGGAGCTGTCCCTTAGGCGGATGGAGGGAATCACAAGTCCCATCTCCTGGGCATACTGCCTGCGGAAAATCACAATCCGGTTGATCATCTTTCCGCCGCTTGACTCATCCACCAGGGGAATCAGGCTGTAGCCGAATTCCATCTCGATGGCCTCCACGCCGATGAGAGAATATACATTGTTGATATCTTTGTAGTACTCTTCCTCGGTGATGGGCTGACCCTCTTCGGGAATCATCTCCTCCTTCTGGTCCTCTGCAAAAGCCCCGGTTCCCATGGCTTCTATCCGGCGTCCCAGCTGCCAGCCGCCGCCGATCAGCCCTGCACCGATGACAATCATCTGGAACTTGGGCATTCCCGGCACCATAGCCATAACCAGCATGGCCATTCCGCCCGCCATAATGGAGAAGGGCTGGGCCATAAACTGCTTGGAAACGTCTTCGTTTAAGCTGCCCTCGGATACGGACCGGGTCACAATCATACCGGTAGCCGTAGAAATCAGAAGCGCCGGAATCTGGGATACCAGACCGTCACCTACTGTAGCAATGGAGTAGACGGAAAGCACTTCCGTAAACTCCATGCCTCCCTGGACCAGACCGATGATAACGCCTCCCACAAAGTTTACCAAGGTCATAATCAGGGACATTATGGAATCGCCCTTTACAATCTTGGTGGCACCATCCATGGCTCCGTAGAAGTCGGCTTCCTTCTGGATCTTATTCCGGCGGAATTTGGCTTCCTGCTCATTGATAAGGCCGGAGCTCAAATCCGCGTCGATAGCCATCTGCTTACCAGGCATAGCATCCAGGGTAAATCTGGCGGCAACTTCTGCCACTCGCTCAGCACCCTTGGTGATAACAATAAACTGCACCAGGACGATGATGATATAGATAATAAATCCAACCACTACATTTCCCTGGAGTACAAAGTCACCAAAGGCCTGGATTACCTGTCCTGACTGTCCCTGATTGGTCAGAATGTTTCTGGTGGAAGAAACGTTAAGAGCCAGACGGAACAGGGTGGTGATCAGCAAAAGGGAAGGAAAAATAGAAAATTCCAGGGCTTCCCGGATATTCATGCTGATCAAAAGAATGATCATAGCCAGGGATATATTCAATATAATCATTACATCCATCAAAAATGGATTTAATGGAATTATCAAAAGCAGTACAATGGCTACAACAGCCAGCGAAACTGCGCTATAGAGAAATTTTTTCACGTTTTTCATGATTTACACCACTTGTTTATTTTTCAGCTTGTATACCTGTACCAGGATCTCGGCTACCACTCCGTAGTACTCACCCGGTATCTCGGCATCCAGCGGCGTAACCGCGTAGATTCCTCTTGCCAGAGGTTTATTCTCAATCACCGTCACGTCATTCTCCTCAGCGATTTTCACAATCCGCAGGGCCAGCTCATCCTGTCCCTTCGCAACCAGGCGGGGGGCGTTATCCTTTTCCGGATCGTACCGCAGCGCAACCGCATAATGGGTAGGATTTCGGATAATCACATCCGCCGTGGGAACCGCCTGCATCATTCGGGCTCTGGCCCTCTGACGCTGCATATCTTTGATCTTTCCTTTGATCTCCGGATTTCCCTCCAGCTGTTTGAATTCTTCCTTCACCTCGTCTTTAGACATTTTAAGCTTTTTTTCGTAAGACCACCACTGGTAAAAATAGTCAACTGCCGCCACAGCCGTAAAATACATGCTGACCTGCAAAACCAAGGTCATGATTTTTTTCAGCACATAGACCGTAGAGACAGCCACATCCATATGTAAGGTGCGGATTAACTGGAAGATTTCTCCTTTTAGTATATTATAAAGAATCACGCCCAGCAGAAGGATTTTCACAATTCCCTTTAAAAGCTCCACCACATTTTTGAAGGAAAAGAGCTTCTTAATACCGCTTAAAGGGTTAAGATTGCTCAGCTTGGGCTGAAACGCTTTGGATGCAAATAAAAACTTTGTCTGGACTCCTGTGGACAGCACTGCCAGCACACAGGCAATCAATAAAAGCGGAAGGGCTCCCTTCACCACCACCACCGCAGCCTGGAAGCTTAAATTCCGGAGGTCGCTCTGCCCAAGTTCCTGATACATGCCTGCATATTCAATAAACTGAATCATACAATCCCGGACGGTCCGGTATATCATGGGAAACAAAAGCTGGAGACAGAAAAAACTTCCCAGCAGGGAAACCACTGTGATGATATCCTTGCTTAAGAAAACATTACCTTCTTTTCGTTGGTCTCTCCGCTTTTTTGGTGTGGCTTTTTCTGTCTTTTCACCTGCCACGGATTCATCACTTCCTTTATTACAAGAGTGTCAGAAAATCCCCCATGATCTGAAGCATCTGGTGCATCAGATCTTCCAGCCATGCCTTCATGGGCGAAACCATCACCATCAGCATAAAAAAGCCGATGGCCAGCTTAATCTGGATATTGATGACAAATACATTCACCTGAGGCGCCATTTTCATCATAATTCCTACCGCGATCTGCACCAGAAACTCTACAGCAATAATAGGAAAGGAAAATTGCACGGCCAGCACCATGCACTCTTTAAACAAATCTAAGATTGCCAGCGACAGGCCCTGGGTGAAAGCGGCCTCTCCATAGGGAACCAGTGAACCGGATGTCAGAAGAATCTTCATCAAAACCAGATGACCGTCCACTGCAAAAAACAACAGGGTATAAAAAATCTGATACAGAGTTCCGGAAAGGGCAATCTGCGCATTGGTCCCCGGGTCATAAACCATAGCCATGGAAAGGCCAATCTGAAAATCCATCAGGCTGCCCGCATGGGTAATTACAAAAAAGAACAGGGACATTACATAGCCCAGCACATAGCCTACCAGAAACTCCTTCAGAAGCAGAAACCCATAAATAAAAGAGGAACTCGTCTCTTGGACCGTCCCCTCCGCAGAAGCATAGACCAGAAGGGTAAACACAAAGGTCATCCCCAGCTTCACATTGTTGGGAATATTCTTTCTGCCGAGAATGGGATTCATAAAGACAAATCCCGTCATCCGCATGGCAATCAGGGAAAAAAGCATTACATGGGCGGTATCATTCCAAAACAACATCTTCCTGGCTCCTCTGTCCGGTTATCCCGCCTGTATGAGCTCAAAGATCCGTATCGTAAAATCCTGGAGATTTGCAAGCATTCCGCTTCCCGTAAACACCAGAACCACCCCGATTACCAAAAGCTTCGGCACAAAGGTCAGGGTCTGTTCATGAATCTGTGTCGCCGCCTGAATAATGGAGATCAAAATACCGATGAGCATACTCAAAAGAAGGGGCGGCCCTGCCAGCTGAATAGCCATTACGAAAACCTCATACATCAAATCGGAAACCTGGCCGTTTGTCATAGCATCCTGCCTTTCTATCAGTTAAATCCTCTCACAATGGTGGAGAACATAAGCTGCCAGCCGTCTACCGTCACAAAGAGAAGCAGTTTAAACGGCAGGGAAATCATAGCCGGCGGAAGCATTACCATACCCATGGACATCAGGGTACTGGATACAATAATATCTATCAAAAGAAACGGGATATACAGCAGGAAACCTGACATAAAAGCCCGTTTTAATTCCGTGGTCATAAAAGAGGGAATCACTACGGTCAGAGGAAGGTCCGCTTCATTTTCCACAGCCTCCACATTGCCGATGTCCATAAACAGGTTCAAGGCATCCTCTTCCGTATTCCTCAGCATAAAATTTTTCATAGGAACCTGGGCCCTGGTCCAGGCTTCTTCCTGGGTAATCTCCTGATTCCGGTAGGGCTGGTAAGCCGTCACATTGATCTCCTCAATCACCGGACTCATTATAAAAAGTGTTAAAAACAGCGCAATTCCCGTGAGTACCATATTGGGAGGACTCTGCTGGACTCCCATGGCATTTCTCAAAAAAGAAAGCATAATGATCGTCCTCATAAAAGAGGTCGTCATAATCAGAAGGGAGGGCAGCACGGAAACAATAGTCAGCATGAGCAGAATCTCCAGGGTAGGTACCTGCTCTCCGTTGATATTCACAAGCGCGTCATTCACAAGTGTATCCGTTTCCATATCTTACCTCTGTTCTCTGTCACTGCCGTCTTTTTTACGGGACAGACGCGTAAAAAGCTGTCCGAAATCTACGGCCGGCTCCCCTTCGTTACCGCCGAGCGGAACCAGATCTTCCTCTGAAAGTTCCGCCAGGGTCTGCACCTGCTCCTGGCCTGCGCCAAGAAGCAGATACCGATCGCCTACCTGGACGATGGCCAGAGTGCGGTTCTGCCCCACTACCATCTGATCTACCATGCGCATATACCGGGATCTGCCTGTTTTGGCCAATCCTTTCCCCAGATACTTGCTGCAAAGGTAGCTCAGATATATAATACCTGCCGCCATCAAAAAGGTAACGACTGCGGTTAAATATCCCGGCATAAAAGTTCTGTCCTTTCTACTCCAGGCTCAAAATATTGGGCTTTAAAATCTCCGTCAGGCGGATACCGAAGTTATCCTCCACTACAACTACATCACCTTTCGCAATGCAGCGCCCGTTTACATAGAGATCCACCTGCTCGCCTGCCAGTTTATCCAGTACAATAAGAGAACCTTTGCTGAACTCCAGAATATCCTTCACCAGCTTCTGGGTTCTTCCTATCTCCACAGAAATCTCCAGGGGAACGCCCATGATAAGTTCCATATTTTCTTCCTGCTCGCCTTCCAGAACCGCATCCTGCCTGAGGTTGGGCTGGGCCGCCGGCTGGGTATGGATGGTCTTGGGCTGATGGGGCTCCCTCGGCTGGGCTAAAGCCTGCTGGCTGGCCATCATCTGCTGCATCATCTGCTGCATCATCTGCATCTGCATCTGCATCATCTGCGCCATCTCGGAGCCAGCCGCGCCTGCCTGGACCTGAGGCTGCGAAACGGGCGCAACGTCTGGTGCCGGCTGAGGAACAGGTGCGGGCGCAGAAGCCGCCGGTGCAGGTGCAGCAGCAGGTGCTTCCTGTCCGCCTCCTCCGTTTAAGAGACGCTCAATCTCCTCCTGGGACAAAACGCCGCCTGAAGATGCCGCAGGCGCAGGGGCCGCCGGTGCAGGCGCAGCAGCAGGCTCCTCCTGTCCGCCTCCTCCGTTTAAGAGACGTTCAATCTCCTCCTGGGACAAAACGCCGCCCGAAGATGCCGCAGGCGCAGAGGCCGCCGGTGCAGGTGCTTCTTTCGCCGGTGCAGGCGCAGGAGCCGGGGAAGCATCATAATCATCCGGCAGAAAGCCTTTCACCAGGCTCTTTGCCAGTTCTATGGGCATCACGTTAAAGAATTCGCTCTCCAGCTTATCTGCAATCTTCAGAACAAAGGAGATAACCACCCAGGGACTGTCATCCGTAAAGTATTTATCAATAAATTCCCTTTCATCCTTCAATTCAAAGGAAACAGGAGTGGAAATATTTACCACTTTCCCGAAAAACTCCGAAAGAGCCGTGGCAGAAGCACCCATCATCTGATTCATTACTTCACAGACGGCGCTGATATTGATTTCATCCAGAACAAACTGATCTTCCGGAATCTCAAAGCCCATCATCATCTCCACGATCACTTTCACGTCGTGGCGTTTCAGAAGCATAACATTGCTTCCCTCCAGGCCTTCAATATAAGTAATCTCCACGCCCACCGCAGGCTCAATCCGGCTCATCTCAAACTCTTCTTTGGTGACAACCGTTACCACCGGAGTAGTGATGTCTACCCGGGTATCCAAGAGATTTGAGATGGCAGTTGCGGAGGAGCCCAAGCTGATATTTAGTATTTCACCGACCGCATCAATTTCCAATGCGCTTAAAACTTCCGAACTCATAGTTTCCATTCACTCCTTTTGTGAATTCCAAACCCGCAGGCTGCATCCACAATCTTATTTTCCAATATCCAGTGCTTTCTGTGCCATCAATTTAATTGCATTAAATGCAGTAATATTGGCCTCGTAAGATCTGGTTGCAGACATTCCGTCGATGGTCTCCTTGACCAAATCCACATTGGGCATCTGGACGTAACCGTCCTCGTCCGCATCGGGATGCTCCGGGTTGTAAACCGGTATCAGATCCCTCTGATCCTCCACAATCGCCGCCACGCGCACGCCGCCCACATTCCCTTTAAGCCCGGACACCTGAGACGCCCGCGCAAGATGAGACCGGAAAGACGGGCCGTCTCCCTGTATCTCCTGCAAAACCACCATTTTTCTCCGGTAGGGATCGCCGGATTCCGTCCTCGTAGTCTCCGAGTTCGCAAGATTTTCAGAAGCAACGTCCAAACGCTTCCGCTGTGCAGTCAGACCGGACGCACAGATGTTGAATGCACTTAAAAATGACATATGCTCCTCCTAGGAAAGAATTTTCTCTGCGGTTGCAAGAATCCGGTCCGGTTTAAAAGGCTTCACAATAAAATCTTTAGCCCCGGATTTTATTGCCTCAATTACCATAGCCTCCTGGCCCATGGCAGAGCACATTACAATATTTGCATCCGGATGGGCTGCCTTAATGGTCTTTAAAGCCTCCAGGCCGTCCATGTTGGGCATGGTGATATCCATGAACACCAGATCCGGTTTCTCTGCGTTGAACTTCTCCACCGCGTCCGCTCCGTCCTGGGCCTCCACCAGATCCGTATAGCCCGCCTTGGTAAGAGCGTCTTTCACCATCATCCTCATAAATGCCGCATCATCCACTAACATAATCTTTGCCATCTTTTATACCTCTTTCTCTTTCATATTCCTTTTCAAAGGTTCTGCTTGGGCCGTCTATACGTTTTCCACTCGTTCCTGGATTTTGACCGCCACATTTTTATTATGAACACCCAACTGGCCGGTAAACCATGGCTGGCCTGCTATATGGAGTGTAACATCGGAATCCTTGGGCTTGTTCAGGTTGATGACATCGCCCACCTGGAAATTGTAAACATCGTCCAGGCTCAATCTTGCAATGCCGAGCTGCGCCATAATATCCAGCTCGGAATTTTCGATGCTGTCCAGGATATCCTCCCGGCTGCCTTTGCGGAGATTGGAATCGTCCACATCCGCAAAATGTTTCGTCTTATCTATCACATCGAAGATCTCAGACATCAGCGTTCCCGGAATACAGATATTCAAAATTCCGCTTAAACCCTGCATCTGGACGCTCAGCATAATAATCACTACAGCCTCGTCCACGCTGATTCCCTGAAACATACTGGGATTTTCCTCCAGCCGGTCAAATTCCACATCCAGCTTTAAGTGGGTAGCCCAGACATCCTTGTTGATATTTAGGAAATACTTAATAATCCTCTGGTACAGAGCAACCTCAATATCCGTGTAAATATAGGAGGAAGGAATCTGATCCGTACCCATTCCGCCTGTCATCCGGTCGATCATGGAAATCATAATTTCCGGAGCAATGTGAATCAGCATGGGTACTTTCTGCATCTCGCCCTGCAGCGTCACACGGGCGATGGTCATCACATCCGTATCACTCAAGGCATTGCCGAATTCATAATACCTCTGCTCCTCCACTCCCATTACTTCCACCTCGCTGGTCACTTTAAAAAGCCCGTTAATCTGGGAGGAGGCAATCCTGGCGAAGTTGTCGTAGATATTCTGAAGCATCTTCAGTTTATCCTTGGTATACTTCTTAGGACTGTAAAAATCGTATTTTTTATATTTTACCTGAGGTTCTTCTTCTTTCTTTGCCTCGGTCCCGCCGCCGTTCTGCATGGAGTTCAGCAGCGCGTCAATCTGGCTTTGTGATAATACCTCTGCCATAGCTTTCCCGCCTTTACTTATTCTGAAGATTCATAAATCTCACTGTAATACTCCTCCAGGCTCTGGACCACTGCGTCATCCTTTGTCACCAGAATCTCCACACGCCTGTTCTTGGCCCGCTCCTCCGCCGTGGCAAAGCCTGCCACAGGACGATGCTGCCCGTAACCGATGGATGTAATCTTCACAGCGTCTATCTTTCCGTTCATCTGGATATATGCCGCCACACGGGCTGCACGCTCGCTGGAAAGCACCCGGTCGCTGACGGGATCGTTGGGCGTATCAGGAAGGGCCTGGGAGGTATGTCCCAGCACCTGCACCTCTCCGATGGTACTGCTCACATCGTTCAGCGCTCCCACAAAAGCACTTAAGATCTGTCTTCCTTCCTCTTTCAGAACCGCACTGTTCCCGTCAAAGAATATATTATCACGGAAATTCACAAATGTATAGCCTTCTCCTTGATGAAGTTCTACATCTCCTTCCAAACCGTTCTGTTCGATGGCTTCCATAAGGAGATAATACAGATCTTCAAAGTCCTCCACCTCATCCAGGGGAACATCCGTCCCGCCCGGAACTTCCATGCCGTCCTCATTCTGGTCCTGTTCGATGACGATCTGGGAGACTTTCTCCGCATTGGGATTGAAACTTTTAACCACCAACTCCCATTTCATGGCATCTACGGTGGACATGGAGTAGAGAAGCACGAAAAAGCACAAGAGCAGCGTAACCATGTCGCCGTAGGTGTCCATCCAGCTTGCGCCTTCCTCGGCACTCTTTTTCTTTCTTGCCATATTATCACCTTATCCCTATTTCTTGGACTTTTTCTCTTTCTTCTTACCGCCACCGCCGCCTTCGCCGCCGTCACGGAGCTTAGCCTGGGTCTTCTGATCCAGATTGGAAACCAATTTCTCCCGGAGAAGCTTGGGATTGTCGCCCGCCTGGATGGACATAATGCCCTCCATCATAATCGTACGGTACTGCATCTCCTCGTCGTTGCGGATACGGAGCTTCTTGGCAATCGGAGAAAAGATCAGGTTTGCTAAAATACAGCCGTAAAAGGTGGTAACAAGAGCTACAGACATATCAGCTCCCAGGGAACTGGCTCCGCCGGAATCCATATCCATACTTTTCAGCATGTTTACCAGACCTACCAGAGTACCGATCATACCGAAAGCCGGCGCATAACCGGAAGCCTTCTCGTAGATGGCCACACCTGCATCGTGGCGCTCCGCCATGGAGTCCAGTTCGTTCTGCATCCTGGCGCGGATCTCATCCTCGTCCGTGGCATCTACTACCAGCATAAGACCCCCTTTGAAGAAGGGATCCTCGATCTCGTTGGCCTTCTCTTCCAGGGAAAGGAGACCGTTCTGTCTGGCCAGCTGGGCTAACTCCACCATCTGATCAATGAGGGCCCCGTAATTGTAACGGTTTCCCTGGAGCAGAATCTTAAAATGGCTTCCCATCTTCTTCAGCTGGTTAAAGGGGAAGCTGGCGATTACCGCAGCAACCGTACCGCCCAGAGTCAGAGCCAAGCTTTGGGGGTCCCAGAAATTACCAAGATTCTGGAATTTAATTCCCCAGACGATGAGGGCAAATCCTGCTACGATTCCAATAATTGTTGACAAATCCATACGTCTCTCACCTCTTACATTCTGATACTTTATCTATTTGGAACGAAGTTTTTTACTGCTCCGTTGTATTCTACGCATTTCTGTATAATTTCCTCTGCAGATTCCGCCACTACATAATACCTGCCGTTCATCATCAGAATCTTCGACTCCGGAATCAGCTCTATGCACTCAATCTGGGCCTCATTGATTACAATCTTCCCTTTGTTTAATTTTGTCAGCATGATCATATCCAGCCCCTCCTTCTCCTCTTTTCATGGTTTTACCCCGCGATCCGAAGGATCGTAGGGTAAAACCGATATAATCCGAAAATCTCAATCCAAATTAACGCTTCATATTTACAAGCTCCTGGAGCATCTCGTCGGTGACGGTGATGATCTTGGAGTTCGCCTGGAATCCTCTCTGGGTGGTAATCATATTGGAGAACTCATTGGCCAGGTCCACATTGGGCATCTCCAGGTATTTGCTGCGGATGGTTCCCACGTTGCCGCCGGGCTGGTGGGAGGTCACGCCGCCGCAGTTGTCGCCGATGCTGAAATAGTAGCCCGTATCTTTCACCAGACCGTTGGGGTTCTCCACGGCAATCAGGGCCAGCTGGCCCAGGGTAATGGTCTCGCCCCGGTCGTTGACACCGGTTACAATACCTCTGGCATCGATGGTATGGCTGTTCAGGACGTTGCGGTCAAGCTCTCCGCCGCCGGCCGGCGCTGTTGCCTTCCAGTCCGATGTAATGCGCAGCGGGGTCAGTCCTCCGTCTGTCAAAATCTTAGCGGTTCCCTTGGTAGGGTCCGTAGATGAATTTCCGTTTTCATCGTAATAAAGGATCTTGCCGTCCGCATCTGTCTCTACCGGATACCCATATACATAATTTCCGGCGTTGTCTACCAGATAACCGTTGTTGTCGATGGTAAAAATACCTACGCGGGAAAGGTAGCATCCGGAACCGCGGATACCGTTGTCGTCCGCCGGAATCGGCTGGTCGTGCTTGGGTCCCACCAAAAACAACCCCGTACCGTCGATCATACAGTCCAGATCGTTGTCCGTGGGGGAGGGAGCGCCCGTGGTATACTGGAAGCTGATGGATCCCATAACGGAACCGTAACCTACCTGGGAGGGGTTCTTTCCTCCGTAGGTGTTTTCCTCCCCCGTTCCGCCGGAGCTCTGGATGGAGGTGGTATAAATAGAATCCTGGAAGTTGAAGCTGTAAGCCTTATATCCCCAGGTGTTTACGTTTGCAATGTTGTTGCCGATTACGTCCATTTTCTGCTGATGAGCCTTCAATCCAGACACACCAGCAAACATTGATTTAACCATTTTCCATATCGTCCTTTCAACGTGATATTCTGCTGTCTCTCCCTCCGGGTCTTCTGCCCGGAAGAAAAACCTCCATAAATGGTCCGGCCTATAAGAGTACAGCGCTGTCAATATTGGTAAAAATGTTTTGTTTCATTTCCTGACTTGTCATGGTAGTCACCACTACATTGTTGGGGATGTTCACAATAAAAGCTCCCTGCTGTCCGATGACGACCACATCCTTGGCTCCCTTTTCCCGGGCCTTTCCCACCGCCTGGTTCAGATCGTTTAAAAGGCTGTCTGTTACCTCGATGCCTCTCTGCTCCACACGGGCCGCCGCATGTTTGGAAAACCGCACCTTACCGCTGTCTTCCAGGGCATTCTTAAGAAGCGCTCCAAATCCATTTCCGGATCCGGCTGTCCCGGCCGCATGCTGTTCATGCTCCAGGCGAAGCTGCTGGATACTGACAGTCTGGCTGGTTGTTCTTATCCTCTCCATACTGCCCCCCTTCCTGCAAAGAACCTGTCAGACCGCAGGGGTCTGGTTTTCGGTCTCTGTCTTGTCGCCTTCCCCGGTACCTTCATCCTTCCCGGTCTCGTCTCCGCCTTCTTCCTTCTCCGGAATTTTGCCCATAGACATAATCTGGCTTAAGTTATATTCCTTGCCGTTGATGTAGATATAGGGATTGCTTCCCGTAAGGGAAAGTCCCTCCACCACTCCCGTGGTTGTACCTGTCAGGTTCCCCTCCTTATCCACTTCCGCCACTGTAATCTCTCTTCCGAGAAGGGTGGTTGCGTAAGAAGAAAGGGATATCTGCGCCATATTGCTCATGGCGGTGTTGACGATGGTTGACATACCGTCCATAGCACTCATGG
>CAJUNN010000013.1 GCA_910587955.1 uncultured Lachnospiraceae bacterium | reverse complement strand
TTGCAGTATCATTTCGCTTATATGCTTTCGATTTATATAAATATGGCTTTTGAAGTCCGCTTTTTACAGACAGTTTTATCGTTCTGTCATTATTCTGCAATTCCAGTGTATAATTAGGCTGCGGAGTAATGCTGTCATTAATTTTATTTTCGATATCCAGACATGCTTGTTTTACATCCGACAGTCCTTTGATATTACCATTATCATCAATGCCAAAAAATATTTCTCCACCGTCGTAATTCGAAAAGGCACTTACTGTTTTTAAAAATGTATTTGTAATCGTTTCTTTGAACTCTGTTGTTCTTGTTTCACGCATACACTGCTCTCTCTTTCCAATTTTACTGCTTATATTATACCCAGAAACACTCAGAAAATCAATCGTAAAAAAATACGATTGATTTTCTGAGTGTTTTGGGTCATTAAGCTTTCATTTTCTGTCACATCAGGACTCTTTCAAAAATGGTGTAGTAAGTGCCTTTTTGTTTCGTGAAAACGTTGATTTTACTGGCTTTTCCGGGATTCTTCAAGATACTGCCGTGGCAAATAAATAATATTTTTATCATGGTTTACATATGCGGTCTGTTTCTTCTTTCTTCAGATATTTGAAAACGCATTCACAGCAGGCATTGTCAAGCGGATAGCCTTTCTTTGAAAAAGACTTCACAACATCCAGAGAATCCGGAAGCTGCCGGAATGCAGTGATAACCATCTTTGAGGCAGGTAATGCCGCTGGCCCCCACAAGACCTTCAGCTATTACTGCGCAGGGAGCGCGGGCATGAGACCGGACTTGCGGAAAAAGGACAGTTTTGACTGGTATAAGTATATAATCGAAACAAATGGAGAAGAATTCCTCTCTTGACATTGCTATTTTCCTCTTCTTTCTATATAATAATTGCAAGCTGCAGTGTGTACTGTCAGGAAGGAGAGAGCGTATGATTCGAGTCGTCGTCGCGGATGATGAATATAAGGTGTGCCAGCTGATCTGCCAGTTGATTGACTGGGAGGGTATGGGAATGCGCTTGGTGGGCACGGCGTCCAACGGGCTGGAGGCTCTGCAGATGATTGAGGCAGAGAAGCCGGATCTGGTGCTGACAGACATACGGATGCCGGGGTTTGACGGGATGGAGCTTCTCAAAAGGGCCAGGACCATAAATCCGGATATGGAGTTTATCATCATCAGCGGATATTCTCATTTTGAATACGCCCAGACTGCCATCCGCTATGGGGTGAGCGATTACATTTTAAAACCGGTGAACAAAGATACTTTAAACGCCACTCTGCACAAAGTCCGTCAAAGGTATCTGGAGCATAAGACCCAGGCGGAGGAGGATCTGGAACAGCAGAAACAAGAAGCAGCCACTCAGGCCAGGCTTCGGGAAATTTTGTGGCAGGATTTGGAGACCGGGCAGATTCCCGGGAACCTGGAGGCATTTAATGAAAAATACCGTTACCACTTTGAGGGGGGATTGTTTCAGATTTTTCTCATTCAGGCAGATGTGAAGGAGAACCGGCATCTGAATGAAGATTATGTAAGCAATGTCATGGAGGTTTTGAGCGGAAAGCTGGAAGGCTTGTTTGAGCGGCATATCAGTCCTCTTTGTATTGACAGCGAGATATTTTATAAAGACCGCAGAGCTTCGGGCATTTTAAATTACCGGGAGGAGAACGGCGGAAAGCTTCGGGATGCGCTGGAGACGCTGATCAGCAGCCTTTCTATGGAGCTGCATGTGTTTGAGCATATGCGCTTTCACTTGTCAGTGGGACATGCTGTGCACGCGGTACCGGAGCTGGCCCGCTGTATGGAGGAGGCCAAGCTTGCCATGGGGCAGCGCTTGCTGATACGGAACAATCTGTTTCTGGAGGAAGTGCCGGAAAATGCCGGATTTGAGGAAGACTCCCTTTACCAGACGTTCAGCAAGATTGCGCGCCAGTGTCTGGATCTGCAGAAGCCGGAACAGATGGAAGAGGCTGTTTCCGGCCTTCACGCCTCCGCCCTCTCTCTCGGGCTGAACGGAAGCCAAATGCTGCGCCTGGCGCAGGATGCCTACCGATTGTTTTTGCTGTCCAGCATTTTTCAGGAGAAATTTCACTTTGCAGACCGGGACGGGATGGAGGCGCAGTTTTACCGGAAAGCCGTTTTGTGCAGCAGCAGGGAAAATCTCTTTTCCTATTTGGCGGATACATGCAGAAAAAATATAGAGGAGACTGTGGGCTGGTATGAGGCTGAGAAAATGCGGCCCATTAACCAGGCCAAGCAGTATATCCAGGAGCACTATGCAGAAAGTTTGAGCCTGGAGGAGGTCAGTTCCCAGGCCGGATTTTCCAGCAGTTATTTCAGCACTCTTTTCAGGAAAGAGACGGGAAAAAATTTCCTGGAATATCTGACGGATGTGCGGATTGAGGAAGCCAAGCGGCTGCTGCGCAGGAGCGGGGATACCATTGAACAGATCGGGAAGGCTGTGGGAATGAACGACTATAAACGTTTTTCCAAAACCTTTAAGAAAATTACGGGCATTAGTCCCAAAGAGTATAGGAATCTGTATTCCTAGGAAAGGATACTATGGAGAAAAAAGATCTGCTTTCCGTCCGCCTGACATATCTGGCTGCTGCTCTGGGACTTGTCTTTGCGGCAGTGTTTCTGCTTGCTTTTCTGATGGTCTGGCATGATCCGGATGTTCCTGTGTACATTCTTCTGGTACTGTTAATGCTTTTGGCTGCCTTGTTTCTGATGGGCTATATCTGGATTTGGCAGCCTTATCAGGATACGACCAGGAAGCTGGGACAGCTTACGAACCAGACCCAGGCAGATTCCTCCCCTCATATCCGGTGGCCCTACAACAGGCAGATGCAGCTGGTAACGGAAAGGCTCCAGGAATATATGAAAGCCTCTACCAATCTGGAGATAAGCAAGCGGCAGGCCCAGTATCAGGCCCTTCAGAACCAGATCAACCCGCATTTTTTGTACAATACCCTGGAAAGCATACGGAGTGAGGCCCTGATGTCCGGCCTGGAAAGCGTGGCGGATATGTGTGAATCTCTGGCTTCCTTCTTCCGCTATACCATTAGTAATATTGAAAATCTGGCAACGGTGGAGCAGGAGATAGACAACATTCAGACATACTTTTATATCCAGCAGTACCGGTTCGGGGAACGGATTCAGCTGGAGATTCAGTGCCCCGAGGAGGAGCGGGAGGATGCGGCAAAATGCCTGATTCCCAAATTAACCTTGCAGCCAATCGTGGAAAATGCCATTATCCATGGCATTGAACAGAAAATCGGCCAGGGCAACGTGACCATTTCGATGATGATGACGGAAAAGCGTCTTTTGATCCGGGTGTCGGATAATGGAATCGGAATGCCCCAGGAAACGCTGAACCGGATCAACGGGCAGATGACAGAGCGCAGCATACGGGGAAAGAGCCGGGGCGGCATTGCTGTCGGGAATGTGAATAACCGGATTAAAATGCTCTTCGGTGAGGCTTACGGCGTGACTGTTTTTTCTACCCAGGATGTGGGGACGGATGTGGAGATTACGCTGCCCCGCACTTCCGAGCAGGATCGGAAAATCATCCAGGAAAGGGCGGAGGCGCAGAGATGAAAAGAGAGATTCTGCGGATGGAGCATATCCTCTGCCAGGAGGGGGAGGCGTGGCAGTTAAATTATTTGAGTATGCAGATTTTCGAAGGAGAAATCTACGGCATACTTTGTCTGGAACGGCCGGGGATCGACAAGATGATAGAGCTGGTCTGCTGGAATCGTCCCATCCAGAACGGCCAGGTGTTTTTCAGGGAAGAGCTGGTGAACAGTTCGGGAGAGAGCAGCGGCCGGAGGAACCGTGTGACTCTCATTGGGCGGCAGAGCCGCTTGATTGACGAGCTTTCCCTGGCGGATAACCTTTTTGTTATGCGGGAAGGATTCCGGAGATTTATTGTGCCGGAGCGGGTGATTCAGTCGGAGACCCGGAGGGTGCTTCAGGATATGGAGATCTGCCTCTCTCCCAGAACGCTGATTAAGAATCTTGGCACGTTTGACCGTCTGGTAACGGAGCTTCTGAAAGCCGTTGTGGCGGGAGATGATCTCATTGTCCTTTGGGAGATTTCCGACCTTCTCAGTGTGGAGGAACTGTTCCGTTTCCACCAGCTGATTCAGCGCCTGGCCCGTCAGGGACATTCATTTCTATATATTTACAGCCACCACGAAGTACTCCGGCCGGTTTGCAGCCGCCTGGCAATTTTTAAAGAGGGGACCATTCAAAAAGTGTTTACATCTCCGGAAACCATCCGGGAGCACATTGCGAAGGTGTTTGCTAATTATACCTATGATAAACTTAAACAGCTGGAGCAGGAGACCCAGAACAGCAGTCCGGGAGAAACGGTGCTGGAATTGGAGCACGTGGCGGGAAAGCATATCCGGGATCTGAGTCTGTGCATCCACAGGGGAGAAAATGTGCTTTTGTTTGATCAGAACAATACCATTCTGGATGAGGTGATGGAAATTCTGGGAGCGGAGGAGAAGCCTTTAAGCGGCCGGATTTATCCGGAACCAAGTGTCCGTATGCGGGGAAAGCGCATAGCCCTGGTTCAGCGGGATGCCATTCAGACCATGCTTTTTCCTGAAATGAGCTTTCTGGACAATCTCTGCCTTCTTCTGGCAGAGAGAGTTCCTTTTTTCTGGCAGAAGAAGCAGCTGAAGAGGAGCGTGTTTCTGGAGTACCGGGAGGAGATTGGAGAAGCTATGTCAGCAGAGGACTTGTATCATCTTCCGAAGCAGGAGCTTTGCAGGCTGGTGTATTACCGCTGCCTTATAGCCAAACCGGATCTGGTGGTGTGTCTGCAGCCCTTGTCTGATATGGACATACATTTGAGGGAAATTGTACTGGAGCTGCTGGTAAAAATCCGCAACAGCGGGATTGCGGTACTGGTGCTGAATACGGAGCTTTACGATACCCTGTATATTGCGGACCGTCTCATACAGGTGGAGCAGGGGAGAGTTGCTGCGGAATATACGCGCAAATATTTTGAGGAAGCAAGGATGAAGCAGGAAGAGATATTTCCCGATTAAAAAAAGAACAGATGCAGTCATGAAAAAATCATGGCTGCATTTTTTTGTGCTTTTTGTACAAATCAGGAGATCAAAAGTTGCACACAATGACGAGAGTGCAAAAGAACTTCAAAAGAAATGCCCCACCGATCAAAATAAATGCACCTAAAAATGAAGAACCAGTAATGCTATACTTAAGAACGTAACTGAAGAGGGAGAAGCTGTTGGAATGACAGCCAACACATTAAAATTTCGGAAAAGGAATATGGAAGATGGAAGAGTATATTGTTGAGCTGGAGCATATCAATAAGTCCTTTGCCGGGGTCAAGGTTCTGAAAGATGTAAAATTTAATCTGAAGTCCGGTGAGGTTATGGCCTTGCTGGGAGAGAACGGTGCGGGAAAGTCTACGCTGATGAAAATTTTGAGCGGCGTTTACACCCGTGATTCAGGAACCCTGAAGGTGTTCGGAAAAGAATACGGCGATTTGGACACAAAGAAGGCTCATGAGCTGGGAATCGCTATTATCCATCAGGAACTGAATATGTGCCGCCATCTCACCGTTGCAGAGAATATCTTTCTGGGCCGGGAGACCCAGAAGGGCATTACGCTGGACAATAAGGAGATGGCTCAGAAGACCAAAGAAGTATTGGATTCCCTGAAAATTGATTTAGATCCCAATGAGATAGTAGGAAATCTTTCCGTATCCAAGCAGCAGATGGTAGAGATTGCGAAAGCCCTTTCCATTCATGCCAAAATTCTGGTTATGGATGAGCCTACCTCTGCATTGACGGCCAAGGAGATTGACGAGCTGTTCCGAATTATCGATCAGCTCCGAAGCGAGGGCTGCGGAATCGTATACATATCTCACCGGCTGGAGGAGCTTAGCCATGTGTCCAACCGGGTGACAGTACTCCGTGACGGTGAATTTATTATGAATGGTGAATTCCAGGATTATACCATGGATCAGTTGATTTCCTTCATGGTAGGCCGGGAGATTACCGAGAAGTTCCCCAGGGTATCCTGTGAGAAGGGAAAGAAAATTTTTGAAGTCCGTCATCTGAATGCGGGAAGAATGGTGCGGGACGTAAACCTGGAGCTTTATGAGGGCGAGATTGTAGGTATTGCCGGCCTTATGGGGGCCGGTCGTACGGAGACTACCAGAGCCATCTTCGGAATCGATCCCAAGGACGGCGGCGAAATTGTATTGGATGGGCAGACTATAACTATAAAGAAACCCATTGATGCCATCAAGGCAGGCATTGTGCTTGCGCCGGAGGATCGAAAGAAGGATGGCCTGTGCACCAAGCTAAGCGTCCGGGACAACCTGGCGCTCCCCAATCTGGATTGGATCTGCAACGCTATCGGGAAAGTAGATACCAAGAAAGAAAAGGAGCTGGTAGACAAGGCAGTTTCCGATTTAAGCATCAAGCTTTCTACGGAGGAGATCAATGCGGAGAGCCTGTCTGGAGGAAACCAGCAGAAGGTGGTTATCGGAAAGTGGCTGGCAAGAAATTCCAGGGTTGTTATTTTCGACGAGCCTACCAGAGGTGTAGACGTAGGAGCAAAGGTCGAGATTTATAACCTGATGAATGAGCTGAAGAAAAACGGTACAGGTGTGCTGTTTGTATCTTCGGAACTCCCGGAGGTAATGGGGATTAGCGACCGGATTGTGGTTATGTGCGACGGCCGTATTACCGGAGAGATTTTGGCAGAGGAAGCCACAGAGGATAAAATTTTAGCATATGCGACTGAATTTGAAGCAAAAATATAAGGAGTAGAAGAGTTATGAATAAGAATAATTCAAACTGGTTAAGCCGCAAGATGGCGGCGCGCGGAGTACGGTCCGTGGTTACAGCAGCGATTGGTTTCTTTGCACTGTTTCTCATTTTCAGCGTTCTGAGCCCGCAGTTCCGCTCCGGCAACAATATTCAGAACCTGTTCCGCCAGATTGCGCCTACGCTGATCATCGGTATCGGTCAGGGATTTGTCCTGATTACCGGGAATATCGACCTGGCGGTAGGTTCCGTGGTAGGTATGGCCTGTATGACAGCCGGTACGCTGATGAGCCACGGCATGAATCCATGGCTTGCGTGCTTGGTTACGCTGGTTCTTTCCCTTGCAGTGGGAGTGGTAAACGGCGTGTTGGTTGCAAAGATTAACTTGCCGGCCTTTATTGCTACCCTGGGTACGATGACCCTGGCCCGCGGCCTTGCGCAGCTGGTTAACAACAACCGCAATACGGACTTTATCGGTACGGATGCCCAGAGCTTCCGGGATCTGTTATACTATGACAATTTCCTTACCATTTACAGCACCGTATGGATTGCCATTCTTCTGTGGATTGTTTTGAATTTCCTGTTAAGCAAGACGCGCACCGGACGTCACATTTATGCGGTAGGAAGCAACCTGGAAGCTGCAAAGCTGTCTGGTGTCAATGCTTTCCGTACTACCTTGACGGCGTATCTGATCAGCGCCTTTTGTTCCTGCCTCTGCGGTCTGATTCTTCTGGCTTCTGCAGGAATGGGGACTATGGATGCGGGAACCACCTATGAGATGTATGCCATTGCAGCCTGTGTTATCGGCGGTATCTCCACTTTAGGAGGAACTGGTATCCTGGCCGGCGTTATTGCAGGAGCCGGCATCTGGGGAATCCTGCAAAACGGTCTGCAGTTTGTAGGAGCGCCGGTGGCCCTTCGGAACATTATCATTGGTATCATCGTAATTGCAGCCGTTATGCTGGATGTTGTAACACGTACCGGCAAGAAGAAAGCAAAGTAAAACTGGTATTAAGGCCTGGGAGGGCTTTGATATAAAAATCAAAGTAAAGGAGAAAAAGTAACTATGAAAAAGAAATTACTGGCAACAATTCTGGCAGCTGCTATGGTTGCTTCTATGGCCGCTTGCGGCAAGAAGGAAGAAGCGCCTGCAGCTCCCGCTGAAACAGAGGCGCCTGCAGAGGCACCCGCCGAGACAGAAGCGCCTGCAGAGGCACCCGCAGAAAGCGGTGAGACTGTAAAGGTAATTCTGGTAACCATGGATGGTCTTGACAATCACTGGGTAAATGTAGACAAGGGTGCAAGCGCAGCAGCGGCAGAGCTTGGTATTGACTATCAGTGGATGCAGCCGGACAAGAAGGATACTGCTCTTCAGATCGAGGTTCTGAATAACGCTATCGCAGCTGAGCCGGATGTAATCTGTGTAGCAGCCGTTGATCCGGTAGCTATCGTTGAGACCCTGCAGTCTGCACTTGACGCAGGCATCAAGATTATCTACGTAGACTCTGCAGCAGAGCTTGAGGCATCCGCTGCGTTCCGTACCGACAACTTTGCAGCAGGCAAGCAGGCCGGCGAGCAGATGCTGAAAGGCCTGGAGGAGAAGGGAATCAAGTCCGGCGATATCGGAGTTGTGGCATTCTCCAATGCAACCCAGACTTCTGTAGACCGTACAAGCGGCTTCATTGAGGCATTTGAAGGAACAGACTTCAACATCCTTGAGGTGCAGTATGGAAACTCTGAGGTAGCAGCTTCTCAGGCAGCAGCCGAGAACTTCATTTCCCAGAACGTTGTAGGCGTATACGGCGACAACGAGCCGGGTGCAGTAGGCGTTGGTAATGCGGCGGCAGCTAACAAGGATTGGGAAGGCGTTGCAATTGGATTTGACGCTTCCAGCATGACTCTGGACCAGGTAGACAGCGGTGCGCTGTACTGCGTAATGGCTCAGAATCCGGCTAAGATGGGCGACGGAGCTGTACGTGCAGCTTATACTCTGGCAACTGGCGGAAGCCTGACCGAGACAGACGTTGACACCGGCGCTGCAGTAGTGACCAAGGACAATACGGCTGACTTTAGATAAGCAGTTTTATTAGAATGAAACGAACCGCCGGGGACAATCGGTTTTATGAATTGATATGTCCCCGGCGGTTTTTTAAACCGAACTGGAATCAGCATATGCCCGGATGTTGGAAGGGCGGATGCGGAACATGGAAACAGCAGAAGCTCGTATAGCCACAGAAGAAGCCATGGACGCCTGCGGCCTTGGATCCTTCTGGATAGTGTGGCGGAAGGGCGGATGCGGAACATGGATAGGAGAAAAGCTATGGTAATTGATATGCACGCATTTCCGGGTTTTTTTGAGGAAATCTGCGAAAACCCTGAAAAAATTGAATTTCGGAGAGAACAGTATTTTCTCTACAAGCAGCATGTATGGCCTTTAAGCCTCTTTATCACCCAGTTGGATGCCGCAGGGATTGACAAGGCAGTCCTCTCGGCGGAGGATGTCACCACCAGAGCCGGCGGCGTCATTGTATCCAATGAAGAGGTAAAGAAACTGGTAGATATGTACCCGGACCGCCTGATCGGCTTTGCCGGTGTAGATCCCCGCAGGGAGGATGCTGCAGAGGTCCTGGAAAAGGCATTTACGGAGCTTGAAATGAAAGGCCTGAAATTGAGTCCTGCCATGCAGTACTTTATGCCGGGAGATCCCCTGATGAAACCGCTCTATGAGATTTGCCTGAAATACAATAAGCCCATTCTCTTTGAGGCGGGAATGACCTGGGTAAAGAACAGTCCCTCCAAATATTCCAATCCCCTGAACTTTGAGGATGTAGCTATTGAGTATCCGGAACTCCGTATGTGCCTGGGGCATTTCGGATGGCCCTGGACCCGGGAGACGGCTATGCTGATTTTAAAGTACCCCAATCTGTATGCGGATACGGCCCTTCTTTACTTTGATTCTCCCAAGCAGTTCTTCCAGACTACCTTCAACGACCAGCTGGGCGAATACTGGATAGACCGGATGCTGTATGACAAGGTGATGTTCGGCTCCACCTATCCGCGGATCGAGCAGAAGCGCATGGTGAAAGCTACAGAAGCTTTGAACCTGCGTCCGAGACAGCGGGCCATGGTGATGGGAGAGAACGCACTGCGGTTTATGGGAATGGAGGTGTAAGGGATGGTAAAGCATTATGAGTTTTTCGTTATGACCAAGGACGAGTACTACACGGAATATATCGGGGATAAAGTGAAAGAGCTGGTGGCAGATTCCGGCGTTCAGAACGGAATCGTATCTGTGGTGACGGCTCATACCAACTGCTCCATTATGGTGACGGAGCCTTTGGACTGCATCTTAAGCGATCTGGACGTACTGCTGCACCGTCTGGTAAATGACGATGATGAGTATTCCCATGCTCATTTCCTGCCCACCTACGGGAGAACGTCAGCCAACGCCTACGGCCATCTGCGGTCCATCCTGGTCGGAAACAGCACTGTTCTTTCCCTGGTAAACGGGAAAATGACCATGGGAGAGGCCCAGGAGATCGTCTTTATGGAATTTGACGGTCCCCAGTCCAGAAAAATATTTGTGGACATAATCGGGGAGTAGTATAATAAAAACAGCAGAGCCCGGGCAGGGCGGATGCGGAACTGGAATAAAAAACAGCAGAGCCCGGACAGCGCGCAGAAAGAATTACGGACGCAAGTTTTTGCGGCCGGAAGTCTTTCTAGTCAAGGTGCGCTGGGAGGGCGGATGCGGAACTGGAATAAAAGCGGAACTGGAATAAAAGCGGAACTGGAATAGGAGATTTGCTATGGGATTTGATATTGTAACAATGGGGCCCTTAATCTGCGAAGTAATGCGCAAGGAACTGGATAAACCTTTGGATGCACCTGCGGACTTTACCGGTCCGTACCCCAGCGGGGATGCAGCCATTATGCTGAATGCGGCGGCAAAGCTGGGCGCAAAATGCGCTATGATCGGCGTGGTGGGCAATGACGGTTTCGGCCGCTGTGTGACCAACCGGCTGGAGGAGAGCGGTGCGGACTGCTCTATGGTGCGGATTCACCCGGAGGCTGCCACAGGCGTGGCATTTGTCTGCTACTATTCGGACGGAAGCAGAAACTTTTTGTACCATGTACACCACGCGGCGCCTGGTATGCTTACACCAAAGGACGTGGATATGGAAAAGATCAAAGGGGCGAAATGGATTCATGTGAGCGGTTTTACTATGTCTACCAATCAGGACAGCGCGGAGGCTGTATACAAGATGGTGCGGGAGGCATCCCCGGAGACCAAGGTTTGCTTTGATCCCAATATCCGCCCGGAGGCCCTGAGCGTGGAGGAGATCCGCCGGCTTTGCATGCCGGTGCTGGAGCGCGCAGATCTGGTTCTGCCCAGCAAGTCGGAGGCGGTCATGTTCACAGGAGCGGCAACCGACGACGAAGGCTGCAGGCTGTGGGCGTCCCAGGGCAAGATCGTGATTCTGAAAAACGGTGAGGCAGGCTGCCGCATTTATACAAAGGATGAGGTGGTAGACGTACCCAGCTTCCAGGTAGAAGAGGTAGATCCTACGGGAGCCGGCGACACCTTCTGCGGTGCGTTCCTGACCGCGCTGATCGAGGGGAAGAGCATTCGGGAGTGCGGACGCTTCGCCAATGCGGCGGGAGCCATGTCCGTGCGCAGGCAGGGCCCCATGGAGGGAGCGCCCTCCAGGGCAGAGCTGGAAGCGTTTTTGGAAGAGCATAAATAAAACAGCAAGTCCCTGAAAGGGGCTTGCGGAACTGGAATAAAAGGGGGCAATAACGATTATGAGCGAAACTTATCAGAGCAGGCTGGAGCATATTGGGGATCTGGATCAGCTGATGTCCCTGCATGAGGGAATTCTTACAGGCGGCTTTCAGAAAGGCGTTCCGGTGATGGAGATCAGCAACGGCGGCAATCTGTCTGCAACCGTGCTTCCCGGCCGCTGCATGGATCTGTACCAGGTCCGTTACAAAGGAAAGAACATGAATTACCTGGCTCCCTGCGGCATTGTAGCGCCGGAATACTATGACGCCCAGGGGACCCGGTGGCTGCGGAATTTTTTTGTGGGAATGCTGACCACCTGCGGCCTGCAGCATTTCGGAAATCCCATGGTGAAGGATGGGGAGGAGCTTGGCCTTCACGGCAGAATCGCCAATACGCCGGCAGAGAATGTGAAATATGAGCGGGGCGTAAAGGGAGAGAATCCCACCATTACTTTGGAGGGAACCATGCGGGAGGCCCGGATTTTCGGAGAGAATCTTACCCTGCACAGGAAGCTGGAGTTTGAGTATGAGAACGACAGTATTGTTATGACGGATACCGTAACCAATCACGGTTTCGGAGACCGCCAGTTTGTCTATGCCCTTCATTTGAACTACGGCTATCCGCTGCTGGAGGAGGGGACGAAGCTCATCTTTGACAGTCTGGAGACCATTCCCAGAGAGGAAAACGCGGCGAAATATGCCGATACCTGGAAACAGGTGGAGGCGCCTCAGTATCCTTACCCGGAGCGCTGCTATTTCCATAAGATCCGCAGGGAGGAAGACGGCACATCCCAGTACACCATTTTCAATGAAAAGCGGGGTATCGGTGTGAATATTCAGTACAAGGGAGAGGATCTGCCCTTCTTCTGCGAGTGGAAAATGCTGGGCAAGGGCGAATATGTCATGGGATTGGAGCCTATGAACGTATTCCTGGACGGACCCAAGGTAGGACAGGAGGGCTGCGCGGCTCCCATTCTCGGACCGGGAGAGAGCAAGGTCTACAAGGTAAGAATGAATTTTATTGATCAGTTATAGGATAGGAGAATAAGGATTATGAAACGTTCGAAAATCAATCGGTGCATCCGTGAAATGGAAGCCATGCTGAAAGAGCACTGTGTGGAGCTTCCGCCCTTCTGCAAATGGACGCCGGAGGAGTGGAAGACTAAGAACCATGAGTATGACGAGATCCGCGACAATATGCTGGGCTGGGACATTACGGACTGCGGCCTTGAAAATTTTGATAAGGTGGGCTTTGCCCTGATTACCATCCGCAACGGCAACCAGAACAATCCCAAATACAAAAAAGTTTATGCGGAAAAATTGATTATGCTGAAAGACGGACAGACCTTCCCCACCCATTTCCACTGGGTGAAAAGCGAGGATATTATCAACCGGGGAGGCGGTACCCTTCTGATTCAAGTGTACAACGATGACGGGGAAGGCGGACTGGCGGATACGGACGTACTGGTCAACTCCGACGGACGTTCCTACTATGTGCCGGCCGGAACCCAGGTGGAGTTAAAGCCCGGCGAGAGCCTGACCCTGTGGCCCCACCAGTATCACAATTTTGCGGTAGTTCCCGGGTCCGGCGATGTGCTGATCGGGGAGGTATCCATGTGCAACGATGATACCACGGACAACCGTTTCCATGAGCCGGTGGGACGCTTCCCGGCTATTGAGGAGGACGAACCGCCTTATCGCCTGCTCTGCAACGAGTATCCGGCGGCGGAGTAAAGAAACGAGGGGAACACATGAGGTTCCCCTTTTTCAAAAATTTCGGAGGTGAGAAGATGCTGTATATAGGAGTGGACCTGGGAACTTCGGCAGTGAAGCTGCTGCTGATGGATGAAATGGGAACCATTGAAAAAATTGTGTCAAAAGAGTATCCCCTGTACTTTCCCAAGCCGGGCTGGTCGGAGCAGAATCCGGAAGACTGGCTGGCGCAGACGCTGGAAGGAATCAAGGAACTGACATCCGGGTGTGAGAAAGACCAGGTGGCAGGAATTGGTTTCGGCGGCCAGATGCACGGATTGGTTGCCCTGGATCAAGAGGATCGGGTCATCCGCCCTGCCATTCTCTGGAATGACGGAAGAACCGGGGAGGAGACGGATTACCTGAACCAGGTGATCGGAAAAGAGCGGCTGTCCGGGTGTACAGCCAATATCGCTTTCGCCGGATTTACGGCGCCCAAGATTCTGTGGATGAAGAAGCATGAGCCTGAGAATTTTGCCCGTATCTGCCGGATCATGCTGCCCAAGGATTATATTGCCTACAAGCTGTCCGGGAGCTTCTGCACAGATGTTTCCGATGCCTCCGGGATGCTTCTTCTGGATGTGAAAAACCGGTGCTGGTCCAAAGAAATGCTGGAAATCTGCGGGATCCGGGAAGAACAGCTTCCGAAGCTTTACGAGAGCAGCCAGGCGGTGGGGACGCTTAGACCGGAGCTGGCGGAGGAACTGGGACTGCCGGAGACGGTAAAGATCATTGCCGGGGCAGGAGACAATGCGGCTGCTGCCGTGGGCACGGGAACCGTGGGAGAGGGCATGTGCAACATTTCCCTGGGAACTTCGGGAACCATCTTTATCTCCAGCCGGGAATTCCGGGTCGATGATAACAATGCCCTTCACGCCTTTGCCCACGCAGACGGACACTACCATCTCATGGGCTGCATGCTGAGCGCCGCTTCCTGCAACAAATGGTGGAGCGAGGAGATTTTAAAGACTGCGGATTTTGCAGGAGAGCAGGCGGATATTGAGAAGCTGGGTGAAAACAGGGTGTTCTATCTGCCCTATTTGATGGGTGAGCGTTCTCCTCATAACAATCCTGACGCAAGGGCTATGTTCATTGGCATGTCCATGGACACCACCCGTGCAGATATGACACAGGCAGTTTTGGAAGGCGTGGCTTTTGGACTGCGGGATTCCCTGGAGGTGGCGAAAAGCCTGGGAATTAAATTGGAGCGGACCAAGATCTGCGGCGGCGGAGCCAAAAGTCCTCTGTGGAAACGGATTATCGCCAATGTTATGAACCTGAAAGTGGATGTGATAGAGAGCGAGGAAGGCCCGGCCTTAGGTGGCGCCATGCTGGCAGCCGTGGGATGCGGAGTGTATCCAAGTGTAGAGGCCATTGCCAGAAAACTGGTGAAGGTAGTAGAAACCATTGAGCCGGAACCGGAACTGGCTGCCAAGTATGAGGAGAGATACCAGGAATTCCGTAGGATTTATCCCACGGTGAAAGAATTGTTTTAGGAAAAAAGAGGAATTATAAAAACCCCTGCTGAAATCAAATGCGGCATTGCATTGGTTTTGGCAGGGGTTTTTGTTTGCCGGCCGGCTTTTAATTATACTTGATAACGAATCGTTATTTGTTCATCGAAGCCCTCTTGCGCAGGGTGGGATCCAGGATCTTCTTACGGATTCTCAAGGACTTGGGAGTGATCTCCAAAAGCTCATCCGTGTCGATAAATTCCAGACATTGCTCCAGGCTTAAAATCCGCGGCGGTGTCAGCTTCAAGGCTTCGTCTGCGCTGGAGGACCGGGTGTTGGTCAGCTTCTTGGTCTTGCAAACATTCAGCTCAATGTCTTCCGCCTTTCCGTTCTGGCCCACAACCATTCCGGCATAGACTTTTTCTCCGGGGCCGATAAAGAGAGCTCCCCGTTCCTGGGCGTTGAACAGGCCGTAGGTGATGGCCTCCCCTGCCTCGAAAGCAATGAGGGAGCCCTGTTTGCGGTACTGGATATCGCCTTTGTAGGGACCGTAGCCTTCAAAAATCGTGTTAAGGACGCCGGTGCCTTTGGTGTCGGTCATAAATTCGCCCCGGTATCCGATAAGTCCCCGGGCCGGAATGAGAAATTCCAGGCGCGTAGATCCGCTTCCGTTGCTGTTCATATTGAGCAGCTCCCCTTTGCGCTCTCCCAGTTTTTGAATTACATTGCCGGAATATTCGTCGTCCACATCGATATAGGCCCGCTCCATGGGTTCCAGGCGTTTGCCCTTCTCATCGGTCCGGTAGAGGACTTCTGCTTTACTTACGGCGAATTCATATCCTTCCCGGCGCATATTTTCTATAAGGACGGAGAGATGCAGCTCGCCCCGGCCGGAAACCTTGAAGCACTCGGTCGTCTCCGTTTCCTCCACGCGCAGGCTTACGTCGGTATTCAGCTCCCGGAAGAGACGGTCCCGCAGATGGCGGGAGGTTACATACTTGCCTTCTTTGCCTGCTAAGGGGCTGTCATTTACCAGAAAGTGCATGGCAATGGTGGGTTCCGAAATCTTCTGGAAGGGGATGGGAACCGGGTGCTCCGGGGAACACAGAGTGTCTCCGATGTGGATATCTGCAATGCCGGAGATGGCCACGATGGAACCGATGCCTGCCTCTGTCACGTCCACTTTGTTTAAGCCGTCAAATTCATACAGCTTGCTGATCTTTACTTTTTTGCATTTTTCCGGGTCGTGATGGTTGACCATGACCACTTCCTGATTGATGCGGATGGTTCCGTTGTCTACTTTCCCCACGCCGATGCGCCCGACGTACTCATTGTAGTCGATGGTGCTGATAAGCACCTGGGTTCCGGCCTCCGGTTCTCCTTCCGGGGCGGGAATGCAGTTTACAATGGTTTCGAAGAGGGGCATCATATCTTTGGGTTCATCCTTCAGATCTGCCAAGGCATAGCCGTCCTTGGCGGAGGCGAAGACAAAGGGGCAGTCCAGCTGCTCATCGGAGGCATCCAGATCCATGAGAAGTTCCAGCACCTCATCGATGACTTCTTCGGGTCGGGCTTCCGGCCGGTCGATTTTATTGATGCAGACGATCACCGGAAGATCCAGGTCCAGGGCTTTCCGAAGTACAAATTTTGTCTGGGGCATAGAACCCTCAAAGGCGTCTACCACCAGAACAACACCGTTTACCATCTTGAGAACCCGTTCCACCTCTCCGCCGAAATCTGCATGTCCCGGTGTATCGATGATGTTGATTTTAATATCCTTGTAGGTAACGGCCGTGTTTTTGGAGAGGATGGTAATGCCGCGCTCCCGTTCAATATCCCCGGAGTCCATGACCCGCTCCGCCACGGCCTGGTTGGCGCGGAATACGCCGCTTTGTTTTAAAAGTTCATCTACCAGCGTGGTCTTTCCGTGATCCACGTGGGCGATAATCGCAATGTTTCTGATATCTTCTCTTTTCATAACCGATTTTTCCTCATAATCCTTAACTTTAACCTCATACAGTTTACCACATTTGACAGGGAATACAACCAAAAATAAAAATTTTTGTAAAAAATGGTTCTAAAAGGAAAGAAGAACGCATATATATCTAAAGATACCAAAAATACAGGAAGAAATTCTTCGTAAAGAGAAGGGAGAACATGAGTTATGTCGGATAAGGTAATTGAGAACAACCAGGTGTCTGTGATCGGAGAAATTGTGTCGGAATTTTCATTCAGCCATGAAGTCTTTGGGGAAGGGTTTTACATGATGGACGTGATGGTGAAGCGTCTGAGTGATTCGGCGGACGTGATTCCCGTGATGATTTCAGAGCGTCTCATTGATGTGACGGAGGACTATACCGGAGAGTACATACGGGTGGCCGGACAGTTCCGCTCTTATAACAGGCATGAAGAGAAAAAGAACCGGCTGGTGCTGTCCGTGTTTGCACGGGAGGTGGAATTTCTGGTGGATGAGGTGGAAAATGCCAAGACCAACCAGATTTTCCTGGACGGCTATATCTGCAAAGCACCCGTGTACCGGAAAACACCTCTTGGCAGGGAGATTGCGGATCTGCTGATTGCGGTGAACCGTCCCTACGGAAAATCAGATTATATTCCGTGCATCTGCTGGGGCAGAAACGCCCGGTTTGCCTCCGGCTTCGAGGTGGGCGGCCATGCCCAGATCTGGGGAAGGATCCAGAGCAGGGAATATGTAAAAAAGATAGATGAGACAGAATCGGAGAAGCGGATTGCCTATGAAGTCTCGGTAAGTAAATTGGAATATGAGGAATAACATCTCGGCCGGTCCGGGGCTGGCTGAGAGCTGGAGATGTAGTCATTGCTTTTTTAAAGAGTTTGTTGTATGATATTACATATTACCCAAAGAGACAAAGACACTGCGCAGACACTCTTTTTTCTGAGAGTGGGAAAGGAGTGTGAGATGGAGCAAGGGCGTATTACCGTATTCTGCGGAGAGGGAAAAGGAAAGACCTCCGCAGCTCTGGGACAGGCGATTTTTGGAGCAAGCAAAGGCAGGTCGGTGATTATCATCCAGTTTTTGAAGGGGAAGGCCGGAGAGGGGATTGATTTCATCAAGCGCCTGGAGCCGGAGATCAAAGTGTTTTCTTTTGAAAAGTCGGATGCGAATTTTCAGGAATTGTCCCCGGAGGAGCAGGAAGAGGAATGTATGAACATCCGAAACGGCATGAACTTTGCGAGAAAGGTTCTGAGTACGGACGGCTGCGACATTTTGATTCTGGATGAGGTCCTGGGGCTTTTGGATAAGGGCATTGTCACCAGCGAGGAATTGAAGGCTTTGATAGAAACCAAGGATGAAGAGACGGATCTGATGTTTACCGGGATCCACATGTGTGAGGAGCTGTATCCCTATGCGGATGACGTGTTTCAGATCGGCACGCTGAAGTAGACGAAACTGGCCGTTGACAAGAAAATGGCTGTATGTTACATTAAAAATGTATAAACTAAACAGGCAGGATAGAGGTTGCGTCTTCCAAGAGTACCTTTCCGGATATGGCAGGCATAGAAGAGGGAAAGGGAAAGGGGCGGACGCCGAAAGAAGTGTCTCCCTGCGGGGCGTTTCTTGGGCGCATGGTGAAGAAGCATGCGACTGTCATCAGCTGGATTCTGATGGGGCGCTATCTAAAGGATTTTAAGACAAATCAAGAGATTCTTTAGGGGCAGGCTTCGCAGAGGTCTGCCTCATTTTTATGACAGTACCGTGAAGGAGGAAAAGGATATGGCTATTTTTAAAGGAGCGGCGGTGGCGATTGTTACACCGTTTACAGAGAACCGCGAGATCAATTTTTCCAAGCTGGGAGAAATCATTGACGATCAGATTGCCAATCACACAGACGCCATTGTAATCTGCGGAACCACGGGAGAGTCTTCTACGCTGACCCATGAGGAGCATCTGGAAGCGATCCGGTTTGCCGTCGATCATGTGGCGGGGCGTGTTCCGGTGATTGCGGGAACGGGCTCCAACTGTACGGAGACGGCGGTTTATCTGTCTCAGGAAGCGGAGAAGTACGGGGCGGATGCTTTGCTTGTGGTGACGCCCTACTACAACAAGGCTACACAGAAGGGACTCATTGCCCATTATACGGCCATTGCGGAATCCGTAAAGCTGCCCATCATTATGTACAATGTCCCCAGCCGGACGGGCTGCAATATCCAGCCTCAGACGGCTGCTTACCTGGCAAAGAACGTGAAGAATATTGTGGGAATCAAAGAAGCCAGCGGAAATATTTCCCAGGTGGCGAAGCTGATGCAGCTTGCGGACGGCCAGATCGAGCTGTATTCGGGAAATGACGATCAGGTGGTGCCTCTGCTCTCCCTGGGCGGTTTCGGCGTGATCTCCGTTCTCTCCAACGTGGCTCCCCGGGAAACCCATGATATGGTGGCGAAATTCCTGGAAGGGGATCTGGAAGGCAGCCGGGAGATTCAGCTTCGGGCCATTCCCCTGGTGGATCAGCTGTTCTGCGAGGTCAATCCCATCCCGGTGAAAGCAGCCATGAACCTGATGGGGTGGGAGGTTGGTCCCCTTCGTATGCCTCTGACAGATATGGAGCCGGAGCATGTGGAGAACCTGAAGAAGGCTATGATTGATTTTGGAATCGAGGTAAAATAGATGATAAAAGTACTGATGCACGGCTGTAACGGCCGGATGGGCCAGATGATTGTAAACCTGGTCAAGGAAGAAAAGGAAATGGAGATTGCCGCCGGTGTGGACAAATTCGACGGCGTTGCAAATGACTTTCCGGTGTTTTCCTGTATTGGGGACTGTACGGTGAAGGCAGATGTAGTGATTGATTTTTCCAATGCAGGAGCAGCGGATGAACTTTTGGATTATTGTGCCGGGACGAAAACGCCGGTGGTTCTGTGCACCACCGGGCTTTCCAAGGAGCAGCTTGTGAAGGTAGAGGAGACGGCTAAGAAGTCGGCGGTACTCAAGTCTGCCAATATGTCCGTGGGAATCAATTTGCTGATAAAGCTTCTTAAAGAAGCAGTTCCCGCCCTGGCAGCCGCAGGCTTTGACATTGAGATTGTGGAGAAGCACCATAACCAGAAGCTGGACGCTCCCAGCGGAACGGCCATTGCTCTGGCGGACGCAGTCAACGAGGCGGCGGACGGGGGTTATACCTATGTGTATGACAGAAGCCAGGTGCGGCAGAAGCGGGGAGAAAAGGAACTGGGCATTTCGGCCGTCCGGGGAGGAACCATTGTGGGAGACCACGATGTGATTTTTGCCGGAACGGACGAGGTAGTTACCCTGGAGCACCGGGCTTATTCCAGGGCCGTGTTCGGGAAAGGAGCTGTCCAGGCAGCCAAGTTTCTGGCCGGAAAGCCGGCGGGGCTTTATGATATGAGGGATGTGATTGGGTAAATAATGTGGTATACTTTTTTGTAGCATGGAGGAAGTATGCAATGAAGAATACAGAAAAACTATACCACACCCTTCTGGCTCTGGTGCTGACCCTGACGATCATTTCTGTCTCTGTAGTAATCACACTGGCCTTTCGGCCTCTCTACTATCTGGACATCAAAGCCTTGGACATTCCCGGCCAGTCCGGCTATACAAAAGAGGAGATCCGGGAAAACTACGATGTTCTGATCGATTACAATCTTTCCTTGGGAAAGGAAAAGCTGGAGTTCCCCAGCTTTGCCATGTCGGAGCCGGGGCGGATTCACTTTGAGGAAGTGAAAGTCATTTTCAATCTCTTTGAGTACCTGGCTCTGGGAGGTGTGATCTTAAGCGGGCTGGGAATTGTTTTCTGTGCCCGCAGAAAGGAATTCCTGTATCTGAAGCTGGCCTCTATTCTGGCGGTGGCCCTTCCGGCAGTGCTGGGGCTTTTCGTGGCGCTTAATTGGGACTGGGCCTTCGTGACCTTTCACCATTTAGCTTTTGACAACGATTACTGGCTTTTCGATCCCCTTACGGATCCGGTGATTACCATTCTGCCGGACACCTTTTTTCTTCATTGCGCCCTGATGATTCTGGGCTTGGTAATGCTGGGGAGTGTGGTATGCGGGGCGGTGTATAGGAAGAAGAGGAAATAAGGCGGTATCCGCCCATATTAAATTAGGAGGGAATAAAGCAGTTCGTATTTTCTGATCTCCCGTCGGTCAGGATATACGGACTTTTTAATTTCCAATGGATGTATGACACGTTCTGCTCCGCAAATACATCAATCTCTGATATCCATACAAAAACGGCAAAAATATGAAATATCCCAAAGACAAATCCGAAAAATTTGCGGATTTTCTTAAGAATTGTTTAAAAAGCATAGAAATCCGAAAAAGATTGAAGAAAGTAGAGTAAAATAATCGTTTAGAAAGGTAGAAGAGAGGAGATGAAGTCATGAACACAGGAAAAATTCAGATGAAACATATCCAGACGATCCTGACTGGGATTTGCGTTGCCGCCTTGGTCGTCTTTGCCATATACGGAATGCGTCAGGGACTGTTTACGGACCGCAGCCGGATGGAAGCCCTGGTAGCCAAGGGAGGCATCTTCGGTCCCCTGCTCTTTGTGGCGATACAGATTGTACAGGTTGTGATTCCCATTATTCCGGGCGGAATTACCTGTGCAGTGGGTGTGGTTCTGTTTGGAGCCTGGTACGGCCTCCTCTATAACTACATTGGGATTGTCATCGGCTCCTTCATCAATTTTTATCTGGCCCGGCGTTACGGGAAGTGTTTTGTCCAGGCCTTTGTGAAAGAAGAGACCTATGAGAAGTATGCTGGCTGGCTGGAAAAAGGAAAAAAATTTGACCGCTTTTTTGCACTGGCTATTTTCTTTCCCTGTGCGCCGGATGATTTTCTCTGTCTGCTGGCAGGGCTGACCCGGATGTCCTGGAAGAGATTCGGAACGATTATATTGCTTGGGAAACCGGCATCCATCGCCATGTACAGTCTGGCGCTGGTCTACGCAGGTTCCTGGTTAGGAGGATTATTGTGAAAGTATTGATAACAACAGATTTATTCCGGTCTACCATCAACGGTGTGGTGACTTCGGTGCTGAATTTAGAAAGAGAGCTTAAGGAGCAGGGACATGAGGTGCGCATACTCACAGTCTCGGACACGGGAAAAGCCTATCAGGAGGGAAATGTCTGGTATCTTCGCTCTGTACCCTCGGGAATTTATCCGGGCGTGCGCATTCCCGTTTCCAGGGGAAAAGAATATGTGAGAGAATTGATTGCCTGGAAGCCCGATGTTGTACACAGCCAATGCGAATTCTGTACCTTCGGCTACGGAAGGCGGATTGCCAGGGAAACGGGAGCCGCCTTTGTACATACCTTTCATACTCTGTACGAGCAGTATACCAAATACATTCCCATCGGAAAGCACCTGGGAGCTGCGGCTCTGGCGGGATGGATGCGTTACCGGCTGCGGGCCGCAGATGTCTGCATCGCTCCTACAGAAAAGGTAGAGCGTACCCTTCTCGGCTACGGGATTGAAAATTCCATTGCTGTGATTCCCACGGGCATCCGCCTGGAACGGTTTGGCCGGACAGCAGATCAGGAAGAGCGAGAGCGCTTTCGGAGTGAGTGGGGGATTGCGCCGGGGGCCAAGGTGGTTCTGAACCTGGGAAGGCTGGGCTTTGAGAAGCGCATAGACGAGCTTCTGCGCGGCTGGAAGCAGGCGGACATCCCTAAAGAGCAGGCGGTATTGCTGGTGGCCGGCGGCGGCCCGGCCCGGGAGAGTCTGGAGAGATGGGCCCAGGAGCTGGGACTTGCGGAGCAGGTAAAATTCTGCGGCATGATTGAGCCCTCCGGGACCCCGGCTTTTTATCAGATGGCAGATCTCTTTGTCTGCGCGTCTACCAGTGAGACCCAGGGGCTGACTTATGCGGAAGCACTAGCTTCCGGGCTGCCTCTTCTCTGCCGGGCAGATTCCTGTCTCAAAGGAGTGCTGGAACCCGGAGCCAACGGGTATGCGTATGAAGAGGTAGATGATTTTGTCAACTATTTAAAGGAGCTGCTGGGGCGCCCGGATTTGAAAAGCACAATGGGAGCCCATAGCCGGAAACTGTCCCAGGCTTTCGGCACCAAAGCATTCGGGGAAGCAGTTCTTAAGCTTTATAGAAAAGAAACGCGGAAGAAGGAGGCATGGCGGAATGAAAGTTCTGCAGTATATCAGAAATCAGAAGCTTCTTTCCAGGAGTGGAATTGGGCGGGCTATGCAAATGCAAAGAGACTCCCTTGAGGAGAATGGGGTCCAGGTTACCACAGATCCCAGAGAAGACTATGACATTGTACATTTAAACAGCATTTTTCCCAGTGACTACCGGATGGCGCGCCGGGCCAGACGGAAGGGCAAAAAGGTTATTTACCATGCGCATTCTACCAGGGAGGATTTTGAAAACTCTTTTGTAGGCTCCAATCTTTTTGCGCCCCTCTTTCAGAAATGGCTGGTGAAATGCTACAGCCAGGGGGATTTGATATTGACGCCCACGGAGTATTCCCGCTCCCTGCTGCTGCAGTACGGAATTCAGAAGCCCATTGCCGTACTCTCCAATGGTGTGGACACTTTCCGGTTCCAGAAAAATCTTTCTGTGCGCAGCAAATTCCGCAGGTCCTATGGTTTTACGGAAGCCGACAAGGTAATCCTTTCTGCAGGGCTCTATTTTGAGCGCAAGGGGATCCTGGATTTTGTAGAGCTGGCTTACCGGCTCCCCCAATACCAGTTTATCTGGTTTGGTTATACGCCGGATATCCAGATTCCGGCGAAAATACGCAGGGCGGTCCGCACGCATCTGCCGAACCTGACTTTTGCGGGCTATGTGCCGCCGGAGGAATTGAAAAGGGCATACAGCAGCTGCGATTTGTTTTTCTTTCCTTCCTATGAGGAAACGGAAGGTCTGGTAGTGCTGGAGGCTCTCTCCAGCGAGATTCCCGTACTGCTCCGGGACATTCCGGTCTATCAGGACTGGCTGAAAAACCGGACGGATGTGTACAAAGGGAGGAATATTTACGAGTTTGAAGGGCTGATAGAAGGAATTCTCACACGCAGCCTGCCGGATTTGACAGTCAGCGGACGGAAGCGGGCAGTGGAACGGGATGTGCTGTGCCAGGCCGGGAAACTATACGGATATTACGGACAGCTGGCCCAAGGGTACTGATAAGCGGAAGGTTCCTTTTGCAGATCCTCTTGCGGAAATGGAAAAATTAAGCGGAAAAAAGTTTTTTCTTCATAAAAAATTAAAATGCAGCTGTTATCCTCTTAGTAAAGAGAGGGTAACAGTTATTTTTTGCGGAAATCCGGGGAGGAACAGCAGGCAGATGAAGAAACGTTTAATATGGTGCGGGCTGATTCTGGCCATGACTCTGACAGCAGGGTGCGGAACAACAAAAAGACAGGATATGGGTGCGGTACAGGCCGGGGAGGCTAAGAAGGAGGAAGGGGAGGAGAGTTCCGTCCCGGAAGAGCCGGTGCTTAGTGAAAGGGAGACCGGAAACGGACAGCGCCAGGGAGTTTCCGTCCGCATTTACCACAGCGGGGAGGAGGGAGAGCTTCTCTGCGTAAATACGGTGAGAACGGAAGAGGTCACACCGGAAATTCTGCTCTGGAATCTGGCTTCCTACGGAATGCTTCCTGATACCGTAACGGCAGAGAGTCTGCGGCAGAAGGAGGAGGAGGGGAGCGTACTGTTGGAACTGGAGCTTTCGGAAAATTTCGGAGAATGGTTTTCCGCTCAGGATGATGTCCGAAAGGAGTTGACGGCAGGAAGCCTGGCCAATACCTTTCTGGATGCCTTTCATGGGGAGAAGATCCGGATTACCGTGCGGGGGAAAAGCCTGGACGGAGGAAGTTATGAGGGATACCTGGGCTATGCCATGTACCAGGAAGCGTCTTATACCCTGGAAGAAGCCCTCTATGAGGCGAAGGGCATCCGGATCGCCTATTTCCAGCTACGGGACATGGAAAATAAGGAGATAGAGGAACAGTGGAACAAGAAGATTCAAAAGCATGTGGAAAGGGCTGCGGACAGCATAGAGGAGGGCGGTTCTTATGAAGAATCTTATACGGTAAAAACCATGAACGACGAGATTCTTTCGGTTCTGATGGAGGGGACGCGCTATGAAGCAGGAGCCCCTTATCCGGTGCGCTTTCTTTATACGTATAACATTGATATGGAAAGCGGGTCCGGCATCCGCCTGGCTCATTACCGGGATGTGGAGAAGATTGCGGAGGATTTGATGGACGGCGTGCATTTCCGGATAGACGGAGAGCTGGACGGGGAGTTCCAGCAGCGGATGGGAATTTTATACGGAGATGCGCAGCAGCTTGCGGACTCCCTGAAGGGTTATGATTATGAGGAAGGGAATGAAAATGAGAGCCCTCCCGGATATTCTTATCAGGAGAATGGGCTTACACATCTTTGTATGGAGGTTCCTCATGCTCTTGGGGATTATGTGGATATAGTCCTTGATGAGTCTGAAATTGCACATAATTAAATAAATATTTATGAATATTTGAAAAATAAATAATAAATAATAAAAATAGACAAATTTCAAAAAGAAAAAATAAAATTTTTTTGAAAAAAGTGTTGACAACTTCAAAAGCGTGCGCTATAATGAATTCAAGATAAGAAATACAAAACAACACCACATCATCTAAGGAATATATAAAATATATTTTAACATAGATATGAGGTGAATCTAAGAAAGAGAGGTACAGTCCAACAAAAACTTAATGAATTGCCTCATAATTTAAGAAAAGGAGGTACGGACCACCGGAAACTTAGGTTAGACCTTCTGCTATCGGAAAAGAAAATGGTGTAGAACACATCAGAATCAAAACCATAGTAAGAAGAAGGTCAGGGAAAAAGAAGTAGTTCGATGAGAATCAGCCAGGTAGAAGCAGAAGCCGGAAAAGAAGCAGAGGAGAACCGGAAAGAAGAAATCTTAAAAGAAGAAGAGAGAAGGGCTGAAAACAGAAGAAGTCGAACGAAAAAAGCAACTTGAAAACAAGAGACAAGAAAGAGAGGAAAAAGTCCAATGGACAGCATAGTTTAGCAGAGGGTATCAATGAAAGATAATTGATACCCTCTGATTTTTTTGTAAAAAATGGCGGAAAGACTGTATATGACTTTTTGTTTCTGGGTAGTTTCTTATCCGCACTGAAATAAGGGTAGATGCCCGCTCTCTATTCTTGCCATCTTTTATAGGAGATGCTATAATAATTGCGCTGAAAACGAAACTGCATGGAAAGAGATGTGTAAAATCATGTCTTTATTAAGCGATTATTTAGCTGGATGTTTAGACTTGCTGACAGGGTATCTGGCACTGACGATTTATGTGCTGGCGGTGACGGACGAACGGGAGATTTGGAGGCGGCTGAAAAAATTGCCGCTTCTGCTTTTGTTCTCGCTCATGGTTACCCTGCTTTCTGCAGGATTATATATGGTTCCGGAATTGCTCATGTTTCACTATTTCATTCTCGCCTTCTTTATTCTCATTATGTATACCTTTTGGGTAAAGTGGACATGGCAGTTTGGATTCTGGCGGGCCTTTGCCGCTGCCTGTATGGCAAGTATTTTCCAGGTGGCGGCTGCCACCTTGACAATGATGCTGTACTGGGCGCTGCCGCCGGAAGGAGTTTTCTCATTTGCGGCTGCAATAGGGCTGCATCTTGGCATCAGCATTGCCGTCTCCCTGCTGCTTTATAAGCTGCGGTTTGGAAAGTGGTTCCGTCTGCTGTTGGGAAATGAATCTGCGGTCCGGCGGACGGCTCTCCTCTTGTTCATGCTGGAGGCTGTCATGGAGGTGTTTCTCAAATTATTAAGCGGCGTTGAGCTCCAATACCTGGTATTCTACTACCTGCTGGTGGCAGTGATGGTAGTTCTGATGGCGGTACTGGTAGTCTATTTGGCCCAGCGGTTCGACGCTGCCCGGAAAATGCAGGTGCAGCAGGATATTATTGCCCAGCAGCGGCTCTACGAGCAAGACCTGGAAATGATACGCCGTGAAGTGCGTACATTCCGCCACGATTATAAAAACCTTCTGGCAGGCTTGTCCCAGCAGGCAGGGGAAGGAGAGCTGGAAGGATTGCGCCGTACCCTGTCCGAGCTGGATGCTGGATTTGACCTGCGGCTCGGAAGGAAAATCCAGGCATCTACCCAAATCGGAAATCTGCAGATTCCGGAAGTCAGGAGCCTCCTTTTAAGCAAACTCACCGTCATGCGGGAAAAAGGAGTGGAATGCCGTCTGGAGGTGCTTTATCCGATCGCGGCTGTAGACATGGATGTATGGGATTTTCTCCGCTGCCTGGGCATTTTGATAGATAACGCTGCAGAAGCCGCGCTGGGCGCGGAACAGCCCTGGGTGGAGATTGTACTGCTGGCTCAGGACGGGCAGGTATTTCTTCGGGTATCCAATTCTTATGCCAATACCATTGAACCAGGGAAAATGTGGAACGATGGATGGTCTACCAAGGGGCCGGGCCGGGGACTGGGCCTGCCCAGCTATCAGCATATTCTGGAGCGGTATTCCAATACCTCTCCTTGTACCAGCTGGGAAAACGGTGTATTTGTCCAGGAGCTGACTGTGGAGGGCAGACGATGATCGGTATTTATCTTTGTGATGATGATGACGTTATCCGCCACCAGATCCAGACTGCTCTGGAGTGGAAGATTTTTGTGGAAAATTACGATATGAAAGTCATGTGCAGCGCAGCCAATGCACAGGAACTTTTGGATGCGGTGGAAAAGGGGAAACAGGGCATCTACTTTTTGGATGTGGATCTGAAGGATGAGAGATGGGACGGCTTCCGGCTGGGGCTTGAGCTTCGGCGGCGGGATCCCCACGGCACATTGGTTTACATCACAAGCTACGGAGACTTGGCTTGGCGTACGTTCGAATATCATTTGGAAGCATTTGATTATGTGGTTAAGGGATCGGAGCCCATTGGACCGTCAGCGGCACGGTGCCTGGATGACATACATGAGCGTCTCATGGCAGAGCGTCAGACCCCGGCGGAAACGTTCACTTTGCGGACAGGAGAGATGGTGCGCCATGTTCCTTTGTGCGAGATACTCTTTTTTGAAACTGCTTCTGCGTCCCATCATGTCATTCTCTATACGTCCGGCAGCCGGATGGATTTTTTGGGCAGTCTCAATGAACTGGAAAATCAGCTGGGGGATCGGTTTATCCGCACGCACCGTGCCTATCTGGTGGCGGCAGATAAGATTGAAGCAGTAGATTTGAAACACAATAAGCTGTGGGCCGGCGGTCACGAATGCCTGCTTTCCCGTGCCGGGAAAGCAAAGCTGCGCAAAAAAATGGGAGGGAGCCAGTGAGGTTCTCTCCCTTTCTGTTTAGGAAATATAAACGTTCATTTAGGAAATTTGAAACACGAGGCCTGGTTTCTATGGTATGTTGTCATTGGCAGATGGCAGAAGGAGGAGGTGATTGTATGGCGAAAGAACGTTTTGTGGAAGTCTACACTCAGGGGCTCGTGAATGTGGCAAAAATCATCGTTGATACGGAAACCGGTGTGAATTACCTGTTGGCTTCCCATGACTTGAGGGTAGGTACCGGACTGACCGTTTTGGTTGATCAGGACGGCAAGCCTGTTGTCACTCCTGTCAACTAAAGAAAAACATCATATGCGCCTATGCCCGTTTAAGAAAAAGCGGGCATAGGAAGAAAAGAAGCTTATAAAGGGATTCCATCGAGAGGAGGAGCACAGTTATGAAAAATACAATGGACATTACACTTCTGGAATTAGTAAAAGTGTTGAAAAAAAGAGAGTTCCTGTTAGGACTGATTATGGTGCTGGTCATGGGCGGAGGGATGGTATACGGTGCATATACGTTCCCGGATAGTTTTGGGGTACAGAATGTAATTGCATTTTTTGGAAACTTCTCCAGTATTTTAATCATGTTTTTAGCGGCAAAGAGTTTAGGAGAAGAATTTGATCTGAGAACAGCGACATTTGTTTTTACATCAAGAAGCAGCAGGAGCCGGATTATTACGGCAAAAATTTTGAGCATAGCCCTTGCCAGCATGGTGATTGGTATCTGCGGCGGAATTTTATATGATATTGCATGGATCCTCTGTAAACAGCCAGGGACAGCAGCCATGCTATTTGGAATCATTGGAAAAGAAATTTTGATTTATATGATTTATGGCTTTGCCATAGGTGCAACGGCAGTCATGATCACATGTTTTCTGAACACAACCATTACGCCTTTTATTTATCTGATCGTACTGTTTTGGGTGATGCCGAGTATTTTACAGCTGATTGGACAGAAAATAACGGCTCTGGGTAAAGTAATGAATTATGTACTGTTTTGCCTTTCTGACCAATTCCTCATGTACCAGGATTGGAGCGTCAAAAATATTGCAGTGTTTATGATCTCAGGTATTGTATTTTCATTCATCGGTATGGTTGTTTTGCGGAAAAAAGATTTATAAAGTACAAACCGTTTCTATAAAGTTATTAAAAAAGAAGGCCGGAAACAACAGAATTAGGAGGATAAGATTGAAAATGAATCGTGTATTAAGCGTTAACAATGTCAGTAAAAGAGCGAAAGATTTTCAAATTTTAAATAAAGTTTCTTTTGAGCTTGGAAGCGGGGAAATTGTTGGCCTGATTGGTCCGAATGGAGCCGGGAAAACCAGCATCATGAAAATCTTAGTCGGACTGACCAGAAATTATACCGGAGAAGTGGATTTAAGCGGTGTCAGGGATATTGGCTGTATGATTGAAACGCCTAATTTTTATCCGTATAACACGGGATATCAGAATCTAATGTACTTTGCCGGACTCAATGGCGTGGGAAAAAAGAAGGTGGAGGAATTACTGGAATTGTTGGGGCTTAAGGAAGCTGCAAATAAGAATGTAAAAGCTTACTCCCTTGGCATGAGACAGAGACTGGGAATTGCCCAGGCTTTGCTAAAGGATCCGGATGTTTTGATATTGGATGAACCTACCAATGGACTGGATCCGGAAGGCATTTATGAAGTCCGTGAATATATCAGGAAAATCGCCAATGAAAAGCATATCACTGTATTGATTTCAAGCCATTTATTGGGCGAATTGGAAAAAATGTGCCATAGGGCAATTATAATCAAAAAAGGCGAAGTCATCCGGTTTATGAATTTTCACAAAGATGAGAAGGAAAAACAGATTATTTATGTAATGGAAAGCCTGGATACAGAGGCAGCACAAAAAATTCTCCAGGAAAATGGTTATCAAGTAGTTTCACAAAATGAGCAAGAGGTACGAATCCGGATCGGAGCCAATGAAAAGAATGAGGTAGTAAAATTACTGGCGTCACACGGTGTGGTAATGACAGGTCTTTATGAGGCATGCGAAACTCTGGAAGACACATTCTTAGAGCTTATGAAAGACTGAAGGAATATCTTAGAATGTTATATTTTAAATCGGTTTGCGCCGGGATGTATCAACACAGAACCGGAATCTCAATCTGGACAATGTAATCTTCCATCCGGTCAATGACATTTTCATTGATGCCCATTTCATAGGAGAATCCTTGGAGTGTCAGGCCGTGTTTCTCTGCATATGCAAAAATTTCTTCATACCGCTGGGGAATTCTGCCCCAGTCCCCCTTATGAAAGGCTCTCAGATAAGCTCCGCCGGGAGATATGTGCAGGCCGGTTTTATAGGCGAGGAAAGGAATCTCAATAAAAAGCTTGGAATAATCGTCAAAGCTGCCGGCAAGCAGGCTGGAAACGGAAATCATGGAACCGTAGGAAGCGTCGTGCAGGCGCCCGAGATGATATTTTTCCGTTTCGGCTGTGATCAGTTCTACTTCTTCCTCAAAGGAGGTGTCCCTGCCGATGTCTACTGTAATCAGGCAGCGCTCCTCCTTCTCTATGATGCTGATTTCAGACAGATCCATGGTCAGCAGAGCAGCCATGTTCCGGCGGTGTGTGCAGAGCGTTGTCCGCACCGCCTTAAGATGCGTGATCTGCATGTCGAGGTCTGCTATTTTTTCATCCAGAAGGCATTTCAGGCTTTCGGCGGAGCGGTTTTTTAGAAAAATCTGTATTTCAGGGATGGAAACATCCAGCTCCCGAAGTAAAAGAATCGTTTCCAGGATGGCGCTCTGGTGGTAGCTGTAGCAGCGGTAGCCGTTTTCAGGATTGATGGAGGCAGGCTTAAACAGTCCGATTTCGTCGTACCACATGAGGGTCTTTTTGTTGATCCCGTGCATAGAGGCAAACTGTCCGATGGTGAGAAGGTGGTTTTTCTTGTTCATAATTTTCCCTCTGAAATATTTGTATTTAGGCTTGACTGTACTGTTACTGTATGGTTTATGATACGGTAAACAGGAAGAAAATACAAGGTGAACGGAGGAAAAATTTGTGGAAAATCAAAATGTATACGCAAAACCAGTGACGCTTAAAAATATCTTGAAATTTGCCGTGCCGACCATTGCCATGACCGTGTTTATGTCATTTTATACCATGGTGGACGGACTGTTTGTATCAAATCTCATCGGTACGGATGCGCTTTCGGCCATTAACCTGACAGCCCCTGTTATTCAGCTTGTCACGGCAATCTCCACCATGCTTGCCTCCGGTGGAAGCGCCGTTATCATGAAAAAGATGGGGGAGCAGAAAACCCATGAGGCCAGGGAAGACTTTACGTTCCTGATTCTTGTAAATGTTGCAGTGGGAATTGTTATGTGCGCGGCCGGGTATCTGGCTATGGATCACATTTTTGCCGGAATGGCTCTATCCGCCGGAGTAGAAGGATATTGCGTGGACTATTTAAGCCGCTATCTGGTATTTACCGTGCCGATTCTTCTGATGAACAATTTCACCCTTTACCTGATCGCCAGCGAGAAGGCTTCTCTCTCCCTGGCATGCTCGGTGACGGGCGGCATTCTCAATATGGTCCTGGATTATGTGTTTATTGCCGGCTTTGGCATGGGAATCGGTGGTGCGGCAGTTGCGACGGGGCTTGGTTACTCTGTGACAGCGGTTGTGGGATTATTCGTTTTCAGCCGGAAAAAGAGCCTGCTCCATTTTAAGAAGCCGGTGTACCGTTGGAAAATTCTCGTAAAAGCAGCCGCAAACGGATGCTCGGAGATGGCGGCTGCTCTTGTCACCGGAATCATTACGATGATGTTCAACTGGACGATGCTTAGATTTGTGGGAGAGGACGGAGTTGCGGCTGTCACGATTATCATGTACGTGCTGATGTTTGCCAGCTCCCTGTACACGGGATATTCTTATGGTGTTGCGCCTATGATCAGTTTTTACTATGGAGAGCAGAACCGGGAGAAGCTGAAAAAACTGGCCGCCGTGAGTCTGAAAGTGATTGCAGTGATAGCTGTGCTGACGGTTGCCGCTTCTTTTCTGCTGACAAAGCCGCTGGTGTCAATCTTTGTCCGTCCGGATAATCCGGTCTATGATTTGGCAGTAACGGGAAACCGGCTCTGTACAATCGCCCTGTTTTTTATCGGATTTAATATTTTTGCCAGCGGGATGTTTACCGCCTTATCCAACGGGATTGTATCGGCTGTCCTTGCATTTTCCCGCTCCTTTGTGTTTATGGCAGCCGCAATGCTCGTACTTCCTCTGTTCCTTGGTGTAAATGGGATCTGGCTGGCGACGCCGGCGGCAGAGCTGATGGCGCTTTCCCTGTCTGTTTTCATGTTCCTGAAATATAGAAAAAGGTACGGTTACTGAAAAGCAGCCGTTGCGTTCCGGCAGATTTTATGATAGATTTAAAACGGTTTTAGATAGAACTATTTTCGCGGAAGCAGAAGCGGCTGGGCGTATACAAAGGGAGGGGTTCTGGTGAAGACAAGAACACATATGATAGAATTTATCCAGAAACAAAAGACAGCGTTTATCGCTTCGGTAGATGAAGACGGTTTTCCCAACATGAAGGCAATGTTTGCGCCGCGGAAGATAGAGGGGAATTGCTTTTACTTTTCCACCAATACCTCTTCCATGCGCGTGCGGCAGTTTAGGAAGAACCCGAAGGCAAGCATCTATTTTTATCAGAGAGGCCGGTTTAAATATGAGGGCCTTATGCTGGCGGGCACCATGGAAGTTCTTCAGGATGATAAGATCCGAAAAGAAATCTGGCGCATGGGCGACACCCTGTTCTATAAAGAGGGAGTGACAGACCCGGATTACTGCGTATTGAAATTTACGGCAGAAAAGGGCAGGTATTACTGTGATTTGAAGACAGAAAGCTTTGATGTGGAGGGTTTAGAGTAAGGATATGGAGCGGAGAAAATCTCCATGAAAGAGCAGACGGTAATTTTTGAAAAAGCAGTTTGAGTTTTGTTAAAACCTGTTGACACATAGACAGGTTTTTTTATTTAAGTGAATGGCTGTTCCGGTTAAAAAACCGCCGGAGCAGTGAGAGCGTGAAATTTTCAACACAGCACAAGAGCTTTTTAAGTCTCTTTTTTGTGCAAAAGAGGCGGGTCTATGGTAAGATAGGAACAGAGAACGTATGACAGAAGGAAAGGAACGAAAATGACACAGGAAATTAAGTGCCCAAACTGCGGGGAGGTTTTCGCAGTCGATAAAACCGGCTATGCAAAGATTGTCCGGCAGGTCCGGGATAAGGAATTTGAAGAAGAGCTGAAACGGCGGGAACGGGATTTTGCGGAGAGAAAAGAGAGCGAGCAGAAACTCTTGCAAATGAAGCAGAGAGAAGAATTTGAGAAAGCTCTTGTGGCAAAGGACAGGGCTATTGAGCAGCTGGAAGCCAGGCTGGGGCACAGCGAGACGGAAAAAGAGCTGGCAGTTTCCCAGGCAGTCCGGGAAAAGGAAAAAGCACTCTCCCAGAGCGCGGCAGAAATTACAGAGCTGAAAGGCCGGCTGTCAAATAAAGCGGTGGAAAATGAGCTCCGGGAGCAGGCGATGCAGAGGGAATATGAGGACAAGCTCCGGCTCAAGGATGAACAGATTGAATATTATAAAGATTTCAAAGCCCGGCAGTCCACCAAAATGATAGGGGAAAGCCTGGAGCAGCATTGCCTGAACCAGTTCAACGCCCTGCGGATGACTGCGTTTCCGGCTGCTTACTTTGAGAAAGACAACGATGTGCGCAAGGGAAGCAAGGGGGACTTTATTTTCCGGGAAGCGGCGGACGGGATTGAGTTTATTTCCATTATGTTCGAGATGAAAAATGAGATGGACGAAACGGCCGCCAAACATAAAAATGAAGATTTCCTGAAAGAGCTGGATAAGGACCGGCGGCAGAAAGGATGTGAATATGCGGTTCTGGTTTCCCTGCTTGAAAGAGACAATGAATTGTATAACGGCGGCATTGTGGACGTCTCTTACAGGTATGAGAAAATGTATGTGATCCGCCCGCAGTTTTTTATACCCATGATTACCCTTCTGCGCAATGCGGCGATCAATTCCCTGAAGTACCGCCGGGAGCTGGAAGCAGCCAGGCATCAGCAGGTGGACATTCTCCATTTTGAGGAAAATATGAATGCCTTTAAGGAGGGGTTCGCCCGTAATTACCGGATTGCAAGCGACAAGTTTAAAACTGCCATTGACGAGATTGATAAAACCATTTCCCATCTGCAGAAGACAAAAGAAGCCCTCCTTTCCTCCGAGAACAATCTCCGGCTGGCCAACAATAAGGCGGAAGATTTGAGCATCAAAAGGCTTACCAAGAATGCACCGGCGGTGAAGGAGATGTTTGAGGGCCTGAAGCAAGGGGAGACAAAGGATTGAACCCCGTGCTTGGAAAGACGGTCTGTTTTCCCAGAAACCGCTTGTTATAGTCTGATAAAAAGGATATAATGATAAGAAAATCCGTGATTCCGATCTGGAAGGAGGCTGTATGCAGAAAATAGTCATCCATAAATTGGGACCTGTGAAGGACTGCGAGTTAGAGATAAAAGAGTTTACCGTATTTACCGGGCCTCAGGCTTCGGGAAAAAGTACGGTTGCAAAAAGTATTTTTTTCTTTAAAAATGTAAAAAATATTGTATTTTCCCAGTTAAAAAAGCAGTGGGTTTTAAAGAATGCGCCTGCAGATGAGATTATGGAATTTTCTCTGATAAAACGTATTGAGAGGGAGATGCGCTCCAATTTTCTTCAGATATTTGGGAGTACGTGGCATATGGATATGTCTATGTATCTTGAATATTATTATACAAACGATAACTGTATTAAGGTGTCTTTAAAAGAAGTTCCCCTGTCTCCCAACTACATTTGGATTGATTTTGGAGAAAGCCTGGCAAATTTTATAAAGATGCTGGATAGCAGGATGCGGAATTATCCAGACTTCACATTTCAGGATGATGAGATTTGGAAAAAGGTAACTGATTTTTTTGAAGATGATGCTGAGATTGTCTATATACCGGCAGGACGCAGCATGATTACTTTGCTTAGCACCCAGTTGAATTATATTTACAGTTTCATGAACGATTTTCAGAAGAAAAATCTGGATTATTGTACGCAGAATTATTTGGAAAGAATTTTACAGTTAAAACAAGAATTTACGCTTGATATTGTCCAGATGATTTATAATACAATGCTTTTGACAGACATAAAAGTAAACAAAGAGCTGCTCTTTTCTGCCGCAGAATTGATGAAAGACATTCTGCAGGGAGAGTATCGTTACGTAGAGGGGGAAGAACGGCTGCAAATCTCGGATAGACAGTATGTGAAGATTAATTTTGCCTCCTCAGGACAGCAGGAAGTTGTGTGGATACTGAATGTTATATTTTATTATTTGCGGAATAACAAAAAGGCATATTTTATCATTGAGGAACCAGAATCCCATTTATTCCCGAATGCGCAGAAACTGATAGCGGAGTTTATTTCCCTGGCTCGAAATAACGGGAGAAACCAGGTATTTATTACAACCCATAGTCCTTACATTTTAGGTACTGTTAACAATCTGCTGTATGCGGACAAAATTTCGGAGAGCGTAAAGCGTACCGCATTGTGCAAAATTGTCTCGGAGGAAAAGTGGTTAAAGTTTTCTGAGATTTCAGCGTATTTTGTCAATCAGGGGAAAGTGGATTCCTGCACGGACGATGAATTTGGAGCTATTGAAAATGAAGTCATAGACGGAGCATCGGGAGATATTAATGAAGATTTTGAGAACATGGTGCTGTTGAAAGAAAAATATATGTCTGTGGAGGAGGAATAATATGCTGCTTACGCCAGATAAATCGATTTGTGAAAGGCGCCAGAAAATTATTGTATCCAAAGATCAGAGAGAGCAGAGGCAGCACCGAGCCGAGAATCCGGATCAAAAATACGAGGTGCGCCATTACAGGCTGGATGGAGATCTGGTTTCACAGACAACTTGTTGTGACTTTCTTTTGATCAATGATACCACAAAGAAAGCTTATTTTATAGAGTTAAAAGGAAGGCATCTGGATGACGCTGTTCCGCAGTTAGAGGAAGGCTTTAAACTGTTTCGGACAGAATTGGAGGGATGCAGCTTTTATTTTCGGATTGTAGCAAGCAAAGTGCGGACACATGCTGTCAACAGTCCTGGTTTTCGGAAATTTAAAGATAAATGGGGCAGCCGTTTGAAATATAACTCAAGGACTTTAAAGGACACGCTTGAATAGGGGGAATTTGTATGCCTCATTTCGTAGAACTCAAACAGGTAAAAAAGCTGTACCAGATGGGAGAAGTCACCATTTCTGCGGTGGACGGGATTGATTTTCAGATCAACCGGGGAGAGTTTGTGGTGATTGTGGGGCCCAGCGGGGCGGGAAAGACCACGGTTTTGAATATCCTGGGAGGTATGGATACCTGCACCTCCGGGGAGGTTTGGGTGGACGGCAAAAATATCGGGCAGTTCCGTCCCAGACAGCTAACGGCCTATCGGCGGGACGATATTGGCTTTGTATTCCAGTTTTACAATCTGATCCAAAATCTGACAGCTTTGGAGAATGTGGAGCTGGCCCTGCAGATCTGCAAAAATCCCCTGAACGCGGAGGAAGTATTGGAGGAAGTGGGCTTAGGGGAGCGCAAATCCAATTTTCCGGCGCAGCTTTCCGGCGGAGAGCAGCAGCGGGTGGCCATTGCCAGGGCTTTGGCGAAAAATCCCAAGCTGCTGCTCTGCGATGAGCCAACGGGAGCGCTGGATTATCTTACGGGAAAGGCTATCCTGAAGCTTTTGCAGGATACCTGCCGGGAACGGAATATGACGGTGATTGTGATTACCCACAATTCAGCCATTGCGCCCATGGCAGACCGGGTAATCCGTATTAAAAACGGAAAGGTGAGCCGGGAAACCGTAAATGAGAAACCGGTTTCCGTGGAGACCATAGAGTGGTAAGGGAACGGGAGATCCCTGGGTCTGAGGTGACGAAATGAAGAAGAAAGCGCTCAGAAAAGATTTTTATATGGAAATCCGCAGGACCCTGAACCGGTTCCTGTCGATTTTTCTGATTACGGCTTTGGGCGTGGCATTCTTTTCCGGCGTCCGGGCGGCTAAGCCGGATATGCGGCTCTCGGCGGACGCGTTCTATGACGAGAGCAATCTTATGGACATCCGTGTGATGAGTACTCTGGGCATGACAAAGGAAGATTTGGAGGCAATTCAGGCAGTGGAAGGCGTCAAGGAGGTGATGCCCTCCTATTCCGTGGATGTGTTCTGCGAGCTTCCGGAAGAACGGCTGAATATCCAGGTCATGTCTCTGCCGGATAAGATGAACCGGATCTGTGTTATGCAGGGGCGTCTGCCAAAGACGGATCAGGAGTGTCTGGTGGATCACAATCTTACAACCTCCGGGAAGTGCCGGATAGGCGATACACTGGTTTTGAAATCGGGAACAGAGGATCCGCTCTCGGATGCTCTGAGAGAAGAGGCATTTACCGTTGTGGGTTCCGGGACCACTTCCTATTATATGTCCCTGGACCGGGGAACTACCAGTATCGGGAGCGGAAGCCTGGATGGCTTTCTGGTAGTTCCGGCGTCTGCTTTTTCCATGGATTATTATACGCAGATCTGTGTGACTGCAGAGGGTGCTTTCGAGCTCACCTGCTACACGCAAGAATATGACAGCCTGGTGGATGAGCTGGCGGAGCGTCTGGAAGGAATGGAAAAAGAACGCTGTGAGATCCGCTATGCAGATATACAGGAGGAGGGACAGGAGAAAATTGCGGAAGCGGAAGCAGAAGTGGCCGACGGGGAACAGAAGCTTCTGGATGCGGGGGAGGAACTTGCGGATGCAAGAGCCAAACTTGAAGACGCCCGGATCAAGCTTGCGGACGGGCAGCAGGAGCTTGCGGATGGAGAACGGGAGCTTGCCGAACATGAACGGGATCTCGCCGACGCCCGCCAGAAGGTGGCCGACGGCTGGAAGGATCTGAACCATGGGAAGAATAAGCTGGACCTGGAGGCCATTAAGGTCCAGAACGGCCGCACGGAGTATCAGCAGAAGAAGGCAGAGCTGGATGCAGGCTATGCCCAGCTTGCCCAGTCGGATGGGGAGAAAGCAAAGCTGGAGGAACAGCTTGCGCAGGTAGAGGCAGGGATCGCGGCGGTGGAGCAAACGATCCAGAATCTGCCGGAAAGTACACCGGAGGCAGAGCGGCAGCAATGGGAGGCGCAGCTTGCAGGGCTGAAAGAAAATAAGGAGAAGATAAAGGCAGGGCTGGCCCAGATCTCCCAGGCAAAAGCAGAGCTGGACGCAGGCGCCGGGGCCCTGGCCCAGGCGAAAGCCCAGCTGGATAAAGGCAGCGATGAGATAGAGGCGGGATACCGAAAGCTTCTGGATGCAGAGCAGGAGCTGCGGGACGCAGAGGCAGAGATTGCCGACGGAGAGATCAAACTTGCGGACGGGCAGACTGAGCTTGCGGATGCCCGTGTGAAGCTGGCTGACGCAGAAGCGGAGTTTGCAGAGGCAGAAGAAAAACTTCTGGACGGAGAGCGGGAGTACGAAAAGGCCCGTCTGGAGAGTGAGGAAACCATAGCGGATGCCAAGATAAAAATTGAGGATGCCAAGAAGGAATTGGCGGATCTGGATTTCCCGGAATGGTATGTGCTGGATCGGCAGTATATCCAGACCTATGTGGAATACGGCAATGATGCGGACCGGATTGGGGCTATCGGCGAAGTGTTTCCGGCAATCTTCTTTCTGGTGGCAGCCCTGGTGAGCCTGACCACCATGACCCGTATGGTGGAGGAGCAGAGGACCCAGATTGGGACCATGAAGGCCCTGGGTTACGGCAAAGGGGCTATTGCCTCCAAATATATTTTCTATGCTCTGTTTTCCAGCCTTTTGGGCAGCCTTTTCGGGCTGGCTGCCGGGCAGAAGTTTCTTCCGGCGGTGATTATCAGCGCTTATCAGATTCTCTATAACAATCTGCCCACTACCCTGACGCCTTTCAATCTCTGGTATTCGGTGACGGCGTCTGCCGCAGCAGTGGCCTGTACGACCCTGGCGGCCTGGGCAGCCTGCTGGAAAGAGCTCAATGCGGTTCCGGCCGAGCTTATGCGTCCGGCTGCGCCGAAGGCCGGAAAGCGCGTGTTTCTGGAGGTTCTGCCCTTTCTGTGGCGCCGTCTGAATTTCAGCATGAAAGCTACGGTGCGGAATTTGGTCCGGTATAAGAAACGCTTTTTTATGACGGTTTTTGGAATTGCCAGCTGTATGGCTCTGCTTCTGGTGGGCTTTGGCCTGAAAGACTCTATCTTGTATATCGGAAGCGGACAGTTCGGAAATGTATTTGTGTACGACGGTTCCATAGGCCTTGACAAAGATGCAGACGAAGAAGAGAAGGAGGCTTTCTGGGAGGCAGTGCAGGAGGATGAGCGGATTGCCGTCTGTATGGAAGCCAGGGAGAATGCCGTGGACGTGGAGGCCGGCGGTTCTCCCCGCAGCGCTTATCTCGTTGTGCCCAAAACCCCGGAGGATATGGCTGACTTTATCTGTCTTAGGGACCGGGAGAGCCGGGAGGCTTACACCCTGGATGAGGACGGAGTAATTGTGACCGAGAAGCTGGCGAAGCTTCTGGGAGTCTCTAAGGGAGATACCATAGTCCTGAAAGAGGATGATACGAAACAGGTGGAGGCTGTGATTTCACACATTACGGAAAACTATTTTATGCACTACGTGTACATGTCCGGGGGACTGTATGAGAAGCTTTACGGGAAAACTCCGGAGTGGAACCAGGTATTTCTCAAAAATGTGCAGAATGATGAGGCATTTGAAGATCAGATGCAGGCAGACTATATGGAGATGGAAGCCGTCTCGGATGTAACGTTTGTCAGCGGAACAGCCCAGCGGGTGGCAGATATGCTCAAAAGCATGGATTTGATTATCTATGTGCTGGTGGCAGCGGCAGGCCTGCTGGCCTTTGTGGTGCTGTACAATCTCAATAATATCAATATCAGCGAACGGAAGCGGGAATTGGCCACTTTGAAAGTGCTGGGCTTTTTTGACGGTGAGGTTTCGTCTTATGTCAATCGGGAAAACATATTGCTCACCTTGATCGGCACAGGTGCAGGGGTGTTCCTGGGGATGGCCCTCCATCGGTTTATTATTGTGACGGCGGAGGTTGATATGCTGATGTTCGGCCGTATGATTGCGGGCAAGAGCTATCTTTACAGCATACTTATTACGTTTGCTTTCTCGGCAGTGGTAAACGGGGTTATGTTTTTTAAACTTCGGGGGATTGATATGATTGAATCGCTGAAAAGCGTGGAGTAGCGGGAGGAAAAGATGTCGCTTCAGTTTGTGTTCGGAAACTCGGGGGCCGGGAAGTCTTGGGAACTTTATCAAAATCTGATTCGGGAATCCAGGGAACGTCCGGGAGACCGGTTTCTGGTGCTGGTGCCGGAGCAGTTTACCATGCAGACCCAGAAAGATTTGGTGGCCATGCACCCGGACGGGGGAATCCTGAATATCGATGTGCTGAGTTTTCAGCGCCTGGCCTACCGGGTTTTCGAGGAGACCGGGACCCGGGTGGGGAAGGTGCTGGAGGAGACGGGGAAAAACCTGGTGCTGCGCAAAGTGGCCCAGGAACACAAAGAAGAGCTGAAAGTCCTGGGGGGAAACCTGAAAAAGATGGGGTATATCAATGAGATCAAATCCCTGATTTCGGAGATGACCCAGTATGCGGTGGCGGAAGAGGATCTGGAACGTTTGATCGGGGAAAGCTTGGAAAAGCCGGGCCTTTACTGCAAACTCTGCGATATCCAGGTCCTTTACCGCGCCTTCCATGAGTATCTGGCGGAACAGTATATTACGGCAGAGGAGCTTTTGGAGGTTCTCTGCCGGGTGGCGGAACATTCGGAGCTAATCCGGGGAAGTGTGATTGTACTGGACGGTTTTACGGGATTTACGCCCATTCAGAATAAACTGATGCAGAAGCTGATGCTGTATGCCGGGAAAGTGATGGTAACACTGACTGTTGACAGCCGGGAGGATCCGTTCCGGGCGGAAGGGGAGCATCACCTTTTCTATCTGAGCAAAAAGACGGCTGTTACCCTAAAGAGGCTGGCAGCGGAAGCGGGGGTTCCTTTGGAGGAACCGCGGATGGTAAAGCCGTCCGGGAAAAGCCGTCTGGCACAGGGGGGAGCTTTGTTCTGGCTGGAGCAGAACCTTTTCCGGTTTAAGGCAAAACCCTGGGAAGGGGAGCAGAAAGAGATTGAGCTTCATGTCCTGCGAAATCCCCAGGCAGAGGCGGTCTGGGCAGCGTCCCGGATCCGGAGCCTGGTACGGGAAAACGCTTATCATTACCGGGATTTTGCCATTATTACAGGCAATATGGAGGCATACGGCCATTGCCTGGAAAAAGTTCTGAAGGATTTCGAGATTCCCTGTTTTCTCGATTATAAGCGCAGCGTTCTCAAAAATCCATTTGTGGAGTTTCTGCGCGCTCTGCTGGAAATGGCGGAGCAGGATTTCTCATATGAAACGGTGTTCCGCTGCCTGCGCTGCGGGCTGGCTGATATGGAACCGGAAGAAACGGATCTTCTGGAAAATTATGTGCTGGCGCTGGGGATCCGGGGAAAGAAAAAATGGGGGGAGCGCTTTATCCGCCTGTACGGGAAAATGACGGAGGAGGAGCTGGAACAGGTGGAAGCCCTGCGCCGGAGATTTGCCGGAAAAATGATTCCGTTTGCGGAAATCCAGAGGAAAAAGGGCGTAGATGTGCGCACCAGAACCACGGCTTTGTACCGGCTGGTTGAGGAACTGGAGATCCAGAGGAAGCTATCCGTCTTTGAGGAGCGCTTTGTGCGGGAAGGAAACCAGGTGTTGGCCAAGGAGTATCACCAGATTTATTCCATTGTCATGGATCTTTTGGACAAGCTGGTGGATCTATTGGGGGATGAGGCCCTTTCTGCCCGGGAATACCGGGAAATTCTGGATGCCGGCTTTGCGGAGGCCCGGGTGGGCGTAATTCCTCCGGGCGTAGATCAGGTGGTGGCCGGAGATATGGAGCGGACCCGCCTCAAAGACATAAAGGTGCTGTTTTTTTTGGGGGTCAATGAGGGAAATGTGCCCAAAAGCGGAGGCCGCACGGGAATCCTTTCGGATATGGAGCGGGAACAGCTGAAAAAGAACGGGATGGAGCTGGCGCCTACAGCGCGGGAGCAGGGATATACCCAGCGGTTTTACCTATATCTGAACCTGACCAAGCCATCCGCAAAACTGTATGTGTGCTGCAGCCTTTTAGACGGAAGCGGAAAGGCCCTGCGGCCTTCCTATCTCTTCAATACATTGAAGAAACTCTTCCCGGAGACGGAAGTAGAAAGGGAGGAAAAAGAGAGCTTTCCGGATCTTCCGGCGACGGCCAGGCAGGGAATCGGACGTCTGATTCAGGGGCTTGCAGAATACCGGGAGGGAAAAGGGAGCGCCCATTTTTATGAGCTGTACCGGTGGTATGCAAACCGGGAGCAGTACCGGGAGAAGCTGTCCCAGCTTTTGGAGGCGGCCTTTTCCAGGCATACAGACAGCGCTTTGGGAAGAGCGGCTGCCCATGCGCTGTACGGCACAGTCCTGGAAAACAGCGTTACCAGGCTGGAACAGTATGCGGCCTGCGCCTACGCCCATTTTCTGATGTACGGCCTGCACTTGTCAGAGAGGGATACTTACGAGTTTGCGCCGGTGGATATGGGAAATGTCTTTCACGGAACCCTGGAGCTTTTTTCCAGGCGTCTGGAAGCCAGTACATATACCTGGCTTACCATTCCCAGGGAGGTGCAGGAGGCATGGGTGGAGGAGTGTATGGATATTCTGACGGCGGATTACGGCAATACCGTCCTGCACAGTACAGCCCGGAACGAGTACATGGCCCTGCGCATGAAGCGCATTGTTAAGCGTACGGTGTGGGCTTTAAGCGAGCAAATCCGGAAAGGGCTTTTTACGCCGGAGAACTATGAGATTTCCTTCTCCAGCGTTTCGGAGCTGGAGTCGGTGAATATTGCCCTCTCTCCGGAGGAAAAGCTTAAACTGCGGGGAAGAATTGACCGGGTAGATACCTGCCAGGAGGGGGATCGTATTTATGTAAAGGTGATTGACTATAAATCCGGCAGTACCTCCTTCCAGCTTTTGTCCTTGTACCACGGACTGCAGCTGCAGCTGGTGGTCTATCTGAATGCGGCCCTGGAGCTGGTGAGAAAGGAGCATCCCGGAAAGGAAGCGGTCCCGGCAGGGATTTTCTACTACCAGGTACAGGATCCGCTGCTGGATGCGGAGGCCGGGGAAGAACGGGCGGAGGATCGTGTGCTGGAAAAGCTGAAGCTGGACGGTCTGGTGAATGCGGACCGGGAGGTGATTCAAAAGCTGGACGGGGAGATGCCGGGAAAGTCTTCCGTATTGCCGCTGTCCTTTAACAAGGACGGGACGCTTCGGGCGGGATCCAGTGTGGCCACGGAGGAACAATTCCGGGAACTTTCAAGTTATGTCGATCGGAAAATCCGGGAAATGGGAGCGGAGGTTCTGGAAGGGCGGATTGACACGGCTCCCTATGAGCTGAAAGGCAGCACGGCCTGTGATTACTGTGCATACCGGGGAGTCTGCGGGATGGATGCAAAGGACGGAGGATTCCGGTTCCGTCGCCTGAAGGCGTTTGACCGGGAGGAGCTTTGGGAGCGGATACAGTCAGAAAACGGAAACGGGCAGGGAGAGAAGGAGCAGAAGCATGGGAGTCTTGTGGACGGAGGAACAGAAGCAGGTAATTGAGGTGAGAAATAAAAATGTGCTGGTATCTGCCGCAGCCGGATCCGGAAAGACGGCTGTGCTGGTGGAGCGGATTTTATCACTGGTCTGCGGGGATCAGGCAGGGGACCGGCCCATGGATGTAGATCGGCTTCTGGTTGTAACTTTTACCAAAGCGGCCGCAGCCGAGATGCGGGAGCGGGTGGGCTTAGCTCTGGAAAAAAGGCTGGAAGCGGACCCGGAGAATGTACATCTTCAAAAGCAGCAGACGCTGATTCACAATGCCCAGATTACTACCATCGACAGCTTCTGCCAGTATGTGATCCGCAGCTATTTTCACCGTCTGGATCTGGATCCCTCTTTCCGTATCGGGGACGAGGGAGAGATTAAGCTTCTGAAAAAAGATGTGGTGCAGGAGCTTCTGGAAGAACACTATAAGGAAAAACAGGAAGATTTTCTGCAGTTTGTGGAGGCTTATGCCGCCGGGAAGAGCGACAGGGGACTGGAAGATCTGATTCTAAAGCTCTATGAGTTTTCGACAAGCTTTCCCTACCCGGAGCGCTGGCTTCAAAGCTGTACGGCAGGTCTTGAGGGGGAGGAGGAAGAAAGAAAAGGATGGCTTTCGTTTCTGCTCTCTTTTACCGGACAGATTTTAGAGGATGCCGGAAAAGAGCTTAGGCGGGCCTTGGAGATCTGCCGGGAGCCGGGCGGGCCTTTTATGTACCAGGAAGCCCTTTTGTGTGATTGGGAGCAGGCAGAGAGGCTTGCAGCCTGCAAAACCTATGAGGATTACAGGCGGGAGCTGTCCGGCCTGTCCTTTGCGCGTCTGTCTTCCAAACGGGACGGGTCCGTGGAGGAAGAGAAGAAGAGCCGGGTCAGGCAGATTCGGGAGGACGTGAAGAAAATCCTCAAAGACTTGAAGGAGAAGTATTTTTTATGTCCCTGGGAGGAGGTGCAGGAGCTTCTTTGGAAAGCGGCTCCGGCCGCAAAGGTTCTGGCTTCCCTGGCTATGGAGTTTGAGGAGCGCTATCAGGAGAAAAAACGGTCCAAAAACCTGGCGGATTTTTCGGATTTGGAGCATTTGGCCCTGAAAATTCTGGTGAAGGATGTGGAGGAGGCGGACGGAAAAGTCCTTCCGGTGTCTACGGATGCGGCAAGGGAGCTGTCCGAACGGTATGAGCAGATTCTCATCGATGAGTATCAGGACAGCAACCTGATCCAGGAAATTATTTTAAACAGCGTGAGCCGGGCGTATCAAGGCACGCCGAATGTCTTTATGGTGGGGGATGTGAAGCAGAGCATCTACCGCTTCCGCCAGGCCAGGCCGGAACTTTTTATGGAGAAGTACCACACCTATCCCCGGACGGGGGAGGGGGGAGAAATCCGGATCGATCTGCACCGGAATTTCCGCAGCAGGCCGGAGGTGCTGGAAGGGACAAATTTTGTCTTTTCAGCACTGATGACGCCCGGGGTGGGAGGAATCCGTTACGATGCGGATGCGGCTCTCTATCCGGGGGTGCAGATGCCAAAGCAGGAGGGAAACCAGCCCGAGCTGCTGCTGCTGGATAAGGACGAGGCCGGTGCCGGGGAAGAGAACCGGGAGCTGACTGACCGGGAACTGGAGGCTTTTGCGGCGGCAGGACGTATCCGGGAGCTGATGGAGAGGCATCAAATCTGGGATGCCGGGAAAGGAGCTTTCCGCCCGGTCCGGTATGGGGATATTGTGATTCTTTTGCGGAGCCTTACGGGCTGGGGAGAAGTATATGCAAGAGTGCTGACCCAGAAGGGCATCCCGGCTCATACAGAGTCCAGGACCGGGTATTTTACAACCATTGAGATTGAGACTATTTTAAATCTTTTGCGGGTGGTGGACAACCCCAGGCAGGATATTCCCCTGGCTGCTGTGCTGAAATCCATGATCGGAGGTTTTTCTGATAAAGAGCTGGCAGCACTGAAGAGTGAATTTCCGGACCGTCCCTTTTATGAGGCCTGTATGCGGTATGGGAAGGAAGGTGCCGGGGAGGCGCTTCAGACAAAGCTGCGTGCTTTTTATAAAAGGCTGAAAGAATACCGCAGGCGGGCAGAGTACCTTTCCATTCATGAACTGCTCTGGTATCTTCTGGAGGATACGGGATACGGGGACTATCTTGCGGCCCAGCCGGGCGGGGAGCAGCGGCAGGCAAATGTGAGAATGCTGGTGGAGCGGGCCATTTCCTTTGAAACCACCAGTTACCGGGGACTGTTTCATTTTGTGCGTTATATCGAGCAGCTTTGCAGCTACAATGAGGATTTCGGAGAGGCAGGCATAACCGGGGAAAATGAGGATGCTGTCCGCATTATGACCATTCACAAAAGCAAAGGCCTGGAGTTTCCCGTTGTGATCGTGGCAGGGCTGGGGAAGAGCTTTAACCGGCAGGATACGAGAAGCCGGGTGGTGATCCATGGGGATCTGGGCCTGGGTGTGGATTATGTGGACGTGAAGAGGCGGGTGAAGACCGCTGTTCTTTCAAAGAAGGTTATGCAAAAGGCCATGGACCTGGAGATGCTGGGGGAAGAGCTGCGGGTGCTGTACGTGGCGCTTACCAGAGCCAGGGAAAAGCTGATTCTTCTGGGGAGCACCGGGAAGGCAGAGGAAAAACTGGAGAGGATCCGGGGAAGGGAAGCGGGCCCCCTTTCGTTTCTGGAGCTTTCCGCAGCCGGAACGTATCTGGACTGGATTCTTCCTGCAGCCGCAGGAGAAGACACGCCTTTTTTGATATCCAGGATTGCGCCTGAGGCCCAGGCTGGGGAAGAACTTAAGGAACAGATTTCCCTGGAGCACAGGCGGGAGCGTCTGGAACGGATGGAAGATTTCCGGGAAGATGAAACCTTTGCCCGGACGCTGCGGGAGCGTCTGGAAGAAGTTTATCCCCATCAGGAGGAGGCAGAGCTGCGCGTCAAAGTCAGTGTGTCGGAGCTGAAGAAAGCGGGACAGGCAGAGGAGGAAGATGCGGATACGCTTCTTTATCCCCAGGAGGAAATTGTCCCGTATATCCCAAGATTTATGCAGGAGGGAGAGCGGGTAAGCGGTGCGGCCAGGGGAACGGCCTACCACAAAGTCCTGGAGTGTGTAAACCTTTCCCAAATGTATCATTCAGAACAGGTGAAGAAAGCTTTGGAGGAATTGGTGGAGGCCGGGAAGCTGAGCCGGGAGATGGCGGACGCGGTGCGGCCTTATGATATATACGCGTTTGCCCGGACAGAGCTTGCCGGACGTATGGATAAGGCGGCGGCCCGGGGAGAACTGCACACGGAGCAGCCCTTCGTGATTCAGGTTCCGGCCCGGCTTTTGGAGCTTGGCTTTACCAGCGGGGAGCCGGTGCTGGTGCAGGGAATCATCGATGCCTGGTTTTATGAGGACGGGGAAATCGTGGTGGTGGATTATAAGACGGATTATGCAAAGGACGCTGCTCAGCTGGCAGAAAAATATGGGAGACAGCTGGATTACTATGAATTGGCCCTGGAAAAGCTGACAGGCAGCAGGGTGAAGGAGAAGGTGATTTATTCGTTCTGCCTGAAAGAGAGTATTTTTTTGCAAAAATGGGAGATGGGTTCCTGCTTTTGATTTGCAGTTTAAGGTGATTTGGAAAAAATTTCAGATATACTCTTGCAAAAATATAGAAAAGGATATAAGATAATCAGTAGTACAAGAAGTAGTTTTGCATATTTTCTATCAACACTATTCTGGAGACATCCCACACAATCCCCCAACTTGGATTAAGATGTTTAGATGAGACTTGCCTGGAATTGGAAAAAGCAAAGACAGCGGAAGGATAAGGAAGAAGGGAAAAATTGTAAATGTCAGTGATCGGAATTGATCTAGGAACAACCAACAGTCTGGCGGCCTACTGGGCGGACGGGCGGGTTCATTTTATCCCTGATGAGAACGGGAACCGGATGGTTCCCAGCGCGGCCGTGTACCTGGAGGGCGAGGGAATCGTTGTGGGCAGAAAGGCCAAGGAACATCTGCTTAACGGAGGAGAGGGCGCCGCATCCTTCAAGCGCTTTATGGGAACAAAAAAAGAATATATGCTGGGCGGGAAGGCTTATACGCCTATGGAGCTTTCGGCTATGGTGCTGCATAAGCTTAAGGAGCAGGCGGAGCGGATTCTTCCGGAGATTGAGGAAGCTGTGATTACCGTGCCGGCCTATTTCAATGATAAGCAGAGAAGCGATACGAAGAAGGCGGCGCAGATTGCGGGCCTTAAGGTAGAGCGGCTGATCAATGAGCCGTCGGCTGCGGCTCTGGCCTACCGTATGCAGTACGGGAGCGGAGATAAGAGCCTCCTCATTTTTGATTTTGGCGGCGGCACATTGGATTTATCCTGTGTAGAATGTTTTGATAACGTGATTGAAATTACGGCAGTGGCCGGTGATAACTATCTGGGCGGAGACGATATTGATCACCTGATTGCGGAATACGATTGTACACGCAGAGGGCTGGATTACGGGAGACTCGGACCAAAGGAACAGGCTGCGCTTCTCAAGCAGGCGGAGGCGGCCAAGTGCTGTCTGGGAGGGACGACAGATGACGGATTGTCTCTTACGGAGGAACAGCTCTTTGAGATTTGCATGCCTCTGTTTACCAAAATGAAAGAGCTGTTTCTTCATATATTGGAGGACGCAGGGCTCCGGGTATCGGATTTGGATGATTTGATTATGGTGGGAGGCTCCTCCCGCCTGCCTGTGGTAAAGCGGTTTTTAACAGAGCTTTTGGGAAAAGAGCCCGTGGTGCTGGGAGACACGGATATGGTGGTGGCCCTGGGAGCCGGAATTTATACAGGAATACGCAGGCGGGACGCAGAAATCCGGGATATTCTCCTTACGGATGTATGTCCTTTTACGCTTGGAGTTGAGACCTTTCGCAGGCAGGGGGAGAAGAAGGGGTATCTTCTGCCTATGATTGAGCGCAATTCCACGCTGCCGGCCTCCAGGCGGGAGCGTCTGGTTACCTTGTACGACTACCAGACTGCCGTGACTGTGAAAATTTATCAGGGAGAAGAATATTTTGCCCGGGACAATATTTATCTGGGAGAGGTGACCGCCCAGGTGGCGCCTAAGAAGGCCGGCAAGGAATGGATTGACGTTTATTTTACCTATGATATTAACGGGATTCTCCATGTGGAGATTGTCAATTCCAAAGGTGAGCACAATCAGATTCTTCTGGCCAACCAGACTCTTGGCGAAGCAGAGCTGGAGCGGCACAAAAAAGAGATCGAAGCGCTTATGACACCGCCTCTGGAGCAGGACAAGAACCGGAAACTTCTGGAGCGGGCGTCTGCGTATTATGAACAGAGTACAGGAGCACGCCGGGAACGCCTGGGAGCTTTGATCCATTGGTTTGTTGCGGGGATGAACAGCGGACGGCTGTACCGGATCCGGAGAGCGGCGGAGGAGATGGAACGCCAGCTGGCGCTTTTGGAGGAAGCGGATGAACGGCGGGAAGATCTGCTGTTTGACGGAGATTTGAAGTGGGATCTGGATTTGGAGGATTTGGGAGATGACGACGGTAAAGATTTGGGAAATTCTGGGAATTGAGCCGACTTACTCCAGGCAGGAAATTCGGAGAGCGTATGCGGAAAAATCCAGGCAGAACCATCCGGAGGAGGATCCGGAAGCCTTTGCGGAACTAAACCGGGCTTACCAGGCGGCCATGCGGTATGCGCAGGGACAGGAAATGATTTCAGCGGAGGAGAAGAAAGAGATGCCGGGCATCCGGAAGCCGGAAGAAATTGGCGCTGTCAATCCGGACGAAACGCTTCTCTATCGTCTGGAACAGGCAGAGGAGCAGAAGATTGCGCTCAGCAGAAGACAAGGCGCCCTATTCCGTCTGGAAGAACTGCTGAAGGATCCGAACGTATGCAGGAAGGCGGAGACTTGGAGAGCATTTTTTCTTTCGGAGGAGTTCCTGAGAGAGCAGTGCCAGGAGGAATTTGGGAAGGGACTGCGGCAGTGCCTTAAGCTCCGAAAGGAGGACGAGAATCTTCCGAGGGCTTTCGTGACGGAGCTTGCCATTGCCTACGGGCTTTATGCGGAGGATGAAGGACTGGTAAATACAGAGGGGAGCTTTTCTTCCCGGCAGGCAGCAGGAGATATATGGAATGCCTATATAGAGAGAATGCCAAAAGGAGCGGCACGGGTGCTGTATAAGCCGGAAAACCTGGTGCGTCTGCGCTCTTTTTCCGATTACCTGAATTTGCGGAGTATGAATAGCCGGGGCTATCTTACGGAAAGAGAAAAAGGCATTTGGGAGGAAATCCTCCGGTGCGGACAGATTCACCATCTCTACGAGAGAAAGGGAAATCCCGGGGTTTATGAGGAAACGCGGAGCGAGTGTGTGATTCGCCTCTACACCCATTGGATTACGGAAGAGCCGGTTCCGGCCTGCATCTGCAAATTTATCTATCGGACTTATCAGCTTCGGGAATTGGAACGGAGCAGCGGCCGGCAGCTTTATGGAGCGCTGAAGGCGGCTGTTTTGAAGCGGTATCCCTATATGGAAGAGGAACTTTACGGGGAGGAGAGCAGGGAACAGCTGGTACGGAACTGGTACCAGGAACTGATGAAAATTATTACGGACTATGATGCCTGCCTGCACAGGCGGGAGTACCAGGAGACGCAAGATATCCGCCGGAGGGTCCGGGGGTTGTTTGAGAGAAAGGAATGGAGGAATATTTGCTATGATCCGGAGCTGTTTGACCGGATGTTTCTGCAGCTGTCTACCTGGCGGGAACTTCCGGAATCTTTGATCCGGAAGCTTTGCGATTTTTACATGGAGGATGGGCCCTGGCAGGATCCGGAGCGCGTACAGTTCCTGCTGGAGCATCTGATATCTGCCTGGAGTTTTCACCGGAATCTTCTGGAGATGGACGAGCGTACCGTGTACGCTTATGAGAAAACCTCGGTAGGTGATATCCGGGAGGACAACCGGGATTTCTGGGAATATTTTCTTACGGTCGGTTTTGACTGCCGCTATGTAACTGTGATTGGAGCTGTCCAGAGACAGGCAAAATACATTGTAGGGAACCGGGAATATCTTCCCGGCTATATGAGATCCGTTTATCTTCCGTCGGTGGAATGGCAGAAGCGTTTTACCCGGTTTGACGAGGAAGAGGACCAGATTGGAGTTCCCGTGTATGCGGAGTGTCCGGTGCCGGGAGGAGGAACCCTCAGGCTTGAATTCCACCTGCACTATATCCTTTATTTTTGGGACGGGAAGCCTCTCATTCACCCGTTGCTGACATTTTCGCAGCTCCGGGCGGCAGAGCTGAAAGATGCCGTTCATTTCTTTTTCCTTCTGGCGGTGACTTCCATCCGGGAGGAGGAGCAAAGAGCGGCGGAGGAAGAAATCGGAAAATGGTTAAACCGCCTTCCTCTTTCCCGGCCTACGTTTTCCTTTCTCGCCAAGGTCCTGGCTGCGGAGGCTTCTGTAAGGCGGATTTCCGAGCAGGAGGTGAAGCGGATCCAGGCAGTTTACTACGAGGAACAGGAACGGTTCTGCTTTAAAGCAGAGGTATCCATGCGCAGCGTGAAGGTATACCGTCAGACGGATGTGGGCTGGGAAGAAATGCCTCTTTTGTCCGGGGAAGGTAAGAAAGTGAAAAGCCTGGATCTGGAGGGCAAGAAGCAGTTTGCCCTGGGGAAGCTTAAGGAACTGCGCCAGCCGAAAAACTTATGTATTGCAACATTTTCCCTGGAAGGCATGACAAACGAAGAAAAAATGCGCCAGGTGATTGAGGCGCTGAAACGCCAGGAGCAGTACCGGAAACGGGAAAAAAGAAACATTCCTTATACGCCGGGGTTTCCGTGGACGCCGGAGGAGATTACGCCTTCGGTACGGGAGTTTTTTGCCGAAGACGGAGGATGGATGCTGGAGAGCTATGCGGTGCTTCATGCAGGAAAACAGAACCGGAAATGCTTTGAGCGGGTTTTTTATTCGGCTATGAATATTTTCGGTTTTGATCTGTATTTTCAATCACCGGAATTTGCAGCTTCCTGCAGCCGGAGGACAGAGGCACTGACGCAGAGGATTAAGGAAAAGCATCTGGTGGTGGGCCGTTTGGGCTGGGGACGGCAGTATACGGCCTGGAGGGATTATGCGCCCCTTCCCTTTGCTATTGGGGAGAGCGGAACCTTTTATGCCTGCAACCAGCAGAAGCTGTACCAGGCGGACAGTTTGGAGAATTTGATGGCTCAGGTGTATGATTTTTCGGAAGTGACGCGGGTGGATGTGTATGCGGGCAGGCTTTCCGTGTCCCGGTTTGACCATACGCTGGAATACTGTTATACAGAGGAAGATTTTCAAACATATCTCAACAGCAAGGTAAAGCTGCTGCCGGATATGTTTACAAAGTTCGGGATTTGAGAAATACAGCCGGTTTCTTTTAATTTGCCACATACATCTGTTTGTACGGATTTTTACTGTCCGGCGTGATGACTGTAAAAGGTTCGGATAAAAGTTCATCGATGGAATAACCGAAGTCCGAGCAGTATTCCGACAGATACTCCCGGATTTCCTCTAACTCGTCTGCGGCCGCGCATTTTGCAGTAACCTGTTTTGGGAAATGAATATCCTCGCATCGGCCGCGCAGGAACATTTTACCTCCATGCATTCCGGTACAGGGGAAATTGCCTACAATGCGTCTGCCGTCTTTATGAAGCCCCAGGACGATGATCACGCCTCCTGCCTGATATTCTCCAAGGAAGCTTCCGGCACATCCGCCGATGATCATAACAGGAATTTTTTCTTTGTAAGCCTTCATATGGATTCCGGCCCGGTATCCGGCGCTGCCTTGCACATAGATTTTGCCGCCGCGCATGGCATAACCGGCAGCGTCGCCGATATTGCCGTGAATCAGAATCTTTCCTTCATTCATGGTATCGCCCACAGCGTCCTGTGCATTGGCATTTACCGTAATATTGGCATTGTTTAAGTATGCGCCCAGTGCATTGCCCGGTATCCCGTTAATTGTAAGATTCTTGCCGGATATACCGGCGGCAATAAAACGCTGACCGCAGCAGCCCTCGATGATGAAATCGCTTCCTGCTTCACGCAGCGCTTCATTTACAGCTCTGTAATCTAAATCTGCGGCATCAATAATTTGCATATTATACCATACCTCCCCAAAATTTGTTTATCTATCTGCCGAAAATATGCGGCAGAAGCAGCCGTTTTTCCTGTCATTCTCCGGCATGAGAGATACCAAGTATCTCCAGCTCTTTTTCCGTTAAGCCGATGCCGCGAAGCATCAGCCGGTTTCCGCGTAAAGCCTCAATGGAATTGATTCCCATACCGCCCATAAATTCTTTTATTTCGTGTTTCCATGCGGTCATCAGATGGATCAGGCGTTCACTGCCTATTGCAGGATTGAGCCGTTTCACAAGCTCGGGACGCTGGGTTGCGATGCCCCAGTTACATTTACCGCTTTGGCAGGTACGGCACAGATGGCAGCCAAGAGCAAGCAGAGCGGCGGTAGCCACATAGCAGGCATCCGCACCGAGTGCAATGGCCTTTATTACATCTGCTGCGCTTCGGATACTGCCGCCGGCTACAAGAGACACATTGCTGCGGATACCTTCATCCCGAAGCCTCTGATCAACGGCTGCCAGCGCCAGCTCAATGGGGATGCCTACATGGTCTCTGATTCGGGTGGGCGCGGCTCCGGTGCCGCCGCGGAACCCGTCAATGGCAATGATATCGGCTCCGCTTCGGGCAATACCGCTTGCGATTGCCGCAATGTTATGTACGGCAGCAACTTTTACAATCACCGGTTTTTTATATTCCGTAGCTTCTTTTAGAGAAAAGACGAGCTGACGCAAATCTTCGATAGAATAAATATCATGATGCGGCGCCGGGGAAATGGCGTCAGATCCTTCTGGGATCATACGGGTACGGGATATATCTCCTACGATTTTTTCACCGGGAAGATGTCCCCCGATCCCTGGCTTTGCACCTTGCCCTATTTTGATCTCAATCGCTGCGCCGGCTTGCAGATAATCCGCATGGACACCAAAACGGCCGGAAGCTACCTGCACGATGGTATTTTCACCATAGCAGTAAAAATCTTCATGCAGACCGCCTTCTCCGGTGTTATATAAAATTCCAAGCTCTGCTGCTGCCAGCGCAAGGGACTTGTGGGCGTTGTAGCTGATAGAGCCGTAGCTCATGGCAGAGAACATAACCGGCATAGACAGTTCCAGCTGCGGAGGCAGTGTACAGTTTAATTTTCCGTCTTTAGAGCGCTGTACTTTTGACGGCTTCTTTCCGAGAAAAACTCTGGTTTCCATCGGTTCCCGCAGCGGATCAATGGAAGGGTTCGTTACCTGTGAAGCGTTGATCAGGATTTTATCCCAGTAAACGGGAAGGGGGGTTGGATTCCCCATAGAGGACAAAAGAACACCTCCGCTGTTTGCCTGCTTGTATATTTCTTTCACTGTCTGGGCTGACCAATTCGCGTTTTCGCGCAGGGTGCAGTCACTTTTTACAATCTTTAAGGCTTTTGCAGGACAAAAGGAAACGCAGCGCTGGCAGTTTACGCATTTTGATTCATCACACTTCATAATTTTGAGTTTTTCATCGTAGCTGTGGGCTTCATTCGCACATTGCCGCTCGCATACACGACAGGAAATGCATCTGTTTTCATTTCTGATTACTTCAAATTCAGGATAAATAAATTCGATACCCATTAAAACGCACCTTCCTTTACTTTAACGATGACAGGCTCACCGCCGGCGGGAGACCATATGTTTTCCGCATTTGGCTCTATGGTCCGAATAGCGGCTTCTTCGCTGGCAATGAATACTTTATCATCTTTTTCGCCAACTACCATGGAACGAAGCTTCAGACGGTCATTTAACGCCATCAATCCGCCCTCAAATCCCAAAACAATGGAGAAAGGACCAGTAATCAGAAGGCTTGGAAACATAGTTCTAAGGTAAGTATGTTTCTTTTGGTCCTCCAAATCCCTTTTTGCCGCAATGGTACTCCAGAACGGAGCGGCGATTACACTTGCGGCTTCGCCGAGCGTAAGTCCCTGTACGCGGAGCAGGTAATCCATGATATAAGTAATGACTTCCGTATCGGTCCAGAGGGTGCATTTATAGCCGAACATTTCAATAAACCGGCGGTTGGCGTCATAGGAAGATATTTCTCCGTTATGCACGACGGAATAGTCGAGCAGTGTAAAGGGATGCGCGCCTCCCCACCAGCCGGGCGTGTTTGTCGGATAACGTCCATGTGCCGTCCAGGAGTATCCTTCATATTCTTCCAGCTTATAAAAGACGCCCACATCTTCCGGAAAACCGACCGCTTTGAAGGCACCCATGTTCTTGCCGCTGGAAAAGACGTAAACACCGGGCATTTCGGCGTTGATCTTCATAACTGTTTTGGCCACAAACTCTTTTTCTTCTAACTGTAAGGATGCAAGAACAGATTTTAAGGGAGCGGCAAAATATCTCCATATGATCGGCTCATCTGTGACTTCCGGAATCTTCCGGGTCGGAATGATTTCCGATTGGATGATTTCAAAGCGTTCTTTTAAGAAGGCTTCACATTCCTTGCGGGTGTCGCGGGAATCAAAAAACATATGGAATGCGTAAAAATCTTTATATTCAGGGTAAATGCCGTAACCGGCAAAACCGCCGCCTAATCCGTTGGAACGGTCATGCATGGGTTTCATGGAATTTATGATCATTTCACCGGACATCTTATTTCCGTCTTTGGATATTACCGCTGAGATTGCACATCCGGAAGGGATTCTTATTTGGCCTTCGATTTTCATAAGTTTTGTACCTTCCTTTCAGAATAAATCAAAAAAGCAAAGGCATCCGCTTTCAGGACAGATGTTGTCTGCTCTGAAAATGAACGCCTTTGCTCATCGTTTATATTTATACAGCGGATGATGCGCTTTGTCAATCTTTTTTGGGAGAATTGAAAAAATAAAAAAAGGATTGACAAATGTTTTGCAAGGGTGTATCATCCAACACGTAAAGGCAAAGGCGTCTTTGAGAGGAAGCTCTCAGAGACGCTTTTTACTTTTATAGATGAAAATACATACAATTTGATAGAAAAGGCAAGGGAGTCTTTTGCGGCGAAGGGGAAACGCCATGAAAGCCATCCTTGTCTTTTTTATTATCAAATTGGAAGGAGTGGGATTATGAAAAATGTATCAAATTTTTTTGGATGTAAAGTGTTTGATGACAGGGTGATGAAAGCAAATTTATCGGCAAAGGTTTATCAGTCTTTGAGAAAGACCATTGATGAAGGCGCAAAGCTTGACATTGGCGTAGCAAATGCGGTAGCGGCAGCGATGAAAGACTGGGCGGTGGAGCATGGCGCTACCCACTATACGCACTGGTTCCAGCCCCTTACCGGCGTCACGGCAGAAAAGCACGACAGCTTTATTTCTCCGTCTCCCGATGGGGGTGTGATTATGGAGTTTTCCGGAAAGGAACTGATCAAAGGCGAACCGGATGCTTCGTCGTTTCCCTCCGGCGGACTTCGGGCGACTTTTGAGGCGCGGGGATACACGGCATGGGACCCTACTTCTTATGCGTTCATTAAGGGCAATACCTTGTGCATCCCTACCGCATTCTGTTCTTACGGCGGAGAAGCGCTGGATAAGAAGACACCGCTGCTCCGTTCTATGGAAGCGCTGAATAAGCAGGCAATCCGTATTCTTCATCTCTTTGGAAATGACAGTGTGAAATGTGTCCGCACATCCGTAGGACCGGAACAGGAATATTTTCTGATTACAAAAGAAATGTATGAACAGCGGAGGGATCTTCGGTTTACGGGACGCACGCTTTTCGGAGCAAAGCCGCCCAAGGGACAGGAGATGGACGATCATTATTTCGGAGTGATCAAGCCGCGGGTTGCAGCCTATATGGAAGACTTGAATGAAGAACTCTGGAAGCTGGGCATTCTGGCAAAGACAGAGCATAACGAGGTTGCCCCGGCGCAGCATGAACTTGCCCCTGTTTATACCACAACAAACATTGCAACAGACCATAACCAGCTGACCATGGAAATTATGCAGAAGGTTGCGGCAAAGCATGGGCTTGTGTGCCTGCTTCATGAAAAACCGTTTGCCGGAGTAAACGGAAGCGGAAAGCATAACAACTGGTCCCTGACTGCGGACGGCGGCGTGAATCTGCTGTCGCCGGGGGAGACGCCGTATGAAAACGCGCAGTTTTTACTATTCCTTTGTGCGGTTATCAAGGCGGTGGACGATTATCAGGATCTGCTTCGTCTTTCTGTGGCGACAGCAGGAAATGATCACAGACTTGGGGCAAACGAAGCGCCTCCGGCAGTCATTTCTATCTTCCTTGGAGAAGAACTGAATGCAGTACTGGAAGCGATTGAAACCGGTACTCCCTATGCGGGAACTGAAAAAACACAGATGAAGCTGGGCGTGGACGTACTTCCGAAGTTTAACCGCGATACCACGGACCGCAACCGTACATCGCCCTTTGCATTTACCGGAAATAAATTTGAATTTCGTATGCTGGGCTCTTCCAACAGCATTGCCTGCGCAAATATCATGCTGAACAGCGCGGTGGCGGAAAGCTTGAAAATCTATGCGGACAGACTGGAAAAAGCAGAGAATTTTGAAGATGTGCTGCATGAAATGATCCGCAAGACCATCAAAGATCATAAACATGTTATTTTCAACGGGAATGGTTATGACGACACATGGATTCAGGAAGCTGTGGAAAAGAGAGGGCTTCTTAACTACCGTACAACACCGGATTGTATGCCGCATCTGCTGGATGAAAAAAATGTACGGATGCTGACAAGCCACAAGGTATTTTCAGAAGCGGAGCTGAAGTCCAGATGTGAAATTATGTTGGAAAACTATTGTAAGACGGTTCTGATTGAAGCAAATACCATGATTGATATGGCAAAGACAGAAATTGCTCCGGCAGTAAGCGCATATGTACTGGAGCTTGCAAATACGGCGGCGGCAAAAAAAGCGGTGGATGATTCCGTTTCATGCGGTTATGAGACGAAGCTTGTGAAAAACCTTGCAGGATTGGAAGAGCAGATTGCGATCAAGACAGATGAATTGGAAAAAGCAGTGATGAAACTTCAGGATGCGGAGGATGTGGAAGCAGAATCTTATATGATCCGAGATGCTGTTTTAGGAAAAATGGGAGAATTAAGAGCTGCCTGCGATGAGGCGGAAACGATGACGGCAAAGAAATACTGGCCGTTTCCGACTTATGGCGATTTGCTGTTCGGCGTAAAATAAGCGGATGACTTTACCCTTTCGTGCTGTCGCGCAGCGACTTTGAATCAGTAATATCCTTCAAAGTGCACAAATCAATTTCCAGACACATGCATTTGTGGCTGGAAATTGATTTCATACCCGTGTACTTTGAAGGATATTACGGAACTGGAATAGGAGGAAGAAGATATGGATGAAGCTATGAAAGCGCTCGTGCAGGAAGCGGTATCCGGCGAAGTGTTCGGAGTCTGGTTTTTAATTGGCGCCGCATTGGTGTTCTGGATGCAGGCAGGTTTTGCAATGGTAGAGGCAGGTTTTACCAGGGCGAAAAATACAGGAAATATCATTATGAAGAACTTAATGGATTTTTGTATTGGAACCGTAGTATTTATATTGATTGGTTTTGGCTTGCTGATGGGAGAAGATCTGTTTGGATTTATCGGAAGGCCGGGATTTGATTTGTTTACTGCATATGCGGAGTTTGATTTTTCCGGCTTTGTATTTAACCTTGTATTTTGCGCTACAACGGCAACCATCGTATCCGGTGCAATGGCGGAACGTACAAAATTTCTTTCCTATTGTATTTATTCCGGCGTAATTTCCGCGCTGATTTATCCGATTGAAGCACACTGGATATGGGGAGGAGGATGGCTTGCACAGCTTGGTTTCCATGATTTCGCCGGTTCCTGCGCGATTCATATGGCAGGCGGTATTTCCGCGTTGATTGGCGCGAAAATTCTTGGTCCCCGTATCGGAAAGTTTACCAGAGATAAGAGCGGAAACGTTGTGAAAGTAAATGCCTTTCCGGGGCACAGCATTGCGCTGGGAGCGCTTGGAGTATTTATTCTTTGGCTCGGCTGGTATGGATTTAATGGTGCGGCCGCAACTTCCATTGCACAGCTTGGCTCTATTTTCCTGACAACAACCGTTGCGCCGGCTGTTGCAACGGTTGTCTGTATGGCCTTTACGTGGATAAAATATGGAAAGCCGGATGTTTCCATGTGTCTGAACGCATCGCTAGCAGGGCTTGTGGCGATCACGGCGCCATGCGATGTGACAGATGCATTCGGTGCGGCTATGATTGGAGCAGCTGCCGGCCTTTTGGTCGTGTTTGGCGTATGGCTTCTCGATCATGTGCTTTATATTGATGATCCGGTGGGGGCAGTTGCCGTGCATTGCATGAATGGGATCTGGGGTACACTGGCAGTTGGATTATTTGCTACGGACACAGCTCCTGGATACAGTATTGCAAATGCTTCGGGAGAAACTTTAACCGGTCTGTTTTATGGCGGCGGATTTGACTTATTAAAACTCCAGTTTATCGGCTTTGTCAGTGTAGCGGCATGGACAGCGGTTACGATAACGATTGCATTCCTTGCGATTCGAACGATCGTGGGTCTTCGCGTAGACAGAGAAGAAGAAATGACTGGCCTTGATGCGGCAGAGCATGGTCTTCCTTCCGCATATGCAGGCTTTGCAATGCTTCCGGAGTATATTGAAGAGGGAAATGACCCTGTGGCGGTATCCGGTGATATTCCGGTTGCGGAAGCGGTTCCGGTTCAGAAAGTTCCTGCGTTTGAAGAAGGCACTCCGAAGTTTACAAAAATTGAGATTGTCTGCAAGGAATCCAAATTTGAAGTATTAAAGAATGCAATGATAAAGCTGGGAATTACCGGTATGACAGTATCCCATGTCCTGGGATGCGGGATTCAGAAAGGCAAAC